>CAMLJY010000050.1 GCA_946480465.1 uncultured Burkholderiales bacterium
GCCGCTCGCGCAAATACCACGCGCACGACGAGAAGGGTGAGTACCACCTGGGTGACCTGGTCGAGATCGCCGAAGGCCGTCCGATCAGCAAGACCAAGTCCTGGGTGGTGACCAAGCTGCTGCAGAAGGCGGCACTGGTCTAAGCCCGCGAGCGCCGCGGGCTCCATCCCGCGGTCGCCTGACGACGGCCGGAACGCTGGCATGCTGGCGGACCGGCCGCATTCTTTTTGCGCGGGCCTTGTCACACGGCGGGGCCTGTCACCACCGCGCCCAAGACCGGCGCACTCCACTCCACCAGGGGATAAGCATGATCAAGGTTGGCGACAAGCTGCCCGCGGGCACGTTGAGCGAGTTCATCGAGATCGAGGGCAATGGCTGCTCGCTCGGTCCGAACGGATTCGACATCCAAAAGGAAACGGCCGACAAGACCGTCGCGATCTTCGGTCTGCCGGGTGCCTTCACGCCCACCTGCTCGGCCAAGCACGTGCCGGGCTACGTCGCCAAGTTCGACGAGCTCAGGGCCGCGGGCGTCGACGAGATCTGGTGCGTGTCAGTGAATGACGCCTTCGTGATGGGGGCCTGGGGTCGCGAGCAGAAAACCGGCGGCAAGGTTCGCATGATGGCCGACGGCAGCGCCGATTTCGCCAAGGCGACGGGCCTCACGCTGGACCTGACCTCGAAGGGCATGGGCCTGCGCTCGGCGCGTTACTCCATGCTGGTGAAGGACGGTGTCGTGAAGTCGCTGAACGTCGAAGGACCCGGCAAGTTCGAGGTCAGCGACGCCGACACACTGCTGAAGCAGGCCCAGGAACTGAAGGCTTAATGCAGGCGCTTGACCCGGCTGCGGATTTGCTCGCATAATCCGCAGCTTCGCCGCCAGCTGACCTATGCATTCGCGTGGGCCGGTTGTCGGATCCGCCCAATCGGGGTTGCCTGCTCGGCGGCCGCGACGGGCCCAAGACTGACCGACTTGCGACAGGTCCTTAACCGGGCCAGTGGCTCGGCGGGAAAAGTTGGGGACACAAATGATCCAAATGCAATCGCGGCTCGACGTGGCCGACAACACGGGCGCCAAGTCCGTCATGTGCATCAAGGTGCTCGGGGGTTCCAAGCGCCGCTATGCAGGCATCGGCGACATCATCAAGGTGTCGATCAAGGAGGCTGCCCCGCGTGGCCGCGTCAAGAAGGGCGAGGTCTACAGCGCCGTGGTGGTTCGCACTGCCAAGGGCGTGCGTCGCCAGGATGGCTCGCTGGTCAAGTTCGATGGCAATGCTGCCGTCCTGCTGAACGCCAAGCTGGAGCCTATCGGTACTCGCATCTTCGGCCCGGTGACGCGTGAGCTGCGCACCGAGCGGTTCATGAAGATCGTGTCGCTGGCGCCGGAAGTGCTGTAAGCCCGGCCGCAGATCGCTCATCGAAGGACTCAGGCCATGAACAAGATTCGCAAAGGCGACCAGGTCATCGTGTTGACCGGCCGCGACAAGGGCAAGCGCGGCACCGTGTCGCTGCGCGTCGATGACGAGCGCGTCGTCGTCGAGGGTGTGAACGTGGTGAAGAAGCACGTGAAGCCAAACCCGATGAAGGGTACGACCGGCGGCGTGGTCGACAAGACGATGCCGATCCATCAATCCAATGTTGCGATCTTCAATGCCGCCACAGGCAAGGCCGATCGCGTGGGCGTGAAGACCCTGGCCGATGGCAAGCGCGTGCGCGTCTACAAGTCCAGCGGCGAAGAGATCAAGGCATAAGAGGTCGACATGGCTCGTCTGCAAGAGTTTTACCGCGAGAAGGTCGTGCCGGACCTCGTGAAGAAGTTCGGCTACAAGTCGGTGATGCAAGTGCCTCGCCTGACGAAGATCACGCTCAACATGGGCGTCAGCGAGGCGGTGGCTGACAAGAAGGTGATGGACCACGCAGTCGGCGATCTCACCAAGATCGCTGGTCAGAAACCGGTGGTCACGAAATCCCGCAAGGCCATCGCCGGCTTCAAGATCCGCGAGAACCTGCCCATCGGCTGCATGGTCACGCTGCGTGGTGTCCAGATGTATGAGTTTCTGGACCGCTTCGTGACGATTGCGCTGCCCCGCGTGCGCGACTTCCGTGGCATCTCGGGGCGGTCGTTCGACGGCCGCGGCAATTACAACGTCGGCGTCAAAGAGCAGATCATCTTCCCCGAGATCGAGTACGACAAGATCGACGCGATCCGCGGTCTGAACATCAGCTTCACGACCACGGCGAGGACCGACGACGAGTGCAAGGCGCTGCTGGCCGCCTTCCGCTTTCCGTTCAAGAACTGAGGCGAATCATGGCCAAACTGTCCCTGAAGCAACGCGAAGCCAAGCGCGAGAAGCTGGTCGCCAAGTTCTCGAAGAAGCACGCCGAACTGAAGGCCGTCGCCAATGACGCGTCGAAGTCGGACGAAGAGCGCTACCTGGCTCGTCTGGAGCTGCAGAAGCTGCCGCGCAATGCCAACCCGACCCGTCTGCGCAACCGCTGCGAGCTGACCGGTCGTCCGCGCGGTACGTTCCGCACCTTCGGCCTCGGCCGCAGCAAGATCCGCGAACTCGCCTTCAAGGGCGACATCCCGGGCGTGGTCAAGGCCAGCTGGTAATCGGCGGCGCGCCTGAAGGAGATACATAAATGAGCATGAGTGATCCCATCGCGGACATGCTGACGCGCATCCGCAATGCGCAGATGATCGAGAAGGCCGTCGTCGTGATGCCCTCCTCGAAGCTGAAGGTCGCGATCGCCCAGGTCCTGAAGGACGAGGGCTACATCGACGGGTTCGCCATCAAGGCCGAAGGCGCCAAGAGCGAGCTCGAGATCGCGCTGAAGTACTACGCCGGTCGTCCTGTGATCGAGCGCATCGAGCGCGTCAGCCGCCCGGGCCTGCGCATCTACAAGGGTCGCGACGCGATCCCGCAGGTGATGAATGGTCTCGGCGTCGCGATCGTCACGACCCCGAAGGGCGTGATGACCGACCGCAAGGCTCGCCAGTCCGGTGTCGGCGGCGAAGTGCTTTGCTACGTGGCCTGATCGCGCGAAGGAGAGACACGAAATGTCCCGCGTAGGAAAGATGCCGATCGCCGTCCCGAAGGGCGTCGAAGTGCAGATCAAGGAAGACCAGATCACGGTCAAGGGCGCTAACGGCACGCTGGTGCGTCCGACACATGCGCTGGTCACCGTGACCATGGATGGCGATCAGCTCAAGATTGCCCCGGCGAACGAGAGTGCGCAGGCCAATGCGATGAGCGGCACGATGCGCGCGCTGCTCAACAACATGGTCAACGGCGTCAGCAAGGGCTTCGAGAAGAAGCTGCAGCTGGTTGGCGTGGGTTTCCGCGCCCAGGCCCAGGGCACCAAGCTGAACCTCCAGATCGGGTTCTCGCACCCGGTGGCGAAGGACATGCCCGCCGGCATCAAGGTCGAGACCCCGACCCAGACCGAAATCCTCATCAAGGGTGCCGACCGCCAGGTCGTCGGGCAGGTGGCCGCTGAAGTGCGCGCCATTCGTCCGCCCGAGCCGTACAAGGGCAAGGGCATCCGCTACGCCGACGAGCGCGTGGTGCTGAAGGAAACGAAGAAGAAGTAAGGAGCTGATCATGCTGACCAAGAAAGAACAGCGCCTGCGTCGCTCCCGCCAAACCCGCGCCCGCATCGCGGGCCAGGGCGCCGTGCGGCTGACCGTCTTCCGTTCCAACCTGCACATCTACGCCAGTGTCATCTCCGACGACGGCACCAAGGTGCTGGCCTCGGCCTCGACGGCCGAGAAGGAAGTGCGCGAGCAGATCGGCAAGGACAAGGGCGGCAACGCCGCGGCCGCTGCCCTGGTGGGCAAGCGCATCGCCGAGAAGGCGAAGGCTGCCGGTGTCGAGAAGGTCGCGTTCGACCGCTCGGGCTTTGCCTACCACGGCCGCGTGAAGGCGCTGGCCGAGGCTGCGCGCGAAGCCGGCCTGCAGTTCTAAGGACTTACGCAAATGGCAAAGTTTCAACCCCGTGCTCAGACCGAAGGCAATGACGACGGTCTGAAGGAAAAGATGATCGCGGTCAACCGCGTCACCAAGGTCGTCAAGGGCGGCCGGACCCTCAGCTTCGCTGCGCTGACGGTCGTGGGTGACGGCGACGGCCGCATCGGGATGGGCAAGGGCAAGGCCAAGGAAGTGCCGGTGTCGGTGCAGAAGGCCATGGAAGGCGCCCGCCGCAACATGTTCAAGGTCCAGCTGCGCAATGGCACCGTGCACCATAACGTGCGCGGCGAGCATGGTGCCGCCAAGGTCCTGCTGGCGCCTGCGCCGGCCGGTACCGGCATCATTGCTGGCGGCCCGATGCGCGCCGTCTTCGAAGTGATGGGCGTGACCGACATCGTGGCCAAGAGCCTCGGCTCGAGCAACCCGTACAACATGGTGCGTGCCACCCTCGACGCGCTGAAGCGCTCGACCACCGCCGCCGAAGTGGCGGCCAAGCGCGGCAAGACGGTTGAAGAGATCTTCAACTGATCGGGCGCGACGGAGAACATCCATGTCGGACAAGAAAACCCTCACGGTCAAGCTCGTCAGGAGCCCGATTGGCTGCAAGCAGTCGCACCGCGACACCGTGCGCGGCCTGGGCCTGCGCGGCCTGAACAGCCAGCGCGTGCTGGAAGACACCCCGGCGGTGCGCGGCATGATCAACAAGGTCGCGTACCTGGTGCAGGTGCTGTAAGGCATCGCTAGGACTCTCACCATGCAACTCAATACCATCAAGCCCGCCGCGGGCGCCAAGCATGCCAAGCGTCGCGTTGGCCGTGGCATCGGCTCCGGCCTGGGCAAGACGGCAGGCCGCGGCCACAAGGGCCAGCACTCGCGTGCCGGCGGCTACCACAAGGTCGGCTTCGAAGGCGGCCAGATGCCGCTGCAGCGCCGCCTGCCCAAGCGCGGCTTCAAGTCCCGCGCGCTGAAGTACAACGGCGAGATCACCCTGTCCGACCTGCAGCGCCTGGACAAGGACGAGGTTGACCTGGTGACGCTGAAGCAAGCCGGCCTGGTCGGCGAGCTGATCCGTCACGTGAAGGTGATCAAGGCCGGTGAGCTGTCACGCAAGGTGGCCCTGAAGGGCCTGGGCGCGACGGCGGGTGCCAAGGCGGCGATCGAGGCCGCTGGCGGCAGCTTGGCCTGACGCCTTCTGATCAAGCAAGGCTTCGACTTTGGCTACTTCGGCAAACCAGCTGGCCAAGAGCGGCAAGTTCGGCGACCTGCGTCGCCGGCTTGTGTTCTTGCTGCTCGCGTTGGTGGTCTACCGCATCGGGGCACACATCCCCGTGCCGGGCATCGATCCCAACCAGCTGCAGCAGCTGTTCAACAACCAGCAGGGCGGCATTCTGAACCTGTTCAACATGTTCTCCGGCGGGGCGCTGTCGCGCTTCACGGTGTTCGCGTTGGGCATCATGCCGTACATCTCCGCGTCGATCATCATGCAGCTGATGACCTATGTGGTGCCGACGCTGGAGGCGCTGAAGAAGGAGGGCGAAGCGGGCCGGCGCAAGATCACGCAGTACACGCGCTATGGCACCTTGGGGTTGGCGCTCTTCCAGTCGCTGGGCATCGCGCTGGCACTGGAGGGTTCCCAGGGGCTGGTGCTGTCGCCCGGCTTCGGCTTCCGGATGACCACGGTCGTGAGCCTGACCGCGGGAACCATGTTCCTGATGTGGCTCGGCGAGCAGATCACCGAGCGGGGCCTTGGCAACGGCATCTCGATTCTGATCTTCGGCGGCATCGCTGCCGGCCTGCCAGGAGCCATCGGCGGCTTGTTCGAGCTGGTGCGCACCGGCGCGATGAGCATCATCGCCATGCTGTTCATCATCTCGCTGGTCGTGCTGGTGACGTTTGCGGTCGTCTTCGTCGAACGGGGGCAGCGCAAGATCCTGGTCAATTACGCCAAGCGTCAGGTCGGCAACAAGGTCTACGGTGGCCAGTCCTCGCACCTGCCGCTGAAGTTGAACATGTCGGGTGTGATTCCGCCGATCTTCGCGTCGTCCATCATCTTGCTGCCGGCGACGGTGGTGGGCTGGTTCGCCACTGGCGAGGGCCTGCGTTGGTTGAAGGACATCTCGGCGGCGCTGTCTCCGGGTCAGCCGATCTACGTGCTGCTGTACGCGGCCATGATCGTCTTCTTCTGCTTCTTCTACACGGCGCTGGTGTTCAACAGCCGCGAGACGGCAGACAACCTGAAGAAGAGTGGTGCGTTCATTCCGGGGATTCGGCCGGGCGACCAGACGGCGCGTCACATTGACAAGATCCTGTCGCGGTTGACACTTGCGGGTGCGATCTACATCACCGCGGTGTGTCTGCTGCCGGAGTTTCTGGTATTGAAGTACAACGTGCCGTTCTATTTCGGTGGAACGTCATTGCTGATCATCGTCGTCGTGACGATGGACTTCTGGGCCCAAGTGCAAAGCTATGTGATGAGCCAGCAGTACGAGTCACTGCTGAAGAAGGCGAATTTCAAAGCAAGCTGAAGAAGCCGGATGTCAAAAGACGACGTCATCCAGATGCAGGGCGAGATCCTCGAGAACCTGCCCAATGCCACCTTTCGCGTGAAGCTGGAGAACGGGCACGTCGTGCTCGGCCACATCTCGGGAAAGATGCGCATGCATTACATCCGCATCCTGCCGGGCGACAAGGTGACGGTCGAACTGACGCCCTACGATTTGAGTCGCGCTCGCATCGTGTTCCGCGCGAAGTGAGTGCTTAAGGAGAAGACGATGAAAGTCTCTGCATCGGTCAAGAAGATGTGCCGCAACTGCAAGATCATCCGCCGCAACGGTGTCGTGCGCGTGATCTGCACCGATCCGCGCCACAAGCAGCGTCAAGGTTGAGATAGAGGTTAGAACATGGCACGTATCGCTGGCATCAACATCCCGCCGCACAAGCACGCGGAGATTGGCCTGACGTCGATCTACGGCATTGGCCGGACCACCGCGCAGAAGATCTGCGAAACGGTGGGCATCGCCTACTCCAAGAAGATCAAGGATCTCACCGACAACGACCTCGAGCGCATCCGCGAAGAGGTGGGCAAGCTCACGATCGAGGGCGACCTGCGCCGCGAGCTGTCGATGAACATCAAGCGCCTGATGGACCTGGGTTGCTACCGTGGCATGCGGCACCGCCGCGGCCTGCCGCTGCGCGGCCAGCGCACCCGCACCAATGCCCGCACCCGCAAGGGGCCGCGCAAGGGTGCCGCGGCGCTGAAGAAGTAAGCAGCCCCAGGCTCCAGCAGCTAAAGACCGAGACACGACATGGCCAAAGCACCTGCCAACACCGCGGCACGCCGCGTGAGCAAGAAGATCCGCAAGAACGTGGCGGATGGCATCGCTCACGTGCACGCGTCGTTCAACAACACCATCATCACGATCACCGATCGCCAGGGCGGCGCGCTCGCCTGGGCGTCGTCGGGTGGCCAGGGCTTCAAGGGTTCGCGCAAGTCGACTCCCTTTGCGGCCCAGGTCGCGGCCGAAGTGGCCGGTCGCGCCGCCCAGGAACAGGGCATCAAGAATCTCGACGTCAAGATCAAGGGCCCTGGCCCGGGTCGCGAGTCCTCCGTGCGCGCGCTGGCGGCACTGGGCATTCGCATCAATTCGATCAGCGATGTGACGCCGGTCCCGCACAACGGCTGCCGGCCGCAGAAGCGCCGCCGCATCTGATCCTGCGGCGCGAAGGCGGCCCTGGCTGCCGCTATACTCGCGAGTTCTTTCGTCTGCCGGCGCTGTCTTGAACAGCTGCCGGCTGTTTCGTTGAGGGTCCCGCGGTTCGTGTCCGTCATCTGAACCGGCACGATTGCAGCCCGGCGTACCTCAAGCCCACCGTCTGAGCGCCTTACACAACACCCGCCAGACTCGCGCGACATCCGCCTCGCGTCAGACACATCAAAGGAAAGCAACGTGGCACGTTACCTCGGACCCAAGGCCAAGCTGGCCCGCCGTGAAGGCACCGACCTCTATCTGAAGAGCGCCCGCCGCGCCATCAGCGATAAGGCGAAGTTCGACACCAAGCCCGGCCAGCATGGCCGCACGTCTGGCTCCCGGACGTCCGACTTCGGCTTGCAGCTGCGCGAGAAGCAGAAGGTCAAGCGCATGTACGGCGTGCTCGAGCGCCAGTTCCGCCGCTACTTCGCCGAGGCAGAGCGCCGCCGGGGCAACACCGGCGCCAATCTGCTGTTGATCCTGGAGTCGCGCCTGGACAACGTGGTCTACCGCATGGGCTTCGGTTCCACCCGTGCCGAGGCACGCCAGCTGGTGTCGCATCAGGCCATCCTCGTGAACGGCAAGACCGTCAACATCCCCTCGTACCTCGTCAAGGCGGGCGACGTGATCGCCCTGCGCGAAAAGGCCAAGAAGCAGCTGCGTGTGACCGATGCGGTCAAGCTGGCCGAGTCGATCGGCATGCCCGGCTGGGTCCAGGTCGATGCGACCAAGCTCGAAGGCGTGTTCAAGAAGGTGCCCGATCGCGACGAATTCGGTTCGGACATCAACGAATCGCTGATCGTCGAACTGTATTCGCGCTAACTGAACCGAGGAGCGGGTTCGCGCCGCCCGTGGCGCGCGAACCTGATCAGGTGCCGCTTCGCGTGCCGGGCACGGAGTGGACACGACAACAGCCCGGCATGGTCCATCAGCCTTATCGGTGTAACGAGCCGAGGGTATTGAGAGGAACAGGACTCGATGCAAACCAATCTGCTGAAACCCAAAGCCATCCACGTGGAGCCGCTCGGCGGCCACCGTGCCAAAGTGACGCTCGAGCCGTTCGAGCGCGGGTACGGCCACACGCTCGGCAACGCGCTGCGTCGCGTGCTGCTGTCGTCGATGGTGGGTTACGCGCCGACGGAGGTGACGATCGCCGGCGTGCTGCATGAGTACTCGACGGTCGACGGCGTCGCCGAAGACGTGGTGCACATCATGCTGAACCTGAAGGGCGTGGTCTTCCGCCTGCACAACCGCGACGAAGTGACGCTGGTGCTGCGCAAGGAAGGTGAAGGCGCGGTGACCGCGGCCGACATCCAGACCCCGCACGACGTCGAGATCATCAACCCCGAGCACGTCATCGCCCACCTGGCGCAAGGCGGCAAGCTCGACATGCAGATCAAGGTCGAGAAGGGCCGCGGCTACGTGCCGGGCAACCTGCGCCGCTACGGCGACGAGCCGACCAAGTCGATCGGCCGGATCGTCCTCGATGCCTCTTTCTCGCCGGTCCGCCGCGTGAGCTACGCGGTCGAGAACGCCCGCGTCGAGCAGCGCACGGACCTCGACAAACTGGTGATGGAGATCGAGACCAACGGCGCCATCTCGCCCGAGGAAGCGATCCGCGCCTCGGCCAAGATCCTGGTCGACCAGCTGGTGGTCTTCACCGGCCTGGAAGGCACGGAGCCGATGACCTTCGACCGCGAGCAACCGCGCAAGGACAACTTCGATCCGATCCTGCTGCGCCCGGTCGACGAGCTCGAACTGACGGTGCGTTCGGCCAACTGCCTGAAGGCCGAAAACATCTACTACATCGGCGACCTGATCCAGCGCACCGAGACCGAGCTGCTGAAGACGCCGAACCTCGGCCGCAAGTCGCTGAACGAAATCAAGGAAGTGTTGGCCTCGCGTGGTCTCACGCTGGGCGCGCGCCTGGAGAACTGGCCTCCGCAAGGCCTGGACAAGCGATAACCTGATCCATCCCCGACGGCCTCCGGCTTCCCCCCTCAGGAGGTGCGTCGCCGGTGGCCCGGCAAGCCGGGACCACGGCGTCCGCTTGGACCCGGCTTCAACAGTGCAACCCTCAGTACCTGATCCGGCTGAGGAGTCGATAACGAAAGGAAAGCACCATGCGTCACGGAAACGGACTCCGCAAACTCAACCGCACCAGCGAGCATCGCCAGGCGATGCTGCGCAACATGTGCGTCTCGCTGCTGCAGCACGAGGCCATCAAGACCACGGTCCCGAAGGCCAAGGAACTGCGCCGTGTCGTCGAGCCGCTGATCACGCTGGCGAAGACCCCCACGGTGGCGAATCGCCGCCTTGCCTTCAACCGCCTGCGTGACCGCGACATCGTGACCAAGCTCTTCAACGAGCTCGGCCCGCGCTACCAGACCCGCCCCGGTGGCTACACGCGCATCCTGAAGATGGGCTTCCGCGTTGGCGACAATGCGCCGCTCGCCTTCGTCGAGCTGGTCGACCGTCCGGAACCGGTGGCCGCCGAGGCTGCCGAAGCCAAGGCCGAATAAGCGGCAGCGTACGCGGAACGGCAGGCGACGCCCCTGGCTAAGCCCCACCGGCACCCGTTCAAAGGCCAGCCTCGTGCTGGCCTTTGTGCTTTCTGGTGTCGCCCATGCGATGGGCGGCGGGCGGCGAACGTGCAGCCTGCACTGCACGAATTACCTAAGTCACGCCGGCCCAGGGCGGGCGCTGTTTAAGCTTGCCCGGACTGACAGGAGTGCGCAGTGAACTTGGGCGTCTTCGCGGGCCGGAACCGCGTGCATCGCATGGCCATGCCCGCGGAGGAACTCCGTGGACCGATGAACCGCGGCCGATCGCTCGCGCTGCGCCTGGCGGCACTGTCGCTGCTCGGCGCGGGCTTGCTGGCCGCTGGCTGCGGCGGTGCGCCGAAACCGCCGCCGCCAACCACCGTCAATGGAGCGATCCAGGCCTCGCCGCAGCTCAATCCCAGCGTCAACCAGCGGCCCTCGCCGCTGCTGCTGCGCGTCTATGAACTGAAATCGCCGGCCGCCTTTGGGTCGGCCGACTTCATGGCGCTCTACCAGAGCGACCAGGCAACGCTGGCGGCCGACCTCGTCGCCCGCGACGAGTTCATGCTGCAGCCTGGCGAGAACCGCCCGTACAGGAAGACGCTGGGACCTGACACCAAGTTCATCGGCGTTGTCGGGGCCTACCGCAATCTCGAGAAGTCGACCTGGCGCACGGTGGTGGCGGTGCAGCCCGGCAAGGCGCAGACGCTGACCATACGCGCCGGTGACCTGGCGGTCTCCGCCGAGGTGAAGCCATGAAGGGCTGGCGCAGCAGCTGCGGCAGGATGGGCGCGACATGAGCTGGCGCAACCGTGTGGTCTGGTCGCAGGGCATGTTCCTGCAGCCGCATCACTTTCAGCAGGAGACGCGCTTCGTCGAGCACCTGGTCGACAGCCGCACGCGGGCGGCGCATCCGCATGCCTGGGGCTTCTCCGAGCTGGTGCTGGACGAGGCGCAGCTGGCGCTTGGCAAGCTGGGTCTGGTGCGCGGCAGCGGCATCCTGCCGGATGGCACGCCGTTCTCCTTCCCCGACGTCGATGCCGTGCCGGTGCCCTGCGAGGTGCCGGACGACCTGAAGGGCGAGCTGGTCTGCCTGGTCGCGCCCCTGGCCCGTGCCGGTGTCACCGAGGTCGACTTCGGCGATGGCATGGGCGACGAGATGTGCCGCTACCGTGCCATCGACACCGAGCTGCGCGACCACACCAACGCCGGTGACGATCCGGAGCCCGTTCAGACGGGCGCGCTGAACCTCAAACTGATTCGCGGCCGCGATGCGAGCGATGCCTATGCCGTGCTGGGCGTGGCGCGAATCATCGAGCGCCGCAGCGACGGCCAGCTGGTGTTGGATCGCGGCTACTACGCCCCGCAGACCCGCATCGAGGCCAGCGGCCAGCTGTCCGCACTGGCGGGGCTGTTGCACGGCCTGGTGCAGCAGCGGGCCCGCCTGCTGGCCGGGCGCATGGGGCAGATGGGCCAGGGCGTCTCCGAGATCGCCGATTTCCTGATGCTGCAGACGCTGAACCGCGCCGAGCCGCTGTTTCGCCAGTTCGCCGGTGCGCCCAGCGTGCACCCCTGGGACTTCTACCTCGGCTGCGTGCAGCTGGCGGGGGAGCTGTCGACGTTCCAGCCGCCGCGCCGTCATCCGCCCGATTACCCGGTCTACAAACACGACGATCTTCAGCGCGTCTTCCCCCCCGTGATCGACCACCTGCGCGAGCTGCTCTCAACCGAGCTGCAGCGCCATGCGGTGCAGATCGAGCTGACCGACCGCAGCCACGGCGTGCGCACCGCGGTGATCGCCGACGGCGAGCTGTTGCGCAGCGCCGGCTTCGTGCTGGCGGTGAATGCGCAGCTGCCGGCCGAGCAGCTGCGGCAGCGCTTCCCGGCGCAGTCAAAGCTGGGCCCGGTGGACAAGCTGCGCGACCTGGTGAACCTGCAGCTGCCCGGCATCACCCTGAACAGCCTGCCGGTCGCGCCGCGGCAGCTGCCCTTCCACGCCGGCTTCCATTACTTCGAACTGGAGCGGCAGGGCGAGCTGTGGAAGCAGCTGGAGCGCAGTGGCAACCTGGCACTGCACGTGGCAGGCGACTTCCCCGGCCTGGAGCTGGAACTCTGGGCCATCCGCCAGGCCTGATGCCCGCCGCGACCCAAAGCCCGACCCAAAGCCCGACCCAAAGCCCGACCCAAGGCCCGACCCAAGGCCCGACCCGAAGAAGCCACTGAGCGACTGGGGCACCCCGCATGGATCCGTCACCGATCAACGACCCGTTCGCGCAGCTCGATGGCCAGCGCACCTTCATCAAGCCCAACCCCGGTGGCTGGACGGGCTCCCGCCCGATCGAGAGTGCCACCTCGGTCCAGGATGCCGCTGCCGCAGAGTCGGCGCTGGCCGAGCACGGCCTGAATCCGCTGCTGGCGGTCGCCAACAAGCTGCTGCTGCTGGTGCCGCAGTTGCGCCGCACGCGCCAGGTCGCGGACCCGGCGGCGTTGCGCAGCCAGCTGGCGCAGAGCATCCGCGACTTCGAGGCCGCGGCGCACCAGCGCGGCATTCCGCCCGAGCGCGTGATGGCCGCACGCTACGTGCTGTGCACGATGCTGGACGAAGCGGCGGGCGACACGCCCTGGGGCGGCTCCGGCATCTGGGGCCGCAACAGCCTGCTGGCGAGCTTCCACAACGAGGTCTTCGGTGGCGAGAAAGTGTTCCAGCTGATGGCCCGGCTCGCCGAGAAGCCGGACCAGAACCGCGACCTGCTGGAGCTGATCTACGCCGCGGTGGCGCTCGGATTCGAGGGCCGCTACCGCGTCATCGAGAACGGCCGTGCGCAGCTCGAGGCCGTGCGCGACAAGCTGGCGCAGATCATCCGCCAGCAGCGCGGCCCCTATGCGCCGGCGCTGGCGCAGCATTGGCAGGGACAGCCGATGCAGCGCCGCCGCGCGCTGAGCTGGCTGCCGCTGGCCGTGACCGCGGCGCTGACGCTGCTGGTGCTGGCCGGCATCTACACCGCCTTCGCGTTGCGCCTCAGTTCACACACCGACCCGGTCTACGCGCAGATCCAAAGCCTGCGCCTGCTGCCGCCGGTGGCGCCGGTCGCGCAACCCGCACCGCAGCCGCGTCTGGCGCAGTTCCTGCAAAACGATGTGAAGGCCGGCTTCGTCGCGGTGCGCGACGAGGTCGACCGCAGCGTCGTCACGGTGCGTGGTGATGGCCTGTTCGCTTCGGGCAGCGCCACCCTGGTGCCCGAGCGCGAGGCGCTGATGAGCCGCATCGCCGACGCGCTGGCGAAGATCAATGGCGCCATCCTCGTCACCGGCCACACCGACAACCAGCCGCTGCGCACGGCCCGCTTCCCGTCCAACTGGCACCTGTCGGAAGAGCGTGCGCGCTCGGTGCGCGATCTGCTGATCGCACGCGGCGTGCAGGCCGAGCGCATCAAGGCCGAAGGGCGGGCCGACGGCGAGCCCGTCGCCAGCAACGACACGCCCGCCAACCGCGCGCTGAACCGCCGCGTCGAGATCACCTTGCTGACCACCCGCACTGACAACTTTGCGCCGCGCGCGGCCGCGCCCTCCGGTGCCGCGGCCCCTGCCGCCTCGGCGGCGCCCACCGGGAGCACCAAGTGAAGAAGGTGCTTGGCTGGATCTTCAACCGCTTCACGCTCGGCGCGGTCCTGCTGATCGCGCTCAGCCTGGTGATCTGGATCATCGGCCCGATGATCGCCATCGGCGAGTGGCGTCCGCTGGACACCGAACGCTCGCGCTGGATCACGATCGGCATCCTCGTGCTGCTGTTCGTGCTGTGGGCGGCGCTGTCGGTGTGGCGCGCGCGCCGCGGCAACAACAAGGTCGTCGACCAGTTGCTGGCCGCGCCCCCGTCCGGGGCCGCGCCGGCCACGCCGCAGGAAAGCGCCGACCTCGCCGCGGTGCGCCAGCGCTTCGAGCAGGCGATGGGAACGCTGCGCAAGGCACGGTTCGGTGGCGGCAAGACCGGCGGCCTGACGGCCAAACTGAGCGGCCGCTACCTGTACGAGCTGCCCTGGTACATGATCATCGGGGCCCCCGGCTCGGGCAAGACGACTGCGCTGCGCAACTCGGGGCTGCAGTTCCCGCTGGCCGACGCCGTTGGCGACCACGCGGTGCGCGGCGTTGGCGGCACCCGCCATTGCGATTGGTGGTTCACGGATCAGGCGGTGCTGATCGACACCGCCGGCCGCTTCACCACGCAGGACAGCGACCAGGCGACCGACAGCAGCACCTGGGCCGGCTTCCTCGGCATGCTCAAGCGCTCCCGTCCGCGCCAGCCGCTGAACGGCGTGCTGGTCACGGTCTCGGTCGCCGACCTGATCGTCAAGAGCAGCGCCGAACGCGCAAAGCACGCGGCCACCGTGCGCCAGCGGGTCCAGGAGCTGCACGAGAAGCTGAACATCCGCTTCCCGATCTACCTGCTGGTGACGAAGTGCGACCTGCTGTCCGGCTTCATGGACAGTTTCGCCGCGCTGGACAAGGCGCAGCGCGCCGAGCCCTGGGGCTTCACCTTCGGCCTCGACAAGACCGGCCTGCCCAAGCAGCCGCCGGCGCAGGAGCTGGGCCCGGAGTTCGACCTGCTGCTGCAGCGCCTGTCCGACGGCCTGATCGACCGCCTGCAGGCCGAGCCCGATCCGCAGCGCCGCGCCCGCATCTACGGCTTCCCCGGCCAGTTCGCGAACCTGCGCAGCGTGCTGCAGGAGTTCGTCGAGTCGGTCTTCTCGCCCTCGCCATATGAAGCGCAGCCCCTGCTGCGGGGCGTCTACTTCGTCAGCGGCACGCAGGAGGGAACGCCGATCGACCGCATGCTCGGGTCCTTCGCGCGGCAGTACCAGCTGGAACGGGCCGTGCTCGCGCCGCAGCAGGCCAGCGGCCGCAGCTACTTCCTGTCGCGCCTGCTGACCGAGGTGGTGTTCGCCGAGCAGGGGCTGGCCGGCACCAACCTGGCCTGGGAGCGGCGGCGCGCCGCGCTGGTGATCGGCGCCTACGCCGGCATCGCCTTGCTCGCGGTCGGCTCCATCGTTGCGTGGACCGTCAGCTACGGCAACAACAAGAAGTACGTCGAGGCGGTGTCGGCCGGTGCCGAGCAGGTGAAGAAGCAGGTGCAGGCCACGCCCAACAGTCGCTCGCCGGACCTGGCGCCCATCGTCAGCGCATTGCAGGCCACGCGCGGCCTGGCCAATGCCAGCGGCGCGGTCGCCACCGGCGGCGACGTGCCCTGGAGCCTGGGCTTCGGCCTTTACCAGGGCAAGCGGCTGGACAGCGCCGCACAGGCCGCCTACGACCGCATGCTGGTCGACGCCATGCTGCCGCGCCTGGCGATCCGCGTCGAGCAGCAGCTCAGTCTGGGCTCGCAGCAGGACTCGCAGTACGAGGCACTGAAGGCGTACCTGATGATGTACGACCCCGAGCACTTCGATGCCCAGGCGTTGAAGGCTCACGTGGAGGCCGATTGGGACGCGCGCCTCGGCCGCGACATGAGCACCGAGCAGCGAGAACAGCTCGGCAGCCACCTCGATGCGCTGCTGGCTCAGGGCGCCGCGGTGTCGCCGCTGCCGCAGAAGAAGGACCTGATCGACTCGGCCCGGCTGCAGCTGTCGGCCGTGTCGCTGCCGCAGCGCGTCTACAACCGCCTGCGCCAGCAGGGCCTGGGGGCGCAGTTTCCCGAGTTCACCATCGTCAAGGCGGGCGGCGGCAACGCGCCGCTGGTGTTCACGCGGGCCAGCGGCCAGCCGCTGACCAAGGGCGTGCCCGGGCTCTTCAGCTACAACGGCTACCACAAGGGCTTCCAGTCGGTGGTGGGCGACGTCGCCAAGCAGCTCGATGAGGAGCAGACCTGGGTGCTGGGCCTGAACAACCCGGCGCCCACCAGCGCCGGCGCGGTGCTGAGCGACAAGCTGGTCGACGACGTGCGCCGCATCTACCTCAATGAGTACGCGGCCGCGTGGGAGGCCTTCATCGCCGACATCCGTCTGGTGCCGGCGACCAGCATCGCCCAGTCGGTGCAGACCACCCGCCTGCTGGCAGCGCCGGACTCGCCGCTGATTCCGCTGATGAAGGCCATGTCGCGCGAGACCACGCTGCTCGCCGGTTTCGGCTCGTTCGAATCGGCGGCCGATGCGGCGCGCGGCACGATCGCGAACCGCATCCTCAGCAAGGTCGGCGCGCGGCCGACGACCACAGGCGCGCCGGAGGCGCGCATCGAGAGCATCGTCGACGACCGCTTCGTCGGCCTGCGGCGGCTGGTCACCGCGCCTGAAGGCGGCAAGGCGCCGATCGAGGGTGTGGTGGCGCGCCTGGGCGAGCTGCAGGTGCTGCTGACCGCGGTCGACTCGGCGCTGAAGGGCGGTGCCGCACCGCCGGCCTCGCCGCTGCCGAACCAGCTGAAGGCCGAAGCGGCCAACTCGCCCGAGCCGGTGCGCTCGATGCTCGACAACCTGGGCACCACCAGCTCCAAGGTGGCGCTGATCCAGCTGCGTGAATCGCTGGCGCGCGACGTGCGCTCGCAGATCACCGAGTTCTGCCAGCAGGCGGTGTCGGGCCGCTACCCGTTCGATTCGTCGTCTCCGCGCGACGTCACCCAGGCCGACTTCGCGACGCTGTTCGGCCCCGGCGGCAAGTTCGACCAGATGACGCAGAAGCTGGCGCCCTACATCGACACCAGCACGCGCCCGTGGAGCTTCCGCCCCGTGGACGGCACGCCGCTGGGCACGGACCACGGCACGCTGCCGCAGTTCCAGCGCGCGGCGGCGATCAAGGAAACCTTCTTCGGCGTCGGTGGCCAGGCGGCCACGCTGCGGCTGGAGTTCAAGCCGGTCGAGATGGACACCCAGCTGACGCAATTCGTGCTGGACGTGGACGGTCAAATCGTGCGTTATGCGCATGGCCCGCAGATCCCCACCGTCGTCACCTGGCCCGGCCCGCGCGGCACGGGGCAGGTGCGGGTGATGGGCACGCCCTCGGGCGGCATGGTCAACGATGGGCCCTGGGCCATGCTGCGCCTGTTCGACCGCGTGACGATCACGCCGGGCAACGTGCCGGAGAAGTTCCGCGCGGTGTTCGACCTGGATGGGCGCAAGGCGGTGTTCGAGGTCACCACCGGTAGCGTGCGCAATCCGTTCCGCATGTCCGACTTGCGGCAGTTCAGCTGCCCCAACGGCCTGTGAGCCGCGGGGGCATCGCCGTGGTTGGCATGCGGCCGGGCGCGCAGGTGGAAGGCCGGGTTTGAAGAAGGACAGGGAGCGGTCGTGAGTTTCCAACCGCAAGAGGCCCCGGGCTGGTACGGCAAGCTGTCGTCGCTGGGCGACTTCGCCTCGCGGCGGCTGACGCCGGAGTGGGTGCGCAGCTGCGATGACTGGTTGGCACGCTCGGTGGCCACCAGCCACCAAGTGCTGGGGGCGCGCTGGTTGGAGGTGTACCTGGGTGCGCCGGTGTGGCGTTTCGCATGGGCGCCGAGCGTCATCGACAAGGACTGGTGGTTCGGCGTGCTGATGCCCAGCTGCGACAACGTCGGCCGCTACTTCCCGCTGGTGGTGGCCCAGCGGCGCGAGCGGCCGCCCATCGACCGCATCGGCTTCGATCACCTGGAGCTGTGGTGGACCCACATCGCGCAGGCCGCGCTGCAGACGCTCGGCGAGCCGTCGACGGTCGAGAGCTTCGAGGCGGCGCTGTCGCAGGCGCCACCGTGGCCGGCGTCCGGGCCGGTGATGGTGCCGCAGCAGCGGCAGGCCACGCCGTCGCATGAACGGTTCGCGGTGGCGGCCGGGGCCTCGCTGGGGCAGCTGCTGCATGGATTCGCGATCAGCGAGCTGCACGGCCGCATGGCCGGCTGCAGCATCTGGTGGCCGATCACCGACAGCAGCCGCCAGGGCAGCTTCAGCACCGCCCGCGGCCTGCCCGAGCCCGCGAACTTCGCCGACCTCCTCACCGGCGCCTTCTGAACAGGGCGCGGGCTGCGCCGGCGCGGCGCAGGTTGGCCGGTGCGCCGGCGCGAAGCCCGGCCTGCGCGCGGCGGTGGTGCCGCGCTGCCGCGGGGCGCGGCATTGCTAACGCCTGAAGCGGGGGACCGTGTCGTCCGGCCGATAACGCGTGACGTCGGTGGGGTCACCGACCCACACCGCGATCGCGCTGTAGTTGTCCTGCTTGGGATTGGCGTGGGCGATGATGCGCCGCTCCATCATCCCGATCCACTCGTCGGGCGAGCGCGCGTGGCCCAGCGTGTCGGCGAGCTGCATCGCGTCCAGCGGGTCCCACCAGCCGTCGGTGCACAGCAGGAAGGCGTCGCCGTCCTGCAGCTCCACCGGCCGCACGACGGTGTGCGGCTGCACGTCGCCGTCGATGCCGAGCGCGGCGATCAGCTGATTCTTCTGCGGGTGAGTCGTCGCCTGCGCCGGCGTGATCAACCCGGCCTGCACCATGCGCTGGACCACGCTGTCGTCGGCGGTGACGAGGTCGGTCACGCCGCGGCGGATGCGGTAGAGCCGCGAGTCGCCGACGTGCGTCCACAGCGCGTGGTTGCTGCGGCCGTCGATCCACAGCACGACGATCGTGCAGTGCATGCGGGCGTTGATGTCGGCCGAGTCCTGGTGGCTCTGCACGACCGCGTGGGCGGCGCGCACGGCCTGCGTCAGCGTTGCCGGGCTGAAGACCAGGGCCTGGTCGTTCAGCGTGGCCTCGATGCTGGCGACGGCGCGGTGCGCCGCCTCCGCCCCGCGGCGGTGGCCGCCGGCGCCGTCCGCCACCACGGCGTACCAGCCGCAGCCGGCGCTGCCATGGCGCAGATCGTCCTCGTTGCCTTGGCGGGCACCGCGTTCACTGCGGCTGGCGATGCGGATGTCGAGCACGTTGGGTCTTGCGGGGCACGTCGATCGGTGCGGCCGGCGTCAACCGCCGCCGCCTTCGCGCTTCAGGCGCTCGAGCTGCTGTTCGTAGGCCGCGAGGAAGGCCTTGCCGAACAAGGTATGGAAATCCTCCTGCGCTTCCTCGCGGATGGTCTCGAAGTGCTGCAGGTACAGCTCCCAGAGCTTGGCCTTGCGGTTCATCGGCAGCAGGCTGTCCAGCAGCGACTGGCCGACCAGCTTGGACTCGAGCTGCTGCGGCGCAAAGCGGCCCAGCATGCCCTCCAGCGCCGAGCGCATGCCGGCGACGGTGCCGATCGAATGGCCGACAAGGTCGTTCATCGCATCGGTCATGGCGGCCGGGCCGGCCAGGAAGCCGCGCATCGTCGGCCGCAGCAATTGCTCGATGCCGGAGCTGGCGTCGGGTGCGAATTTCAGCGGGTTGTTGCCGCGGGCCTGGATGACGGTGACCGCGGCCCGCAGTTCGTGCTTGGTGGTCGCGCGCACGGCGATCAGCTGCAGCGTGCCTTCGACCGCCGCGCGCAGCACGCCGCCGATGTCCTGCATCAGCGCTGGGGTCAGCGCGGGCATGTGCGACGCCTCGATGCCGGCGCCGGCACAGAAGGCCTGCAGCAGCACCTGCAGGTCGGCCTGGTGCGGCGGCACCGTGGCTTGCGCTGCCGGCGGGACGCCCATGGCCGGTGATGGCGGGGCCGGGATCGCTGCCGCGGGCACGGCGGGGGCCGCGATGGCGGAGCCGGCGGGGAGCGCCGCACCCAAGGGGGCCCCCTGGCTGAAGCCGAACTCCAGGTCCACCGAACCCACGGGCGACGGCGGCGTCGGCATCGGCGGGCCGAAGGGTCCGGGCGCCACGGTGCGCGGTACCGCCGGCGCGGGCGCCGGTGCGGCCTGGTGCTGCGGCGCCGGCGTTGCCGCCGGTGGCGACACTTGCCAGTCGAACATCGTTGGCAGCACCGGGTTTGCAACCTCCGGGGCCGGCGGCAGCGGCGCGCCGCCAGCGAAGGGCGGTGGCGTCTGCGTGAAGGGCATCGGCGGGGCGGCGTGCGGCGCGAACGGCGAGGGCGCCGGCGCAGCGGCCGACCGCGGCGTGGGCACGGCCTGCGGCGGCACGAAGCCCGCCAGCAGGTCCGGCGTGTGGTTGGGGGCCGAAGGCGCGCTGGGCGCCGGCGGCGGCGGGCTGCCGAACAGCGCCAGCGGGTCCACCGCCAGCCCGCCGGGCGCCGGTGCCGCTGCCGGACCGGCCCCGCCGGCAGCGGGCGGCAGGCCGGCCATGAAATTGGCCAGCGGGTCGTTGTTCGAGGCCGGCTGGCGCAGGCCGAACACGTCGTCGATCGAGGACGGTGCCGCCGCCGGCAGCAGGTCGTCGAACGGGTTGCTGCTGTTGCCGCGCGAAGGTGGTGCCAGCGGATCGGGCCGGGCCGGCGGCGCGGCGAAGGGATCGAAATCGTCGGGCAGCCGCGCCGGCGCGGGCGGCGGACTGCCTTGGCCCAGGGCCTGCGAGCCCCGTGGGATGCCGGCCGGCGCCGGCATCAGGTCGGCGAAGGTGTCGCCGGACGACCGGCCCGGCGACGGGCGGGCGAAGGCCGGCGGCGGCGAGGCGGGCAGGGCGGGCGCTGGTGCCCCCGCGCCGCCCATCAGGTCGGCGAAGGGGTTGCTGCTGGACAGCGGCGTGGCGATGTCCGACAGCCCGCCGATCGGCGGAGCGGGGGCGGGGCCGGGCGTGGACACCGGCTCGCGTGGCCAGGCGTTGCTGCGCAGCGAGGGCTCGGTGGCGGCGATGGCGGCGCGGCCGCGCGTGATGTCGGCGCCCCGCGGGTCATCGTCGCTGTCGACCACCACCTGCAGCAGGTAGCCGCCGATGCGCACCTGGTCGCGGTCAGCGAGCGTGGTGCTCTCGCCCTGGACCAGCGTGCGGTTGCCGACGACGATCGGGTTGGCGGCGCCGACGTTCTTGATGAGGTAGTGCGAGCCGGTGCCGATGATCTCGGCCTGCAGGCGGGAGATGTGACGCTCCGGGTCGGGCAGCGCCATCGTGTTGTGGTCGGCCCGGCCGATCGTGCCGCCGTTGGCATCGAAGCAGGCGGTGATGGGCTGGGACAGCGGCTGCTCGTTGAGCGACACCGCGAGCAGGGTGAGGGTCATGGCCTGTTCTGATTGGGCTGCCCGGCAGTGTGCACCGCCTGTGCTGGGCGAGGCATGGTCGGGCGCGCCGCCGCAGGCGGCAAGGTCCGAAAGTCACCACCGGCGTGGCGGAGTTCACTGCGGCGCCCCGTCGCGGCGCCGGACCCCGCGGGCGCGGGGGGCGTCGAGGGCAGGTGGAACAGCGGCATGGGCCCATCGTGCCGCGACCGCCGCGGCCGGCCATGCACCAAAGTCACCTGTGGCGAGCATGCTGCACTCAGCTGTTTCCAGCTGTTCACGAACGTGGGGGGCTGGCTTGTTGGGGCTCCGGGGGCTGGCCGATAATCGTTTTCAACATGAATCCGCGCAATGACCTCGGCCGCTGGGCGGCATGGCTGGCCGGTGCCGGGCTGATCGCCGGCTGTGCCCAACCGCCTTCCGGCTCTTCCGCGCCGCCCCCGCCTCGTCCCGCGCCGCAGGCTCCGGGCGGCGGCACCGCTGGTGGCCCGGCGCCCGGAGGGGCCGGGGCGACACCGGAGGCCCCCGTCAACCTGCCTCCGCTGCCGCCGCAGCAGGTCGCGAAGGCCGTCTCCAACGCGATCGAGCTGCTGGAGGCCGGGAGCGAGGACCAGGCCTCGATCGAGTTGCAGCGCGTGCTGCAGACCGAGCCGGGCCACAAGCTGGCGCAGAACCTGCTGCGCCAGATCAAGGACGATCCGGTGGCCATGTTGGGCCGTGAGTCCTTCAGCTACCGGGTGCAGCCGGGTGAATCGCTGTCGAAGATCGCCGGCCGCTTCCTCAACGACGTTCACCAGTTTTACGTGCTGGCCCGCTACAACGACATCAAGGTGCCGCGCCAGCTGGCCGGCGGCCAGATGATCCGCGTGCCGGGCAAGGCGCCGCCGCCGGCCCCCGCGCCGGTGCCGGTGCCGGTGGTCGCACCGGCCACGGCGCCGGTGGTCGCCGCACCGCCGAAGCCGGCGCCGTCGCCGCCCGCGGCGTCGGAGCCCACCAGCACCGACGCTGCACTGCAGGCGCAGCGCCAGCGTGAGGCGATCACGCGCCACACGCGCGCCGCCCGTGCCGCTTTCGCGAAGCAGGACCTCAACGGTGCCATTCGCGCCTGGGACAGCGTGCTCGAGCTGGACCCGAACAACCGCACTGCGCAGCTCGAACGCCAGAAGGCGATCGACCTGAAGGAAAAGCTGACGAAGGTGAAGTGAGGCGCGCGGCGCGGCGGCGCTGCCAGTGGGGCTGCCTCGTCATCCGGCGGGTCGCGATTCAGCGGTCACCGCCACGGCCGTGGGGTGCCGAGCGCGCCACGAAGCTAGCGCGCTTTTGACGCGGCCGATGCCGGCCGGGCGGGTTTGGCAGGCCTGTCGGCCGGCGGTGCGGGGCGCGTCAGGCCGCGGGTCGCGGGGGCTTGCTGGCGGGGATCGGCTTCGTCGTAGGCGCGCCGCTGCTGCAACGGGTCGCGCGCCAGCCGGCCCACCGGGCGCTTCTGGCGATCGCGCTCGATGGCGCGCAGGGCGTCAGCCGCCGCTTCATGCGTGGGTACCAGTGCCAGCGCCGCGAGGTAGTGCTGGATCGCGCCGTCGAAGTCGCCACGCTTGTGGGCTGCGGAGGCCTTGCCGATCCGGTCCTGCACGGCCGACCCGATCTGTGCCCGCGTGGCCGCGAGCCGATCGCGGTACTCGCCGTGCTGCGGCCGCAGCGCCGTCAGTACCTCCCAGGCAAGGGCGGCATCGGCGAGCCGGCCCTGCCGCTGCGCGGTCTCGGCGCGCTCGCGCTGCTGGCGTTCGAAGCCCTCGAGGCCGTCCTGCCGGCTTGGCGTGGCGGCGGGTGCCGGCCGCGGCGCCGCACCCGGTGGGCTGGGCGTCGCCGCCGGCTGGCTGCCGCAGGCCGCCAGCAGCGCCAGGGTGATGCCCCAGGCCGCCGCCAGCGCGGCCCGCGCCGCAGGGTGTCCGGGCCGGGGCTTCGTCATGGCGCCCCCAGGCTGCGGCTGGTCTGCAGGCGGGCCTTGAAGCCTTCGAGGTCGGTGTCGCCGAAGATCATCGTCCGCCTGAGCATCAGCGGGTGGGCGAAGAAGGGATTGCCGCCCGGGTTCACGGTGACGCCGATCTGGTAGCGCTGGCGCACCATCGCGTCGAGCACGACCTCGTTCGCATCGCCGAATGGGTACGCGAACTGGCGCACCTGCACCTGCGCGCCGGCCAGGCGCTTTTCCAGCAGTTCGCGCGGGGCCCGCAGCTCGGTCTCGATCGCGGCGCGGTAGCGCTCGTCGGTTTCGCCGTGGCCGCGCTCCGTCAGGTTGCGGTGGGTCTTCGAGTGCGCCTGGATGTCGACCAGGCCGGAGGCGGCCATCTCCTGCAACTGGGCCCAGTTCAGGCCGTCGCCGATGCCGATGAAGTCGGTGTAGACGAAGAGCGTGGCCGGAAAGCCGTGCTTCTTCAGCAGCGGAAAGGCATGGCGGTAGACCGATTCGTAGCCGTCGTCGATCGTGATGACGACGGAGCGCGCCGGCAGCGCCTGCTTGCCTGCCAGGAAGTCGCCGAGCTGGGACAGCCGAAGCACGGTGTAGTCGTTGCGGGCCAGCCACTCCAGCTGCGCGGCGAAGCCGCTCGGCGAGACGACCATGCGGGTGCCCGCACTGCCGAAGCGGTGATAACAGAGGATGGGAACGGTCTGCAGCTCGGTGCTGCGCACGCCGGTGGGGTTCAGTGGGACCAAGGGCACGATCAGCGGCTGGCCGGCCTCGGCCTTGGCCGTGCCGTTGGCCTCGGCGATCTGCCAGTGCTGCGAGGCGTCGCCGAGGAAGCGCTGCGCGATGGCTTCCTGCTGGTCGCCGCTCCGGGGCAGGTAGATCAGCAGCCGCTCGCTGCGGCCGATGACCTCACCGGCGGCGCGCGGCCAGGGCTGGTGCGCGCTCTCGGGCAGGCGGATGCTGGGCGAAGGGGGCGCTGGATCGTCGGCCTCGCGCACGGGGGTGCCGCGCGAGCCGCAGGCGCCGAGCGTGGCGGCGACGGCCAGCGCCAGCATCATGGCCGGCAACCTGGGCGGTCGCCATGGCGCCGCCGGGCGCCGGCCGCGTTCACCGGTGCAGTGCAGGGCGGCCATGGTTCAGCGCGCCGGTCCGGTGTCGCCGCCCGGCGCAGGGGGGGGCGCAGGCGTGGAGACGGCGGTGCGGGGGCTGGCCAGCGTCGGCGGCAGTGGCGTGTCGATGCCGGCGGCATGGCGGTCTTGCAGCGCCTGCGCCATCGCGTCGAACGCGACGTAGAGCTCGCCGAACTCGTCCTTGCGCTGCTCGTTGATGCGGTGGTCGAAGCGGCCCTTGCCGATCTCGGCCATCGAGTCGGCGACCAGCCGGATCGGCTTGGCGAACCAGTTGGCGACGAAGTACATCGCGATCGCCACCGCCAGCACGGTGACGACCGCCAGCACCACCATCAGCATGATGGACAGCCGCGCCACCTGGGTCAGCGGCTCCTCGGGCACGCCCAGCGCGACACGGCCGACCTGCTTGTCCTGGAAAGTGATGGGCGCCTCGAAGCCGAGGATGGGGCTGCCGTTGGCATCCGCATAACGCGTGGCGGCGATGGAGCCACCGTGCTTGCCCAGACGCTCGGTGGTCTCGGGCTGGTAGGGCTGGCCGACCAGCGCGGAAATGCTGGAGACGCGCACGATGCCGCCCAGGTCGATCACGGTGACGCGCTCGAAGTTGCGTGTCTTCATGATCTCCTGCACGCCGACGTCGACCTGCTCCCAGTCCTCGCCCAGCACGGCCGCGGCGTGCTGCTTGGCGAGCATGCGCGCCAGCGCGGCGCCGTAGTCGCTGACCTGGTCCATCATCGCGGCGTACTGGCGCTGGGTGATGACGGCCGCGGTCAGCCCCATCACGACGGCGACGATGGCCGCCATCATGGCCGCCCACTTCACGCGCAAGGGGACGATGCGCGGGCGGTTCTTCTCGCGCGCGATCTCGTCCAGCTCGGCCAGCACCTTGGCCAGCGCGTCGGACAGCTCGCGCCCGCTCTGGAAGCGGTTGGACGGCTGCTTCGCGAGGCAGCGGTCGACCACGCGGCGCAGCGACGCCGGCACCTCGGGCCGCTGCTTGGTGATGGGCGGCGGGTCCTCGGTGGCGATGCGCGTGGCCACCGCGACCAGGCTGTCGCCGCGGAAGGGGCGGCGGCCGGTCAGCATCTGGTACATCACGATGCCGGTGGAGAAGAGGTCGGAGCGGCCGTCGAGCTTGTCGCCGTTGGCCTGCTCCGGCGACATGTACTGCGGCGTGCCCAGCACGTCGCCGATGCGGGTGTGCTGTGCGGCATCGGTGTCGTCGCCGCGGTCGTCCATGTGGGCGATGCCGAAGTCGGTGACCTTGATGGTCTGGCTGCCGGCCAGGCGCATGATGTTGCCGGGCTTGATGTCGCGGTGCACGATGCCGCGCCCATGCGCGTAGTCCAGCGCGCGCGCCAGCTGCATGCCCATCACGACGACGTCGCGGATCGGCATTTGCTTGTTCTTCTCGAGTTCCTCGGCCAGGGAGACGCCGTCGATCAGCTCCATCGCCATGTAGGGCCGGCCATCGATCTCGCCGACGTCGTGCACGACGACGATGTTCGGGTGCGACAGGCCGCCCGCGGCACGCGCCTCGCGCAGGAAGCGGGCGCGGTATTCGTCGTCGGCGCAGAGCGAGGCGTGCAGGAACTTGATCGCGACGTCGCGGTTGATCGTCGGGTCGTGGGCCTTGAAGACGGTGGCCATGCCGCCGCGGCCCAGCCGTTCGCGGATCAGGTAGCGGCCGACCTGCTGCATCGTGCCTGTGGACTGCAGCCCCGCGCCCGGCAGCGTGGGCGCGGACGTGCGCGGCGTGCTGTCGGGCGTGGTGGGCACGTCGGCTCCGCCGCGGGGGCTGCGCAGCACCATCGTCGGCTCGTAGCCGGCGGAGGCCAGCGTGGGGGCGATGGTGACGACGCGCGTGGCTTCGGCGTCGTCGAGCGGATCGTTCTCTCGGTCCGGCCCGTCGGGGGGCGCTGCCGGGCGGTCGGATGGGGTCATGTCGGCCGGGGCTGGGGCTGGCGGTGGGCTGAAGGCGCCCGCGGGTTCCGGGCGGCGGGTGCTGGCGATGGCGGCGCTGGGCCGGCGCCACCATCGGCGGCAGGCCCGGGCGCCGGCGCCCGGGTCCTCAGCGAGTGGCCGCTATTGTGACCGGGGCTCAAATGCCCGACTGCAGGCTGCGCTGCACGTCTCGTAAGAAAGTCTCTCGGACCTGGGCCTGGCTGCGGCTGCCCAGGCGGCCGGCGAAGTCGATGAAGGCGCCGGGCCGCAGGCTGCCGTCGATCACCACCACGGTGCAGCCGCGGGCGCCGGAGGCGGCGCACTCGGCGACGGCGCGTTCCTCGGCCCATTTCACGATGCGCTCCTCGCGCGCGAAGCCGTAGCCAATCAGGCCGCCGCGCTCGCCGACGGCCATCGCGCTCTTCCAGCGCAGGCGCTTGACCGCGGACTGCAGCTGCTGCAGGCGCTCGATCTCGCCGGCATCCTTCACCTGCAGCAGCAGCTCGAAGCCGCGCGCCAGCGTCAGGCCCGCTTCGGCCGAGCGCAGCTGGGCGACCGAGTCGGCCCATTCGTTGACCGCGCGGGCCGGCGCCGCGGGCCGTGACACGCTGGCATCGCGCCCCGCGGGGACGGCGGCCACCGGCTCGGATGGCGGCGGGCCGTCCTTGGCGCGCTGCTCGGCGATGGCCCGGTCCAGCGTGCGCAGGAATCGGGAGCGCACGGTCGCGGCGTTCCGTGTGCCCAGCAGGCCGGCGACGGCCGTGAAGGCGTCGCGCTTGAAGTCGCCGTTGACGACGACCGCGGCACAGCCGGCCTTGCTGCCGAAGAGCTCGCGGCAGCGCCGCAGCGCGGCATCGGCCGCGCGGTCGGCGGAGGGGCGGCCGGTTTGCCAGTGGAAGCGCAGCTGGCCGTCCGACACCGCCATCGCCAGGGCGCTGTGCGGCGGGCGGGACTTCATCAGCGTCTCCAGGTCGGCGGCGACGCGGCGGTCGTCGGCCGAAGGCAGGTCCAGAAGCAGGCCGAGCGCGGCCGCCAGGCCGAGCGGGTTGCGTGCGGCCTGCAGCCGGGCCACGCGGTTGCGCCAGTCGGCCGCGTGGGGCGGCTCGGCGGCGGTGGCGGGCGTGGCCGGGGGCGGCTCGGGTGCGGGCGGCGCGGCGGCGATCGCCTCCGAGGCCGGTGGCACAGGGGCCGCGACGGCATCGGATGCCGCGGCCAGGGGGGGCGGGGCCGGTGGCTCGAGCGGGGCCGGGATCGGCTGCGGCGCCGGCGTCGGCGACAGCGCGGCGGCGCTGGCCGCGGAGGCGGCGGAGGCGGCGGGGTCCGGCAGGGCGGCCACCGGCGTGTCGGGCGTGCGGGTCATCCACCAGAACGCGCCCGCGGCGAGCAGCAGCGCCGCGATGACACCGCCGATCAGCAGCGGCTTCGGGGCACCGGCGCCGGCCGGCCCGGGCCGCTTGCCGGCGTCGGCGGGCGTGGCCGCTGCGGCCGGCGAACTGGGCGGCGGTGCGGGTGGCGGTGGGCCGCCAGGGCGCCAGGCCGTGGCATCGGGATCGGCGTCGGGCGCCGGGGCGGCGGCCTGGCGGTGGCTGGACAAGGCGGCGGTCACGGCTGCGGCGGCGGCGGCCTGGCTGGCCGAGCGCAGGGTCGC
The DNA here is from genome assembly GCA_946480465.1 of uncultured Burkholderiales bacterium. Next base: position 27,967 of record CAMLJY010000050.1, read on the forward strand.
CGTGGCCGAGCCGGGGCCACCCGGGTCGGCGGCGGCGCCGAAGCCGGCACCGAAGATCGCGCTCGACGAATCGCCGGCGGCGGGCGGTGCGGCCGGCATCGCCAGCGGATCCGTGGCCGGCGCCGCGGCCGGCGGCTTGGCCCGCACGAACATCGTCGGATCCTCGGCCGGGGCGCGGGCGGGCGGGGCGGTGCCGGCCGGGGCGCTGCCTTGGGACTCGGCGAGCGTTGCGGGCGCGGCCCCGAAGGTGCCCGGCGCGGCAGGGGCGGCGTGGGCCGGCGGTGGGGCGACGGCGGCCGCCGCGGCGGGCGACGGGGCCGGGCGCTGGATCGGCAGCACCACCGTCGATTCATCGCCCTTGGTCGCGGCGGCGGCGCGGATGGCGTCGGCCAATGCGGCCGCACTCTGGTAACGATCGGCCGGCTTCTTGGCCATGGCCTTGCGCACCACCGCGTCCCAGGCCGGGCTGAGCGAGGGGTTCAGCTGCGTCGGCGGCGGCGGTTCCTCGTTCAGCACCTTCTGCATCACGATGGTGACCGAGCCGGTGAAGGGCTTCTCGCCGGTGAGGAACTGGAACAGCATGACGCCGCACGAGAAGATGTCCGCCCGGCCGTCGACCCCGGCCATGCCGAGGATCTGCTCGGGCGACATGTACATCGGCGTGCCGATCATCGTGCCGGCCTGCGTCAGCTCCGACTTCTCGAGCCGGGCGACGCCGAAGTCGGCGATCTTGACCGCGCCCGAGCGCAGCAGGATGACGTTGCTGGGCTTGACGTCGCGGTGGGTCACGCCGCGCTCGTGGGCGTGCTGCAGCGCGGTCAGCACCTCGCCCATGATGCGGGCGATGTCCCCCGGGCTGAAGCGGTGCTTGTTGTCGAAGTAGTGCTTGAGTTCCTTGCCGTCGATCAGCTCCATCGCGATGAACGCGACCTTGGTGCCGCCGAAGCTGGCGTCCTCGCCGTAGTCGTAGATCGCGACCACGCCCGGGTGGTTGAGGCGGCCGACGGCCTGGGCCTCGCGCTTGAGCCGCGCCAGCAGTTCCACCGACTGCGATGGCCCCAGCTGGTCGGGCCGGATGATCTTGATCGCGACGCTGCGTTCGATCAGCGGGTCGAAGGCCTCGTAGACCACGCCCATCGAGCCTTTGCCGAGCTCGCGGCGGATCTCGTATTTGCCGAGGTGGGAGGGAAAGGGCATGTCGCGACGAAAGGCAGCAATGCGGTGCCGGCGGCACCGCGTGGGCGCGATCATCGCGGCGGCGGGCCGCCGTGGCAATCGACGCGGGCCGCCGAAGCGCGGCTCGGACGGCAATATCGCCGTCCGGCATGACTTTCGGCCGATCGGGCGCGCCTTCGAGCACGCTGGCGAGCGGGTTCGTCGGCGCGTTCGGGGCCGCCCTCCGCCCGCATGGCGAAGGGGCTTCCTCAGTGCACCGGCGGCGGAACGCAGACCGGCCGGCCGGCGAGCGCGGCGCGCGCGCCGATGTCCCAGCGTGCCTCGAGGTCGAAGGCCGGCAGTTGATCGGGGGCCGGCTCGGCGTCCAGGCGCTGGCCGCGGCACCAGCGCGAGCCCTGGGTCCACTCGGCGCCGCGCTGCTCCATCAGCGAGCGGGCCCTGGCCGCATCGGGCAGCCAGACCAGCGGCGCCATCTCGCGGTCGAACTCGTCGGCATCGGCCGGCACCGGCAACGGCTGGCGCCGGGCGCGCAGGTCGATGCCGGTGATGCGGGCGAAGGCCTCGCCGGACGCGGCCGCCAGCGCGACGTCGTCCTCGCCCATCCAGCGCACCAGCGCGTTCAGCGCCGACGGGTGGCCGAAGCGCGCCAGCAGGCGGCAGCGCGCGTCGGCATCGTCGATCGCCAGCGCCGCGCGCTGCAGCGTCGGCACGTCTTCCGGGCCGCCCAGCACCGCCAGCCAGTGCAAGGCCACCGCGTCGCCCTGTGCGGCGACGTGGCGCAGCAGCGGCAGCGCCTGGACCTGGCCGGACCAGGCGGCGGCCGACCACGCGGCCGAGCGCACCCAGGGCACCGGGTGCGACAGCGCATGCTGGTAGGGCCGGGTGTGGGCCGGCGATTCGCCGCGCGCATCGGCCAGGCCGGCCGCGCGCCAGGCCCAGCCGCAGACCTCCGGGTCCTCGTGCTCGAGCAAGGCGTCGAGCCGGACCGACTGGCCGTCCAGCACGCGCTGGTTGGCCAGCACCGCCGCGGCCGCGGCCGCGGTGAGCGGCCGGGCGCGGTCGAGCGCCGCCTGCATCTCCGCGGCGAAGAGCGCCAGCGGCGCCAGGCTGAAGGCGTCGCGCAGGCCGGCCAGCGTGGCGCCGGTGGCGCGGACGAAGGCGGCAACCACCTCGCGCGTGATCGCCGGATCGCCGCGGCGCAGCAGTGCATAGCCGGCGGCGAAGGCCTCGTCGCGGTCGTCGGACGCGAGCTGCGGCGCGAGCAGCGCCGCCACCGCGCCGGCCGGCGGCACCAGCAGGCCTTGTGCATGCGCTTCGATGCGTTCGCCGATCTCGGCGAACTCGCGCAGCGTGTGGCGGCGCGACTGCAGCGCGTCGCGCCGCTGGCCCCACAGGAAGGCCAGGTCCTCGGCATGCCGCGGCAGCAGCTCGGCGATGTAGCGGGCGCGTGCGGTGGCCATGTCTTTCACGTGCTAGTTGATCGCCACCGTGCCGGCGCGGATGCGCTGCGTGCCCTTGGCGCGCACCAGCACGTCGTCGCCGCGCACCATCAGCTTGCCGTCGGCGCGCAGGTCGACCGAGGACTCGCCGCAGCGCAGCGTCAGCGTCTCGGCGGCGGCGATCACCAGGTTCTGCACCAGTGCCTCGCCGGGGGCCGGGAAGCGGCCGACGCGGCCCAGCACCACCGGGCGCTCGGCGCCCGGCAGGGGCAGCAGCAGCAGGATGTCGCCTTCGGCCAGCTCGGGCGGCGGCGCGGCGCTGGTGGCCAGCCAGTCGCAGGCGATTTCACGGCCGTCGGCCAGCGCGGCGACGAGCACGCCGCCGTCGTCGATGCGCAGCAGCCGCGCGGCCTGCGGGCCGGCCGGCAGCGGGTCGGCCGCGGCGGCGGGGCGGGCGTGGCGGCGCAGCGGGGTCGGTTTGGCGGTCATGGAAGGCCTTGCAGGTGAAGTACGCGGAAGGTGGGGTGCGATGGAAGTGGGCTGGCGCGTCAGCCCGACCACTCGCCGGGGCCGCAGAACAGGAAGCCGGGGATGCCGCTGGCTTCCACCGCGGCCTTGATGCGCTCGTGCACGACGATGGCGCTGACGTTCTCGGCCAGGCGGAACAGCAGCGCGCCGCGGGTGCGCGATTCGTCGAGCACCAGGCCGTCGAAGTCGGCGTCGCCCATCGTCGAATCGGAGGTGCCCATCATCGTGGAGGCGGCCATGTCGGCGCAGGACACCAGGCCGACGATGTTGTAGGCCTTGTAGTTCGGGTAGTCGCGGCCGCCCTTCTGGTCCTTCAGCACGGCGTCGAAGAACTGCATGTTGTCCACGCCGGCGTTCAGCAGCGTCTGCACGACGTCGTCGCGCATCACCGGAATCGCTTCCTCGTAGTACATCGGCTTCGGGTTGCCGTCGTACTTGTCGTTCAGCAGGTAGACCAGCGGCTGCGGCACCGGCGTGGTGATGAGCGCGCCGTCGCGCCAGTTGCCCTTGAAGTCGGGGCCTCGCGCGATCGGCTTGATCGGGTGCCGGCCCTTGCCGACCATCACGAAGTACTTCGCCGTGCTGCTCATGTCGTTTCCGAGCCGTGCTGGTGGGAGGTGGCCGCGATGTAGGCCTTCATGAAGGCCGCGCTGGGCTTGGATCCGGTGAAAGCATCGTCGGCCCAGCGGTCGGAGGCGAACCAGGGCAGCTTCCAGGCGCCGGGCGAAGCGACCAGCTTGGTCTTGAAGTGCGCGGACAGGCGGTAGAGCCGTCCCTTGATGGTGAAGGGCGGGTTGATCTTCGGCTTCTCGCAGTCCGTGCACTCGTGCTTGGACAGGACGGACGCGATCTTGTTGAGCAGCTCCTTCACGGCGGCGCTGTACTGGGTGTGCGCGTCGTGGAACTGGCCCCCCGAGACCTTCACCGCGGCGGCCACGTAATTCAGGCACCAGGGGTTGTCGCCCAGTTCGGACCAGCTCTGGTTGCGCACCGGCGAGGTGGTCTTGCGGATGTAGTAGTTGCCCGCCAGCCAGACGCCGTTGTGGCAGCCGTTGACGTTGTAGCCGATGTGCTTCTCGATGGTCTTCTTCTTGACGCTGGTGCCGGTGGGCGTGATCAGCGTGATGTCGACCTGCTGGTCCTTGGTCATGAAGGGCGTCAGCTCGCTGGGTGCGAGCGCGGCCTCGCCGGGGATCAGGTGGTGCGCGGCGACGGTGAAGCCGTAGTGGCCGGTCGGCACGTCCGCGGTGCCGGGCACTTTGAGCATCAGGCGGGTGCGCTTGGTGTCGATTCGGGGGTCCGGGCTGGCCGCGGGCGGCGGGAAGGGGCCGCCGACGGTGCCGTCCTTGCCGGGCGAGGCGGCGATCAGGTTCTTGCCGAGCACGCCGCCGTCGTTGCTCTGCTGGCCGCGCACGCCGGAGGCATCGTCGTCCTGGATGTTCTCGCCCTCGACGTCGTCGACGCCCTCGGGCACGTCCTTGAACGGGCAGTCGGTGTCGATCTCCTGCGGCAGCATGCCGATGGCGATGGGTTCGGCGAGTTCGGTCATGGCGCGTCCTTCAGCCGCAGATGTTCTTCTTGTTGTGCCACAGCGGGTCGCCCATGCGGCAGACGTTCTTGCCTTCGAGCATCACGTCGAAGGAGTACATCAGGAACTCGCACTCGCTCTTGAAGACGCCGCTGATGACGCCGCCGACGCTGCCCGGCTCGTCGCCGGTGCTCATCATGTACTTCGCACCCTTGACCATGATCATCTGGCCGTCGGCCTCGACCTTGGTCGTGCCCTGGCTGGTGTCGGCGGACTTGCCGAGGTTGGGGTAGGGGATGGGGATCGGCGGGGCCGGGGGCGCCGGCGTCTTGCAGACGTCGGGGAACACCAGGCTCATGCCGCCCGAGCCCTTGTGGGCGAAGCCGCGGATGTTGAAGACGGTGCAGGGCATCGAAGGCTCGTGAGGTCGGTAACGTCAAACAGGCGTGGCCAGCACCGCCGCGCCGCGGTCGGCATGGTCGGACGAGGCGGTCACCAGCGCCGGCGATGGCCGCCATTGCTGGCCCAGCGCATGGGCGGCCAGCGCCAGCAGCGCGCAACCATGCGCGGCGCCCAGGTCGCCGAAGCATTCGGCCGGGTGCTCGATCTGGTGCGCGGGCGCGAACTGGGCCGAGCGCCGCGTGATCGCGACGCTGAATTCCTTGGCCCAGTAGCGCTCGCCGTTGAAGCTGCACCAGACGCTCTGGATGGGCTCCGGCGGCGCGGCCTCGGCCAGCGCGCCGGCCACCGCGGCGGCCAGGCCTTCGCCGAGGTAGGGGGCCTCGGCATACAGGTGGCCGGGCTCCTGGCCCTGCGCCGCGCCGAGCACGCGGGCCATCGGCTGCAGGCCGTGCGCGGCGGCCGTCTGGGCCCGGCACAGCAGCAGCACGGCCGCGCCCTCGGCGGGGCTGAAGCCGTCGCTGTTGATGCCGCTGCGGATGCGGCCCTGCTGCTCGAAGCGCGACAAGAGCAGCAGGTCCACCAGGCAGTCGACGCCGCCGACGAGCAGCCCCGGCAGCTCGCCCGCGGCCAGGCGCGCCAGCGCATGCGGCAAGGCCAGCAGCGCCGAGGCGCGGCCGCGCGGCGCGGCGAGGCTGCGGTCGCGGTCGAAGCCGCCGCCGCACTGGATCAGGAGGCGCTGCAGGAACAGCGACGGCGCCAGCGGCTGCAGCGTGTGGTGCTCGGGCAGGCCCAGCATCAGCGGCAGCGGCGGCAGGCCGCTGCCGGCCAGCGGCGCGGTGGCCTCCTCGATGGCCGCATGGGCCAGGCGCAGCATGCGCGTTTCGCGGTAGGTCAGGCCTTGCGTGGCCAGCGGCGGGACGAGTTCGGGCAGGCCCTCGTCCGGCACCGTGCCGGCCACGTGCGGCTCGAAGCGGCGGTCCATGAAGGGCGTTTCGCGCAGCCGCGCCATGCGCGCGCGGGTGGACGCAGCGGTCTCGGCGAGGCTCAGGCCCACCGGCGTGACCAGGCCGGCGCCGGCGATGACGATGTCGTTCATGCCCATGGTGTTCAGGCCGCTCCCGCGTAGCTGCGCGGCAGCGTCTGCAGGCGTGCCAACGGCGGAGGTGGGCGGCCATCGCGGCCGTACTGCGTGCTGCGCACCTCCACCTCGTGCAGGCGCAGCAGTTGCTTGTCGACCGCCAGCGCGGCGCGCCACAGCATCTGGAAGCGGCCGGCGTCGGGCTCGAACAGCACCGTCTCCAGCTGCGGCCGGCCCGGCACGCGGCTGCCGTTGAAATGAAAGTCGATGCCCAGGCCCGGCTGCGGCAGCGTGAAACGCAGCGGGCCGCCGAGCGTGAAGCCGGCCAGCTCCACCGCCTCGCCGCCCTGCAGGTGGCCGGGCGCGACCAGGCCGGCAGGCGCCAGCTGGAAGAAGCGCGCGTCGAAGTCCTGCGGCAGGTAGGGCGCGCGCTGCGCGGCCCAGGCCTCGTCGTAGGTGCCGGCGTGGCTGCGCCGCGGCAGCCAGGTGGGCGCGATGGGCGCAAAGCAGGCGGGCGGCGGCCGGTCGGTGGGCGACTGGATCGGCGCCGCCGGGTCTTCCAGGTTCGGCAGCAGCTGGCCCTTCAGCGACGAGGCCTCGGCACCGCCGATGCCGCGGCCCACGGGGTTGCGCGGCTCGTGCGCGCGCGGCTCCTCGCCTTCCGGGCCGAGGCCGCCGAAGGCGAATTCCCAGCGCAGCGGCATGCGCTGCCAGGGCAGCGGCGCCGACGGACGCAGCTTGCCGCCGCTGCCCTCCCAGCGCCGGTCGCCGAAGACGCGCACGGTCTTGCTGACGGGGCCGACGGAGAGCTTCACGTCCGCGACCCGCGTCTCGGGCCCGGGCGCGATCGCGCGGCCGACCAGCAGCACGTCGGTCGCGGGCTTCAGCAGCGTGAAGTCGCCGGCGGCGCGCAGGCTGCTGGTGACGGGGTCACCCCAGAACACGTCGCCGGCCAGCAGCGGCTGCTGCTCCTTGGCCAGCTCCGGCCCGCGGGCGCCGATGGCGAAGGTGGCCTTGACGATGGCGTAGGCCGTCTCGATGCCGGCGGCGTCGGGGAACACCGCCATCGAGGCGGTGAAGGGCGTGTGGTTCGCGAGCTGCAGCACAGCTTCAGTTCTCGGCGATCTTGGAGCCCTTGATCACGACGTCGGACGAGGCCTTGACGGTGATCTTGCCGCTGCCCTGCACCGTGATGTCCTTGCCCTTGATCTGGATCGTGCCGTCCTTCTTCATCGTGATGCTGGCGTCGCCGGTCTTCAGCACGATCTCGTCGCCGGCCTCGAGGTAGAACTTCTTGCCGACCTGCACCGACTCGTTGGAGCCGATGGTGCTCTGGCGCTGGCCGCGCACGTCGATCGTGGCGTCCTTGCCGACGGTGTGGGAGAGGTTGTCGCCGACCGAGATGGTCTCGTTCTTGCCGACGCTGTGCGAGCGGTTCTTCGTGACCGACAGCGTCTCGTCGGCGCCGACGTCCATCGAGCGGTTCTTGGTGATGGAGACCGACTCGTTGCCGCCGACGCTCTCGTTGCGGTCGTTGCCGATGCTGATGGTCTCGTTGCGGCCGACGTCCTCGCTGCGGTTGACGCCGATCGAGATGGTCTCGTTGTTGTCGACGCGCTCGGTGCGGTCGTGGTGGATGGTGATGGTCTCGTCGTTGTCGACCGTCTCGGTGCGGTCGTGCTTGACGTGCGTGGTCTCGTCGTGGTCGATGGTCTTGGTGCGGTCGTGGCCGACCCAGTGCGTCTCGTCGTTCTCGACCTCGATGTCCTGGTTCTTCTCGGCATGCAGCCAGACCTGCTCGCTGCCCTTCTTGTCCTCGAAGCGCAGCGCGTTGGCATTGCCGTAGGCGCCGCCCTTGGACGAGCGGGTCAGGATGCCGCTTTGCGTGGCGTTGGCCGGCAGCTCCCAGGGCGGCATCTGCTCGGCGTTGTAGACGCGGCCGGTGATCAGCGGCTGGTCGGGGTCGCCTTCGAGGAAGTCGACGATCACCTCCTGGCCGATGCGCGGGATGTGGATGGCGCCGAAGCTCTTGCCCGCCCAGGGGTGCGAGACGCGCATCCAGCACGAGCTGGTCTCGTTCTTCTTGCCGTAGCGGTCCCAGTGGAACTGCACCTTCACCCGGCCGTACTTGTCGGTGAAGATCTCCTCGCCCGCCGGGCCGGTGACCACCGCGCTTTGCGGGCCCTGCACGAAGGGCTTGGGCGTGCGGCGCGGCGGCCGGTACGCCTGGCTGGAGGGCAGGGCGACGAACTGGCAGCTGTACTCGCCCGCATCGTTGCCCGATTCCAGGCTGTTGACCGAGGCGCTGATCTCCGTCTGCACGACGAAGTACTCGGCATTCTGGTCCTCGCGCGGGTGGCGCGTCAGGCTGAAGAGGCGGCCGTTGGCCAGGCCGCAGGCATTCGTGCGGCCCGACAGGCGCTCGTGCTTGGCCTGCGTCTCGTCCAGGCGCACGGCGGCGATCTGCTCGCCTTCGCCCTTCTTGAAGTAGTCGCCCTGGTAGTCGTACAGCTCGTACTCGGCCTGGTCGTGCGAGCGCTTCTCGGCCTTCGTGGCTTCCAGCGAGGTCGAAGGCGTCTCGAACCAGTAGCTGCGCAGCGCCACCTTGCCGGGCCGCACTTCACGCGCGAAGTTCCATTCGGTGACGATGTCGACGTCGGGCGAGGCTTGGGCCGTGTTGCCGTAGTAGGGCAGCGACTCGGCATGCGGCGCGGCGCTCAGGGCGCCGGAGGAGTCGACGACGACGAGCTTGTGCTCGCCCTCGTCATGCTCGAAATACCAGAAGATGCCCTCGTCCTCCATCAACCGGGCGACGAAGTTGAAGTCGGTCTCACGGTACTGCACGCAATAGTCGCGCTTGCGGTAGCTGCGGTCGAGCTTGAACTCGAAGACGGCGATGGCGCCGTAGTCGGCGAAGACCTTCTTGACGATCTCCGGCACCGTCATCTCCTGGAAGATGCGGCAGTCGGAGCTGCGTGTCAGGAACCACAGCCAGGGCCGCACTTCCGCCAGGTAGCCGAAGTAGCGGCCCTGGTGGCGGCCGAGGCCGAAGCGGGTGACGTAGCCGCAGACGTGGCGCAGTTCGCCCTCGCGCAGCTTGATCTTGACGTTCACCGGCTGGCCCAGCAGCTGTTCGGGCGCGATCTCGGACTTGTCGCTCAGCAGGAAGAGCTGGGTCTCTTCCAGCATGCTGACGCCAGCACTGTGCTGCATGGAGTCGAAGCGCAGGTCTGCCTCAGGCAGCGGCGTGGTCAGCGTGAAGGGGGTGGGCATGGCGCGCGAAGGCCCTTGGTTCAGCGGGGTGGGGCCATGGTCCGGCAGGCGGCCGGACGCTGACCAGCGCCGAAAGTCATGCGGGGACGCTGCCGACGCGTCTGCCGTGCAGGACGCGGCAGTCCGGGCGGACCCGGCCGGCGGCCCTTGGGGGCGCTCAGGCCCCGCCCGTCTCGCGCGTCGGTTGCCAGCGGTGGAAGGCCGCGATCAGGCGCTGCGTCGCCGGGTCGCCGGCGGGCCAGTCGGGCAGGTACAGCAGCATCGCGCCGCGCACCTGCGGCAGGCTGGGCGTGGGCGCGGCCAGCAGGGCCGCGCGCTGCCGTTCGGCGAAGGCGTTCGAGGCGAAGCGCACCACGTAGAAGCCGCGCGGCGGGCCCTCGACCAGGGTGAAGCGCGCATGCTGCAGCGTGCCTTCCCAGGTGCCGCGCCGCACCAGGCTGCCGCGCGTGGCCAGGCCTTCGCGGTCCAGGTGCTGCTGCAGCTCGCCGATGGGTCCGGTCAGCGCTTCCCGGCCCAGGCCGTGGCTCCAGGCGAACCAGAGGCCGGCCGCCAGGCCGGCGAGCAGCGCGAGAACGATCCAGACCATCCGCATGGGGCAGGGCGAACCGGGGGACCGGCGCTCAGGGCGCCAGCAGCAGCACCTGCGCCTGGCTGGGCACGATGCGGGCCCCGGGCGCATTGGTGCTGTTGCCGATGGAAACGCTGGTCAGCCGCGTCGCCGGCATGCCCATCATCAGCACGGTGAAGGCGCCGGTGACGTGGCGCTGCGGCCCCATCACCGTGGCCGAGGCCACGCCGAGCGACACGCCCGGGTTGTCGCCGTTGGTCATCGGAATGGTGGTGCCCATGTTGTGGTTGGGCATGCACATCGTGAGGATGTTCGGGATGAAGGCCACCGCCATCGGGCCCATCGCGATGTTGGGGTAGGGGATGGGCACCGGGGCGGGCGTGGGGGTGAGGCAGACGTCGGGGAAGCCGAGGTCCATGCCCATCATCTGCGTGTTCGCGAACATGCCGGGCTCCTGGGGTCAGCCGAAGTGGATCTGGCCGCCCTTGACCTTGACCAGGCGGTCGCCGTTGGCGAGCACGTTCTCGGCCTGCAGGTGCATCAGGTCGCTGGCACGGTGGTCGACCACCTTGGCGTCCAGCAGGTCCAGGCCGTCGACGGTGCGCTGGTGCTGGCGCGCATGGTGCGATTCCTGGTCGAACACCGTGGCCAGCGCCGCCCCGGCGACGCGCAGCTGCCCGATGGTGGCGTGGCACCACTCGCCGACGGACTGCAGCGAGCGGTACACCAGCGAGGCGGCGCCGGTGCGCACCGACAGCTCGCTGCTCTCGATGGCGAGGCGGCCGGCGCTCACGGCGCTGTCGGGGGCCAGCGCCAGGTGCATGGGCGCGCCGGTGTCGGCCCGTTCCAGCACCGCCAGCACGTGCACCGTGTCGCCGCCCTCGGCCGACAGCGCGCGCCAGCAGGCCACGCGGTCGGCGGCCACCGGCTCCACCAGGCAGCTGAAGGCGCGGCGCGCGTGCCAGGTCTGGCGGCCGGCGCGCAGGCGCAGCCCGCCGTCGTCTTCCACGGCCTCGACCGTGGCGACGAAGTTCACGGCCATCGCGGTCACGCCGACGGCATCGGTCAGCTCGGCTTCTTGCAGGTTCAGGTCTTGGGCGCCCATCGTGTGCTCCTGGGGTCGGGGTGTCGGGTCGTCGTTGGTGCGTTGGCGTCGGTGCGTCGGCGTCGGGCCGGGCTCAGGCCGGGCGTTCGGGCCAGGCCTCGGCCCTGGCCTGCACCGGATCGGTTTCGAGCGCGCGTTCGCGGTCGGTGAAGCGCGCGCCGGCGTCCCTGGCCTGGTGCAGCCGGGCGCGGAACATCGTCGCACCCTGGAAGTCGCAGCCGCTCAGGTCGGCGCGCGAGAAATCGGCGTACGTCAGCTCGGCATCGCGCAGCAGGCTGTCGGGCAGCGCCGCATCCATCCAGTTCGTCTGATGGAGGTTGGCGCCCTCGAAGCGGCAGCGTGCGAAGGCGGCCTTCTCGAAGATGGCCTGGCGCAGGTCGGCGCCGCTGAAGTTGGCGTCCTGCGCGCGCGCTTCGGGAAACAGTGCATTGGGCGCCTGCGCCTTGAAGAAGTTGGCGCCGTTCAGGCTCGCGCCCTTGAAGTTGCACTGCTGCAGGCGGGCTTCGGCGAAGTCGGCGCCATCGAGCTGGCAGTCCATGAACTGCACGCCCATCAGGTCCATGCCGGCGAAGCTGCGGCCGGGCAGCGGCGTCTCGTGGAAGGTGGCCAGGCGGAAGGTGGACCCGGCGAAGCTCGCCTCGTCCAGCGCGCACTTGTGGAAGGTGACCTGGTGCAGCGCGATGCCTTCCAGGCGGGCCTTCTTCGCCGACACCTCGGTGAAGGTGCAGCGGTCGAGGTGGGCCGCGCCGAGCTGCGCCTCGTCGATCTTGGTCTTCGCGAGCACGGCCAGGTTCAGGTCGGCGCCGGCCAGGTCGCCGCCGGGGAACTCGCATTCGACGAACTTGGTGTTGCGCAGCAGCGCCGCGCGCCAGCGCGTGCCGCGGCCGCGGCAGCGGTGGAAGACGGCGCCGCGCGCCTGCGCGCCGTCGAACACGCCGTCGTCGAACAGGCAGTGGTCGAAGGTGGCTTCGCGCAGGTCGGCGTGGGTGAAGTCGCAGCCGCTGAAGTCGACGTGGCTGAAGATGCCGCCGGCCAGGTGGCCCTGGACCAGCTTCAGCCCGGTCCAGCGTTCCTCGGCGATGGGCTCGCCGAGCACCACGCGCAGCATCAGCCGCTGGCCGGCGTCGAGGCCGTGCTGGTCGGGGGCGGGGGCGGTGGGGGCGCTCATCAGCTCGGGCGCGGCTCGCGCCGCGGGTAGGTCTTGGCGCGGTCCATGTTGGCGCCGTGCAGCTGGGTGGTGGTGTCGGCGTGGATGCGCGACAGGTCGGTGCCGTAGAGGTTGGCCTGCGTCAGGTCGGCGCCGCGCAGGTCGGCGCGCTGCACGATGGCGTTCATCAGGTTGGCCTCGCGCAGCGCGGCCTGCGCGAGCCGGGTCTTCACCAGCAGCGCGCCGCGCAGCGTCGCGGCGCTGAAGTCGGTGCCGCTGCAGTCGGCGTCCGACAGGTCCGCGCCGTCCAGCCGCGCGCCGCGCAACAGCGCGCGCCCCAGGCGCAGCCCGCGCAGGTTGCTGCCGTCGAGCTGGGCTTCGCTGAAGTCGGCCTCGCTGAAATCGCAGCCGTCGACGAACACCGTGCCCTTCATCAGCGCCCGCGCGAATCGGGTGCCCACGCCCTTGCACTTGATGAACGTGGGCCGCTCCAATTGCGCGGCAGCGAAGTCGACGCCGGACAGGTCGCACTCGATGAACACCGGCTGCGACAGCGCGCAGCGGTTGAACACCATCTCCTTGAGCACCTGCTTGTGGAACACCAGGCCGCCGCCCTGCACCGAGCGCCAGTCGGCCAGGCCGAAGCTGGCACCGTGCAGCTGCAGCTTGTCGACGCGGGCGCCGCGCAGGTCGGTCTGGGCCAGCGCGGTGTCGTTGAAGATCGCGCCGCTGAGGTCAGCCTTGACGAAGCGCGCCGTGGCCAGCTTGGCGCGGCCCAGGTTGGCGCCGCTGCAGTCGGCTTCGCTCAGGTCGGCGCCGCTCAGGTCGGCATGCGCCAGCACCGCGTAGGCGAAGCTGCAGCGCTGCAGCTTGGCGCCGGCCAGGTTGGCGCCTTCCAGCCAGGCGCTGGTGAAGTCGGCGCCGCTCAGGTCCAGGCCGGACAGGTCGGCGCCGGTCAGGTCCTGCGCGAAGAAGCTCCTGCCCTGCGCATGGGCGCGGGTCACGGCCTCGCGCACCGCCTGGGCCCGCTCGCCCGCCATGGCCGGTGCCTTGGGCTGCGCATGGGCGGTGGCCAGGTAGCTCTGGCGCGCCATCGCTTCCATCTGCAGCAGCCGGGGCGCGAGCTTGGCGGGATCGAGCGCGCTGCCGGGCGCCGCGGCCGGCATCACCGACTGCAACTGCTTCAGGTGCTCGGCCGCGCGGTAGGTCGGCGGGCCACGGTGCACCAGCGATTCGGGGTCGATGCTGGCGGCCTTCATCTTGGCGGCCGCGGCATTCATCTGCTCGACCATGTCGAGGCCGGCCGTCACCTGCGCGTTCAGCGCCTCCGCCCGCTTCTTGATCAGGTACTCGGGCAGCTCCTCCAGCGTCGGCACGGCTTCCTGCTGCGGCAGCTTCAGCCCCAGCCTGGCCGGATCGACGCCCTTGGCCCGGGCCTCGTCCATCGCGTCGTGCATCTTCAGCAGCGCGCCGCGGCGGTGTGCCTGGGCGGCCAGGCCTTCGGGCTGGTAGTCGGCCATCACCGCTTCGAAGGCCGCGTCGCCGCCCTTCAGGCCGGCGGGCACCAGGTCGGATTCGCGCAGCGCATACAGCGGCCCGTCGGTGGGGTGCCGGCGGCGCTTCAGCGCGTCCAGGTAGTGCTGCGCGGGCTTGGGCTCGGCCAGGTACTCGATCGCGCCGAGCAGGGTGTGCACGTCGCTCGCATCGTCCTCGGCGCATTCGGCCAGGCCCTGGAACAGCGCGATGCCGCATTCGGCATGCGGGAAGAACCACAGCGTCGCCAGCTTCAGCGGCACCTCGCGCAGCATGGGCTCGGTGCCGTCGCCGAAATCGAGGAAGCAGCGCACCCGCACCGCCGGCAGCGCGCCGCCGACCAGCGGCTTGTCCGGGTGCAAGTGCTGGAACTCGAAAGACTCGTCCCCGGCCGGCGGGGTCTCGAACCACTGGTCTTCCTGGGCCAGGTTGAAGTAGCGCCAGTCGAGGTCGTTCGCGAAGCCGGGCGACTGCTCCTTCAGCCAGCGGTCGTCGTAGGTGCCGGCATGGCGGGCCCGCTGCGGCCAGGTGCAGTCGATCGGCCCGAAGGCGACCGCCGGCACGATGTCGTCCGGCGTGCCCGGGTTCTGGCCGGGCAGCACCACCTGCGGCAGCGGGCGGATGGCCTGGCCGTCGGGCCCGGCGACCGGCGCCCGGCCCATGCCCAGCGGGTTGCTCGGGTAGTCGGGGCCGCCGTAGGTGTGGCGCCAGTCGAGCGGCAGCGCCGAGAAAGGCTCCGGCGTGCTGGCATCGCGCCCCACCCAGCGGCGTGGGCCCACGGCATGCACCCGCTTCTCGCGCCCGGCGACGCGCGCGACCACCTCGCAGGCCTGCGCCTGCCCGCCGGGCGGGTGGGCGATGGCGCGCACCAGGTACTCGCTGGCGCCCTTCAGGTTGCATTCGTCGATGAAGGGGCCTTCCGGCATCTGCTGGCCGAGGAAGTTCCACATCGAGGTGTCGGTCCAGACCACGCCCTCGCCGGCCGGCCGGAAGGGGAAGAACACGCTGCCGGTGACGACGAGGCCCAGTCGGCGGCGGAACTCGATGCACCGCGTCGTGACGCCCAGCGCCATCGGCTTGATGACCTGCATCGCTCAGCGCCCCGCTGGCGGGGCGGCCGGCACGCTCGGGTCCCCCGGCGGCTGGGGCGGCGCGAGGCCGGGCGGCTGCGAGCGATCCGGTACCGGCTGGTTCGCCTTCTTCGCCGCCTCGGCCACGGCCGCGGCCGTCGCCTCGTCCTCCTGCTTCTGCAGCGCGTTCAGCTGGTCGCTGACCTGGTTCGGGTCGGCCTTGATCATGTCGCCGTAGGCCTCGGGCGTCATGTTGTCGCTGCGGTGGTCGCGGATCTGGCGCAGGCGGGCCTTGACCGCGTCCGTCAGCTCCGGGCTCTCGAGCAGCTTGTTGATGTCTTCCAGGCCCTTGGAGCGCGCGTCCATCGTTGCCGCACCCAGCGCACCGAGGCCGAAGCCGGCACCGAAGGCGGCCGCCAGCACGGCGGTGATGCCGGCGCCGGTGCCGGCAAAGGCGGCCGGCCCGGGGGCGGCCGCACCACCGGCGTTGAAGAGCTTGATGGCGTTCTGGTCCAGGCCGATGCCGCACATCGTGATGTCGGCGCCCGTGAAGCCCAGGTTCAGCCCGGCGTTGTCGATCGCAATGGCCAGCGCGTTGGAGATCGATGCGCCCGCGAAGTTGGACACCTGCAGGCCCATGTAGCCGTCCACCGCGATGCCCGAGGCGCAGGAATTCTTCATGCCCGCGTAGTACTCGGTGGCCGGGCCCATCACCGTGTCGCGCGAGACGCCGATGTAGGTGTTGGTGTTGGGCCCCAGCACCGTGTCGTTGCCCTCGAAGATGGTGCGGTTGAACTGGTTGCCGGTGAAGTTGAAGTTGCCGCCGGTGCTGAACTTGAAGTTCGCGGCGCGGTGGTTGTGGTCGCCGCCGGCGGTCATGTAGGTCGCGCCGTCGGACTTCAGGTCGAAGGTCGTGGCCTTCATGAACAGCAGCGGACCCAGGTCGAAGAAGCCCTTGGTCGACTTGAACTGGTAGAAGCCGGAGGTGAAGCTCTTGCGGTCGCCTTCGGTGTACTCGCCGCGCTCGTTGGTGACGAAGGTGTTGAAGCCGTCGGTGACGATCTGGTCCTCGTGGCCCTTCACGTAGACCAGCCGCTTGCCCTTGACGTAGTAGGTCTCGCCGTCTTCCTCGACGTAGACCTCGCGCCCCTTCATCACGTTGGTCTTCTGGTGATGGCGGATCAGGTTGGTCTGATCGTGGCCGACGGTGTGGGTCTCGTCGTTCTCGATCATCGTGTCCATGTTGCGCTCGGCCTGCAGCCACACCTGCTCGGCGCCCTTCTTGTCCTCGAAGCGCAGCGCATTGGCCGTGTTGTAGGCGCCGCCCTTGGTCGAGCGGGTCAGGATGCCGCTTTGCGTGGCGTTGGCGGGCAGGTCCCAGGGCGGCGTCTGGTCGGCGTTGTAGACGCGGCCGGTCACCAGCGGCTGGTCGGGGTCGCCCTCGAGGAAGTCGACGATCACCTCCTGGCCGATGCGCGGGATGTGGATCATCCCGAAGCTCTTGCCGGCCCACGGATGCGACACGCGCAGCCAGCAGGAGCTGGTCTCGTTCTTCTGGCCGTGGCGGTCCCAGAAGAACTTGACCTTCACCCGGCCGTGGGCGTCGGTGAAGATCTCCTCGCCCTGCGGGCCGGTGATCACGGCCGATTGCGGCCCCTGCACGAAGGGCTTGGGCGTGCGCCGCGGCGGGCGGAACTGCTGCGCCGAGGGGATGGCGGCGAACTGGCACTCGATCAGCGTGTCGGGCCGGCCGCTTTCCTCGCTGGCCAGCGCGGCGCTCACGTGCAGCTGCGTCAGCAGGTACTCGCCGTTCTGGTCGCCGCGCGGGTGGCGCGTCAGCGTGAAGAGGTGGCCGGTGGCCAGGCCGTAGGCGTTGCTGGTGCCGGTGAGCTGCTCGTAGCGGGCCTGCACCTCGTCCATGCGGTTGTCGACCAGGTGCTCGCCCTCCGACGACTGCATGTAGTCGCCCTGGAAGTCGAACAGCTCGTAGTCGGACAGCGCGTAGTTGCGCTGCAGCGCGTACGCCACCTTCAGGTCGGTGCCGGGCTTCTCGAAGTTGTAGCTGGCCAGCGCCACCTTGCCGCTCTTGACCTCGCGCGAGAAGTTCCAGCTGGTGACGATGTCGGCATCGGGCGAGGCCTGGCCGACGTTGCCGTAGTAGGGCAGTTCCTCGTAGCCGGGCGCGGGGACGTGGGCGCTCGCCATGTCGACGAGGACCAGCTTGGGCGGCCCGTCCGAATGCTCGAAGTACCAGTAGATGCCTTCGTCCTCCATCAGCCGGGCGACGAAGTTGTAGTCCGTCTCGCGGTACTGCACGCAATAGCTGCGCTTGCGGTACATGCGGGTCGTCTTCCATTCGTAGTTCGCGATCGCCGCATGGCCGTCGAAGATCTTGGTGACGATCTCCTTGACGTCCAGGTCCTGGAAGATGCGGCAGTCGGACTTGCGGGTCAGGAACCACAGCCAGGGCACGACGGTGGCGTGGTAGCCGTAGTAGCGCCCCTGGTGCTTGCCCATGCCGAAGCGCGAGATGTAGCCGCCCACGTGGCGCTTGGCGCCGTCGCGCAGCTCGATGCTCACGTCCACCAGGTGGCCCAGCAGGTCCTCGGGGTGCAGGTCGGGCCGCTCGCTGAGCATCTGGACCTGCATCTCCTCCAGCTGGCTCAGGCCCGACGAGTAGGTCATCGAGTCGAAGCGCAGGTCGGCCGGCGGCAGCGGCGTGGTCAGCGTGATGGCGGTGGGCATGGGCGCACGATCGGGGCGAGCGGAGGCTCGGAGGTTGGGATCCTCGGGCAAGGCCCGGGGGGCGGCACAGTTCCAAAAGTCATCCGGGCTGGGCGGAAAGAAGCGGATCGCCTTCATCGCCCGGCCTCGGCAGCAATGCTGGGGCCGGGTCGTATCAGGCCGGTATCAGGCCTGCATCAGCGCGGTATCAGGCGGGCGGCGCATTCCGGCAGGGCGGAATGCTTCACGGACTTTTCAGTCCGCCGCGTGGGACCGGCGGGCGCTGGCCAGCCATCCGGCGACCGGCCGGCCGCCTTCGACGCGGAGCACCGCCGGGCGGATGTCGACACCGGTGAAGCCGGCCTCCGCCAGGTGCCGGGCCAGCGGGCCGCGGCCGTGGGCGTAGCGCCCGGTGGGCTGCAGGCGCCAGGGGGTGTCGTCGTGCTCGGGCAGGGCCTCGACGCTGAAGACCAGCCAGCCGCCCGGCCGCAGTGCGGCGTGTGCATGGCGCAGCACCTCGCGCAGGTCGCCGAAGTAGATCAGCGTGTCAGCGGACACCAGCAGATCGAAGCGCTGGGCCTGCGTTTCCAGGTAGTAGCCGAGTTCCGCCTTGTGCAGCACGTCGTACACGCCGCGGACCCTGGCTCGGCGCAGCATGCCAATCGACAGGTCGCAGCCGGCCAGCCGCCTGGCGTAGGGCTTGAGGTGCGGGCCGCACAGGCCGGTCCCGCAGCCCAGGTCGGCGACGTCCAGAGTGGCATCGGGCGCCGGCAGCAACTGGTGCAGGCGTTCGGCCACGAGGGCTGGGGCCTGGTAGTGCAGCGATTCCAGCTTGGCGTCGAAGGACTCGGCGAAGTGGTCGAACACCTCTTCGACGTAGGCGTCGCTGGCGCGGCCGGGCGCCGCGTCGTCCTTGCCCTCACCCTCCGCGGCGGCCAGCAGGTGGCGGGCGATGGGGTTGTCCGGCTCCTCGTCCAGCCATTCGCGGTACAGCGCCGCGGCGCGCTGCTTCTCGCCCAGCAGCACCAGCGCGCGCAGCACGTCACTGCGCGCCTGCTGGTTCGTCGGCCACAGCGACACCGCGCGGCTGTTGGCCAGCAGCCCTTCGTGCACCCGGCCCTGGTCGAGCAGGGCCTGCGACAGCCGGTACCAGGCATCGCCATCTTCCGGGTTGACCGCAATGGCCTGCCGCGCCGCGCGCTCTGCATCGGCCGGGCGGCCCTGCTTGCGGTAGAGCACCGCCAGGTTGGCCAAGGCCTGCGCGGCCGCCGTGCCGCCGGCCTCGACGCTGTGCTGCCAGGCCTCGGCCGCCGCATCGGCCTGACCGGCGAGCAGCAGGATGTTGCCCAGGTTGTTCCAGGCGCCGGCATCGTCCGGGCGCTGCGCCAGCGCTTCGCGCACCAGCGCCACGGCGTCGTCCGTGCGGCCCTGGGCATGGCGAAGCACGCCCAGGTAGTGCAGGGCGTCGGGCTGCTGCGGCCAGCTGCGCAGCACCGCGTCGAAGGCGGCCTCGGCCTCGGCCAGGCGGTCTTCGCGCAGCAGGCCGATGGCGCCGGCGAGGAGGTCGGCGGGGACGGGGGCGTCGTCGCTCGCGGGCATGCTGGAGGAATGGGGATGGTGCGTTGGCTCCGGGCAGCTTAGACCGGATGCAGCGGGATGCCGAGGGGCGGAGATTCGCCCTGGCGGGGCGAGGGGCTGAGGGTTGTCGCGGCCGGGGCTCGCCTTCGCGCTTTGCCGTCAGCGGTTCACTGCCATCCGGCCGGGTCTCGCCCCGGCGGGCGAGTCACTTCTTTCTGCTGGCCCAGAAAGAAGTAACCAAGAAAGAGGGCCTGAACGTCCATCCGTGCATCCGCAGGCTCAGTGCATCCGCCACAGTTGTGGCTCCCCACCCTGGCATTCCTAATACCCCGAACCGTCGGTCACCAGATTGGCACGTAAGCCGCCCTGGCATGCGAAAGCATGCGGCGTGTCGCGCCCTGAGTGGGACCGCATGGCA
>CAMLJY010000051.1 GCA_946480465.1 uncultured Burkholderiales bacterium
GGTGCTGCCGTCGCCCAGCACCTGGCGCGGCGGGGCGGCGTGCGGCGAGCGGGCGTAGCGGGTCTGCAGGTAGCTGCCGGTGGTCAGCTCGGTGTCGTGCTCCAAGCGCAGCAGCCAGCGCGCGGCGGGCCGCCAGCCCAGCTTCAGGCGCAGGCGGTGCGCGCCCTGGGTGTAGGGCTCGGTGTCGGGGCCGGGCGTGCGGCCGTCGATGGCCAGGGCGCGGTAGGAGCCGGCCAGTTCGACGGTGGAATCGTCCTCGGGGCTTGCAGGCGAGGACGGCGCGGGCGCCGAGGGAGCGGGCGCCGGCGCGGGTGCGGGTGCGGGTGCGGGGGCAGGAGCGCCAGGCGGCGCGGCCGGCCGCGGCGGCGGCGTGGGCCGCTCGACCGGGCGCGGCACGTGCAGGTCGCTCAGGCGCAGCCAGTACGGGCCATCCGCTGCTGCTGCGGTGGCGGGCAGGCAGGCCGCGGCGAGGCAGGCGGCCAGCAGCGATGGGAACGAAGGCAAGCTCATGGAACGCTGCGCATCGCTTCAACAGGATCCAGGCGCACCGTGCGCCAGGCGGGATAGACCGACGCGGCCAGCGCCAGCAGGAACAGCAGCAGCGCGGGCCCGGCCAGCAGCGGCAGCGACAAGGCGGGATGCACGAGCTGGCTGCTGCCCGGCGTGGCGGCGACGCCGCGCACGGCGAGCTCGATGCCATCGATCGAGGCGATCCAGGCCACGCCCGCGCCCAGCGCCAGCCCGGCGGCCACGCCCAGCACGGCCAGCAGCAGCGCCTCGGCCATCACCAGGCGCACCACGGCCGCGCCCCCGGCGCCGATGGCCAGCAGCGTGCCGAAGTCACGGCGGCGCTCCATCACCGACATCAGCTGCGCGTTGGCGACGATCACGCCGACCATCGTGAAGACGATGCCCAGCACGACGAGCAGGCCATGCCGCACCAGGCCGGAGAACTGGGCGATGTCGGGCATCAGCTGGGGCCAGGCCAGGGCCTGCAGGCCCACCGGCAGCAGCGGTGCGGCGGCACGGGCGGTGACCTCGGACGTCAGGGAGGATGCGCTGCGCTCCTGCAGGTGCACCAGCACGTGGGTGGCGTCGCGCGGTCCCAGGGCCAGCACGCGCCGGGCCTGCGCCAGGTGGATGAAGGCCATGGCCGCGTCCGCGCCGTGGGCGCCGGTCTCGAACAGGCCGGCGACGCGGAAGGCTTCGAACACCAGCTGGCCCTGGGCGTCCTGCAGCGTGAGGACCAGCTTCTCGCCAAGGCGCACGTCCAGCCGCTCGGCCAGCTTGCGGCCGATCAGCAGGTCGCGTGGGCCTTGCAAGGGGCTGCCTGCGGTCAGCGCCTGGGCCAGGCGGGCGGCGGCGTGGTCCCGGGCCGCGTCGAGGCCCACCAGGTTCACCGGCTCGGCCTTGCGCGCGCTGCCCAGCGTGGCCTGCACCTGCACGCGCGGGCTGACGGCGGCCACCGCGGGCAGCTGGCCAAGCTGCGCGAGCCAGGCCGGGTCCGCGTCAAAAGCCAGGTCGGCGCGCTGTTCAGCCTGGAAGTCGCGGTGCTGGACCTGCACGTCGCCGCTGAGCAGGCCGGTGGCGTTGCGCACCATCTGCGCCAGGAAGCCTTCGGCAAACGCCGCCGCAAAGATGAAGGCCGCCAGGCCCAGGCCCAGCGCGGCCAAGGACAGGCCACTGCGCCACGGCGTGCGCCACAGGCCGCGCGCGGCCACCTGCAGCGTGG
Source organism: uncultured Burkholderiales bacterium (assembly GCA_946480465.1). The sequence goes on from CAMLJY010000051.1 coordinate 1,733, forward strand.
CCGGCCACCAGTGCGGCGTTGCCCCCCACCAGCCGCACAGTCGCCGGCGGAACGCCGGCTTCACCGCCCGCCGGCTGGGGCCGCTGCCCCATGCGCCGCGCAGCGCCTGCACCGGCTGCAGGCGCGCCACCTTCCATGCCGGCACGGCTGCGGCCAGCAGGGCGACGGCCAGCAGACCGACCGCCACCTCGATCAGCCGTTCAGGCTGCAGCTGCGGCGAGATGACGGTGGACCCGCCGCCCATCGAGCGCAGCGCCTGTCCGTGCGAACTGAAGTCCACGCCGCGGCTGCCCAGCCAGGCCACGGCCGGCACCGTGACCGCGCCGGCCAGCAGCAGCGCGCCGGCGACGATGCAGCCGCCTTCGTACAGGATCAGCCGCACCAGCTGCGCCGGGCCGGCGCCGATGGCGCGCAAGGTGCCGAACTCGCGGATGCGCTGCGCCACCGACATCTGCAGCGCGCTGGCCACGCCCAGCGCCACCACCGCGAACAGCACGGCCATGATCACGCGCACCACGCGCTCGTGGAAGTCGACCGACTGCGCCACCGGCGGCAGCAGCTCGCGCCAGCCGCGCGCGCGGTGGGTGGGCGGCAGCAGCGGGGCCAGTTCGGCGGCGACGGAGGGGCCCTGCTCCACCGACGCCAGCCGCAGCGCCACCGCGCTGACCCGGTCCGGCGCGCTGAAGAGCTGCTGTGCCGCTCCTAACGTCACAAACACATGTCCGGCATCGATGGCGTCGTTGCCGCTGGCGTAGATCCCCGCCACCCTGAAACGCTGTGCGCCGATGGCGCCGTACAGCCCTTCGGTGACGAGTGCCACCTCTTCCCCCGGCTGCACGGCCAGCACGCGCGCCAGCGCGGCGCCGAGCACGATGCCGTTCGCGTCCTGCGCGCGCAGGTAGTGGCCCTGGACGATGCGCTCGCCGAGCGACGTGACCGAACGCTCGCGCTGCGGATCGACCCCGTTGACCAGGACGCCCCGGGCCTGGCGGCTGGACGCGATGAGCGCGGTGGACGACAGCCGCGGCGCGCTGGCGCGGATGCCGGGATGGCGCAGCGCCGCCGCCACGTCAGCCAGCGCGAAGGCCTGCTCCAGCTTCGGGGAGTCCAGCTGCCGCTCGTGCTGCAGCTGCAGGTGGCCGCTGTGCGTGGCCGTCATGTTGCGCACGAGCTGGGCATTGAGCCCGTCGAACATGGCCCACGCGAACAGCAGCGCGGCAATGCCGATCGCCAGGCTGCCGCCGGTCAGCAGCGTGCGCCGCCGCTGGCGCAGCGCGTTACGCGCGGCGAGCTTCAGCCACAGCATCGGCCGAGTCCTCCACGATCCTGCCGTCCTTGAGCCGGACGATGCGCCGCGCATGGCCCATCACCTGCGGGTCGTGCGTCGAAAACACGAAGGTCGTGCCCAGTTCGACGTTCAGGCGCCGCATGGTCTCCAGCAGGCCGTGCGCGGTGTCCGAATCGAGGTTGGCGGTGGGCTCGTCGGCCAGCACCAGCTGCGGCCCACCCACCAGCGCGCGCGCCACGGCCACGCGCTGCTGCTGGCCACCGGAGAGCTCGTCCGGGCGGCGGTGCATGTGGCGCTCGAGACCCACGGCGGCCAGCATCGCCCTGGCACGGCTGTGCCGCTGCGCGGACGGCACCTTCTGCAACTGCAGCACGTACTCCACGTTCTCCAGTGCGCTGAGCACCGGCATCAGGTTGTAGTTCTGAAACACGAAGCCCAGGCGGTGCAGGCGCAGCGCGGCCCGCTCGGACGGGCTGAGGGCTCGCAGGTCCTCGCCATCGATCGTGATGCTGCCGCGGTCCGGCGTGTCCAGCGCGCCGATGAGATGGAGCAGGCTGGACTTGCCCGAGCCCGACGGGCCGACCAGGGCCAGGAATTCGCCCGCGCGCACCGTGAGGTCGACGCCGGCCAGCGCGGTGACCGCCTGGCCGCCATGCCCGCCATGCCCGCCATGCCCGCCTTGCCCACCTTGGGCACCTTGGGCGTACACCCGGTGCACGCCACGCACCTGCAGCAAGCCGCCACCGGGGGCACTCATCGGCGCTGCCCCAGGTTCTGCATCGAGAACGTGCGCGCGGGCACGCTGCGGTCGTAGAGCGCGCTCTTGACGACGATGGTGGTGTGCTTGCCCGGCTGGTCGGCAGGGCGCATCTCCCAGCGGGTGGGGATGTTGCGGCCGTCCATGGCGCGCCGCTCGGCGTACTGCAGCGTGCGCACCAGGTCGCCGCGCTCGTTGAAGTAGCGCACCACCAGCGGCAGCAGGTCGGTGCGGTCCACCAGCACGACGATGCGGCCCCACACCACGGCCGAGTCGGCCTTGGGCAGCAGTTCCAGCTCGTAGGCCGGGACGCCGGCTTCGACCTTCTCGCCGACCAGGCGGTGCGTGTAGTCGGTGACGTAGCTGGCCTCGCGCACCATGTCGTCGTTGGTGAAGTCCGAGCCGAGCCAGGGCTGCAGCATCATCGTCGGCGGGATCTTGATCACCCGCTCGATCGCGGGCATGTAGTTCCACATCTCCGAGCCGAGCCGCAGCGACAGGATGCCCGCGTCCTTGGCCGGCGCGGTGACCTGCACGAAGGACTTCGACGGGCGTTCCATGCTGACGTTCAAGGTCAGCGTCCGCGTCCAGCCGGGCGTGGTCACCGTCATCTCGAACACGGCCTGCAGGGTCTTGCCCCACAGCGTGGTCTCGACCTTCTCGACGATCTCGCTGGCGCTGGGGGCCGCCTGCACCGCCGGCGCGGCGCAGGCCGCGGCCGCCAGCAGCAGGGTCCGGCGCGTGGGGACGTGCGCGGGCATCACGTGGAACGGCGCCATCGTCACGCCGCCGCTTCGATCGCCGCCGCGGCCGGCGCGGCCGCGCGCCGGTCGGCCCGGGCCCAGCGGAACGACTGCAGGCACACCAGCAGGCTCGCGACGTGGTGCAGGTGGATGACGCCGAAGGGCCCGAAGGTCTGGCCGGCGAAGCCTTCGGACACGTGGGTGACGTGGTGCCCCGCGGTGTAGCCCAGCGCCGCGACGCCCAGCACGAACGCCAGCCAGCGGAACCAGCGCGCGTCCACCAGGCTCACCGCCAGCGCCACCGCGCCATAGGCCATGAACAGGATGCAGGTGGCCCACCAGCCGCCGGGGCCCGGGTGGTACACGAACTCGCTGAAGTCGGTCTGCATCGCCGCCTGCATCAGCTGCGAGACGCTCACCATCACGATCGTCAGCGCCATCACGAGCCAGCCGGTGGTGATGCGGTGTTGAAGCTGCGCTGCAGTCCTCTGACGAATCACTTCACTCATTTCCCATCTCCTTCCATGTGCGATGCAGAGATCAAAATATCGGACGTCAGAGAACCCAATGCTGCATTGGCGCATCCATCATCGACAGAACGGATTTCGCCGCTTCTTCCCCAGAGCTAAAGGCCGCTTCATGAGAGCCGATCAGATCCGGCCCGATGTCGCGCGAATGGAAATAGGAACCGCAGAACTTCACGCGGCCTTCGTTGTTCAGGGAATAGACCTGGCGCTGCATGTCCCGCACGGGCATCGTGATTCCCGGGTGGGTGTAGACGTACTCCTTGACGATGGACGCTGGATCGAGGTCCAGCGGATAGTCGAGCGTGATGAAGTACTGGTGCTTTGCCCGGAGGTTCTGGATCCGGTTCATGTAATACACGACATAGCCTTTGTCGCCTCCGTCCACCGGCACCCGTCCATAGTTCCAGGAGACCCACCGATTGCGATCCCTGGGCATCACGGAGGCGTCGGTGTGCAGCACGGTCTTCGTCGGGTGGTAGCGCACGACCGAGAGCAAGCGCTGCTGGATGCTCGTCGGGCGTGCCAGCATGGCGAGTGCGTCGTCGGCGTGGGTCGCAACGACGACGTAGTCGAATGCCCGCACATGGCCGTCGTCGAAGCGCAGATCGACACGATTGCCAACTTCATCCACGCCGACAACCTTGGAGTTCAGGCGAACTTCGGGTCGAACGATATCCAGCAAGCGCTTCACGTAGCAGGTGCTGCCACCGTCGACCGTGCGCCACGTCATGCGGCCTCCGAGGCCTCCGCTGCCGTGGTAACAGAAGAAGCCGATCACGGTGCTGGCCGGGATCTCCCAGAACACTTCCGGATCGGGGATGGACCACAGCGCGGACAGCAGGTGGCAGATGTACTTGTCGCGGAACAGGGTGCTGTAGCCATTGGCCTGCAGGTACTCCGACAGGGGCACGTTGGCCCGGCCATTCTGGAAGTCCTTCGGGCTCTCGCGATGGAAGCGCTTGCCCTCCTCGATCACCTCGCACAGCCACGGTTCATAGCGCGTGGCAAGCTGATGCTCGGGAAGGTCGAAGTCGTCGGATACGTACTCCACGCCGCTGCCCCGATCGAAGAAGCTGAACGTGCTGACGTGCTCGGTCGATCCGATGCCGAGCTGCTGCAGGAACGGCGTGAAGCGCGGATAGCTGACCGGGTTGAAGATGATGAACGCGGTGTCGATGCCAAGAGTCGCACCCTCTTCTTCCACATACGCGGTGTTCGTGTGCCCACCCACGTACGGGCCACATTCCAGCAACGTCAACTCCACCCGGTCTTTCAGTGCGTATGCCGCGGAAAGGCCTGCAATGCCAGTGCCGACAATGGCCACCCGGGGATTACTCATTCGACGCTCCAATCCAATCCATTCAACAGCGTGGCCAGCCGGTCGATCCGGTCCGGATTCCACATCGTGTAGTGATTTCCGGGGACGGTGGTTGACCGCACCCTGCCCCGGGTGAAGCCGCTCCAACCCCAATCCGGCATGCCCTCAGCGGGGTGCCCGATGAACTCCTCGACCGCCATCTCGCCGGCCTTGATGACATGGATGCAGGATCGAACACGCCCCGGGGCGTAGACGGTCGAGGCCCTGATCAAGGCGCGGAAGAACTGCCAGATGGGTTGGATGTCCTCCAGAGCCAGCCTCTCGGTGGCGTGCCGATGTTTGTTCAACAGGGCGACCCCTTCCGACAATGCGGATGCGTGAACCGGTTTGCCGTCGGGTTCGACAAAGTCCCTGCCGTTGTTCAAGTCCTGCAGGAACCACCGCATCAGGGTGGCGTCGTCCACCGGTCCTGCGTTCCATGGCGCCGGCGCATCGATCATGGCCAGGCGCGCCACTTCGCCCCCCGCTTCTTCGATCTGTCGGCACATTTCGAAGGCCACCAGGCCACCAGAGGACCAACCTCCAAAGTGGTAGGGACCGCGGGGCTGCACTTCGAGGACGACGCGCACGTACACCGCGGCGAGTTCTCCCACGCTTTGAAACGGGTCCCGCTCCGCAGTCCATCCCGGCGCCTGCAGACCGAACACCGGCCGGCGCAGCCGCTGTGCCAGCTCGCGGTAGCACAGCACGTTGCCGCCGGCGGGATGGACCAGGAACAGGGGCACGCCGCTGGTGACCTGGTTCATGCGGACGAGCGGCGAGGATGCGGTTGCCGCCTCCATGTGGCGCGCGAGGCGCTCGACCGTGCGGGCGCGCAGCAGTTCGCCAAGCGGCAGGCGCTGGCCGCAGCGCTGTTCGATGCGCGTCATCACCTGGATGGCTGCGAAGGACTGGCCGCCCAGGTCGAAGAAGTCGTCGCCGATGCCGACACGCGGCACGCCGAGCACCTGCTGCCAGATCTGCACCAGCTCGGCCTCGAGCCGGGTGCGCGGCGCCGCGCTCGCGCCGGTTTGTGCAGCGGCAGGCGCGCTGGCGTGGCGCATCAGCGCCGCACGGTCCACCTTGCCATTGGGCGACAGCGGCAGCGCGGGCAGCACGACGAACTGCTGCGGCACCATGTAGCTCGGCAGCCGGGTGCCCAGGTGCGCCTTCCATGCCTCGACATCGGGCCGGGAGTCGTGCACGCCGACCACGAAAGCCACCAGGCGCATGCCGCCCCTGTCGCCCTGCGCGAGCACCGTGGCGGACTGAACGGTGGGGTGCGATTGCAGGGCGTGCTCGATCTCGCCCAGTTCGATCCGGTAGCCCTGGATCTTCACCTGGTGGTCGGCGCGGCCGAGGAACTCCAGGTTGCCGTCGGGCAGGTAGCGGCCCAGGTCGCCGGTGCGGTACAGGCGTTCGCCGGATCGGGGATGACGCACGAAAGACGCGGCCGTCTTCGCTTCGTCGCGCCAGTAGCCCATGGCCAGGCCGACGCCGGCGATGTGCAGGTGCCCGGCGACCCACTCGGGCGCATCGGTGCCGTCCTCGGCCAGCAAGTACCAAGACTGGTTGCCCAGCGGCTTGCCATAGGGAATGCTCGCCCAGCCCTCCTCCACCGCCTCGATCGGGTAATGGATGGACCAGATGGAGGCTTCGGTGGCGCCACCCAGGCTGTACAGCGACGCATTGGGTGCAGCGGCGCGGATCTGTGCCGGCAGCGTGACCGGGATCCAGTCGCCGCTGAGCATCACGAGATCGAGCGTCGGCAGCATGTGCCCGCCGATGCGTGCGGCGTCGATCAGCAGTTGCATCAAGGACGGCACCGAGTTCCAGACGGTGACGCCGTGGCGCCGCACCGCCTCGACCCATTGCGCCGGCTGTGGTGAGTCGAAAGGCGCCGGCAGCACCAGCGTGGCGCCGGCGGCCACCGTGCCGAACAGGTCGTAGACCGACAGGTCGAAGGTGAGCGACGAGATGCCGAAGACCACGTCACCGTGCGACACGCCGAAGCGCTGGTTGATGTCGACGACCGTGTTCAGCGCTCCGCGGTGATCGATCATCACGCCCTTGGGCTGGCCGGTCGAGCCGGACGTATAGATGATGTAGGCCAGGTCCAGAGGCTGCTGCAATGGCGGCAACGGCGAATCCGGATAGCGGCCGAGCGAGGCATCGTCCACGCTAAGGCAGGCGATGCCGGCCGGCACGGTGAGCGTCGCGCGCGTGGCCTGGGACGCCACGATGCACTTCGCTCCCGTGTTGGACAGCACGAAGGCGATGCGTTCGGCGGGCCATGCCGGGTCCACCGGAACGTAGGCGCCGCCGGCCCGCAGCACCGCGAACACGGCGGTCATCTGGCCCGCACCGCGCTCGATGGCCAGCACGACGGGTTCGGCACGCGTCACGCCGCATTCACGCAGCCGGTGTGCCAGGCGATTGGAATTGGCGTCCAGTTGCTGGTAAGTCAGCGATCCCGTGGTACTGATCACGGCCTGCTTCCCGGGATGCTTCGCGACGGCTTGCGCCAGCACGTCGTGCAGCAGTCCACTCGGAATGGCCATGGCGGTCTGGTTCGCCGCTTCCCTGATCTGGTGTTGCCCTGCCGGCAGGAGGTTGAAGGATTGCTGCTGCCAAGCCGACTCGTCGCCGGCCAGGCGTGCGATCAAGGCCTGGTAGGCCTGCCAGAACGCATCGACCAGTCCTGGCGGGAAATGCTGTTCGTTCACGTCGATCACCAGCCACAGCCGTCCGTCGCTGAGGTTCCAGAACTGGTGGTCGAACAGCACCTGGGGCGTCTCCAGGCAGCCATGGAACGGCTTGTCCCAGGGGGGCAGGTCGAGGCCGCTGACGACGACGAAGGGTGCAGGGGCGCGCCCCACCGTCTTGTGCAGCTGGTTCAAGGCCTGCCACACCCGGCCGCCGCCCCAGTGCTGGTGCTGCGCGTCGCGCATCTGCTGCAGTTGCAGGCGCTTCAGGCGCTCATGAAACGGCAGCGGCTCGCGCAGGTCGATTTCCATCGGATAGACCGACCCGAATCCGCCGGCCACCTGCTGCGCCTCGGGGTGGGCGATGTGGTGGCGGAAGCTCGTCATGTTGGCGAGCAGGAAGTGGCGGCTGCCGCTCCACGCCGCCAGCACCTGGGCGTACACGCCATAGAGCGCCACGCTGGCGGACACGCCATGCCGTGCCGCGGTGCGCCGGAACGCCGCCCACAGCGGTGCCGCAATGGTGGCTTCGCGCCGCACCAGGCGCGAGGGCGTGCAGGGATCGACACTGGCCAGGCGTGGAACGGCCGGTGGTGGCGGCAGGTGAGGAATGCGGTCGCGCCAGTACCGCTCAGAGGCCTGGCCGCTGGGCGAGTCTTCCAGTTGCTTGTACGCCAGCACGCAGTCGCGGTACGTCAGCGTGAGCGGTGGCAGCGCCAGGTCCGGCTGCAGGTAGCAGTGCTGGGTGTCTGACAGCAGCTGGTTGAACGTGATGGCGTCGACGAAATGGTTGACGGTGTTGACGAGCAAGCGCGTCTCGCCGTCCAACAGGCACAAACGGAATTCGATCCATGGCCATCGGTCGAGCGGCAAATGCCGTCTCTCCAGATCAGATCGAATGGCGTGCAGCCGCTGCTCGACCGATTCAGGGGCAAGCCCCTGCAAATCGTGGACGGCGAGCATCGAGAACGGATTCCATTCACGCACCACCTGGAGACGAGCGTCCGGGCACAGCACGACCAGGTTGTGCCGCTGCCGTTCCAGCGCGCGGTTCATCGCCACTTCGAGCCGCGCGGGATCGCGGCCCGCGGGAAGAGCAAACTCGACGTAATAGTTGGCCCTGACGGGATACTCCATCTCCAGGCCTTCGCCAGTCCAGTAGCCGAGCTGAAGGTCCGTGGGGGCGAACGGCTCCAGCAACTCCTCGCGCGGCGACAGCGCAACGGAGGGCCCACCTGCCGAGCCTTGCTGTGCGGCATCCGGCCCATTCGACATCCACTCCGAAACGGCCACCGCAAGCTGCGCGATCGTCGGCCCCGAAAACAGGCGCTGCAGCACCGCGGCCTGCGGCAAGCCATTCAATCCAAACTCGGCGCTCATCTGAGCCACCATGCGGATCATCGAGATCGAATCGAGACCCAGCGAGAAGAAGTTGTCATCAATCCCGAAGTCATCGTGGTCCAACAGGCTGCGCCACACATGATGCAGTTTGCGTTCGATGTCGTTGCGCGGCTCCAGCTTGGTGGCCGCCAGCCCCGCTCCTTCCCAGGGTTGGGGCAGGGACTTGCGTTCCAGCTTGCCATTGGCCGTCAGCGGCAGCCGCTTCATTGGTACGTACAGCGCCGGAACCATGTAGGCGGGGAGCTGGGCGGCCAGCGCAATCTGCAGCTCCGCCGGATCGATGGTCGCGCCGCGGGGCACCACGTAGGCGGCCAGCTGCCGCTGCCGCGATTCAGGATGCGTGGCCACCGTGACCAGCGCTTCGGCAATGGTGGGTTGGCGGCGCAGCACCGCCTCGATCTCGCCCAGCTCGATCCGGTAGCCATTGATCTTGACCTGGAAGTCCTCGCGGCCAAGGAATTCGATGTTGCCGTCGGGAAGGTAGCGGCCCAGGTCGCCGGAGCGGTAAAGCCGTTCGCCGGTGTGGGGATGGGTGATGAAACGCTGCGCCGTTCGCTCTTCGTCGTGCAGGTAGCCGCGGCCCACACCTGCGCCGCCGATGCAGATCTCGCCGGGTACCCAGACGGCCCTGGGCTCGAGAAGCTCGTTGTAGACGTGCATCGTCTGGTTCGCGAGCGGCTGGCCGTAGGGGATGCTCTTCCAGTCCTGCGGGACCGTGCCGATGGGGTACTGGGTGCACCAGATGGAGGTTTCGGTGGGTCCGCCGGAAGCCAGGATGCTGGCCGAGGGGCAGCAGCGTCGAACCTGCTCAGGCAGGGTGACGGGGATCCAGTCCCCGCTGAGGATCACCTGCCGCACGGAGTTGCAGGTCGCCTGCATGCCATTCAGGTGGTCCGACCACAACTGCAGCAGCTGGGGCACCGAGTTCCACAGCGTCACGCCATGCTGGCGAACCAGCTCGGTCCAGTGCACGGGGTCCTGGGCCTTGTCGGGTGACGGCAGGACCAGTGTCCCGCCGGCGGCCAGCACGCCAAAGAGGTCATAGACGGACAGGTCGAAGTGCGCCGCCGACAGCCCCAGCACCCGGTCGCCCGGACCGACGCGGAAGCGCCGGTTGATGTCCTGCAGCGTGTTGGCCGCGTGGCGGTGCTCGATCATCACGCCCTTGGGTTCGCCGGTGGAGCCGGAGGTGAACAGGACGTAGGCGAGATCTTCGGGGGCCTGCGTGATCGGCAGCGGCGAGGCATCCAGGCCGCTCACTTCGCGATCCATCAGCGTGAGCGTGCGAACGTCCGCCGGCCAGGCCGAGTCGGCCTGCAGCCCTTGCTGCGTCAGCACCACCTGGGCGCCGGCGAGTGCGAGAAGGCGGTGGCGCCGCTCGATCGGCAAGGCGGGGTCGACCGGCAGGTAGGCGCAGGCACCGTGCAGCACGCCATAGAGGGCGGCCACCTGCTCCCAGCCCTTCTCCATGCAGACGGCGACGATGGAGCCGGCGGGGACGGATTGGCGCAGCCATCGGCCCAGCCGGTGGGCGTGCGCGTGCAGCGCCTGGTACGTCAACGACCCGGACGGCGTGATGACCGCCAAGGCGTCCGGGGTGCGCAGCGCTTGCTCGGCAGGACCGGCGTGCAGCGTGGTCGGCGCCAGGTCGATCGTGGTGGCATTCACCGCCTCGAACAGCTCGCGCTGCCAGGCCGGAAGCATCGGCAGGGGCTGGCGCGTCGTCCAGGCGGATTCGTCTTGGGCCAAGCGGGCCAGCAGTCCGGCGTAGGCCTGCAGCATGTCGTCCAGCATGCCTGCGGGGAACAAGTCCTCGACGGCGTCCCAGAACAACAGAAGCTCGCCCCGCCACTCCATCATCTGGTGATCCAGCCACACCTGCGGTGTCTGGCTCACCCCGAACTTGTAGTCGCCGAAGAACGCGAAGCCCCCGACCGACTGGTCTTGCGAGGCCAGCGCCAGCGTGCTCGTGAAGACGATCGGCATCGCCGCGCCCGGCGTGTTGCCGAGCCGGCGCATGCGGTCGCGCAGGACCCGCATGCCGTTGTAGTGCCGGTGTTCGAGGTCTTGCGCCAGTTGCTGCTGCAGCCTCTGCATGCGGTCGGCAAAGCTGTCGCCTGCCTTGGCATGCACGGCCAGCAGGTTGGTCGTCGTGAAGTCACCCAGCAGCGCGCCCACCTCGGGGTGCACCGGCAGCCGGTTGAACATCGTGACGTTGAGCGTGAAGTCCGGTGCCTTGGACCAGGTGCGCAGCGTCTCGGAGAAGGCCGTCATCAGCAGCACCGAAGGGGTGCCGCCGAACTGGCGTGCGCGCTCCTTCAGGGATCGCCAGGCCGGAGCACCGATGGTCGCGATGCGGCGTTTGAACTCGACCCTCTCCAGGGACCGCGGCTGGACCGCCAGGGGCAACTCGGGCGCTGGGGGCAGCGTATCCAGACGGCCGGTCCAGTAGTCCTTGGCGTTGTGGAAGACCGCCTGGTCCTGCAGCATGCGCTCGTACTCCGCGTAGTCGCGGAACGAGATGCCCAGGGGCGCCGGCGTCCAGGCCGGGTCTTCGCAGCAGCGCTGCCATTCCTCGAAGAACATGAACATGCTGGACGCGTCGATGATCAGCATGTCCAGGCTCACGAAGAGCCGCAGCCGGCCCTCGGGCCGCCGCACGGCTTGGATCTCGAACAGCGGCCACGACTGCGGCGACAGCCGGTTGTGCGACATCCGGGCGCGCAGCGCGTCGATCCGCGCCTGCTGCGCTTCTTCCGGGTGTTCCGTCACGTCGTGCAGTTCGATCCGGTAGGGCGGCACCTGCGGCAGCACGCGCTGCTGCCCGTTCTCATCGAATACGGCGCGCAGCATGTCGTGCCGTGCGATGACCTTCTGCAGGCTGTCCTCCAGCCGGGCGATGTCCAGCCCAGCGCGTTCCAGTTCGATGTAGAAGTGGGTGGAAAAGCCGCCCAGCTCGACATATTCGGCGCGGCCCATCCAATAGGCGTGCTGCACGTCCGTGAGGGCGAAGGGCTCGTGCCGCAGGTCGGGGCGGGGGACGAACGGCGGAAGGCCCTGTTCTTCGCCTCTTCCGCGCAGCAGATCCTGCAGCCCCTGTTTATGGGCCAGCAGCATCTCCTTCAACTCTGGCGTCAACGCGCCCTTCGGTGCAACGACGCGCAGCTGCTCTCCGTCCAGGCGCAATTGAACGCCGCCGGCCTTCAGCCGTTCCAGCAACTCGATCATGGGGTTTCTCTGTGAATTTGCCGGGACTCCGGACTGGCTGGGCCGGCCGCCACCCCCGGTGATCGCGGTTCAACGATTGAAAAGGTCACGCTGGCATCCAGGTCCCGCACGGATTGCCGTGCGACGCCAAGCCACGACTCCGCATCGAAGCGGTGGCGGCAGGAAGGCGCCTCGGCCACCATGACCCGCTGGCGCCCGGGGTCGGGCTCCGGAACCGGATCCGCCGGGAATGACGCAAACCGGACGAACCCGGAAGCATCGAAAGCCTGGTGCCATTCATCCGCCGACATGAGTGGCGAATTCCTGCGCACCCGGCGGTCCCGGTAATGCCCAAAACTCTCGAAGTGGGCAAAGTTGATCTGATTCAGCGGCGAGTTTTCGGTCTGCTCTGACAAGAGCAGGACGCCGCCCGGCGCCATCAGCCGACGCAGCTGCGCGAGGGTCTGTTCGATGTGTACGGCGTTGTGAACCACGTTGACGGCAATGAGCAGGTCCACGGATTGGGGCTCGAATCCTTGGAGGAAGGGACTCGATGCCAGGTCGAGCAGGTGGCAGCTCAGCCTGGGCGCCTGGCTGTGACCGAACTTCTGCGCGGCGCGGCGCAGAAAGAATTCACCGATGTCCGTGAACAGGTAGTGCGCTTCCCGCCCGTGCAGCCTCTCCAAGACCGCTTCGGTCGTTGCGCCCGAGCCGGCGCCAAGCTCCAGCACCTTGGGCACGCTGGATCCGCGGCGTGAATCGATGACGATGGCACTGAGCTGCGCCAGCAGGTGGTTGTTGATGCGGACGACCGGGTTGTCGCGGTAGTGCGCATAGGCCACATCGAAACTTCCCTGAGGAAACAGCAGCTCGAATGGGTCTTTCGATCCACTGAGCAGATCCGATTGCGCCAATGCGCAGGCCTTGATGTGGTCGACGAACGGAGCATAGGCGCCGTCGCTCGTGATGGAGGAGTGAAGGACCTGGATCTCCCGTTGAAGCTCGCAGGCGTCCAGTGCATCCGTCTTCAAGTAGCCGCTGGCATGTGCTCTCACGTACCCGGCGCGTTCCATCGTCTCCAGCCATTGGCTGATGATGGTCAGCTGGCGTGGCCGCAAACCAAGGTCCTTCACGATGGATGGGGCGGTCTCCGGCGTCTCTGCCTCCTGGAATCGGCCCCTGGCGCACAGGGTGAGGGCCATGGAGACGGTCGAGAGACGGTTCAACGCATCGCAGACGCGCGCGTGCTCATGGAGCAGCGCGGAGTGTTCTTCCCTGAGCCGCGCCGCAAGCTCGTGGCCTGCAGACACCAGTTGTCGCCAGCGCCGGTCGAGATGGGCCTCGTCCTGCGTGCCCATGTGGGTGCGGGTGGTGCATCCGGTCGCCTCCGGATCCAGGGTGACGCGCGCAAGCCAGCCATTCGCGTCCTGTGCCACGGCCTCGACGTCGACGCGAAGCATCCCGGGCAATGCCTGCAGCCGCTGCCGGAGGTGAGCGGCGATGTCATCGGGTTGGGGCACCTGGTCCCGCGCTTGGTTGGGGGCAGCGGCCACCGGGCAAAGGGCCGCTAGCAACGATTCCTTGTGCTCTTTCAGTGCCTCTCGCAAGTCGGCCGTGACGGTTCCCCTGGGAGCCTGAATGAAGAGCTGTTCGCCATCCGATCGCAGCTGGACGCCAAGCCGGTGGAGTTCGAGCAACAGTTGCTCCTTCGATATGACACTCATGAGGCGCAGTACTACGTCAGATCGTGATGGTTTCCAGATCCTCGTCAGGCACGTCGGCGGTGGTGCCCGAAACGTGTTTGACGATGGATTGCGCATAGATGAGTTCGGCCACTTCCCCTGCGGACGATCCAGCGAGGAAGTGCTTCAGCGGCACGTCCGCGCCCGCGTCATGGCGAATCCGGTTGCGCATTTCGACGGCCATCAGCGAGTCGAAGCCGAGCTGATTCAAAGGCGCGCTGGCGAAGTCGCGCTCAACCTCGGACCGGGCTTCCGCACCCAGCTTGAGAATCCGGCTTGCCGCTGCGAGCAGGTAGGCGAGGATGCGCACCTTGGCCGCTTCGGCCGGCAGGGCCAGCAGGTCGGCGCCCAGGGCGACGGTCGGCTCCCCAGGGCCGACCTCCGTGGGCGCTGCGACCGCTTCCCCGCCCAGCTCGGCCAGCAGGCGGTATGGCGTGGTGGGGAACATCACCGGCTTCAGGCGCGCCCAGTCCACGATGACCGCCCCACACTGCGTGGGTTGTGCGGCAACGAGGCGCTGCAGCGCGTTGATGCCTTGCCGCGTGTCGATGCCGCCCACGCCGATGCGTGCCATCCTGGCATTCAGGTCGTAGCGCGTCGCAACACCGATGTCCGACCAATAGCCCCAGTTGATGGAGACCCCGGTCAGTCCGCGATGGCGCCGGTGGCTGGCCAATGCGTCGAGGAAGGAGCAGGCGGCGATGTGATTGAACTGGCCGGCATTGCCGGCGAGCGAGGCGAGCGACGAATACAGCACGAAGTGGTCCAGTTCGAGTCCGGTGGTCAGCTCGTGCAGGTGCCAGGCGCCGAGCACTTTGGGTGCCATCACCTGTTGCACGCGGGGCCATGCCATGACACCGAGCGCGGCGTCGTCCGTCACGCCGGCGGAGTGAAAGACGCCCCGCAGCGGCGGCATCGATGCCTGCACCTGGGCCAGGACATCGGCCAGCGCGGCACGGTCGGCCACGTCGGCGAGGAATGTCCGCACCGTTGCCCCTTGCGCCTGCAGCGCCTGCACCGCGGCTTCCGCCGCGGTGTCGGTCGTGCGGCCCAGCAGGGCCAGCGATCGGGCCCCGCGGTCCACCAGCCACTGCGCGGTGGCCAGGCCGATGCCGCGCAGCCCGCCGGTGACGAGGTAGGTGGCGTCGGACTTCATCGCGACTTCGCCGCCTGGCAGGTCGTCGGCGGGCAGCTCGCGCAGGCGGGCTTCGTACCAGCGGCCGGCCCGGACCGCCAGGTGCCCGGAACCGGGGAGTGCCCACATGCGGCCGAGGATCTGCGCCACCGGCACGTCGTCAGCGGCGGCGTCGGGGTCGAGATCGACCTGCAGCGACTGCACGCGCGGAAACTCCGGCGTGATGGCCTTGGCCATCGCCACCTCGGCGCACTGGGACAGGCCGGTGTCGTCCATGCGCTGGCCGAGCCCCGTGGCCTCGGCGGGCACCTGGGCGCCGCGGGTGCAGATCACCACGACGGGCTCCAGTTCGGCACAGACGAGCAGGAACTGCTTGCAGGCATGCAGCACCGCCTGGGCACGCGCGGCGACATCGTCCGGCACGGGAGCCAGGGCGACGGAAGAGCCGCCGTAGTAGATCAAGCCGGCCGGGCGCAGCTGCCGCGTGCGAAGGTCCTCGAAGCACCGTTGCCAGGAGGCCTCCGCATGCCAGTCCAGTTCGGCGGATTCGCCAGCCCGGGGCTTGTAGCCCGTGCCGGCGTGAACGGCAAAGGCTTTCAGTCCGATGGCCTGGGCCTGCTTCGCCATCCGCAGGGCGACATCGCGATCGGGACTGGCGATGACCCAGGGCCGTGCGCTGTCGGTGTCACGCCCCGCGGCCGTCGCTGCTGCGGGGAGGTCCGTGCCCTGATCGAGTGGGATCCATTGCGTTCGGTAATAACGCACATCGGTCGCGGCACCGCTGTCGGCCATGGATGCCCGCCCCACCAGCGCCAGTTGCATGCCGCGCACGGACACGATGCAGGCGCCATCGTCGCCATGGATGTCCAGGTCTGCCAGGTAGCGCCCCGGGGCCACCTCGCCGTGCCAGGTGCCGCGGGCCCAGAGGACGGCCGGCAGCCGCCGGCGCACGGTCAGGCGCGAGACGGCCGTCGGCAGCAGAGCCAGCGGGCGGCCAGCGATCGCCTGTTCCATGAATGGAATGGCGACGTGGAAGCAGGCGTCCAGCGTGGCGGGGTGGAGTTGGTAGGCCGACTCGTCCGCGACGCGGGCCGGCATCTCGATGCGCGCCAGCGATTCGCGATCGCCGAGCCACAGGCGCTTGACGCCTTGCAGGCCGGGGCCGTAACCCAGGCCGATGGCCGCGGCGCGCGCATAGAGGGGCTCGACCGCTTGTTCGTCCAGCGTTCGCTGCAGGGCCTGCGGGTCCAGCCCGGGAGGCGGCGTGGTGAAGCTGACCGCCGCGCGGGCCCGGGCCAAGCGGCGCCAGTCGCTCCACGCAGAGGCGCCGGTCTCATCGCCGTTGCGCTCGCGCGCCTGGACGGCGACGTCGCAGTTTCCGGCGGGACCGGTGCGACGCGCGGTGCATTGCAGCTCCGCGGTGCGCCCTTCGGGCAAGGCCAGGCCGCCGGTGAGCGCCAGGTCTTGCAGGGTCCATTCGGGCGCGGGGTCGGATGCGCTGTGCCGGGCTGCCGCCAGCGCGGCTTCGATGAAGCCGGCCATCGGCATCACAGGGATGTCGAAGGCCCGATGCTCGTCGATGAACCACGGCGCCTGGCGCGTCAGGCTGGCGTTGAAGCGCCGCTCGTCGCTGCTGTCGGCCAGCGCCAGGCGATGGCCGAGCAGGGGATGCACAGCCGGCTCGCGCGACACGGCCACCCCGGGCTTGAACCAGTAGCGCTCCTGCTCGAAGGGGTAAGGCGGCAGCTCGACGGGCTGCATGGCGGCGGTGGTGCCCCCTGAACGCGCGCGGGCCCAGCCGGGCCAGTCCACCTGGCCACCCTGGGCGTACCACTCGCCCAGGCCGTGCAGCAGCTGCTCGTCGGCCTGCATGCCGCGGCGCAGGCTGGGCAGCCAAGTCCCCTCGCCCACTGACTGCTGGCCGAATGCGCTCAGCACCGGATGGGGGCCGGCCTCGATGAAGGCCGTGCAACCACGCGCGGCCAGGGTTTGCATGCCGCGCGCGAATTCCACCGGGCGCAGGATGTGGTCGACCCAGTACGCGGGATCGGTCAGCTCGGGGCCGGCCAACATGCCGCTCACATTGGAAACTACTTCGAGGGTGGGAGCGTGGTATGCCACGGTCCGGGCGATGGCGGCGAATTCGTCCAGCATCCCGGCCATCAGCGGAGAGTGGAAGGCCCGTTCGACACGCAGCGGCGTGGCATGCAGCCCGTCGCCTGGCGCCCGTTCGAGCCAACGCGCGACCCAGGCCGCGACGGCCCGAGGTTCGCCGGAGATCACGATGTCGGTCGGGGTGTTGCGCGCGGCCAGGGCCACGTCCGCGGGGGCGGCGCTGCGGAGCTCATCCGCCAGCACCTGGAGCCGCCCGGCGTCACCGCGCAGCGCCACCATGGCGCCGGGGGGCGTGCCATGCTGCATCAGCCGGCCGCGGTGGGCCACCAGCTTCAAGGCGTCCTGCACGCTGAAGACGCCGGCGACGCAGGCCGCGACGTATTCACCCAGGCTGTGCCCGATCAGGCACTGCGGCGCCAGGCCCGCGGAGCGCCAGACCTCGGCCAGCGCGTATTCGACGGCGAACAGCGCCGGCTGCGCGTACTGCGTCTGGCCCAGGTCGAACAGCCGGGCCTCGTCGCCATACAAGCCGTCGGCGAGAGAACGGCCGTCGAGCAGCGGGCGCAGGATCTCGTCGCACTGGTCGATGAGGCCGCGGAACAGGTGGTGGCCGCGGTACAGCTCGCGGCCCATGCCGGGGTACTGCGAACCTTGGCCGGTGAAGAGGAATGCCAGGCGCCCCCGGGCAGCCGGCTTCGACGTGGCGTGCACCGCCCCGTGCTCACCGTGCTGCAGGTAGTCGCCCAGCGCGACCGCCATCTCCTGACGGTTGCGGCCGACGATGGCCAGGCGCTGCGGCAGGTGCGCGCGGTGCGCATTGGCGGTGTGGCACAGCGCGGCCAGCGGTGCCGCGGATCCACCGGCCGCGTCGCCCGCCGGATCGAGCAACTGCACGAACTGCCGGGCCCGGCGCTTCAGTGCAGCTGGAGTCCTGGCCGAGATCGTGAGCAGTTGCGGCGCCGTCTCGTCCGCGGCGGGCGCGGCGATGTCGGCCGCCCGCGGTTCGTCGGACACGATCACGTGCGCATTGGCACCGCCGAAGCCGAACGAGCTGACCGCCGCGATGCGCGCCTGCGGTCCCCGCGGCCAGGGTTGCGGCTCCGCCAGCACGCTGCAGCGGGTGCCGTCCAGCGAGATGTGCGGGTTCAATTGCTGGAAGTGCAGGTTGCGCGGCAGCCGCTCGTGCCGCATCGCCAGCAGCACCTTGCTCAGGCCGGCCAGGCCCGACACGGGTTCGGTGTGACCGATGTTGGACTTGGCCGAGCCGATCCACAGCGTGGGCGCTTGCGTCGACGCAACGCCGTAGGTGCGCTTGAGCGCATCCACCTCGATCGGGTCGCCCAGGCTGGTGCCGGTGCCGTGCGCTTCGACGTAGCTGACGGCCGACGCCTGCACGCCGGCCACGGCCAGGGCCTGGCGGATGACGGCCTGCTGCGCATCGGCGCTGGGCGCGGTGATGCCGTTGCTCTTGCCGTCCTGGTTGATCGCGGTGCCGCGGATGACGCCGTAGATGCGGTTGTTGTCACGCACCGCGTCGGCATGTCGCTTCAGCACCAGCACGGCGCAGCCTTCGCTGCGCACATAGCCGTTCGCCCGGGCATCGAAGGTCATGCAGCGGCCGTCCGGCGACAGCATCTGGGCCTGCGAGAGTGCGACGAACAGTTCGGGCGTCAGCAGGCAGTTGACGCCGCCCACCAGCGCCAGGCTGCATTCCCGGGACTGCAGGCTCATGCGGGCGCTGTGCAGCGCGACCAGGGACGACGAACAGGCCGTCTCCGCCACCCAGCTCGGTCCGCGCAGGTCGAACAGGTAGGAGATGCGGTTGGCCAGGATGCTGGCGTGGGTGCCGGTGCCGAAATAGGCGTCCAGCGGTGCGTTCTGGGCCACTTCCAGCAACTCGTAGTCGTGCGTCATGGCGCCGACGAATACGCCGGTGTCGCTGCCGGCCAGTGCGTCCGCTGCGATGCCGGCGTCTTCCAGCGCATGCCATGCGGTTTGCAGCAGCAGGCGCTGTTGCGGATCCATGCCGGCGGCTTCGCGCGGGGAGATGCCGAAGAAATGGGCATCGAAGCACTCGACCGCCTCCAGGAAGCCGCCCCACTTGGTGTATGCCTTGCCGGGCGTGGGTGGGCCGGGCTGGTAGTGGGCGTCGCCGTCCCAGCGCGACGCCGGGATCTCGGTGATGCCGTCCGCGCCGGCGTCCAGCAGTTGCCAGTACGCGGACGCGGAGTCCGCCTTCGGGAAACGGCAGGCCAGGCCGATGACGGCCATCGGCTCGGCCGCGGCCACCACCGTTTCGCCACCGGCACTGCCCGTGGCGCCGGACGTGGCATGGCGTGCCAGGGCCTCGATGGTGGAGTGGCTGTACAGGGTCACCGGATCGATGGCCGTGCCGAGCCAGCGGCCCAGGGCAGCTGACAGCGCCGTCAGCTTCAGCGAATCCAGCCCCAGCGCGCTGAAGGGTTGCTGCACGTCGATGGCGGCGGGCTCGAGCCGCTGCTCGGCGGCGATGTGGCGCTTGAGCCAGTCGATGACCGATGGCAGCGAGGGCGCATCGAACGGCTGCGCTCCCGGGGTGGCCGCCGGCGTGGACGCGGGTTCCTGCCATGCATGCAGCACCTCGAACCCGCCCGCCAGGTAGCTCTGCTTGCACGCCCGGCGCTGGATCTTGCCGCTGGAGGTGATGTGCACCGACGCCGGCCGCAGCAGCTGCACCGCATGCACCTGCACGCCGTGCACGTCGGCGATGGCGGCGCGGATGGCCTGCACGACCTGCGCGCCGTCGATCTTGTGGCGTTGCGAGCGGCGCACTTCCTGCACGACGACCAGGCGCTCCTGCCCGCCCACCTCCACCGGGAAGGCCGCGCCGTGGCCGATCTCCAGCGCCGGGTGCGCGCGGTACATCGTGTGCTCGATGTCCTGCGGGTAGTGGTTCTGCCCGCGGATGATGATCAGGTCCTTGACCCGGCCGGTGATGTAGAGCTCGCCGTCCCGCTGCACACCCAGGTCGCCGGTGCGCAGCCAGGGGCCGCGGCCGTCGGCGGTGCGGGCGCCGAAGCTGTGTTCGGTTTCCGCGGCGCGCTGCCAGTAGCCCTGGGCGACCAGCGAGCCGCTGGCCCAGATCTCGCCGACCTGGCCGTCGACGCACACTTCATGCGTTACGGGGTCGACGATCGCGATCTGCGTGTCCAGCCATGCCCGCCCGCAGCTGACCAGCGGGTGCGCACGCTCCGGCCGCGCCGGCGGCGCCAGGCGGCCGCCGGTCAGCTCCTCCAGGTCCACGTCGATCACCCGCGCGGCCTGCAGCCGCGGGTGCGAGGTGACGGTGAGCGTGGCCTCGGCCAGGCCATAGGACGGGTTCATCGCCGCGGGCCGGTAGCCGCGGGGCTCGAAGCGCCGCGCGAACTTCGCCAGCGTGTCGGCATGCACCGGCTCCGCCGCATTGCCCGCCACCGCCCAGCTCGACAGGTCCAGCGCATTCACCAGCGCCTGGTCCAGCGCCGAGGCGCACAGCTCGTACGCGAAGTTGGGCGCGTAGCTGATGGTGCCGCGGTAGCGGCTGATGGCCTGCAGCCAGCGCAGCGGCTTCTGCAGGAAGCACAGCGGCGGCATCATCACGATGGTGGCGCCGACGGCCAGGGCCTGGATCACGCCCAGGATCAGGCCCATGTCGTGGAACAGCGGCAGCCAGGTGACGAAGACGTCGTCTTCGTTGACCCCGGCGGCCTGGGTGTAGCTCTCGCAATAGCTCAGCAGGTTGCCGTGCGTGACCACCACGCCGCGCGGGTTGCTGGTGGAGCCCGAGGTGTATTGCAGGTAGGCGGTGCAGCCGCGGTCCAGCGCGGGTTCGCGCCAGCCGGCGCCGGCGGCCTCGGCCTCGCTGCTGCCGTCGATGGGAATGAACAGGCAGTCCAGCCCCTCGGGGAAATGCCGGCGCAGGCGCTCGCCGATGGACTCCAGCGCGCTGCTGGTGGCCACGATGGCGCCGCGCGCATTGCAGTCGGCCACGATGTGGGCCATGCGCTCGGCATGCATGCTGTTGGTGGGCGGATAACCCGGCACGGGAATGGCCCCGGCGTAAAGGCAGCCGACGAAGGCGACGACGTAGTAGATGCTGGACGGCAGCATCAGCAGGATGGCGCGGCCCTGCAGGCCCTGTTGCTGCAGTTGCGCGGCGAAGACGCGGGCGCGGCGGTCCAGCTCGGCGTAGCTCAGGCGGCCGACCTCGGTGTCGCCGTCGGGCAGGAAGACCAGCGCGGGGTGGTCGGGGCGCACGCGGGCCTGGTGGCGCACGGCGTCCACCAGCGAGGCATGGGACGCGTCGCCTTGAAGTTCGAAGCGGCTCATGCTGGCGCGCACACCCGTCTCGTCGTGGTCGGGCCACTTGCAAGCGTGCAAAAGACGCGGCCATCTGTTGCCGCCACCGCGGCGGCCGGAATGGCCCCGTGCCGCGGTCCTTGGGTACCAGGCGCGCAGTGCCGCGCTGATTGCATGACGTCTCCTTCGATGAAAAAACTGCTGCTCATCGGCGGCAGCCTCTTGGGGCTGCCTTGCGTGACGTAACGATCTGCATGGACCGTGCCATCGCGGCCTGCCTGGGCTGCGATGGGCTTCTGCAGCCCGGTGTTTCCCTCGTGGCGCGGGCCCCGGCGGCGCCGCCGGGCGGCAGAGTCCGCATCGGCAAGGTGGGCCGAATCGCCGCCCCGGCCGCATGACGGCGGTGTGAAACATGCGCCTTTGGTGGCATACCGACCGGCGTGCCAAGGGCCCATGCGCCAATGCGCCAATGCCGGCGGCGCCCGTTGCCGTGTCCGGTTCGATACCGCTGGCCAGGGTGCGGGGGGCGGATCAATACACTGGCGCCTTCGTGCGCTGCTGCCCCGCGGGGTGCCGTACCCCCTTGGCCCGCCCTGCGCGCCGGGGGGCCGGCGGCCGGCCGGGGCCTTGGCACGGCACGTGCAAGCCACGCCCATCACTCGCCATGCTCAACCGCAACCTTGCCGCCGGCAAACAGGCGCCCGCCATCCGCGTGGCCGACGGCCTGCTCGTCTGGAGCCTGGTGGCGGCGCTGATGCTGGGCGGCGGCTGGGCCGCGTTCGTCGCCAGCGAACGGGCGGGCTACGTCAGCCTGGCCGATGCGGCGGCGCAGCAGCTGGAGCTGGTCGCCTCCGGCCTCGACATCGAGATCGCCCGCTACGAGCACGTGCCCAGCCTGATGGAGCTGAACGAGGACGTGCTGGCGCTGCTGGACCATCCGCGCGATGCGGCGCTGCAGGCCCGGGTGAACCGGCAGTTGACGAACCTGAACGTGCGCGCCGGTGCGCTGGCCGTGCAGGTCACCGACCCGGCGGGCCTGGTGCTGGCGGCCAGCAACTGGTTCGAGCCGGGCAGCACGGTGGGGCGCGACCTGTCGCGCCAGCATCACTTCGCGGAGGCCGTGCAAAGCGGCCAGGCGCGGGCCTTCATCGCCAGCGCCGACCGCGGCGCGCCGGAGTGCCATTTCCTGCAGGTCATCCGGCAGCGTGGCCGCATCGTCGGGCTGGCCGAGGTCATCACCAGCCTGGAGGCGGTGGAGTCGATGTGGATGGCGCTGTCGGCGGTGTCGCAGAGCGACCGGCTGCTGGTCATCGACGAGAACGACGTGGTCATCATGTCGTCGATGCCGGCCTGGCGCTTCAAGAGCCTGGCCACGCCCTCGGCCGAGCGGCGTGCCGCGCTGGCGGCGCTGGGCAAGTACCCGGTGCGGGCCATCGAGCCGCTCGGCCTGGCGACCGAGCGCACGCTGGAGCACGGCACGCAGCTGGTGCGCATGCCGGCGGCCAGCGCGGGTGCGCCGGACGTGATGTACGCCGCGCAGGAACGGGCGATGGTGCGCACCGGCTGGCGGTTGATGACCTTGTCGGACGTGCAGGCCGTGCGCGAGCAGGCGCGGCGTGGTGCCGTGGGTGGTGCCGCGCTGGCCGGGCTGGTCGGTGTGCTGGCGCTGTACCTGCGGCAGCGCCGCCGTGCCCTGGCGGGCCAGCGCACGGCGCAGGCCGCGCTGCAGCACGCGCACGAGGCGCTGCAGCAGGCGCACGACGCGCTGGAGCGCCGGGTGCAGGAACGCACGGCCGAGCTGAACCAGGCCAATGCCGCGCTGGTGGTGGAGGTGGCCGAGCGCCGCCGCACCGAAGAGCAGCTGCGCGCCGCCCAGGCCGACCTGATCCAGGCCGGCAAGCTGGCCACGCTGGGGCAGATGTCGGCCGGCATCACGCACGAGATCAACCAGCCGCTGACGGCGCTGCGCGCGCTCTCGGAAAACACCTGCCAGCTGCTGGAGATCGGCCGCACCAGCGACGTGGCGCGCAACCTGCGTTCGATCGCGGGGCTCACCGAACGCATCGGCCGCATCACCTCGCAGCTGAAGTCCTTCGCCTGGAAGGCAGCGGTGCCGGCCGACCCCATTGCGCTGCCGGCCACGGTGAGCAACGTGCTGGAGATGCTGCGCGAGCGCATCCAGCGCGAGGCGGTGCAGGTGGAGGTGGCCCTGCCCGCCGCGGCCCGCGTGCAGTGCGATGCCTACCGGCTGGAGCAGGTGCTGCTGAACCTGGTGTCGAACGCGCTGGATGCGATGCGCGACGCGCCGGTGAAGCGGCTGCGCATCGATTCACGCATCGACAACGGCCGCATCCACCTGTGCGTGACCGACACCGGCAGCGGCCTGCCGGACAGCGTGATGCAGCGGCTCTTCGAACCGTTCTTCAGCACCAAGTCGCCGGGCGAGGGCCTGGGACTCGGCCTGGTGATCTCGAACAGCATCGTGCGTGCCTTCGGCGGCAGCCTGCGCGCACGCAGCGATGCCGGCGGCACCACATTCGAATTCGACCTGAAGCTGGTGGAGGACCAGGTGCATGCGTGACGGTCTCAAGGTGGTGTTCGTGGAAGACGACGCCGACGTGCGCGACAGCCTGTCGCAGACGCTGGAACTGGCCGGATTCGAAGTCTGCCCCTGCGACAGCGCCGAGTCCGCGCTGCGGCAGCTGCCGCCGCGCTTTCCGGGCATCGTCGTCAGCGACGTGCGGCTGCCCGGCATGGACGGCCTGGCGCTGATGAGGCGGGTGCTGGAGACCGACGCCGGCTTGCCGGTGATCCTGGTGACCGGCCACGGCGACGTGCCGATGGCCGTGCGGGCCATTCGCGAAGGCGCCTACGACTTCATCGAGAAGCCCTTCGCCGCGTCGCGGCTGGTCGAGGCCGCGCGCAGCGCCGCGCGGGAGCGTGCGTTCCGGCTCGGTGCCGGTGGCCACGGCGCGTGCTAGCAGGAATTTGCGGCGTCCATTCAGGTTCCATTCAGCTTGGCGCCGAACCACCCATTCGAGGGGCCTTCGCATGGGGTTTCCGGACCGCCGGGCAACGCTTGCTAACAGTCAGGAAGGTAAACATCCGTCCAGAATGAATCAATGATCATGCGGGAGGGACCCGCGGAGGATTCGATCGATGTCCACCTGCACGCGTGGCCGCTTGCGCCTGATTGACGCGGCCAGCCTGGCGATGGTTCTCGCCGTCGCCGCCGGTACGGCCCAGGCCCAGAACCCACCCACGCCCATGAACCCGGTTCCGCTGCTGGCCCCCGTGTGCTCGCTGAGCGCCAGTGCGACCCAGGTGACGCTGGGCACGCCGGTGCGCCTGTCGGCCCAGTGCCAGCCGGCCGTCACGTCCTACGTGTGGACCGGCGTCGACCTGCCCGCCACCGCCTCCGGCGGCAGCGTGACGCCCGGCGCCACCACCACCTACAGCGTGCGCGGCGTCAATGCCCGCGGCACCGGCAGCCCGGCCAGCGCCACGGTGCGCGTCAGCGCCGGCGCCACCGACAGCGGCTACTCGCCCCTGACCAACCACGCCAACGATTTCTGCCAGTCCGGCAACTACCCTGCGCAGTGGGAATGGAACCCCGCGCTGGCCACGGCGCAGCCGGCACCGGCCACCTCCGGCACGCCGCGCATGGTGCAGATCCGCGACGGCAAGGTCATCGCCACCTACGGCAGGCTCGGCGGCGACGGGCGCAGCAAGCCCAACAGCAGCAATGGCGAAGATCCCGCCACCGGACCCTTCCGCCGCGCGCCCTACACGCAGTGGAAGAGCGGCGACGTGTTCGAGATCTACCCGGCCGTCTACAGCGGCAACAACATGCAGATCTTCATCGGCCCGAACCTGGCCTATGACGGGGTCCGCTCCACCGACGTGCCGCGCAACATCACCATCCGCGGCGTCACGGTCGACGGCAAGCGGCCGGTCATCGTCAACCCGCCGGGCGGCGCTTCCTACTCCAACTACAACCAGTCGCTGATCTACGTCGCCGGGCAGTACGACGCGCAGGGCAAGGTGGTCGCCCCGTCCACCAACATCACGATCGAGAACATCGACGTCGTCGATTCCCCCACCGGCGGCTACCTCGGCAAGGCGGCCATCTACGTGAACGGCGCGCACAACCTGACGCTGCGCAACATGCGCATCGCGGGCTTCAAGCGGCACCACGTGAACGGCATCTTCGCCACCGGCAACAACACCGGCACGCTGCTGCTGGACAACGTGGAACTCGACGGCAGCGGCGGCTCCGGCGGGCCGGAGCACAACGCGTACATCAACGCCAGCAGCACCGACCCGAACTACACCTTCATGGTCCGCAATTCCTGGAGCCACGGCTCCTTCTACGGGCATGCGCTGAAGTCGCGGGCGCAGCGCACCGTGGTGGAAGGCAGCTACCTCAGCGGCACCCGGGCGGCCGCCGGCCAGCAGACCGAGACCTACCTGCTCGACGTGCCCGACGGCGGCACGCTGATCGCGCGCAACAACGTCTTCGTGAAGAACCATTCCGGCAACAACTCCAACGGAGCGGCCATCACCTTCGGTGTCGAGTCGGTGAACAAGCCCCGGCCCTGGGAGCTGCTGATCGAGCACAACACCTTCGTCGCCTTCTCGCGCTACTACGACGACGCCCGGCATGCGCTCTTCCCGATGTACCTGAGCAGCAGGGCTCCGGGGCCGCGCACCGTCGATGCCAACGTCTTCGTCGGTTATTGCCCCACCGGCCAGGCCTACCGCGATTTCCGGGGCACGAACGCGTCGGTGCTCAACTTCAACGAGATCGACCTGTCCTTCCGGCCGCGCACGCCGCAGCTGACGGGCCGTGCCAGCATCGTCGGCACGCCGCAGTACGAGCACCAGATGCAGCGCGGCACGCGGCGCAGCAACGCGCTGGGCGCGCGGGACTGAGCCCGTGAGGCCCGGCGCCTCTGCCGCTGCCCGTCAGCGGTAGTGCGCCGGGTCGCCCGAGTCGGTCGGCTGCACGATGGCCTTCATCAGCGGGGCGCTCATCGGCAGCTGCAGGTTGATCTGCCGCGGCGGAATCGGCGACTGGAACCAGCGCTGGTAGATGCGGCCGATCTGGCCATTGCGGAACAGGCCCACGATCACCTCGTCGCCCAGGCGCTTGAACTCGGGGTCGTTCCGGCGCACGACGATGCCATAGGGCTCGACCGACAGCGCCTCGGTGCTGATGTGGTAGGCCGCCGGGCGCTTCGACATCGCCGCCAGGCTGTACAGCAGCACGTCGTCCATCGCGAAGGCCGCGGCGCGGTCGGTGTCCACCAGGCGGAAGGATTCCGCATGGTCCTTGCCGGCCAGGATGCGCATCTGCAGCCCGCGCGCGTCGTTCAGCGCCGCCAGGTGGCGCATGCTGGTGGTGCCGGCGGTCGAGATCACGGTCCGGCCGCGCAGGTCTTCCACGCCGTCGATGCGGGACGACTGCTTGGACAGCAGCCGGCCGGTGGCGATGAAGGTGGTGACCAGGAAGGCCACGGCCTCCTGCCGTTCCAGCGTGTTGGTGGTGCTGCCGCACTCCATGTCGATCGTGTGGTTCACCAGCATCGGGATGCGGGTGGCCGAGGTCACGGGGGTCAGCTTCACCGCCAGGTCGGGCAGTTTCAGCCGGCGCTTGACCGCCTCCACGATGTGCATGCAGATGTCGATGGAATAGCCCACCGGCCGCTGCCGCCCATCCAGGTAGGAGAACGGCACCGAGGCATCGCGAAAACCGATGGTGATGATGCCGGTCTCGGCGATGCGCTTGAGCGTCAGCGAGTCAGGCGTGCTGGCGGTGGCGCGGGCCAGCGCCAGCGGCCCGCACAGGCAGGCCAGCAGGGTGGCGACGGGTATCGATGGACGCACGGCGAAGACGCTCCTGGGTGTGGAATTCTGCCCCGTGGGCGCGGGGCCGGCCGCCCGCGCGGGGGGGCTTCACGCCGCCGGCTGCAGCAGGTCCTGCCAGCCCGGTACGGTAGCGCCAAAGTCGGGCGGGCCGCTTTCCTCGGCCTCGTCCACCAGCGCCACCTGCCGCACGCCCTCGCGGAACGCCTCCACCGACTGCAGCCAGCCGCCGGTCTGCCAGGCCAGTTCCGCCTGCAGCGCCTGCGGCTCGTACACCGAGGTGTACAGGGTCCCGTGGCCGCGGCGGTAGGCGTTCTGGAACAGCGGCGGCGTCAGCATGGCGGCCACCATCTCTTCCTGCGTCGCGGCCTCGGCCATCGCCCGGGCCAGTGCACGGCAACGGGCCCGGCTGTGCGTGGCGTTGGCGTATTCGGGCCACTCCACGCCGTGCTGGTGGTTGGCCACGCCGCGCAGCGGTACCACCTGGGCCTCGCGGTCGGGGGCGATGAAGACCGTGGTGGCGTTGGACAGCCGGTCCAGCAGCACGATGCTGTGGGTCATGCTCACCGGGATGCCGCGCAGCAGCGCCACCGCTTCGCGGGTGGTGCTCGCGAACTCCAGCAGGTAGCGCAGGACCAGCGGCGCGCCGAAGCCGTCACGCCGTTCGCGGCGGCCTCCGAAGCACAGCGCCGCCGCCAGGCCGGATTCGTTGATGCCGTCCAGTGCGCCGCACAGCGCCTCGCTCATCGCCAGCACGCGCTGGCCGCCCCAGCGCGTGCGCAGCCAGGCGCCTTCGTGCGTCGCCAGGCCGTGGTCGTGGTTGCGCAGCAGCACCGGCCCGCCGGTGCCGAACCAGACGGCCAGCGTGCCGGCGCTGGTCTCCGGCGGCGGGCACCAGCCCGACAGCACGCGCGCCTCCGCATCGCCGCCGCGCACGCAGGCCACCAGTTCGTCCCAGATCGGCTGCCACAGCGGCAGGTGGTGGGCCACCGCGCGCCGGCAATCGGCCAGCGAGGGCGGTGCACCCAGTCCCGCCAGGCGGCGCTGGCGCGCGGGCCCGTGCCGGTCGAACAGGCGGCACCACTTGGGGCCGGGGCGGCTCTCGTCGATCGCTTCGAACAATTGCTTCATCGCGCATTCCTCGCTGTGACGAAGCCGTGCGTTGCAGGTCTTGTACCAAGACGTTCGTGCGCCGCGGCACCACCCGCGCTGCCAGGGCCGGCGGCGCGCGGCCCGCCCGCGCGGGAGCGACGGGCTGCACTGTGCGGCGGCCATCGGGTGTGCCTGCCCGCCCTGCGGTGGGGCCGGGACAGCCGCGCCAGCCGCGACGGCCGCTTCCCGGCAGGCCTGGCACGCTTTGCGCTTCGTGCGGTCCTCTGAAACAGCGCAGGACCCGTTCATGAACGCCATCGCCGGCGGCCCGAGCCGCTTCGACTGCATCCTCGTGCCCTTCGATTTCTCGGAAGCGTCGCACCATGCGCTGCAAATGGCCGCCGCGCAGTTCAAGCGGCCGGACGCGACGCTGGCGCTGCTGCATGCGGTGGAGTCCGACGATGGCGTGTCCGAGCATGCGCAGCTGCACGGCCAGCTGGTGAACACGAGGGTGCAGGAGGCGCAGCGCCGCCTGGAGGCGCTGGCGCGTCCGCTGCGCGCCGATTGGGCCGAGGTGCAGGTGCTGGCCAGCCTGGGCGACCCGAAGGAGGTGATCCTGTCGACCGCCGAGCTGGTCCACGCTGACCTGGTGGTGATGGGCTCGCACGGCGCCACCGGCTGGCGCGCGATGTTCGGCGGCACCACGTACCACGTGGCGCGCAAGCTAAGCTGCTCGGTGCTCGTGCTTCGGCCCGAGCGCAAGCCGTGATCGCCGCGGCGTGCATCACGGGGGCTGATCGCAAGCCCTGATTGCCCGCGCGGGGTGCCGGCCGTACAAGACGACGAAGGAATGACCGTGGAGACAGCATCAGTGAGGGACGACGTGCCAGACCGCGCCGCCGTCCGGCGCCGCGCGCCGGGCGTGCCGCGCGTGGCCGAGGAATTCAAGATCGTCTTCGTGGAGGACGACATCTCGGTCCGCGAAAGCCTGACCGAGACGCTGCAGCTGGCCGGCTTCGACATCTGCGCCTTCGAATCGGCCGAGCAGGCGCTGCGGCACGTCAGTCGCGACTTCAAGGGCATCGTCGTCACCGACGTGCGCCTGCCCGGCATGGACGGCCTGACGCTGATGCGCGCGCTGATCCAGCTCGACCCCGGCCTGCCGGTGGTGCTGATCACCGGCCACGGCGACGTGCCGATGGCCGTGCAGGCGATGCGCGAGGGCGCCTACGACTTCATCGAGAAGCCGTTTCCGCCGCAGCGCCTGATCGAGGCCGTGGGCCGCGCGATCGAGAAACGCGCGCTGCGCATCGAGGTCGACGCCCTGCGCCAGCAGCTCGCCGGTCGCCGCGGCGTGGAGGCGGTGTTGCTGGGCAGCTCGCCCGGCATCCAGCAGGTGCGGCGGCAGATCCTGGCGGTGGCCGACACCGGTGCCGACGTGCTGGTCGTCGGCGAGACCGGCACCGGCAAGGAACTGGTCGCGCGCTGCCTGCACGACTGCAGCAAGCGCCAGGCGGCCAACTTCGTGGCCCTGAACTGCGGCGGCATTCCCGAAAGCCTGTTCGAGAGCGAGATCTTCGGCCACGAGGCCGGCGCCTTCACCGGCGCCGCCAAGCGCCGCGTCGGCAAGATCGAGCATGCCAACGGCGGCACGCTGTTCCTCGACGAGATCGAGAGCATGCCGCTGTCCTACCAGGTCAAGCTGCTGCGCACGCTGCAGGACCGCCGCATCGAGCGCCTGGGCTCGAACGACACGGTGCAGGTCGACTTCCGTGTCGTTGCCGCCGCCAAGACCGACCTGCGGCAGCTCAGCGAGCAGGGCAAGTTCCGCAGCGACCTGTACTACCGCCTGAGCGTCGCGCTGATCCACCTGCCGCCGCTGCGCGAGCGGCGCGAGGACATTCCCCTGCTGTTCGAGAACTTCGTGCTGCAGGCCGCGCTGCGCTACGGGCGTGAGGCCCCGCCCATCCCGCAGGAGCAGCTGCGCCAGCTGATGATGCACGACTGGCCCGGCAACGTGCGCGAGCTGCGCAACGCCGCCGACCGCATGGTGCTGGGCCTGCTGCGCACCATCGACGACGCGACGCGGCCGGCCGAGGGCCCGCAGTCGCTGTCGCTGCAGATGGACATGATCGAGAAGGCGCTGCTCGAGCAGGCCCTGCGCCTGCACGACGGCCGGCCCAAGCAGGTCTACACCGCGCTGGACATCGCGAAGAAGACCTTCTACGACAAGGTGCACCGCCACGGCATCGACCTCAGCCAGTTCCGCCGCGGCGGCGAGGCCGAGGCCGATGCCGAAGCGAGCCCGTGACACGCTGTCCGCGGCCCCAGGGAGCAGAACACATGCA
This sequence comes from uncultured Burkholderiales bacterium, assembly GCA_946480465.1. The sequence goes on from CAMLJY010000051.1 coordinate 32,335, forward strand.
ATCGGCCACCCCATGCCCGCAACCCCCGCCCCCGCATCGCGGGCGGCCCCGCTCCGGCAGCGGCTGCCGGGGTTAGGCAGCACCTGGCTGGTGCTGCCGCTGGGCCTGGCGCTGTCGTGGGCGGCGTTCCAGGCCATCGCGCAGTCCATCGAGCGCGAGGCCGCGCTGCGTTTCGACGCGGCGGTGCGCGAAGCCGCGCACAGCGTGGAGCTGGAGATGCGCGGCTACATGCAGGTCATCCAGGGCATGCGGGCGCTGTTCAGCGCCAACCCGCAATTGACGCGGCAGCAGTTCCTGGACTACACGGCCAGCCTGGACCTGGGCAGCCGCTACCCGGCGTTCCAGAGCGTCAATTTCGCCCGCTTCGTCACCGCGGCCGAGCGGGATGCCTACACGCAGCGGCTGCGCGAAGACGTTGCCAGGCGCCTGCCCGGCCTGCCGCCCTTGCGCATCCGCAGCACCCAGGGTGGGCCGGTGCCGGCCGGGCTGCCGTGGCACTTCGTCGTCGAGTACCAGTATCCGGACGTGCCGGACCAGCAGGCGACGCTGGGCTTCGACCTGGCATCCGACCCGGCGCGGCGGCCGGCCGCGGTGCACCTGGCGGAGAGTGGGGCGGTCAGCTCCTCGGGCCTGCCCATCACCGTGGTGTCGAAGCGCTTCAACTCCAACGTGCTGCCGATGCGCGCGGCCACCTACCGCGCCGGCGTGCCGCTGGACACGGCCGCGGACCGCTGGGCTGCGATCACCGGCTCGGTCGGCACCTATTTCCACGTGCGCCTGATGTTCGACCGGGCGTTGAAGGAAGCGGCGCGCCCGCTGCGCCTGCGCCTGTACGACGCGGGACCGGCGGCGGCCCCCTTCGACCCGCAGTCCGCCCAGGCCATGCTGCTGTACGACAACCGGCAGCCCGACCGCTACATGGCCGAGCGTTCGCCGATGGCGCACGACGCGCCGATGGAGCAGCTGAAGACGGTGGAGTGGGCCACCCGGCGCTGGGTGCTGCAGTTCTCGTCGGACGGCGGCTTCGTCAGTCCCACGGCCGCGGCCCTGCCCTGGCTGGCCGCGGCAGGCGGCGTGCTCGCGACCTTGCTGGTCTTCGCGTGGCTGCAGGCGCTGGCCCGCTCGAGGGCGCACGCGCTGGCCGCACGGCGGGCGCAGACCCAGTTCCTCACCAACATGAGCCACGAGCTGCGCACGCCGCTGAACGCCATCCTCGGCTATGCCCAGCTGCTGGGGCAGGCGCAAGAGCTCGCACCGCGCCAGGCCGCCGCCGTGGCCACCATCCACGCCAGCGGCGAGCACCTGCTCTCGCTGATCGACGACATGCTGGACCTGGCCCGCGTGGAAGCCGGCCGGCTCGAGCTGCACCTGTCCCCGGTCGAGCTGCACCGGCTGCTCGACGAGGTGGTGGCGATCATCAGCGTGCGTGCGCGCGAGAAGCGCCTGGCCTTCACGCTGGATGCCGACCCGGCCCTGCCGCGCAGGGTCCATGCGGATGGCCAGCGGCTGCGCCAGGTGCTGCTGAACCTGCTGGGCAATGCGGTCAAGTTCACCGACGAGGGCGAGGTGCGCCTGCGCGTGAGTGCCCGCGCGGCCCCGGCACCGGAGCCGGTGCTGCTGGCCTTCGAGGTCGAGGACAGCGGGGTGGGCATCGGCGAAGCGCAGCTGGGTCAGCTGTTCCAGCCCTTCCAGCAGGTCGGCGACCCGGGCCGCCGCCGTGGCGGCAACGGGCTGGGGCTGGCGATCAGCCGGCAGCTGGTGCGGCTGATGGGCGGCGACATCCAGGTCCGCAGCGCCCCGGGCCGCGGCAGCGTCTTCTCGTTCGAGATCGCCCTGCGCCCCATCGCCACGCCGGGCGTGGTGGACGCCGGCCGGCGCATGCCCATCGGCCATGCGGGCGGGCCGAAGAAGGTGCTGGTGGTCGACGACGCGCCGGAAAACCGCGCGGTGATGGCGGACACGCTCGGGCTGATGGGTTTCGAGGTCCACGAGGCGGCCGACGGGGCGCAGTGCCTGGAGCGCGTGCGGACGCTGATGCCCGACCTGATCTTGATGGACGGCCACCTGCCCGTGCTGAGCGGCCTGGAGGCCATCCAGCGCCTGCGTGCCATGCCGCGCTTCGACCGGGTGCCGATCATCGCGATCTCCGCGAGCGCCTCGAACACCGACAACCAGGCGGCGCTGGCGGCCGGCGCCAACGCCTTCCTGGCCAAGCCGTTCCGGGCCGCGGCGTTGGTCGCCATGCTGGAGGAGCACCTGGGGATCGAGTTCGTCTACGAGCGTTCCCCCGCGGTGGCGGAATGAGCGAGAGGGCCGCGCGCCGCTCAGGCGCTGTCAATGAATCCGGCGCGCCCGAGCGGGCCGCCAGAACGGGACCAATCCGGACGCGAATCAGCAGATGTGGCCGATCCCCCATCAAGGATTCGCAGCGACGAGTGGCGCCGTGCTGGTGGAACGAGCGGGTGTGCGGGATTCGTTCACAGCTTTTCAGGCGCCCGGCCGCAGCGTCAGCACGAAGGCGAGGCCCCGTTCGTCGCGGCGCGTGTGCAGGTTGCCGCCGAAGCTGCGCAGCCTCCGGCGGGCGTTGGCGGTGGACAGCGCGGTGACGCTCTTTTGGCGCGATAGGAACGGACGCGCCGCGTCGCCGCTGCCGGGGCCGCCATCCGGGTGCAGGATCTCGATCGTCACCGCTTCGGCGCCGGCCGCGGTGCGGATCTCGGCGGCCGGCGGCGCAGCGCCGGCCGCGGGCGGGGCCCGCCGGGACAGCAGGCCGGCCACCACCTGCTCCAGCCCGGCCGCCACGGCCAGCACGTGCAGCTGGCGGTCCGGCGGCTCCACCAGCGTGGCCGGCGCCTGCTGCATCGCGCGCGCCAGCAGGTCCGACAGGTTCACGCTGCGCAGGTGGACGCGTCCTTCGCGTGCCAGCACCGGCCACTGCGACACGATGCGCCCCATGCGCTGCGCCGCCTGCTCGATCCTGTCCAGGGCGTCGGTGGCCCGGTCCGGCCGCTGCTGCTCGAGCCATGCGCGGACGTTGAAGCTCGACAGCAGCAGCGCGGCGATCGGCTGGTTCAGCTCGTGCGCCATGCCCGCGGCCACGGCCTGCGCGGCGCCGCGCCGCCGCTGCGCGGCGTGCAGGGCCCAGGCCAGGCCGATGCTCGAGCCCAGCCCCGCCGCTGCCACCGCCGCCAGCAGCAGCCGCGCCGATGCCGGCATGCGCGCCGGCACTGCCGCCTCGACCGTCCAGGTGTGCGCGGCATGGAAGAAGCCGGCGCTGGCGCGCAGTTCGTGCTCGGGCGCCGTGGGCACGCCGGCCGGGTCGCCGGCGCTGTCGGCGAGCACCGCGGCCGGTGCCGCGGGCTGGCCGGCGGGCGAAGCCCCGTCGTGCAGCAGCAGCCGCAGCCGCGGCACCGCCCCGGCGTGCTCGGCCTGCGGTGCCGGCAGCAAGGCCTGCGCCGCGAGCGTGTAGCGCAGCACGCCCCGGTAGGCCGAGCGGCGCTGCCCGGCTTCAAGGGGCACCGCGGCGCCCGCGTACAGCGGCAGCCAGACGTGCACGCCGCGTCCGTCGGCCGAGGCCACGGGCTGGCCGCTGTCGCGGGCGCGCGCGGCCGGTGCGGCGGCGGCTTCAGCGGCGTCCGCGGGCAGCACGGCGAGTGCCCGCAGTTCGGGCATCGCGCCGCGCCAGGCTTCGGCGGCCGCGCCGGCCGGCGCAGCGTCCACCGGACCACCGGAGGGCAGCGCGCCGCGCAGCACCTGGGCCGCTGCCTGGTGCGCCTTCAATTGCGCTTCGATGCGCGTGGCCGCGGCACGCGCCTGCCATTGCAGTTCGGCGTGCTGGATCCGCCGCGCCGCCTGCAGTCCGGCCTGGCCCAGCGTGCCCGTCAGGGCGGCTCCGGCGGCCAGCGCGATCCAGGGCGAGTGCCGCCGCAGGCGGTGAAGCGCAGGGCCGGGCGGGACGGCGGACGGACGATGGGAAGTCATCGACACGGGGGGCGGAGGCTGCCGGCGATCGTGCCACAGCCCACCGTGCCCGCGGCGGGCTGCGGCGCGCGCATGCTCAAGGGCCCGCGCCCTGCCATGGCGGCGGGCCACACCGCCGGCGCGGCGCCCGGTGTGACGCGCCACACCCCGCGCGCACCGCCCGAGCCTGCGGCCGATGCTCAGTCATCGTTGCCGCGCTGCTGCACCAGCGCCATCGCGAACTGGCCGTTGCCCACCGACCAGTCGGAGTAGTCGTTCTCGTGCGTGAAGATGAAGACGTCGCGCGGCGACACCGCCGCGTCGCGCTCCAGGTTCTCGGCGATCAATGCGTACATCGCCTTCTTCATCGCGTCGCTGCGGCCGCGGCGCATCGTGATCTCGACGAGGACGAGGTGGTCCGAACGGGCGATGCCATTGAAGCGCCGGTCGTAGAAAAAGTCGCCCGGGGCGTACTCCGCCACCAGGTTGAACAGCTCGTCGTCCGGCATGCCGATGCCCTGGACCAGGGCGCGGTGGATGCCTTGCACGATGGCTTCCTTCTGCTGTTGGGACGTGCCTTGCCGAACGGCGGTGCGGATGAAGGGCATGCGAAGTCTCCGGTGTCGCTGTGATGGAAAGCGCCATCGGAAAGCAGGAGCCGTGCCCGGTGATCGGCGGGCGCTGCCATGTCGTTCCCGCGGCCACCCGCGGCAGCAGCCCCAATCCTGGCCGCGCAGGCTCCGAGACTAGACGTCGTGCTGCAGCGTGGGCTGTACCCTGTCATCGAGCACGGTTCGCAGCCAGGCGGCATGGGTGCGCATTTCGGCAAGGGGCAGCGAGTTCCCGAGCCAAAGCGTCTTGTCGCCGGAGCTGCCCGTCTGCTGCAGCTGCACTTCGAAGTGGCCGTCCAGTGCATACGGCTGCATCAGGACGGGCCGAACCGACGAGATGGCGTCGAAGGGCACTTCCGTCCTGCGCTGCAGCAATCCCAGCCACCGGTCCTCGTAGCGCAACACCCGTGACGGCGCGTCGAACTCGAAGCAGGTGACCTGGGGGCGCATGAGCATGAAGGCGCCGGACAGCAGGCCCGCTCCCATGACCAGCGCGGACAGCAGAACCAGTTCCTGCCCGGGTGCGATGGGTGGAATGGCGCTCCCGCGCATCCACGCCGCGGCGGCGAGCAGCAGTGCCGTGAGCAGGAGCACCGGAGCGATGACGATCACCATGATCAGGCCGGGCGCCAGCAAGACCAGCATCACACCGATCGGCCCAAGCGGTGGGGTGAGGTCTCGCCAGTTCGATCGTTCGGCGCACAGTGTCCCGGCCCAGCCTGTTTTCACTGCCGCCGCGGGCTGCGCCGCCAAGCGGGGACTCCGGCGGCTGGTGCCGCTTTGCGGCTTGCCACGCCGTCGTGCTGGACGCTCTCCGGGCCGGGCCGGGCCGGGCCGGGCCGGGCCGGGCCGGGGTGCGTGGCATGGCTGCGCCTTTCTCGGGATAGAAGCTCGGGCTCAAAAGGCCCAGCTTGCCAGTTCGAACAGGTCGAACCCGCTGCTGCGGCCACCGAGGCACTGGGCCAGGAAGTCTTCGACCTTGCGGTAGTAGCGCAGCCGGCTGGACCAGTGTTGGAGGTCGTGCCCTTCCCGCTTGAAGACCACGTACTCCACCGATTTGCCGGCCTGCCGCAGCGCCCGCACCATGCGCTCGGCCTGGTCGAGCTTCACTCGGGAGTCGTGCACGCCATGCATCAGCAGCACCGGCGCGGTCACGGCGGAGGCGCGGTACAGCGGCGACTTCGCATCCATCCGGGCGCGCTCGGCGGGTTTCGCCGGGTCTCCCGCAAATCGGTGCCACCGGTACAGGTCCAGTTCCCAGTGCGCGGGGGCGGTTTCGACCAGGCGCGCCAGGTCGGTGGGCGCAGAGAGGGCCACGGCGCAGGCGAAGCGGTCTGGTGAGAAGCTCGCGCCTACCAGGGCTTGGTAGCCGCCGTAGCTGGCACCGGCGATCGCCAGCCTGGCGGGGTCGGCGATGCCCTGCGCCACCAGCCAGTCCGCGCCGTCCAGCACGTCTTCGTGCATCTTGCCGGCCAGCTCGCCGATGCCGCGGTCGAGGAAGGCGCGGCCGTAGCCGGTGGAGCCGCGGAAGTTCAGCTGCAGCACGGCGTACCCGCGGTTCGCGAGGAAGGTCGCCTCGGGCGATTCGCCCCAATGGTCGCGGCTCCAGGGGCCGCCGTGCACCAGCATCACGGCGGGCAGGCGGCGAGCGATGACACCGAATGGAAGCGTCAGGTAACCGTGCAATGGCAGGCCGTCGCGGCTGATGAGCGTGATCGGCCGCTGCTCGGGAAGCGGGCTCACGCGGTTCAACAGGCCGCGCAGCGTCTCGCCCAGCACGGTGTGCTTGCCTTCGGCCAAGTCCAGCAGCACGGTCTCGCCGCCTTGCGCATGGGTCAGCTGGCCCAGTACGTGCCGGCCGTCGTTCGACTGCGCCCTGGGCACGAAACCACCGTTGCGGCCCGCCAGCAGGCCTCGAACCGCCGCGCCCAGGCGCTCGTCGAAGAACACGTGGGCGGGATGGTCCGGTTGGTACCAGGCCATCAGCGGCCGGTCCTGATCCGGGCTCATCAGCACGCCGGACAGGTCGACGCGCGGATCTTCGAAGACCACGCTTTCCTGGCCGCTGTCCAGGTTCAGCCGCACCAGCGCGATCTTGTCGCGCGATCGGTTCGACAGTGCCCACGCGGTGGCAGAGTTCGCCGGCACCGACAGAATGCGCACGCTTTCCAGCAGGTTCCATGAGAACGCCTGCGTCCACGCACCGTCCGGGCGGGCGGCCGGCCGTTCCAGGGCCGTGCTGTCGCCACTGCGCCGCGTGCGGCCAACCAGGCGGCCTTCCGCGTCGAGGATCCAGTCCCGCACGTTGCCCGGGTTCTGCGCCACCAGCGCCATGCCGCCCGGGCTGGGCGCCCGCCGGTACAGGTCGAACACCTTCGGATCGCGCTTGTTCGACGCAATCAGCAGATCCGGGCTGCCGCGGAGCCGCCCTTGCTCGTGCAGGTAGGAGATGCGGCCGGGGAATGGCGTCAGGTCCTGCAGCGGCGCATCCGGCCGACGGGTGTCCAGCGCCAGGACGCGCAGCTCTTCCTCGCCGCCGAGGCTGGCTTGCAGCAGCAGGGTCGTGCTGTCCTCCGCCCAGATGAGTTCAGCGCTGCCCTTGAGCACCAGGCGCTGTTCGCCGCTGTCGAGGTTCTTGATGAACACGCCGGGCCCGAGACCCGCGCGAGCGAGCCACGCCAGCCGTCGGCCGTCCGGCGACAGCTGGTACGCGCCATTGCCATCGAGGTTGGCGGCAAAGCTGCGCACCGGCACCAGCGGCGGCAGTTCGCCGCCGGCCAGGCTGGGATGGCGCGGCTGCTGGGCGCAGGCGGTGAGCAGCGCAAGGGCGCATGTCGCGAGGAGCGCCCTGAACAGGAATGGGATGGACATGAATCGTCCTAGCGCCAAATATCAACGGCCCTGCCGCGGTCCCGCAGCCGCTCCGCCCGCTTCTGCACGAAGCGCTCGAACTGCGGTTCCTGCGCGTAGGCGCTGCAGGCCAGCCACTGGGCCACGGCCGCGCGGCCCCGCGCCGGCAGCCGATGGGTATTGATCGACATGAATCCTCCGATGAAACCCGAAAACACCGGGGGCGGATTCTGCGGGCTGGGGGCGGCGCACCGCACCGCGGGATCAGGGGATGGCGGCCGGTCTGTCCCGATGAAGCGCGCAGTTCAGGGCGCGGCCAGTGTCCCGGCCAGCGCGGTCGTGACTTCCGTCGTCACCTCGGCCATCAGCGCGTGCACCGGGCACGCGGACCTTCGCCTCGGCGGCGGCTCCTACACTGAGCTCGCTCGTCGCGCTACTCCACACATGCCAGCTCCTTGCTTCAGACCGACCGCATTCGATTTGCAATGGCTCCATGTGCAATGCCGCGCGGGGACGGCGCAGCGCAGAGCAGGCTGATCGTTGGTCTCGAAGAAGAAGCCGGTGCGCCGCAGACCCGCGGCGCGGCAGAAGGCTCCAGCGTCTGCTCCGCAGGCAATCCCCAGATCCGGTTGGACAGGGGCGCTGTCGGCGGACCGGTCAAGCTGGCAGAACCTGGACAAGCCGGAACATCCGCTGTGGGTCGCCGTCACGCTGCTGGTGCCTGGCGTGGCCGTGCTTTTGATGTTGCTTCCGGTGGGCCTCGGCATCGAACTGTGGGGCGCCATTGCGGCTTGGCTGAAGGGCCTGGCCTACCGGCCCTCTTCGATGTGGACCGAACCGTCCGTTCCCCATGTCGTCGCGTTGATCATGGGCATGGGCGCCGCGATCGGCGTCCCTCTGCTGGGACTGGCGCATTTCACCTGCTTCGAGTTCGATGGCACGACGCGAGTGTTGCGCTACAGGACGCGGAGACTTTGGTTCAAGTCCAGCATGAAGGTGGTGCCGTTCGAGGCCATCCTGTCGGTGCGCCCCGTGTTGATGCGACCGTTCGATGTCGACGGACACTTCGAGGTGGAGTTGCAGTTGCCAGGCGAAGGCCGGCGCAGCGTTCAACTGGGAAACTGGATTCCCATCGCGGATTTGCGCGCACACGCTGCCTGGCTGAGCACCGTCCTTCACGATCGTGTGCAGCCAACGCTGCAGCATGACTGCTAGGGCCTGTTAACGCTACGGAGGGTCGGCGCGCCGCCACGCCGGCGGCGCGCCCGCGCCATCCATGCCGCCGCGCCGGCGGTGACGAGCAGCAGCCATTCCTCGGGTTCAGGCGTGGCGCTGACGCTCAAGGGGTTGTGCGGCGTGGGCAGCTGTTCGGCGCCCTGCTCGTGGGCGCGGTCGAACCGGTCGCCGCCCTGCTCTGCCTGTGCCAGGGCGCGCTGCTGCTCGTCGTTGACGAGCACGATCATCGAGGAATAGGGCGTGACCACATCATGGGTGCGGGCCAGCGCATGCAGCTTGTCGAGTTGTGCCGGCGCGTTCGCGCGGGCGTGCCGCGCGGCGTCGGCGATGAACAGGCGGGTGGCGATGGCGGCGAACGCGGGGTCGTTGGCCGGTGGCGCGCTGCCGTCCGCCCGCATGCCGGCCACCAGGTCGGCCGGCTGGTCGGTCCCCCGGTCGGCCACGCGGTCGCTCACGACCGAGAACGCATAGCCATCGCGCCGCATCAAGAAGCCCGGCGCCGACTGCTGCAGGTTCGCAAAGTGCCGCCACGCCTCGTGCAGGCCAGTGAAGGACGAGCCGCCGCTGGACTGCACGGCCCGCAGGGTGGCGTCGTCGTACACGGGCGACAGCGCGCCGCCCAAATGCACGAAGCTGAGCATGCCGCTGCGCGGCAGGATCTCCGGCGGACGGGCCGACAGGTCGAAGGCGCCGGCGTCGGTCAGCACCAGGGTGAGGTCCTGCCCGATGTTTGCGTGCTGCCTCGCCTGGCTCAACAAGTCCCCCACTTTTCCGCCGCCCATGGCGGTCACCGCCATGCCCTCGTCGAGGCGCTCCAGCGGGACGAGCAGCGGCTGCTGCGGCCCCATGGCCTCGGTGGTGGTGAGCAGCACCGAGACGGTGTTGCCCGCCATCGCGCGACGGGCCTCGCGCAGCGACGCCAGCACGGCCTCCCGGTGCGCCGCCATGGACCGGCTGCGGTCGACCACCAGCAGGATGTTCCTGCCGCGCGGGGCGGCGACGTCTGCATCGGCAAGGCGCGCGACCACGGCCTGGCCCGTGCCTTCGAGATGGAAGGCATGGGCCGCCGGCGCGGCCGGCTGCGGGCCGGGCAGGTCCACCGGCCACCAGTGCACGCCGTCGCTGGGGCAGGGGCCGAAGTCGCAGCTGCGCCGGGTGTCGCGGTCGAAGCCCACGTTGCGCTTCTCGGCCAGCAGCGGCAGCGGCCAGCTGCGGCGGCCGTCGGCCTGCGGGGTGGCCAGCGCGGTGTATTGCAGGCGCAGGTAGAGCTGTTGCGCGGCGGGGCTGCCCGCGGTGCCGGCACCACGCCGCGAACCGGGCCGCGGCGGGACCGGGAACGCGCGCAGCCGGTATTGGCGCGGCCCCACCTGTTCCAGCAGCGCGGGGTCGACGCGCCGGTTTACCTCGGCCTTGTAGACCCGCTGCGCGGCGCCCCGCGGCGACAGCTGGTGCGCCAGCATCGAGTCGGGCGAATTGCCCAGCCACAGGCCGGTGATGGCGGCGCTTTCCGGCAGCGAGAACAGGTAGAAGATTTCCTGCTGCTCGGTGGTGAGGTTGACGTAGGTCTCATCGAGGGTGATGCGCGCCAGGCCCCCGCCCTGCGGCTCGACCCGCACGCGCTGCTCGGCCACCCGCACCTTGCGCTGGTCGATGTTGATCAGGCCCGCTTCGCGCTCGTCGCTGTCGTGCGTGGCCGACAGGGCCCGGGCGATGGCGCTGCGCTCGCCGCGCTGGATGGGCGTGTCGAAGTAACGCTCATACAGCTCGGCCGCACGCGCGCTGTCCGCCGCCATGCTGGCGCCGTCGTACAGCAGCGGCCTGGCCAGCGCGTTGAACGCCGCTTGCGGCCAGGCGGCCACTGGCGGGGGCAGGCCGAGCAGCTGCTCGTACAGGTTGGCGATGCCGCGGGACTCGGCTTCGGACGAGGCGTAGCGGTAAGGCGCCAGGTAGGCGTTGAGCAGGCCTGCCCGCAGCGCCGGCTGCAGGGCCTCGAATTCAGCCGCCGCCATCGGTTTGGAGGCGTCGGCCAGCCGGGCAAACGCCGCCTGCTGGGGCTGGTGGTTGACGACAGCCCACACCCCGGCCAGCAGCGCCAGCGTTGATGCCAGCACCGCGGCGCGCCCGGCCGGGCGCAAGGGTCCGCCGTCCCAGGCCCGCACGCCGGCGCGCCAGCCGGCCACGGCCATGCAGGGTGGCATGGCCAGCAGGCTGGCGGCGGTCGCGAGCAGCAGCGGAGCGGCCGCCAGGACGAAGAACAACACACCGGGGCTCTGCAGCGCCGCAGACAGCGCACGGCCCCAGGTCGTCGGATTGACCGCTTCCGCGGCCCCGCGCAGCACCAGCGGCAGCCAGGCCAGCGTGGACAGTATTCCGGCATAGGCGGCGACCAGGATGAAGCAGGTGGCGCCCACCAGCTTCAGGGCATGCCAGGCCGCCGTGCGTGGCGGGGTGCGCAGCAGCGCGTCCACGCCGAGGATGAGCCAGCCGGCCACTAGCATGACGAGCCATTGGCCCACGGCCGGCGTCACTTCGCGCATCGCGACCAGGCGGTAAAGACACAGGCTGAAGAGCGGCGCCTCCACCGCGAAGAAGAACAAGGCCAGCGCGTGCGGCCGGCCGTGCAGCCGCTTCCAGGCCCACACGATGCTGGCCCAGGGCACGGCGATCCAGGCCAGCAGGATGGCCACGTAGTCGGCGGGAGCGTCTTCCCGCCACCACGCTCCGAGCAGGCCGAGCACTTCAGGAATTAGTGGCAGCGTGGCGCAGATGAACGCCACGTTCCAGCACCAGAACAGGACCACGGCGCATTTCAGCGCCGCAGCGGCAACGAGGCGGGACAAGGGCACTTTCATCGGGAGGGCTCTTCGGGTTGATGGGCCACGACACGGCGCACGGCCTCTTGCAGATCCCGCAGGTCCTGCAAGTCCTGCAAGTCCGGCGTGTCGGACGCGGCCAAGGGGCTGTCGACGACCAGGGTGACGAGGGACCAGCGTTCGCCGGGCCGCAGCAGCTGCGACCACAGCCGCGCGCCCAGGTCCGGCAGCACCCGGTCACCCGACTGGAACCAAGTGACGGCGGCCTGGCGCCCGGACTGCATCGCCATGACGCGGAACTCGCCGTGGCGCGAACGCATGCGTTCCAGCTTCTCGATGCGCGCGCCTTGCGCCAGCAGGCACAGCTCCGGCGCATGGTGGGCGCGCCAGTCGCTGCTTTGCACCACCAGCAGGCTGCCGCGCACGCCGTGGCGGTCGAAGCGCTGCTTTTCGGCGATGGCGGCGTGGCGGCCCAGCAGCAGGTCGTTCTCGAGGTTGGACAGCGCGATCGGCTCGGCCTGGAATTCGGCCGGCCAGGCCAGCGCCCGCACGCGCTCTGGTTGCACGGGGCGGTGGGCTGGCGCCGCCGGCAGCAGCGCCAGGCCGGCGATGCAGGCCGCCAGCGCGGCCAACTGCCGCGGCGATGGGGGTGGCGAAGGGGCGCGGGTTGCGCGCGGCGCCGGGCGAGCCGGGCCGTGGCAAAGCAGCCACTGCACCGACGCGACCACCGCCAGCGCCAGCAGCCCCAGCGAGGCGTGGGCCATGTCGGCCAGCAGCGGCGGTGCGTGGTGGTGCAGCGCCAGCACCAGGCTGGCCACCCGCAGGGCGTTGAAGCCCACGGCGGCCGCGGCGCCCAGTCCACCGGCCAGCAGCCAGCGCCATACCGGCGCCTGCGGCCAGACCAGGCGGGCGAACAGCCACAGCGCCGCGGCGTACCACAGCGTGCGCACGCCGCTGCAGGCGCTGGCCACGTCGGCCACGCCGTTCTCGGTGACGATGATCGATTCCACTGACACGTTCGGCGCGCCCAGCGCCTGCAGCAGCGGCGCCACCGCCTGGGCCGTCCACAGCCGCAGCGGCAGCCCGAGGTGCGCATCCACGTGCGTCTGTACCGGCAGGCACAACAGCAGCGCCGCCAGCCGCGCCAGGCGGCGCGGCCCTTCCCGTTCGCAGGCGCTGCAGGCGCTCAGGGCGCAGAGCATCAGCAAGGCCGCGGCGGCGTGGATGGCGTGCACGTCGGTCGCCAGCCGGGCGAGCGCGGCCATGGCCACGCTGGCCGCGGCCAGCGGCCAGGCGTGGGCATGGACCCGCGGCGAAGCCGGCCGGCGCAGGACATCCCACAGCAGCCAGGCGGCCAGGCCGGCCATCACCATCCGCTGCACCTGGTGCGCGGGTTGCGCCAAGGCGGAGAACATCCAGCGCAGCGCCGGCGCGTTCCCCAGCGCCCAGGCCGCCAGCAGCAGCCAGCGCAGCGCAGGCGAACCGCACCATGGTGCCGTCCACCGGCGCCGTGCCGCGGCGCCCGCCGGGCAGGCGGGCGGCCGTGCGGGGTCGTCCCGCTGGGCATTCAGGGTTGTTGTCATCGTCGGTCCGTGGCCTTGGGGCGGGCCCGGCGGCGAGCCCGGACTCTGCCGGCCTTGCGAGAAGGCGCTGTGAGGGCGGCATGAAGCAGCGGTGAAGCGCCTGGCCAAAGGCCCCTGGCAAGGGCCCCTCGGCCGTGTCCGGCAGGCGGCGCGCAGTGGACTAAGGATGCGACCCGTGCGGGCCTAACCGCGAAACTGGCCGGGCGTGCGTGGCGTGGCGCGCTAGCGCCACAAATCAACGGCCATGCCCTGCCCCCGCAGCCGCTCCGCCCGCTCCTGCACGAAGCGCTGGAACTGCGGTTCCTGCGCGTAGGCGCCGCTGGCGACGTAGTCGAAGGCGCTTTCGATGTGGAAGGGGCGCAGTTCGCCTTCGAAGCGGAAGACCTCGCGGCCTTCGGCGTCGAAGAACACCGCGGTCGGGTACAGCTGGATGCGCAGGTCGCGGGCCCAGCTGCGGCCGTCGGTGCGGCGGCCGTCGGCTGTGGTCAGCGCCGTCGGCGCGCCGGGCAGCAGGCGGGCCACGTCGACGCGGCGCAGCAGCGCGCGCATCGGCTCGCGCTGGAAGGCTTCCGCATGCATGGCAGCGCAGGGCTGGCAGGACGGCGACTCGAACAGCACGGCCAGCGGCCGGCCGCGGCCGGCGCGGGCCAGCTGCGACGGGTCGCGCAGCAGGTAGGGCCGCGGTTTGCCCGGCGGCAGCGCCGGGCCGCCGGCCTTCGCGTCCAGGTACTCGGCCAGCGACTGCTCGCGGTCGCGCCGCTCGATCACGAAGTCCAGCACGTGGGTCAGCCGCTCCGGCGGCAGGTAGCCGTTCAGGCGCAGCACCAGGCGGCCGTCGGTCTCGAAGAACAGCAGCGTGGGCGTGAACTGCACGCCGAGGCGACGCGACAGGGCTTTTTCCGTGGCTTCGCTGCCGTCGATCCAGGTCACCGGGGCGTCGCCCCAGATGTTGATGGCGATGGCGACGAAGTGGCGGCGCGTCTTGTCGGCGATCGGCCCGGGGCCGAAGCTGGCCTTCATCAAGGCCTTGCAGTAGGGGCAGCCGTCCTGGCCGAAGTACACCATCACACGCTTGCCCTCGCGCGCGGCCTCGGGGATCTCGTCCTTGAAGTCGAGCAGGCTGTTGGAGAACCAGCGCGGGATGTCGATGGCGTGTGGGGACGCGACGGGCTGGGCTGCCGCCGGCCCGCCCACCAGCAGAGGCGCCAGCGCAGCCAAGGCCAGCCCGTGCCGCAGCCGTGCCAGCAAGCGCCGTCGGCTGCCGGCGGCCTTCAGTGCCACGTCAGGCCGCGAAGGTCGGCGCCTGCCGCAGGTCGGCGTCGACGTTCATGCGTTCGCTGGCCTGTTCCAGCGCCTGCCACAGGTGCACGGGCATCTGCAGGATCGCGTCGGGGGTCTTGACGCGCGCGATCCATGCGGCGATCAGCTCGTGCTGGTGCGGCGTCAGCAGGTCGAGGTGCAGCATTTCGTCGATGGTGGTCATGG
>CAMLJY010000052.1 GCA_946480465.1 uncultured Burkholderiales bacterium
GGGCATGCGCGCTGACATGAGCGCCGCGATCCAGACCGGCAGCAACGAGATCCGCATCTTCGTCAGCGACATTGCCGGTGAACGCGTCGGCGGCGTGTTGATGGCCGCGGGCGAGAAGGTAGCCGAAGCGTCAGCCCGGCCCGGAGCCCGGTCCGGCACACGCAATCGCCACAATGCAGCGGACCCGAAGACCACCGGCAAGGAACTGCCTCAGGAGCGGCGAAAGAAGACCGGTGGCTCTGACACCAGTGCCATCGAAAAGGGTGCCGGGAGCTCACATGCGGCAAAGCAGAACCTTAGGGGCGCCTTTGGCAAAGCGGCGCACATGGCCACAGGGTTGCTCGGTGAACACATGGTCGATTACTTTGAGTTGGCTCGACTTGGCGGCTCTTTCGATCACGATAGTCGGAAGCCACATCCTCGGACCGCCCGTGTCGCAAAACTCAATGCGGATAAGAGGCCTGTAAACCTGTCCCTTGAGGATCTTCCGAAAGTCCCCCATAAAGGCATAGACGCAGTTTGGCTGCATGAGGGTCAATACACTGTCACCGAGGCAAAGGCTCGCGGCAGCATCTATGCAGTGCGGGCGATGGCAGCAAAATTTCCTGCTAAGGCTGGTATTACGTCATTGGAAGATCGGATGCTTGCGCATCTTCTAAAAACCAGCAAGCCTGAAGAGGGTGATGGGAAGCCGATGGTTCAGATGTCTGACGATTGGGTTCGGGACCGAGCTTCCAAAGAGAATGTGCCCGCTGCCGCGATGCGGCGACTGCTGTCAGATGAATGCGATCGTAGGGTGGTGCTTGTCACATTTGAGGCCGGAGGCGCGCTCGAACATGCCCAACTGCTTTCGGAGCTTCAGTTGACTGGTGATGAGCCGTTGCAAGCAAGGCACTCCGAGCACTCAATTCAACAGGTCTGGGGAAAGTCGGAAATCGATCGACTGATGCGTGCCCTTGCGGCTACCGGAAAGCGTGACGGTGCCAAGAACACAAGAAGCGTGAACAAGCCGCCGAAAGCAAAGTAGCCATGAAGAAGTCGACGAGTGTGCCCTCATTGCTGCCGATCGCGTTCGGTAATCATGAGTTTCGCGAGCGGCGCCGGCAGCAGTTCTTGACGTTGGAGATGCTGACGAAGAATGAAAAGTGGTTCGAGACTGTCCGTGGTGACATGTTGCGAGTCATCGAGCAGCGTCGGCGCAGAGGAGACTACAAGCCATTTGGTCAGCGTGGCCTGTATCTGGATCTTCGCTCCCGATTCCTGCGCCACTACACCGCAGGCGTTGCGGTTCATGAGCTGCAGCCGCTCTTTAGTGAAATGTTCAGCTGGTTCTGCCGATGGCATCTGGATAATCAGATCTTTCTGCAAAAACTGAACGAGGAGTTTGGTCTTGCCAATAGGGTTGATATAACGCCCCTGGACTTTGAGTCGATTGAAGACTTTCAGGAGGCTGTTCTCGTGATAAGCCTCGCGGTGTTGTTTGGAAGGTCTGGAGACGTTCAGACTCTGTCAGACCTTCTTGAAAGCTACAGGGGTGAAGATATCCTCATTGAAGAGCTGCTGAAGCCTGGGGTCTCGGATCCAAGGGAGACGAATACGTTCTTCCACATAAAGCCTTATGACGCGCTTCTTGACTCAATTTTCGACGCGTCGACTTCAAGTGAGGCGAGCGATCACATTGGTCGGTACTTGGATGAATGGTATAAGTCCTTTGAGGGGTGTTCATGGCACGATGCTCATCTGGTTCGACATGAGTACATGTCTCCATACAATGGATACTGGGCGTTTGAGGCGGCTGCGATCAGTGTGATTCAGGGTGTCGATGATTCTCAATTTCGCGACCATATTCTGTATCCGAAGGACTTGGCTGACTGGGCCCGCCAGAACAACTCGATCGGCAAGCTGAAGGCCGGCGCGAGTCAGCGCGCGGCAGCACCACGTCTTCGTTGCGTTGCAGGTCAAGCTTGTCCTCGCGCCGGTTTATGGTTCACCCCGGCGCGAGCGAATTCGCGTCGCCACTTCAATCACGGCGAGCCGATGCCTGAATTCGGCGGTGACTATGGCGTGACGATCTGGCAGTGGGACGCGCAACAGTGAGTTTGATGTCCGGCGGCCAGCAGCCGTGCCGGGCGGAGTGAATGTCGGGGGAGACACGAGACATGAACAAGCCACATGCCACGCTGCCGGCGCCAATCGGCTGGTCTGCCACGATGAAGCGCTGGCTGGCGCGAACGACGGACCAGATCGACCCGGCGGTGCAGTGGATGGCGGTGATCGAGGACGGCAGCGGCACCTCGCAGTTGTCGCTGGACGAGATCCGCGCCGTGCGGGTGGAGGACCTGTCGCAGGTGCTGGAGCACCGGATTGCGCGCATCGTGGGCAGTACATCGCACGTGATCCGATTCATTGGTGGTGGTGAATTGCGCTATGCATACAACAACCGCGGCCAGGTGATCGAGTTGTCGGCGACGGGCATCAGGGGAGTGGTGTCGCCGAGTCGTGAGGTGACCTTCGGAGCTTCGGGTCAAGACAAGGGCGCGTGAAAGGAAGCGGAGCCAAGCAAGAAGGCCAGCGCGACTCGATCACCGCCTTCGCCGCGAAGCGCCAGCTGCAGCCCAACGCGGTGACGCTGGGCTCGTGGAACTACAAGCACCTGGCCGGCACGACCGCCGAGATGCCGACCGCGCTGGACATCGGCGAGCTGCCGCCGCTGGAGGTGTACGACGGCTCGGGCGCCTACCGCTACGAGAACCCGCTGCATGCCGAACGCGCGGCCGGGATGGCGCTGCAGGCGCTGGAGCTGGACTTCAAGCGCTTCGAGGCCGCCAGCGGCGTATTCGCCACCGAGGCGCAGATCGCCAGCATGTCCGGCCAGGACCACAGCGTGACCGCCGGCGGCGACATCCAGCAGACCGCCGCTTTCACGTACTCCAGCGTCTCGGGCAACACCACCAGCCTGTACGTGCACGACGGCGGCATCAAGATGTTCGCGGCCAACGGACCGGTCTCGATCCGCGCGCACACCGACACGATGCAGCTGCTGGCGGACCAGGAGCTGACGGTGACCTCGGTCAACGAGGAAATCCTGATCGAGGCCCAGCAGCGCATCGAGATCTTCGACGGAGAAAGTTCGCTGGTGCTCGAGGGTGGCGACATCACCTACCTGCTGCCGGGTCTGTATTCTGCGCCTCAGAGCACGCATGAATTCATGGCTGCGGGCGGCCAGCTACCTCAGCTTCCGATCCTGCCTGCCGGCCTCCAGCAAGCGAACGACGAGCAATTCCAGCTTGTGCACCAAAAGACCGGGGCACCGCTGCACGACATGGCGTACCACATCACCAGTCCGTCGGGCCCGGTTCGGGGACGCACCGACATACATGGCAAGACCGAGCGCGTCCACTCCGGCAGCGCCGTGCATCCCTTGAAGGTGACCTTCACCGACGAGCCTGGCCATGACGATTTTGCGGACGGGCTGTCCGAAGGCTGCTGAAGATGGCGGACGACACCAAAGTAGTGGCAAAAGGCGCGGCCACGACGAACCCGGAGCGAGGTTCCGTGGTCGTCGTACCTGGCAAGCCCATGGTTAGCGTTACGTACCGGCTCTTCCCGGCAGATGCAACGGCCGTTCTGAACCAACAGGCGAAGCGCGGTGACTCCAATGCTCTGACCGGACTGCCGCTGATCCTTGGCGAAGTCAAGGGCGGAGCGCTGGCCCCTTTCGAGGAACGAATTCGGCGTGCGCCCGGCCCGGCGAAAGCCACCGGAAAGTTGAGCAATGGCTCATTCAAGGCCGAGGCGGGCGCCGGTGCAGCGACGGTGCCCATGCATGTGGTCCCGCTGTCGCGCAAAGTGGCGCCGGGGACCGTAGTGGGCATGTGCATCAACGTCGATGCCAAGAAGAAGTTCCGCCGTTATCCCTTGTGGCAGGTCACCGCAGGTGACAACGATATCGTGGTCGACGTGTTCGAGAAGTATGGCAAGCACGACCTCAACGACAAGGCGAGCCTTGCCGAGACCCGCGATGAAGGCACGAAGGAATCACCGCGCAAGGTGGACTACTACAAGGCAGAGTTGAGCGGCGACGTTTGGATGCGCAGCACCATCCCATTCACTGAGGCGGATGTCGAATCCGTCGCTGGCGTATCGGACACGATGAAGGTCGGACTGAAGAAGATCTATCGTGCGGAGTTTGAATCCAAAGGAGCGGATTTCTTCGTCACGATCGAACGGAAGAAGGATCCGCAGGACACAGCAAGCGTGCAGTTGTACTGGCTTGCCGCGGAGAACGGCAACTGCCAGAGCAACATCAAGGCGTTGAACCTGCGTGCGGATGTGCCGAAGCGTATTCATCCGGCAGGTTATGCGGTGGTCGCCAAGGCCGCGTTCGACGCCGGAGTCACCGTCGTGAAGTTCACGAACAGCTGGCGGCCCATGCTGGGTTCAATGGCGCACCGCACGGGCCGGGGACTGGACCTGAAGTACCTGGACACCGTCGGCAAGTCCTATTGGCTCAATCGGGACGGCCTGGGGCGCAGGGACGCCACCGACAAGAACAAGGACGGCGCGGCCGATGGATACCAGCACGGCAACATCTCGGTGGAGGAGCAGCAGGCGTACAACGAATGGAAGGATGCCGAGCAGGAGTCGAAGACCGCCGACGACAACCTCAAGCGCGCAAACGCCGACTTGAAGGCGCAGCAGGCGAAGTTGGCTGCCGCGAAGAAGGCCGGGAATCCGGAGGCGGTACAGGCTGCCGAGGCGGCGGTGAAGGAGGCGCAAGAAAGGGCGGGCAAGGCTGAGGCCGCAGCAGTAGCGGCGGCGCGCAAGGTCGAGCCGGCGAGGAAGGCGTGGTCTGATCAGGTGGCCGCCCATCAGCCTGGTCCTGTTGGTCCTTACAGGCGCTACGTGATGCGTGAACCCATCGTCACCCAGCTGCTTGATCCTTGGTTTGTGGATAAGAATACCCGCGACAAGATCGAGGCGGAGCCCAATACTCAGGCGAAAGACGGTATTCAGCACTTGCATCGACATCATCTGCACATCACCATCGATGATCCGGAGTTGGCCTAGCATGTCGCGCGCGCTCGTCGCCGTCCTTCTCGCGCCGTGGTGTATGGTGGCATTCGCGCAGTCTGTTGCGTCAAACGCAAGGGCGTGGATAGATCGTCCGTGGGAATATCGGTATCTCCTCTATACGGAGCGCCGGTTCAGCTGGGACCGGGCTCAGGAGGATGAGGCCGTTAGACGGCTGACTGACAAGAACTTCGGCCGGTTCGGAGAGCCCATTCCTTACTATTTCAGTCCGAGCTTTGTGCTCGATGGGATGGAATCGGGACGAGTGGCCGGCGACCTGGCGATTCTCAGGTTGGATATCAATCGTGATCGAAGTGTCGTTCAACGTGGACTGCGTGGCGACCAACTCTATGCTCGGCTCAATGCTCTCCGAGGCATCGTTCTGACGCCTGACGAGAAGGAGCCGGAATATCTTGTCTCATTCGGCGCCCTTTTCATGGGGGCGCCTCAAGCATCCGATTCCAGATATTCGCCCGCAATCTGCTCGACCTTCCACGGCGACAGCGAGCCGATTGACGGCTACGGCCGCTACAAGCGCAACTTTGAAACCAGCCCGAACAGGGGCTACTTCGGTTGCCGTGAATGGGCTGCGCAGCTGTACGACAAGGACCGTCCGTACATCGACGTGACGTCCTACGAGATGGAGCCGGACTATGAGGCCAAGCCGGTCAAGGGCAAGCAGCCCATGGTCCGGGTGACTTACATCCGGCCCTTCATCGGGTTCTCGCGCTTCAAGGACCCACCGAAGCCTGTGATCGGCAAGCATCTGCAGCAGTGGTACTGCATCACCGACTGTCCGCGAGGCGATCCGCCTGGGCCGATCCCCGACATCGACGCCTGGGCCGCCCGCAGCGGCTGGGGGGTGCCCAGGCGGCCGAAGAACGTGCGCGAGTTCATGGACACGCCGCCTTCGATCGATGCCAGGGAGTGAATCCCGGCCACTGCCGGCATTGAAGGGCTCCGTGCTTGCGATCGAGTACCTATCAGACATGCGAGTGAGACACGAGACGTGAACGAGCCCGACACCTCGGTGCCCGCCCCGCCGGGCTGGTCGTCGACGATGAAGCGCTGGCTGGCGCAGACCGCGAACCGGATGGACCCGGCGGTGCGGTGGATGGCGGTGATCGAAGACGGCAGCGGTACGTGCCAGTTGTCGCTGGACGAGATCCGCGCCGTGCGGGTGGAGGACCTGTCGCAGGTGTTGGAGCACCGGATTGCGCGCATCGTGGGCAGTACCTCGCATGTGATCCGATTCATTGGTGGTGGTGAATTGCGCTATGCGTACAACAACCGCGGCCAGGTGATCGAGTTGTCGGCGACGGGCATCAAGGGCGAGGTGTCGCCGGGCCGCGTCGTCACCTTTGGCGCCTTGGGGCTGGACCGGGCGGAGCGGTGATGCGTCTGCATGTCGAGTCGCTCAAGCGCTGCCTGTTCATCGGGCTGGCGGTGCTCCCGTCGATGCTGCTGGCGCAGGATCGGCCTTGGCCGTTGGGCAAGCCGCCGCAGTGGCACGTGGTGCATCAGTCGCCTGAACTGCGCTCCGAGATGGACAAGGCCGGCGTCTACACGCGTGGGGCCTGGACCTACGTCGCGATGCGCGAATGGGAACGGAATGCGCCGGAGGCCTTCACCTTGCTCGCGATGGCTTTCCATTGCCGCGACAAGCGGGTGGCGATAGCGGCCATGGGACGGATGTCGCCTGATGGTGCCCAGGTCGACCAGGCGCCGATGAACGCCGAGGCGCTGCTCAGCAAGTACAACTCGCCACTGGCCCAGAGCGTGACGGCGGGGGCCGCCGTCGCCTTTGCGGCCGTGTGCGAGCGATAGCAAGCACGGCGCGGGCTGTTGCGGTGCGGCCGGTCCGAGCGGAGCCGAGCCGAGCCGAGCCGAGCCGAGCCGAGCTCTGGGGCCCGGCACATGTGGCTCCGGCCTGGGATCGGGCCCGGACCCGGGTCTCCATGACGGTCGACAAGACCGATGGATCTCCGGCGTGTCAGAGAAACATTCCTCCTGACACCTCCACCCGCTGCGCCGTCATCCAGCGCTGCCCCGGGGCCAGCAGCCCGGCGATGGCTTCGCCGATGTCGTCCGGCTGGCCGACGCGGCCGAGGGCGGTCTGGCTGGCCAGGAAGCGGTTGAGCTCGGCGTTGTCGCGCACGGCGCCGCCACCGAAGTCGGTCTCGATGGCGCCGGGGGCGATCACGTTGGCGGTGATGCCGCGCGGGCCCAGCTCTTTCGCGAGGTAGCGGGTCAGCACCTCGACCGCGCCTTTCATCGCGGCATAGGCGGCGTAGCCGGGCACGGCGAAGCGGGTCAGGCCGGACGAGACGTTCAGGATGCGTCCGCCATCGGCGATCAGCGGCAGCAGGGCCTGGGTCAGGAAGAAGGGGCCTTTCAGGTGAACCAGGAACAGGCCGTCGAAGGCCTCCGGCGTGGTTTCCTGCACCGTCGCGTGGTGGCCGAAGCCGGCGTTGTTGACCAGCGCGTCGAAGCGGTCGCGCTGCCAGTGTTCGCGCAGCGCGGCCCGCACCTGCCCGGCGAAGGCGGGAAAGCTCGTGGCGTCGGTCAGGTCGAGCGGCAGCGCGACGGCGCGGCGCCCCAGGGCCTGCACCTGGGCCACCACGTCGGCGGCCTCGGCGGCGTGGCTGCGGTAGCTCAGGATCAGGTCGCTGCCTTGTTCGGCCAGCTTCAGCGCGGCGCTGCGGCCCAGGCCGCGGTTGGCGCCGGTGATCAGGGTGATGCGGGGGATGCCCATGGCGAGACTCCGGAGGGGTTGCGATGGGGGTCACTCTATTAATGCTGGATTTCCTGATAAATAGCTTGCGAGCGATATATTTGTTCGTGCATGACGAACAATTGCCGACCGGAGCCGCCTGGATGACCACGCCGACCGCCTCGCTGCCCTCGCTGGACCTGCTGCAGGTCTTCGTCCGCGTGGCGGAACTGTCCAGCTTCTCGCGCGCGGCAGAGGACCTGGGGCTGCCGAAGGCCAGCATCTCGGCCGCCGTGCAGCGGCTGGAGTCACAGCTGGGCACGCGCCTCTTGCACCGCACCACGCGGCGGGTGGAGTTGTCGCAGGACGGCCAGGCCTGCTACGAGCGGGCCAAGGACCTGCTGGCCGACGTCGAGGAGCTGCAGGCGCTGTTCCAGCGGGCGCCGCAGGCGCTGCGCGGCCGGCTGCGCATCGACCTGCCGGTGGGCATCGCCCGGGGATACGTGATCCCGCGGCTGCCGGAGTTCCTGGGCCGGCATCCGGAGCTGACGCTCGAAGTGAGCAGCACCGACCGCCGGGTCGACCTGGTGCGCGAGGGTTTCGACTGCGTGCTGCGCATCGGTGCGCTGGGCGATTCGGGGCTGGTGGCCCGGCCGCTGGGCGAGCTGCCGCAGGTCAACTGCGCGAGTCCGGCCTACCTGCAGCGCCACGGCACGCCGCAATCGTTGGATGACCTGGCGGCCGGGCACCGGCTGGTGCACTACGTGGGCGTGCTGGGCGCGCGGCCGGTAGGCTGGGAGCATGGCCGCGGCGACGGCTACCGCACGCTCGCGATGGACGGCAGCATCACCGTCAACAACAGCGACGCCTACGAGGCAGCCTGCCTCGCCGGCCTGGGCATCATCCAGGCGCCGGCGATCGGCATGCGGGCGCACCTGGCGGCGGGGCGGCTGGTGGAGGTGCTGCCGCAGTTCACCGCGCCGCCGCTGCCGGTGTCGCTGGTCTACGCGCACCGGCGGCAGCTGCCGCTGCGGGTGCAGGCGGTGATGGGCTGGATCGCGGAGGTGCTGGCGCCGCATCTGCAGCCCGCGAATGAGCCGATGCCTTAGTCCGTTAGGAACTTGGGCGTGGCTGAGCAGGTGGTGGGCCGATAGGCCGACACGCCGACAGCCTGACAGCCCGCCAGCCCTGCAGCTCGCCAGGCAGATGGCCAGACAGCAAGACACCGGACTCCGGACAGCCCGACAGCTCCACAGCCCGGACGTCACTCGCGGCCGGGCGCCGTGCCGCTCCGGAGCGGCGGCGTGGTGGCGGCGCGCGCCGCCCGGCTCAGCCGACCCGCAGTGCCGCGCCCAACGCCGGCGTGGCCGACTCGATGCGCTCCAGCCAGCGCGGCCAGATGCGCCGCCCCGGCTCGGCCCGGAACGCGCCGAAGTGGCCGATCGGGCCGCTGTGCAGCGCCGCGGCATCCAGGGCCGGGCGTTGGACGCGCGCGGCGCTGAACTGCAGTGCCAGCGCGTCCACCGCCGCGGGCGGGCCGTAGCTCCAGTCGTCGCTGACGTGCCACAGGTGCACCGGGCCGAGGAAGGACCGATAACCTTTGAGGTGCGCGGCCAGCGCCGGGTCGGTGAAGAGGTAGCCGCGGCGGCGGCCCCAGCGCGCCCAGTCCAGCGCCACGCCCTTGGGCAGGCCGGCGCCGCTGCCGCCCAGCACCCAGCCGGGGGCCTTGCCCAGCAGGTGGGCGGCAGCCGGCAGCAGCGCGTGGAAGAAGGCGTGCGTCAGCAGCCGGTGGCGGCCGGGCCAGTTGCGCCAGTCGCCCGACTGCGCGGCCACGCCCAGCAGCGCGTCGGCTTCGCCGAAGCCGTCGGCCAGGCCGATGGCGTTGCCGCCGAAGGAATGGCCGACCAGCAGCAGCGGCAGCGCACCGGGGGCGCGGCGGCGTGCCGCCTCGGCCAGCGCGGCCGGCATGTCCAGCAGCGCCCAGTCGCGCATGCGCGCGGCGTCGGCCCGCAGCGGGCCCTGGCGCGATTCACCGATGCCGCGGTAGTCGTAGGTCAGCACCGCGTAGCCGCGCTGCGACAGCCACTGCGCGAAGTGGCGGTAGAAGCGCTGCGGCACGCCGGTGGCGGCGTTCACCACCGCCACCGCGCGCGCCGGCCGGTCCGTCGGCTCGAACCAGCGCGCCGCCAGCGCGCGGCCGTCGGCCGCGGCCAGGCGGTGCAGCGCCGGCTCGCCGGGTGGCGGGACGCCGCCGCCGGCGTCGCCGGGATGTTCGAAGGCGGCCTCCAGCGCCGCCAGGTCGGGCGATGCGTTGGCGGGGCGTGCCGCACGCCGGATGGGCGCGGGGCGGCCGTGCACGGCGGTCAGGAGCGGGAGGGGCGGGGGGGCGGACATCATGCGGCCGACTCTAGGCAGTCAACTCCCGATTGACCAGATGCCAAGCCGTTGACACATTGCTTCCATGAGCTTGACAAAACCGGCCGCGAAGCCGCCTCGCCCGGGCCCGCCGCCCCGGGGTCCGGACGAGGCCACGCACGTGGAACGGCGCCGCAGCGCGCGGCTGGCGCTGGATGCGAACGCGCTGGAGCTGTTCGCCCGCGTGGTCGCCGCCGGCAGCTTTGCCGAAGCCGCACGCCGGCTGGGGCTGACGCGCGCGGCCGTCAGCCGCCGCATCGCGGCGATCGAGGCGCAGGCCGGGGTCACGCTGATTGCGCGCACCACCCGGTCGCTGGGGCTCACCGAGGCCGGGCGCCGGCTGGCGGCCTCGGCCCGCGGCGTGCTGGAGGCGGCCGATGCGGCGCGCCGCGGCATGCGCGCCAACCGCGGCGCGCTGGAGGGGCTGCTGCGCATCACCGCGGTGCCCAGCTTCGGCCGCGCGGTGCTGGTGCCCATCCTCGCGCGCTTCCAGGCCCGGCATCCCGGCGTGCGGGTGGAGCTGCTGTTCACCGACCGCCGGGTCGATTTGCTGCGCGAGGGCGTCGACGTCGCCTTCCGCATCACCCGCAAGCCGCCGGAAGACTGGCTGGCGCAGCCGGTGATGCCGCTTCGCGTCGGCGCCTACGCCCGCGCCCAGGCCCCGCTGCCGCACCCCAGCGCGCTGGCGCATGAACGCTGCCTGCTGCTGGCGCCGGCGGCCGATGCCATGCCGCTGCGCTGGCGCCACGATGCCCGAGGCGAAACCGCCGAGGCGCAGGTGCTGCCCATCGCCTGCAGCGACGACATGGACTCGCTGGTCGCGCTCGCCCGCGCCGGCGGCGGCACCGTCTTCGCGCCCGATTACTGCGTGGCGGCCGACCTGGGCGAGGGCCGCCTGATCGACATGCTGCCCGGCTGGCGCCTGCCGGTGGCCGAAGGCGACACGGTGCAGGCGCTGACCCTGCCGCTGGCCACCGCCGGGCGCACCGCGCGCGAGCTGGTGCGCTTCGTGCGGGACGCGTGCGGGGCCGGCCGCACCGGGCCCGCGGGCTCCGCGCTTGCAGCCGAGTCAGTCGATGCCGCCGCAGCCGCTGCGCCAGAGGCCGCGCCGCCCGCGGCGTAATGCCGTGATCACCCGTTTGCCGTGCTGCCGTCGGCGTTGCCGCGCTTGCGCGGGTGGGGCCGAAAGATTTGAAATCTGACCCGGCGCGCGCTCTGGTATCTCTCGTCCCGTGCACCACAACGAGAGAGGCGCCGGCCGGTCACCGGTGCATCCGCATGGAGACAGTCATCGACAAGCCGCGCATCCTCGTCGTCGACGACGAATCGGACATGGTCACCTTGCTGCAGGACCTGCTGCAGCGCGCCGGTTTCGAGGCCCATGGCGCGGCCAGCGGCGCCGAGGCGCGGCGGGCGCTGGCCGAGCGGGCCTACGAGCTGATGCTGCTGGACCTGCGGCTGAAGAGCGAGGACGGGCTGACGCTCGCGCGGCAGCTGCGCGAGGGCTCGCCGATGCCCATCATCATGATCAGCGGCTCCAGCGACGAGACCGACCGCGTGCTGCTGCTGGAGCTGGCCGCGGACGACTTCCTGGTCAAGCCGTTCAGCCCGCGCGAGCTGGTGGCGCGGGTGCGCGCGGTGCTGCGGCGCTATGCCGCCGCGCCGGCGCACGGCAGCGCGGCCGCCGAGGGCACCGCGGCACCGGGCTGGGAGAGCCGTGCCCCGGCCGCGCCGGCGCCCACGGCCCCCATCGGCTGGCAGCCGCGCGGCTTGCGCTTCGGCGACTGGCTGCTCGACACCGCCGAGCGCGAGCTGCGCCGCACCGACGGCACGCTGTGCGCACTGACCCAGGCCGAGTACCGCCTGCTCGAGGCCTTCGTCGAGCAGCCGCGCCGGGTGTGGACGCGCGACCAGCTGCTGGAGCGCACCCGCAGCCTGGAGACCGAGGTCTTCGACCGCACCATCGACGTGCTGATCCTGCGCCTGCGCCGCAAGATCGAGCCGAACCCCAAGCACCCGCAGTTCATCTGCACCGAGCGCGGGCTGGGCTACGTGTTCGCGGCGAGCGTCGAGCGGGTGGGGATGTGACCGCCGCCGCTGAGCGCGGGTGCGGGTCCCTTCGGTGGAAAAGGGGCCGCGGGTGACCCGCCGCGTCCGGTTCCGCCTGCTGGCGGCCTTCACCGTGCTGCTGCTGGCCGCCGTGGTGCTGGCCGGCGTCGGCTGGTGGGGCATGCGCAGCACGCAGCGGGCGCTGGCCGGGGTCGAGCACGAGCTGCTGCCGACCTTGTCGCATGCGCTGGAGCTGTCGCAGCGCACGACGCAGCTGGCGCTGGTGGCGCCCAAGCTCAGCGACTCGGCGACCGAGGTCGAGCTGGAAGCGCACCGCGGCACCGCGCTGCAGCTGCTGCAGCAGATCCAGCAGCGCAGCGTCGACCTGCAGCCTTCGGCCGGCCTGCAGCGGGTGATCGCCCCGCTGCACCAGGAACTGGGCCGGCAGCTGGACACGCTGGTGGCGCTGACGCGCGGCAAGCAGCAGCTGCAGGCGCGCCTGGCCGCGCAGCGGCGCGAGCTGGAAGCGCTGGGCGCGGCCTGGCACGGCGCCGGCGGCCCGGTGCGGGTGACGCTGCCGCCGCAGCCCACCGATGCGGCCCACGCCACCGCGCTGTGGTCCACGCTGGTGCTGGGCCTGGGCGCGGACGACGCGGCCAGCATCGGGCGGCTGCAGGCCGACGTCGAGGCGCTGATGCATGCCGCGCGCAGCCGCGGCACGCTGGCGCGCCTGCCGGAAGCCCAGGCCGCGGCGCTGCGCGAGCTGGCCGACGGCACCGAGGGCCTGCTGGCGCAGCGCCAGCGCCTGCTGGACCTGGAACGCCGCGGGGCCTACCTGGTGGTGCTGGCGCGCGCCAATGCCGACGAGCTGAACGACGAGGTCTCGCGCGAGGTGGCGCGCCTGCGCGGCGTGGCCGCCGAGCGCAGCAGCGCTCTGGAGCGGGTGGTGCGCTCGGGCGAGACCGGCGTGCTGGTGCTGGCGCTGGTGGCGATCATGATTGCCGCGCTGGCGGCGCGTTACGTGCGCCAGCTGGTCGCCGAGATCGAGGCCGTCACCGCCCACATGGTGCGCCTGGCCGACGGCGACACCACGCAGCAGCCGGCCGCTGCCGCGCTGCCGCCCAGCGACCGGCCCGACGAGCTGGGGGCGCTGGCGCACAGCTTCGAGCTGCTGCGCGACCAGGCCCTGGCGCGCCAGCGACTGGTGGCCGAGCTGCACACCCAGCGCGAGCAGCTGGAGGCGGTGCTGGAAAGCCTCACCGACGGCCTGGCGGTGTTCGACCGCGAGCGCCGCCTGCTGCTGTGGAACCGCCGCTTCGCCGAGCTGCTGGCGCCGCTGGGCACCCTGCCGCGCGTGGGCGTGCCGCTGGCCGAGCTGTTCGCCGGCCTGCCGTCCGGCGCGCGCTGGCATGGCGCGCCGGGCCGCGAGGCCCCGGCGCGGCTGGACGACGGCGGCACCGCCGTCACCGCTGCCGATGCGGAAGCCTGGGACGGCAGCGGCCAGGTCGAGCTGCAGCTGCCCGACGGCGGCGTGTGGGACCTGCGCAGCCGCCGCATGCCGGCCGGCGGCAGCGTCACGCTGGCCACCGACCTCTCCGCGCGCCGCGCCATCGAGCGCGAGCTGCAGCAGGCGCAGAAGCTGGAGGTGCTGGGCCAGCTGACCGGCGGCGTCGCGCACGATTTCAACAACCACCTGGGCACCATGCTCGGCAACCTGACGCTGCTGCAGTCCGAGCTGGCCGGCGCGCCGCGCGCCGAGGCGCTGTGGCAACGCGTGCACCGCGCCGCCGCCAGCGCGGCCGGCCTGACGCGGCGGCTGCTCGCCTTCGCGCGGCGCCAGCCGCTGCAGGCCGAGCGGGTCGAACTGGACGGCATGCTGGAGGAGATGCGCGACCTCGTCGAGTACAGCGCGGGCGAGGCGGTGGAGGTGACGCTGGCGCTGGACGCTCCCCGTGCGCTGCTGCACGTGGACCGCGGCCAGCTCGAGAACGCGGTGCTGAACCTGGTGATGAACAGCGCCGCGGCGATGCCCGATGGCGGCCGCCTGCACGTGTCCACCGGGCTGGAGGCCGATGGCCGCGTCCGGCTGGCGGTGGCCGACACCGGCATCGGCCTGCCGCCCGCGCTGCGCGACAAGGTCTTCGAGCCTTTCTTCACCACCAAGGCCGACGGCAAGGGCAGCGGCCTGGGGCTGTCCATCGTCTACGGCTTCGTCAAGCAAAGCGGCGGCGACATCGCGCTGGACAGCGAGCCCGGCACCGGCACCACGGTGCTGATGCGGCTGCCGACGGTGGCGCCGCCGGACGCCCAGGCGCAGGCCGGTGCGGACCGCCCCCCCCAGGCCGCGGGGCAGGCCGCCGGCGCCGGCGGTGCCGACGAGGCCGCGCTGCGCGGCCTGCGCGTGCTGGTGGTCGAGGACGACGAGGCCTTCCGCGCCACGCTGCTGGACCTGCTGCAGCGCGCGGGCGCGGCGGCCGAAGGCGTGCGTTCGGCCGAGGTGGCGCTGGACACCCTGCAGGCCGCGCCGGCGCTGCCGCAGTTGGTGCTGTCGGACATCTGCCTGGGCCGCGGCCAGGACGGCCTGGGCCTGGCGCGCACGCTCAGGCGGCGCTGGCCGGGGCTGCCGGTGATCCTGATGTCCGGCCTGGCGCCGGAGATGCTGGGCCAGCCCACCGACTGGCTGCGTGACTTCGGTTTCCTGCAAAAGCCGTTCGCGATGCGCGCGCTCGCCGATGTTTCAAGGGTTGGTCCGCGCCACGAACATTCGTAATCGGAGGTTCATCTGCCCCGGGTCTGATGTATCCAGGTACTCGCATTGCTCCTGATGCAGCCGCCTCCGCTACCCAAGCCCGCCCCGAATGCCCGTCCATCACCTCATCACACGCAGCGCCCGCGTCGCGGGCCGGGTGCTCGGCGTTGCCGCTGCCGTTCTGGCGCTGTCCGGCCCGGGCGGCGCGGCGCGCGCCGAGTCGATCAAGATCTCCTGCGGTGCCGTTGGCCAGGAGCTGGAGCTGTGCAAGCGCGCCGCCGAGCAGTGGGCGCGCAAGACCGGCCACCAGGTGCAGGTCGTCGCGACACCCAACGACGCCAGCGAGCGCCTGGCGCTGTTCCAGCAGGTGCTGGCCGCGGGGTCCGACAAGATCGACGTGTTCCAGGTCGACGTCGTGTGGCCGGGCCTGCTGGCCAACCACCTGCTGGACCTGCGGCCCTTCTCGAAGGGCATCGAGCAGTCGCACTTCGGCGCCTTCGTCGCCAACAACACGGTGCGCGGCCGGCTGGTGGCCATGCCCTGGCTGGCCAATGCCGGGCTGCTGTTCTACCGCAAGGACCTGCTCGAGAAGCACGGCCAGAAGGTGCCCGTGACCTGGACCGAGCTGTCCGCCACCGCGCGCCGCATCATGGATGCCGAGCGTGCCGCTGGCCACGATCGCCTGTGGGGTTATGTCTGGCAGGGCCGGGCGTATGAGGGCCTGAGCTGCAACGCGCTGGAATGGCTGGTCAGCCACGGCGCCGGCACCGTCGTGGACAGCGACGGCCGCATCAGCGTGCGCAACGCGCAGGCGGCCGCGGCGCTGAAGACGGCGGCCGGCTGGGTCGGCACGATCTCGCCGAAGTCGGTGCTGAACTACGCCGAGGAAGAAGCGCGCGGCGTGTTCCAGGCCGGCAATGCCGTCTTCATGCGCAACTGGCCCTATGCCTGGGCGCCGGCCCAGGCGCCGGAAAGCGCCATCCGCGGCAAGGTGGGCGTGGCGGTGCTGCCGCGCGGGGACCTGGGCGGGGATGCCGGCCGCCATGCGGCCACGCTGGGCGGCGAGTCGCTGGCGGTGTCCAAGTACACCCGGCATGCCGCACTGGCGGCGGACCTGGTGATGTACATGACCAGCGCCGACGTTCAAAAGGAGCGGGCCCTGGTCGGTGCCTACAACCCCACCATCCCTTCGCTGTACAAGGACGCCGACATCGCCCGCGTCAACCCCTTCATGGCCGAGCTGGCCGAGACCTTCACCAACGCCGTCGCGCGGCCCACCGCCGCCACCGGCACCCGCTACAACCAGGTCAGCAACCAGTTCTGGAACGCGGCGCATGAGGTGGTGTCCGGCAAGACACCCGCCGAAGAGGCGCTGACGCGGCTGGACGCGCAGTTGCACCGTTTGAGCCGAGGCGGCAAATGGAACTGAAAGTGAGCGTCCCCGGGGCGCCGGCGTCCTCCACGGCGGAAGCCCCGCCGCCGGTCCCGAGAGCGCAAGGCCTGCAGGCCCAGCGCCGCCGCCAGGCGAAGTGGATGCTGCTGCCGATGGCGCTGCTGCTGCTGGCCGTGGCCGCCTGGCCGCTGCTGCGCACGCTGGGCTTGAGCCTGACCGATGCCCAGCTCGGCAGCACCGAGCCGGCGCAGTTCGTCGGCCTGGAGCACTACGTCGGCGAGTACGGCGTGCTGTCCGACCGTGACTGGTGGGGCGCCGTGGCCAACACGCTGCGCTTCGCCTTCCTGTCGGTGGCGCTGGAAACCGTGCTGGGCCTCGGCGTCGCGCTGCTGATCAACCGGCCGTCCCCGGCCCGCACGCTGCTGCGCGCCGCGATGCTGATTCCCTGGGCCATTCCCACCGTGGTGTCGGCCAAGATGTGGAGCTGGATGCTGCACGACCAGTTCGGCGTCGTGAACCACTACCTCGTCGGCTGGGGCCTGCTGGCCGAGCCGCTGGCCTGGACCGCCGACCCCTCGCTGTCGATGCTGACGCTGGTGCTGGTGGACGTGTGGAAGACCACGCCCTTCATGGCCTTGCTGATCCTGGCCGCGCTGCAGAGCGTGCCGGGGGACTGCTACGAGGCCGCCCAGGTCGACGGCGTGCCCGCCTTCACCGTGTTCCGCCGCGTCACGCTGCCGCTGATCGCCCCCGGCATCGTGGTGGCCGTGGTGTTCCGCTTGCTCGACGCACTGCGCGTGTTCGACCTGATCTACGTGATGACCTCCAACAGCCGAGACACCCGCAGCATGTCGGTCTACGTGCGCGAGCAGCTGATCGACTTCCAGCTCACCGGCTACGGCTCGGCCGCGGCGACGGTGCTGTTCTTCATCGTCGCGCTGGTCACGATCGCCGCGATGGGCCTGGCGCGCCGGCGCGGCGAAGGAGTGCAGGCATGACGGCCGCCAGGATGGCCGGCCGCGCCGGATACGCGCTAGGCGCGGCGGCGCTGGTCGCGGCCTCGATCTTCCCGCTGCTGTACGCGATCGGCAGCTCGCTGAAGTCCAGGGACGCGCTGTTCGACCCCCGCCTGTGGCCGGACGCGCCCACGCTGCAGCACTACGTCAGCCTGTTCCGCGACCAGCCCTTCGGCCAGAACCTGCTCAATTCGCTGCTGGTCGCCGGTGGCGTGGTGGCCTTGTCGCTCGGCGTCGCGCTGATGGCGGCCTGGGCGCTGGCCCGGGTGCCGCTGCGCGGCCGCGGCGTCATGCTGATGGCGATCCTGTCGGCCTCGATGTTCCCGCAGGTGGCGGTGCTGGCCGGCATGTTCGAGCTGATCACCGCGCTGGGCCTGTACGACCACCTCGGCGCGCTGGTGCTGGCCGACCTGATGCTGACGCTGCCCTTCACCACCTGGGTGCTGGTGACCTTCATGCGCCAGCTGCCGAAGGAGCTGGAGGAGGCCGCGGCGATGGATGGCGTGGGGCCGATGACGCTGGTGTTCCGCATCTTCCTGCCGCTGATGTGGCCCGCGGTGGCCGCCACCGGGCTGCTGGCCTTCATCGCGGCCTGGAACGAGTTCCTGTTCGCCCTCAGCTTCACGCTGTCGATGGAGGAGCGCACGGTGCCGGTGGCGATCGCGCTGATCAGCTCGTCGTCGAAATACGAGCTGCCATGGGGCGCGTTGATGGCCGCCAGCGTGATCGTCACGCTGCCGCTGGTGGCCTTGGTGTTGATGTTCCAGCGCCTGATCGTCTCAGGCTTGACGCAAGGTGCAGTGAAATGACCCACCCCCGGAGCGCCTCCGGCGCTTCCCCCCAGGGGGCGGCCGCCAACGGCCCGGCAAAGCCGGTTCCGTGGCGGCTGCTGGAAAGGCGCGGCGCTTACCCGCGCTAATGAATTCGAGAGCCTTTGATGAACCGTGTGGAATTGAAAGGCGTGCGCAAGGACTTCGGCCGCACGCCGGTACTGGACGGCATCGACCTGGGCATCGCCCCGGGCGAGTTCTGTGTCTTCATCGGGCCTTCGGGCTGCGGCAAGTCCACGCTGCTGCGGCTCATCGCCGGGCTGGAGGACCTGAGCGCCGGCGAAATCGAGATCGACGGCCGCCGCGTGAGCCACCTGCCGCCGTCGGAGCGCGACCTGGCGATGGTGTTCCAGAGCTACGCGCTGTACCCGCACATGAGCGTGCGCGAGAACATGGCCTTCGGCCTGCGCCACCGCAAGCTGGGAGATGCCGAGATCGCGCGCCGCGTGCGCGAGGCCAGCCGCATCCTGCACCTGGACGGCCTGCTCGAGCGCAAGCCGCGCGAGCTGTCCGGCGGGCAGCGGCAGCGCGTGGCCATCGGCCGCGCCATCGTGCGCGAACCCAAGCTGTTCCTGTTCGACGAGCCGCTGTCCAACCTGGATGCGGCGCTGCGCGTGAGCACCCGCCTGGAACTGGCCAAGCTGCACCGCGAGCTGGGCTCGGCGAGCACGGTGTACGTCACGCACGACCAGGTCGAGGCGATGACGCTGGCCGACCGCATCGTGCTGCTGCGCCCGGCGGCCGAGCGCGGCAACGCGCCCAGCATCGCGCAGGCCGGTCCGCCGCTCGAGCTGTACCACCACCCGGCCAACCGTTTCGTCGCCGGCTTCATCGGCTCGCCGGCGATGAACTTCCTGCCTGGCGAAGTGAGCGGCCTCGGCCCCCAGGGCGTGCAGGTGACGGTGGGCGGCCGATCCGCCTGGACCGCGCGCGTGCAAGCCGGCCGCACCGCGGCCGGCGCGGCCGTCACGCTGGGCATCCGGCCCGAGCACGTGCAGCTGGGTGCCGGCTCCGGCCGGGCCGCGGTGGAGCACGTGGAGCACCTGGGCGAGCTGAGCCACGTCTACCTGCGCGCCGAGGGCCTGCCGGGGGAGGCACCGCCTTTGCTGGTGAAGACCGCCCGGGGCGATGTCCGCCCCGGCGACAGGGTGAACTTTGAACTGCCGCCGGAGTCGTGTCACTGTTTCGTGGCCGATGGCAGCGCGCTGGCGCGGCAGGCCTCCGAACTGGAGCGGGCATGACGATCATCGACACCTGGGCGCTGCGGCGCGAAGGCTTCGACCCCGCGCAGCAGGTGCTGGACGCCTCGCTGTTCGCGCTGGGCAATGGCTTCATCGGCCTGCGCGGCGTGGCCGACGAGGGGCCGGTCGCGGGCGAGCATGATGGCTGTTACCTGAACGGCTTCTACGACACGGCGGCCATCCATCATCCCGAGACCGCCTACGGCCTGGCCGGCACCAACCAGTTCATGCTGAGCGTGCCGAACGGCCGCCGCCTGGAGATCTGGCTGGACGAGGAGCGGCTCGACCTGCGCCAGGGCAAGGTGCGTTCCTGCACGCAGGTGATCGACTTCCGCGAGGGCGTGCTGCGCCGCACGCTGGAGTGGGAGGCGCCGTCGGGCCGGGTGCTGCGCGTCAGCAGCGAGCGCCTGGCCTGCCTGCGCCGGCAGACCGTGTGGGCGGCGCGCACGCGGGTGGAGGCGGTCGACTTCGACGGCACGGTCAGCCTCGTGCTGTCGCTGGACGGGCGCATCGCGCCCCTGGCCGCGGGCAACGATCCGCGCATCGGCAGCCACGTGAAGGACCCGCCGCTGGTGCTGGACGGCGGCCGGCATGGCGACGGGCTGCTGCAACAGCGCCACCACACCCGCCACAGCGGCCTGCACCTGGTCACGCTGCTGGCCTGGTCGGCCAGCGCGAGCGCGGGCGAGGGGGCCATCGTGCAGGCGCCCGATGTGCCGGACGGGGCCGCGCAGGATTGCCTGCGCCACCGCGTCAGCGTGGCGCTGGGCGCCGGCCAGGTCCTCGAACTCGAGCGCTTCGGCACCTACCAGACCAGCCTGGAACTGGCCGAAGCCGACCTGGACACCGTGGCCGCCGACACCATCGCCGCCGCCCGCGAGGTCGGTTTCGACGGGCTGCTGCGCGAACAGGCACAGTACCTGCAGGAGTTCTGGGACCGCGCCGACCTGGTCGTCGAGGGCGACGACCACCTGCAGCAGGGCCTGCGCTTCAACGCCTGGCACCTGCTGCAATCGGCCGGGCGCGACGGCCGCACCAACATCCCCGCCAAGGGCCTCACCGGCGAGGGCTACGAAGGCCACACCTTCTGGGACACCGAGGTCTACGTGCTGCCGTTCTTCGCGACGACGCGGCCCGAAATCGCCCGCGCGCTGCTGGAGTACCGCTATCGCCACCTCGGCGCGGCCCGTGCCCGCGCGCTGGACCTGGCGGTCGCGCGTGGCGCGGTGTACCCGTGGCGCACCATCGCCGGCGTCGAATGCTCGGCCTACTTCCTGGCCGGTACCGCGCAGGCGCACCTGAATGCCGACATCGCACATGCCGTGCAGCTGTACTGGACGGCCACCGGCGACGACGCCTTCATGCTGTCCTACGGCGCCGAGCTGACGCTGGAGACCGCCCGGCTGTGGCCTGCCATCGGCCACCACGATGCGCGGCGCAACAACGCCTTCTGCATCCACGGCGTCACCGGCCCGGACGAGTACACCGCGCTGGTCGACAACAACTGGTTCACGAACAAGATGGCGCAGCGCCACCTGCGCTTCGCGCTGCGGGTGCTGGCCTGGTTGCGGGACGATCATCCTGGCCGCTATTCGGAACTGGTCACCGAGCTGCAGATCGACGAGGCCGAGATGGCCGCCTGGCGGCGAGCGGCCGACATGATGTGGCTGCCGGTGGACCAGCAGCTGGGCGTGCATCCGCAGGACGACACCTTCCTGCACAAGCAGCGCTGGGACTTCGACGGGCCTTCGCGCTTCCAGCGCCCCTTGCTGCTGTACTACCACCCGCTGGTGATCTACCGGCACCAGGTCAGCAAGCAGGCCGACGTGGTACTGGGGCTGCTGCTGGCCGGCGACGACATCGACCTCGCGACCAAGCGCCGCGACTTCGACTACTACGAAGGCGTGACCACGCACGATTCCTCGCTGTCGTATTGCGTGTTCGGCGTCATCGCCGCCGAGCTGGGCCTGGCGGACAAGGCGCTGGACTACTTCCACCGCACCGCGCGGCTGGACCTGGACGACCTGCACGGCAACAGCGCGCACGGCGTGCACATCGCCGCGATGGCCGGCAGCTGGATGGGCCTGGTGCAGGGCTTCGGCGGGCTGCGCTGGATCGGCGGGCTGCCGTCGTTCAAGCCGCTGCTGCCGCCGGCCTGGCAGCGCTTCGCGTTCAGGTTGATGGTGCGCGAAGCGCAGCTGGAGCTGAGCGTGAGCGCCGGCCGCGCCCACTACCGCCTGCTGAAGGGGCGCGAGGTCGAGTTCCTGCATGACGGCCAAAGACAGCGGCTGGATGCCGACCATCCGGAGCTGATGCTGCCCTTGCGCGCGCCGCTGGCGCAGCCCACCACGCCGCCGGTGCTGCCGCCGCTGGCGCCGCCCGCGGCCGCCTGAGAGGGGCGTCCACCGATGGAGATGCCGACATGCTGACCCCCGAATCCGCGGCGCCGCCGCACCCTGCCCGCGGGCTGCATGGCCGCCTGCCGCCGCGCCCGCTGCGCGGCGTGGTGTTCGACCTGGACGGCGTCATCACCGACACCGCGCACTACCACTTCCTGGCCTGGCAGCGTCTGGCCCAGTCGCTGGGCCTGCCGTTCGACGAGGCCTTCAACGAGACCCTGAAGGGCATCGACCGCATGGGCTCGCTCGACCGCATCCTGGCGCAGGGCTCGGCCGAGTACACGCCGCAGCAGAAGCTGGCGCTCGCACGCCAGAAGAACGAGCACTACGTGGCACTGATCTCGACGATGGACTCGAGCCAGCTGCTGCCTGGTGCGCTGCCGCTGCTGTGCGAGCTGCGCGCCGCCGGCATCCGCACCGGCCTGGCTTCGGTGAGCCGCAATGCCCCGCTGGTGCTGAACCGCCTCGGCATCACACACCTGTTCGACCACGTGGTCGACGTCGAGCGCATCGAGCGGCCCAAGCCCGATCCGGAGATCTTCGCCACCGCCGCCGCGCGGCTGGGGCTGCCGGTGGAAAGCTGCATCGGCATTGAGGATGCGGTGGCGGGCATCGCTTCCATCAAGGGCGCCGGCATCTACGCGGTGGGCGTGGGCGATCCGGCGGTGCTGCACCAGGCCGACGAGGTGATTCCCGGCCTCGATCACTTCCACTTGCAGCGTTATCTGTAGGGCCCTGGACGTGATCTTCTGACGCTTGCAGCCGCAGCCGCAGCGGCGGTGCGCACGCCTGGAATGGCGGCGGGGCCCCGATCTCTGCCGCGCAGGCTCCTAGGTCCAGGCTGCGATCTCCTGCACCGCGGCGCGGCGCAGCGCCGCGGCATCGATGCCCATGACCCGCAGCGCGCGGGCCGTCGTGCCTTGCGTCGCCTGCGCCGCGGCGGCCAGCACGTGGGCGCCGATCAGCGGGATCTCGCCGGCGCGCTCGCGGTCGTGCGCCAACGCCTGCATCAGCGCCTGGCCCGAGGGCTGTGCCCGGTACAGGCCGGCGGGGGGCGCGCCGGCGGCGCCCGCGGGCGGTTCGGGCCAGGCCGCGGGATCGATGCCGATGGCGCCCAGCGCATCGCGGTGCTGTTGCTCCAGCGCGGCCGCGAAGGCATCGGCGCTGGCATCCAGGCGGGCGAAGGCCCGGCGCGCGCTGCCATCGGGCAGGTCGATCGCGGCGAGCACGAAATGCTCGGCCCCGGGCTGGTCCTGGCCGGCGTGCCGGGCGTGGGCCTCGGCCGCCTGGCACAGGGCCTTCACCGTGCCCACGTCGCGCAGGCGGTGGCGCAGTCGGTCGAACATGAGGGTTCCTTTCAAACAAAGTGAGCGGCCATGGACGGCATGGCCACTCAAAGGTGCGGTGCGTGGCGCTTGTGGGCGGCCTGCTTGCTGACGCCCAGCGCCTCGGCCACCTGCGACCAGGTCCAGCCTTGCGCCAGCGCGGCGGCGACCGCGGCGCGTTCGAGCCGGTCGGCCATCAGCCGCAGGGACACCACCGCGGCGAGCGCCGCGGCGGGTTCATCGGGGGAGGGCAGGCTTGCCGGCAGGACACCGGCCGGAGCGGGCTTCGGCATGCGTCAACTTTAGTTGACGGCTGGATCCGGTGTCAACTTTCGTTGACGTCGAAGGTGGGGTGGGAGCGGGGCGGGAGCCGCTGTG
This sequence comes from uncultured Burkholderiales bacterium, assembly GCA_946480465.1. The sequence goes on from CAMLJY010000052.1 coordinate 23,582, forward strand.
ACGCCGAGCGGGGCCAGGTGTAAGGCGGCACCGCCGACAGCGGGCGCCGGGCCGGGCGCGCCGGCGATGCCGCGTGGGTCAGCGGTCGGGTTCGGCGTCGGCCAGGCCGGCGGCCCAGATCGGCAGTGCCCGGCTGAACATCGTGCCGCTGCCAGCGCTGCCGACGCCTTCGCGCGCCAGCGCCAGCCAGGCCAGGGTGTCGTGGTGGCTGCCCGGCAGCAGGTCGCGCGCGCGTTCGGCGCTGAGCCAGGCGTGCACCCGGGCGTAGTCGCGCGGGCGGGTGGCCTGGATCCACGCCAGGCCGACCAGGTCGGCATAGGCCTCTTCGCGGCGCGTGGCCTTCATGCGGATGAAGGCGCCTTGCAGTTCGGCGCTGACGGCGTGCGGCCGCGGCGCGGCGAAGCCGGCCGGCAGCCCGTGCCAGTTGCCGTCCAGGTGGCGGCGGCAGTGGCCCAGCTCGTGCGCGGCCATCAGCTCCAGCGCGGCGTCGAGCAGCGTGGGGTCGATGCGCTCGAGCGTGGCGGCGGCTTCCGGGTTGCCGCGCATCGATAACACCAGTTTGCAGCGGCCATCGATGAAGGCCATCGCCAGCGGAGCGGCGCCTGGGGTGGGCTGTGGCTGCACCACGATGTCCAGCGGCATGCCGGCCTGCTCGGCATAGGTCACGACCGGCCAGGCGCCCTGCAGCCAGCGCATCTCGGTGGGGGTGAGGTCGGCTGCACGGGCGGCCGGGATTGCCAGCCCGGCACCGGAGAGTGCCGCGGCGGCGATCAGCGCGCGCACGGGCGCGGCACGGCGGGCGGCTCGCCTCAGGCTCGCCCACGCTCGGCAGGCGAGCCGGTGGCTCACAGCGCCTCCGTGCCGGCGCCGCCGTCGGCGAGGGAGCCGATGCCGAATTCCGAGCGCCAGTCGCGGGTTTCCGGCAGCACGTAGACGACGCCGCGCTGCCGGCCCAGCGTGGGGGCGACGACGGTGTCGTAGAAATCGCCGTCGACGACGACGCAGCCCAGCGAGATGCGGTTGTCCGAGGCTGGCCCGGAGGCCAGGCGCTGCGGCCGCCGCTGGGACGGTGCGGCAGGGCGCAGGCGGTGGATGGCGACGGCGGCGTCGTAGTCGAGCCAGACGATGGCCTCGCCGCTCAGGTTGCGGCCGGGTTCCGATTCGAAGCGGCCGGCCGGCGTCGTGCGTTCGTCCAGCGGGATGCCGGTGGATACCTTGCGGCCGACGCCCGGTGCGGAATCGTCACCGCGGGCCAGGCCCAGCAGGGCCGGCGTCGCGCCGAGCAGGCGGCCGCCGGCGCTGAAGACGAAGAGCCGCGCGTCCTTCTTGTCCACGACGGCAAAAGGGCGGCCGCGGGTGTCTCCGCCGGCAAAGGCCCATCGAGCGACGGTGCGCGCTTCCTCGGACACGGCCTGGCCGCGGAAGTCCACGCGTGCGGCGCTGCTGCTGGCGGTGTCGCGCGCGGAGACCTCGGGTCCCGCCATCGCGGCGCTGCCCAGCAAGGACATGCCCACCAGCAACGCTGCACGCGCCCAGCTGCCCATGCAGCCTGCGCATCCACCGGCCTTCTTGCCGTCTCTGTCGGCGGCCCGCTTGCCGGCCGCCCTGCCGGCCGCATTGCCGGCCGCATTGGCACTCCTGTCACGCACCCAGCCCATCGCCCCTGCCCCGGTTCAAGAAAAACCGGGCGCTCAGCCCGGCTCGACGAACCGAATGCTAGAGGTGAAGGGTGAGCAAGTGCATCAGTAGTGACTATGACAAATGTGCTAATTCTCCCGTTTGAGGCGCTGCTTACATGTTTCGCGCTAGTGCGTGCTCACCCCTGCGCCCTTGGGGTTGTTGCCGCCAGGCCCGGGAACACGTCCTCCAGCGCCTTGTGCTCGGGCAGCACGTAGACCATGCCGCCGCGCCGCTTGAAGGCGGGCCAGAGCACCTGCTCGAAGAAGTGGGGCGGCATGTTGATGCAGCCGTAGCTGATGCGGTTGTCGGTGGGCGTCGACGATGCCAGCCGTTCCAGGCGGCGTTCGCGCGGGTCGGTCACGCGCACGCGGTGCATCGAGACCGCGGCGTCGTAGTCGACCCAGACCACGTCCTCGGGAATCGTGTTGCGGCCGGGCGCGGCGACGAAACGTCCCGCCGGCGTGGTGCGTTCCTCCGGCCGAACGTCCTCGATCGGGCGCTGGCCGATGCCGGGCACGGTGTCGTCGCCCGGCGCGTAGCCCAGCAGCACCGGTGTGGCACCGGCCAGCTTGCCGCCGGGCTCGAAGACGTAGACCCGGGCGTCGTTCTTGTCGAGGATCGCGAAGGGCTGGCGGCCGTTGTCGGCGCTGGCCACCACCCACTCGGCGACGCGGCGCACGTCGGGGCTCGGCGTCTGGCCCGAGAAGTCGAGCTGGCGCTTCAGCACCGGCGGCGCTGCGGCGCGGCCGGCCGCGAGGCCCGAGGACACGCTGGGCTGCGCCGGCGGCGGGGCGACGCGCGGCGGCAGCACCAGGGCCAGGATCGCGGCACCCAGCAGCACTCCCTGCTGCAGACCTTCACGGACGTCGCGGCTCAGCTTCGGCGTCGGCATCGGTGGCTCCTCGCAACGACTGTGGCGCCCTGCTCAGAAGCTCAGGGCGCCGCCGGAGGGGTCTGGGTCATGGAGACCCGGTGCCGCGGGATCGGCCGACGCTGGCGGCCGGTGTCCCGCGCGCATCGCCAGGGTCAGTTGCGGTCGGCTTGCGGCGCGCGCTCGTCCATCGTGGCGTCGGCCGTCGTCGTGTCGGTGCTGATGCTGGAGTCGGTGCTGACCGAGCTGTCGGTCGACGCGGTGCTGGACGTGTCGGCGGGCGCCGTGGAGGTGGAGGTGTCGGCCGGTGCCGAGCTGGTCGCCGCGTTGCTGCTGTTGTATTGCGAGTCGGTGGCGGCCGGCGCGCTTTGCGACGGGGTGCTGCTGTCGGTGCTCTGCGCATAGGCGAGGCCGATGCCGCTGACCATGGCGGTGGCGGCGAGCGTGGCGGTGAGGGACTTCAGCTTGGTCATGATCTGCTCCTTGAGTTCGGGCCCAACGGGCTGGTTCGGATGACACGCCGGTCGTGGCCCGGCTGAGATCACTCTAGGCTTCATGGCTCGGCCTGGGGGTCAGCCCTCTCCGCGGCGGCATGTAGGACAAGGGCGGACGTCAATGCGCGCTTCGGCCGGCGCGTGGACGCGTTCGATGTCGGAAGGCTTGCGCGGCCGGACCTGTCTGCGGGCACGGGCCGGAGGCCGCGCGAACGGGCGAACCGGGCGAACCGGGCGAACCGGGCGAACCGGGGTTACGCGCAGGCGTGGGGCAGTGCCTTCAACCAGACCCGCAACGGGCCCACCGGAGCGAAGCCGCAGGCGCGGGCCTGGGCCGCGCCGGCTTCGGTCTCATAGCCGACCTGCGGCAGGCCGGGGCACCAGCGTTCGGCCACGCGCAGCAGCGCGGCGCGCACCGAGGGGTCCTCGCTCGTGCCGCCGAAGCAGCAGGCCAGGCCCAGCACCGGGCCGGCACCCGGGGCCTGCGTGCGCGACCAGGCGCCGCCGGCGACCACGCGCGCGCCATCGTGGCCGGCGACGAAGAGCAGCTCCGGCCGGCGCAGCAGCGCATCGGGGAAGAGCCGCGGGCGCGCGGCCTGGTGTTCACCTTCGGGCTCGGGTTCCGCCGCGCGCCACCAGGCGGCTTCCCAGGCCGCCAGCAGCGCGGGGCTGTCCACCGCGCGCCAGTCCAGCGCCGCGGGCGCGGGCAGCGGACCGCCGGATTCGCGCCACAGCCACTCGGCGTCGAATAACAAGTGAAAGCCGTGGCCGGCGAGCTCGAGCCGCGCAAAGCTGTCCTTCACCGCGCGAACCCCGGCGGGCAGCTGCCGGAGCAGCGCGGCGAGCGCCGCCTCGCCGATTGCCGGGCCGAGCGTCACCAGGTTGGGGTAGTACGGAGGCGCCGGCGTGCGCCGCAGCCAGGCGGCGGGCAGCCACTGGCCGGCGTCGCCATGCGCGGCGCACAGCGCGCCGCACCAGGCGGCGTTGTTGTGCGCGGCCCGCTCAGCGCGATCGGCGCACACGCGCGACGAAGCCCTCGGCGGTCCGGCCGACGACGAGGCCGAAGACCAGGCGCACGACCAGGCTGGGATGGATCACCGGCCAGCCCAGCCGCCAGGGCGTGGGGTCGCCGAAGAACGGCTCAGCCATGCGCGAAGGCGCGCCGCAGCACCGCGTGCCGGTGCTCGAACAGCCGCGTGACGAACCAGCGGGTGAGCCCGCGCGCCAGGCGGGGCTGGAAGCTCAGCGTGTCGACCAGCTCGACGCCGCCGCCCGGCGCATCGAGGATGCGGCGCTGGTGCTGCCAGTGCTTCATCGACAGCATCGGCGAGCGCTCGGTGAAGCCGTGGCCGGGCGTCAACTCGATGACGGTGAGGTCCAGGAAGTCCAGCGGCAGCAGGCCGCCGAAGAGCAGCACGCTGCGGAAGAGCCGCTGCCCGGGCACCACCTTCACCTCGGCGATCGACCGCATGCCTGCCGGCGCGGTCATCGCGAAGAAGGGCATGGTCTCGCGCCGGATGCCGGCCCACGAGGTGATCCATTGCCACACCGCCTGACGCGAGGCGGGCAAGGTGCTGGCGAAGCGCAGCTCGATCAGGCGCGGGGCGACCGCTGCGGCGGGTGGGGGCGGCATGGCCGCGATGTTGACACGGAGCGCCGCGGTGGAGTTCCTGTGCCGGCCGTTCAGGCGCGGGGGCCGGGCGGCCCCGCGCCCGCACCGCTTTTCAGGGCCGGCCGGCGGCGGGCAGCGCGTGGCGCAGCAGCCAGCGGTAGATGTCGACGTCGTAGGCGTCGTAGCGGGGATCGTTGGGCCCCATGCCGCTGAGGTCCAGCGTGCGCGTGTCCACGACGTGGCCGCCGCTCGGGTAGATCGTCAAGCGCGGTGCCACCGGGGCGGCGGGCGAGCAGGCCTTCAGGCGGCTGGTCACCGCGATCGAGTGCGACGCCGGCACGACCGGGTCGTCGGCGGCATGGAAGCTCCACATCGGCACCTGCTTCGCGCGGCAGGGGTCGGCACGCACGTCGACGCCGGCGATGGGCACCACCGCGGCAACGACGTCGGCCAGACTGTCGAGCGTGCTCCAGATCTGCGCCGCGCCGGCGCTGTGGCCCACCAGGTACACGCGCGAGCGGTCGACGCGGTAGGCCCGCGCCGCGTAGTCGATGAAGGCGCGGATCTCGTCGGCGACGACGATGTTGGCGCAGCGCTGCGGGAACAGCGCGACGAAGCCGCCGGCCTGGTCGGGATCGAGTGCCGCGGTGATGTCGCGCTTGGGCGTGCCCGGCTGGTCCTGGCCGACCAGCACCGCGAGCGGGCTGCCCACCTCGCCCGAGCCGTGCAGGAACACGATCAGCGGGTAGCGGGTGGCCGAGCCGTCGGCATAGCGGCTGGGCAGGCGTTCGTAATATCCGAAAGGCGCGGCCGTGCTGCCGAGCGGGCGCGCCACCGCGCGCTTGCCCTGGGCGGGATCGGCCGGCAGCGGGGTGGCGGGGGCCTGGGCGGGTGCGGACGCGCAGCGTGTGGGCGTCAGCACCAGGCCGGGCGGGGGGCTGGCGGCGTCCTGCGCGTCGCTGCTGCCGCAGCTGGCCATCAGCAGCATGGTGGCCAGCAGCGGGATGCGCAGGCAGGTCAGCAAGGCGGGGAGGGGCATGGAGTTGCAGCTTCCGAAGCAAGCCGTGGCCGCCGCGCGGGTGCGGCCGGGGCCTGTGGCGGGCGGATGAGAAGAAGGCGCGGCGGGCAGGCCGGTTCGACCTGTCCGCCGCGCGGCAGCAAGGCGGACGCCGCAGCGTCCGCCGCGCTCGTGGGTCAGAAGGAGAAACCCACCGACAGCTCGTAGGCCCGGCCGAACAGCGGCCGCGCCAGGAACACGCCGTTCTCGTCCGCGGTCGCACCCGGCGCGCGGAAGTTGCCTTCCGTCAGGCCGACTTCGTTGGTCAGGTTGGTGCCGGTCAGCCGGACCTCGATGCCGTTGTTCAACTGCGCGACGATGCCGGCGTCCAGCGTCTTGTACGCGGGCAGCTTCAGCACGTTGTTGTTGGCCGCGAAGCGCTCGCCGGTGTACGTGTAGGTCCCGTAGAAGCGCAGCGTGCCCAGATCGGTCGGCAGGCGGTAGCTCGGCGTGAAGCGGTACTGCACCTTGGGCTGGCGCGGCACGGTGTTGCCGGTCTGGTCGCCGAAGTCGGTGAACTTGCTCTTCTGCAGGTTGCCGATCAGTTCCAGCGTCAGGCCGCGCATCGGCCGCAGCGACGCCTCGAACTCGACGCCGGTGGCCTTGGAGCCGCCGCGTTCCACCGTGTTGCCCGCGTTCGTGAACTGCTGCGACTGCGAGTTCTTCAGCTGGTTGTGGTAGGCGGTCAGGAAGGCGGTGTACAGCGGCGTCGCCGTCTTCAGGCCCACTTCCAGCTGCGAGATCTCCTCGGTCGGTGAGGTGGTGTCGGTGTTGCCGCGGCCGCGCAGTGTGTCGAAGTCCGGCAGCCGGTGGCCGCGGTTGACGCGGGTGAAGACGCTGAAGCTGCGGCTCAGGTTGTAGTTCGCGCCCAGCGTGAACGAGGTCCTGCGCACGCGGCTCACGCCGCCCGGTGCCAGCTGGCTGGTGGTGCCGTTGAAGTAAGACAGGTTGTTGTTGTAGAGCGTCAGCGGGTCGCCGTCGATGTCGCCGCTGGAGGCATTGGCGATGGTGCCGGTGACGCGCTGCTGCTCGAAGCGCACGCCGCCGTCGAGCCGCAGCTGCTCGTTGATCTTCCACTCGTCGGCCACGTACAGGGCGGTGTTGGTGCCGTTGTACTTGCCGTCCAGGTTGAAGGAGAACGGCGGCGTCACGAAGCCCTGGCCCGAGACGCGCACGCCGTTGTCCAGCGTGACGTCGATGGGCCGCGCGTGCGGCTCCATCGTCATCAGCTGCGCCTGGCCCAGCATCCATTCATCGTGCGACGAGTAGTCCGCGAGGTACAAGCCGAAGGTCAGCGTGTGGCCCCCGCCCAGCTCGCGCGACAGGCGGGTCTCGTTGGTGAAGGACTGCATGTCCTTGTCCACGATCCACATGCCGTTGACGACGACCTGGCGGTTCATGTCGGTGATCGCGCCGCCGCCGTTGACGAAGCGGGCGCTGCCGCCGGCGGCCGCCGAGCCGGCCGCGTTGCGCACGCGGCTGTCGCCGTTGGCCGCGGTGACCTGCGAGGCGATGTACGAACCCAGCGTCTGCGGGTTGGCCCCGGAGAAGAGCGCGTAGGTGGGTACGCTGCCGGACATGTAGCCCAGCTTGTTCGACAGCGACCACTTGCCGAGCTTGGTGTCCAGGTTGGCGCCGAAGCTGGTGATGTTGGCGCCGCGGCCCTCGGCGAAGTCGCGGGTGCGCGTCTCGCGCATGATCTCGGGCGTGCCGTCGGCGCGCATGCGGCCGGTGGCACGGCCGCCTTCGAGCGTGACGTGGCGCAGCTCGTTGCCGTAGTAGTACGCGGTGAGCGCATCGAAGCCGGGGAAGCTGCTGACGCTCTTGCCGTCGGCGCTGCCGATGACCGGGATCGCGGTGTAGAAGGCGTTCTTGTCGTTCAGCGAACGGGCGTAGACGCTGAAGGAGCCGTCGTCGAGCTTGCGCGTCAGCACGCCGCTGAACTGGCCGCCGCGGTCAGCGGGGAACTCGGTGTCGCGGATGCCCGACGAGGTGCGGTAGAAGCCGCCCACCATCGCGGTCCACTTCTCGCCCAGCGGCGCGCTGAAGATGCCGTCGATGCGGCGCAGGTTGCCGGTGCCGGTGGTCACGCGCACGCCGCCCTCGGGCTCGAAGCCGCCCTTCTTCTGGATGAAGTTGACGGTGACGCCGGGCTGGCCGCTGCCGAAGATCGGGCTCGGGCCGCCGCGCAGCACTTCGACGCGCTCGATGGTGTCGTCCAGGCGGAACAGCTGCGAGTGCTCGAAGAACGAGAGCGTCGGCTGGCCGTACAGCGGCACGCCGTTGAGCTGGAAGGTGGAGTAGGGGCCGTCGCCCGGGGTGGGGAAGCCGCGCACCCGCATGTTGGCGCCGGACTGGCCGCCGGTGGTCTCGACGAACACGCCGGGCACGATCTTCAGCAGGTCGGCGGTCGACGCCGGCGCGGCCTGCTTGATCTGCTCCTCATCGGCCGTCGTGATCGAGAAGCTGGCCTCGAGCTTGCGCAGGCCCTCGCGGCGCGCGGTGCCGGTGACGATGACGGTCTCGGCCGCGTTGCTCTCGGTGCCCTTGGCCTTGTCTGCGGGCGCGGGGGCCGGGGCGGGCGCCGGTGCAGGAGCCGGTGCAGGAGCCGCCGCGGCGGGAGCTGCCGGCGCGGGGGCGGGCGCCGGCGCGGGGGCCTGCACCACCTGCGGCGCGGAGGCCGCGGCGCCGGGGGCGGCGGCTGCCGCCGGGGTGGCCGCGGGCGCGGCCGGCGTGGCGGGGGCCGCGGGCGTGTTGTCGCTCGCGTGGACCGCCGGCAAGGCGCTCAGGAGAGCCGCCGCGGCGGCCCGGGAGAGCAGCGTCCTGCTGCGCGGGGGGGTGTCTCGTCTCATGGTTTGTGGCCACCAGTCGTGTAAGTGCCCCCAAGGCGGCGCCAGCCTGCCGCCGCCCCCGAGGGGGTGAGTCAATTCGGGAATGGCCCTTCATTGACTCATGCGGCCGCCGTCGCCCCGGGGGCCTGATCTGGGTGGGCGCGGCGGCCCTGCGGCCACCTCGCCCACCCGCGGGCGCCGGAGGCCACAAGGCCCCGACGCTGGGCGCCAATCTAGGAAACATGCGCGAACGGCAGATTTTGTTCATGACGCCGGCCTTGCAATGCTTGAAACATCGCTGGCGACCGTGCGTTGCATCACCGCGCCGGGACGCCCGGTCCACATAATGCCGGTTTGATGCAGCAGCCAGGCTTGGCAGGAAGGCCGGTCATTCCAACAGCAGTACGGTGCCGCCGCGCGCTGCGGAGGCTACTCCGGTGAGGACGCTGGTGCTGGGCGGCTACGGGCAGTTCGGGGCCCGCATCGTGCGTGCGCTGGCGGGCGACCCCAGCATCCACCTGTGGGTCGGCGGCCGCGACCGCACGCGCGCCGGCGCGCTGGCGCAGCAGGTGGACGCGATGCCCTTCGTCGTCGACGCGCAGTCGCCCGAGCTGGCGCGCCGCCTGCAGGCCGAACGCATCGGCCTGGTCATCCACACCGCGGGCCCGTTCCAGCAGCAGGACTGGCGCGTGGCGGAGGCCGCGGCCGCCGCCGGCGCGCACTACATCGACCTGGCCGACGGCCGGCGCTTCGTCTGCGATTTCGCGTCCGCGCTCGACGCGCGCTTCCGCGCCGCCGGCCGCTGCGCCATCACCGGCGCCAGCACGCTGCCCGGGCTGTCCACCGCGGTGATCGAGCACCTGTGCGCCGGCTGGCAGCGCATCGACACCATCGACAGCTGCGTGGCGCCGGCGCAGACCGTGCCGCGCGGCGTGGCCACCGTGGCCGCGGTGCTGGGCTACTGCGGCGAGCCGATCCGCGTCTGGCAGGACGGCCGCTGGGCCGACCGCCACGGCTGGGCCGGCCCCGTGGCCGTGCACTTTGCGCGCATGCTGCCGCGGCTGGGCGCGCTGTGCGACGTGCCCGACCTGGAGCTGCTTCCGCTGCAGTACCCCGGCGTTCGCAGCGTGATGTTTCGCGCCGCGCTGGAACTGTCGGTGGCGCAGCGCGGCTTCGCGCTGCTCGCGGCGCTGCGCCGCATCGGCCTGCTGCAGCGCCCGGAGCGGCTGGCCGCGTTGCTGCACTGGGCGGCGGCGCGGCTCGACCGCTTCGGCAGCGAGCGCGGCGGCATGACGGTCGAAGTGAGCGGCCGCGACGCGCAGGGGCGCCGGCTGCGGCGCAGCTGGCACCTGACCGCCGACCATGGCCACGGCCCCGAGGTGCCCTGCATGGCCGCGGTGATCCTGGCGCGCCGCCTGGCACGCGGTGAGGTGGCCCCGCCGGGCGCGGCGCCGTGCGTGGGGCTGGTGACGCTGGCGGAGTTCGAGCCGGAGTTCCGCCGTTGGGGGATGGTGACCGAGGTGGTCGAGCAGCGCGAAGGCTGACGCGCGCCGGGGTTGGCGGCCATCCCGTTTCCCACCGTGCCTGATCACCGCGCCTGCTGGGGCGGGCGGCCCAGCTTGCATGCGAAGAACGGAGGAACGCGGACTCACGTCGCGGTGCCGTTGCGGGGACGCGCATCATCCGCAAGAGTGAGGAGGACGGGCCATGGCCGATTGCCCGGGCGGCATGGGTGCCCGCTGCATACTGGAGGGACGTTCAACTACTAGGTTATCTGTGCGCGCTCCTGTAACACCAAGATTCAATCGCTTTCAGGCCAGCCTGATGCCGCAAGTGCAAGCCCATGGACGGACGACCCGATCGGGTTGGGCCCATGCCAGCGTGGGCGCGTTGCTGCTGGGCGCCGTGAGCGCAGCGTCGGCAGCCGCCGTCGATCCGGCCGAGTTCGATCAACTGATGAACGAGGCGCGAACCAAGGGCGTGGTGAGCGTGCTGGTCCAGCTCGAAGACGCGGTGCCGCTGCAGGCGATCCGTGACCAGACGCCGGCCAAGCGTGCCGAGTCGGTGGCCAAGGCCGGGCGGCTGCGCGCCGAGCTGGGCGGCCAGGCCCTCGACGCCGGCCACTGGAGCAACGGCCTTGGCCAGGCCCGGTTCTACGTCACGCCCGCGGGCCTCGAGATGCTGCGAGCGAACCCTCGGGCCCTCACCGTCAGCCGGGACGTCGCCGCCGCCCAGCGGATCGTGGTCAACACCCTGGACGGCAGCCTGGATGAGGTGGAGGCCGCGCTGCAGCAGCGCGGCCGGGTGGAGGTGGACGTGGTGCTGAACGTCCATTCGGCGGACTACGAGATCGACGCCGAAGCGCAGACCCGGTTTCGGCCGAGGCCCCAGCTGCCGGCGCAGGCGGCTGCGGCGGTGAAAGCGCTGATGGCCGAGCCGTTCGCCAAGGGCATCCATGGGGTCGACTCCAGCCTGGTCAACGGCAAGGGTGCCGCCCCGAAGCTGCGCATGAGCGTGGACCTGGAGGCCTTCCTGGGCTTGAAGGAGCACCTGGGCATCCGCGCCATCCGGCTCGCTGGACACAAGGACCGCCGCAAGGCGGAATGGGACCCCGAAGCGCTGGCCACGGCGCAGCGCGAGGGCAGCGCCGAGGTCTCGATCAGCCTGCGCGGGTCGGAATCGTTCTCTCCGCGCTCAGGCTACATGTCGGCGCAGGCCTGGGCTGCCCAGGAGGCGGCGCACCGCAAGGCATTTGCCGAGATCCTCTCGGCCGCGGGTGCGGCCAAGGCGCTGGATGACGTGAAGAACGGTATTGGCCTGGGCACCATCGGCGTTCGCCTGAACCAGACCGCGCTTGAAAGGCTGTTCCAGCTGTCTGATCCGCGGGTACTGGCGGTGCAACTCAACCGGCCGGTGGCGGCGCCGTTGCTGAACCAGGCCATGGGGCTGATCAACGCGCGGGCGGCCTGGGATGCGGGTTACCGCGCGAATGGCCAGACCATCGTGATGATGGACAGCGGCATTCTCAAGAGCCACGATATGTTCAAGGTGCCCGCGTGGGGTGGCCTGAGCAAGGTGACCCGGGAGGGTTGTTTCGGCAGCAACAGTGGGAATTACTTTTCGATCTGTCCCAGCCAGAACGCGAAATTTGACAGTCCGCTGTTTCTTCGGGACTCCGGGCTTCCCCCCAACATGGCAGCCTGCAGCGCCACAGCCAACTGCAACCACGGTACGAAAGCGGCCGCCATTGCGGCGGGGACCAAGACCTCGTCGGTCGACTTGCAGGGGGTGGCGATCGGTGCGAACCTGATGTCGATTCAGGTGTTTTCCTGGACCCAGTCCGCCGGAGCGGATGCATTCAGGGACGACGTCCAGGCCGCGCTGGAGGCTGTGAGGTCCATGACTTTCTCGGGCACGAACAACAACCCTTACGTGGTCAACATGAGCCTGGGGGGAGGTGCCTACCCGGAGAATTGCGACAGCGCCCATCCCGGCGTCACGAGCGCGGTGCACGACCTGCTGTCCCGCGGCGTGCCTGTCGTGGCGGCGGCCGGAAACGACGGGCCCGCGCACAAACTGGCCTGGCCGGCGTGCATCTCCGGGGTCACCAAGGTGTCCGGTGTGCGAAATGACACGCGACCCGAGCTCCCGCCGACGGACCCCAAATATCTCCCCCCGACGGACGCCAAGTGGAACTACGGTGATCCATCGAAATTCACTGGGCCCATCTTTCTCGCGCCCGCGGGTTCCAGCGACCTGACCTACGCCAACTATTCGGTCGTGGAAACCGCCGGCATCGCACACAACACTCAGATTGTGGGAGCCGTCGGAACTTCGTTTGCCGCACCGCAGATCTCTGGCGTGTACGCGGCCCTCAAAGCTGCGAAACCGGGAATCTCGGTGGCTGAGGCCACCAATTGGATTGCCAGCGGATGTGGCTCGTTTGCCCTACAGAAGGCCTTGCCGCCTCCGCCTTCCGGACCTGGCGGAATCGCGACTTATCGGCGCCTGTCTTTGAACCTGAGTTGCCCGGTGCGATAAGCCCGGCAAGACGCCCCGCGTTGCGGGGCTGCTGTTGAATCAGGCGGTGGCATCACCGCAGCCCGCGGGCTGGCAGAGCGGCCCGGCTGGCCCGCCATCTGCTTCCTGGCGCGGTCCGGGATCCAGGCGCGCAGCGGCTTCAGCCGCCGCCGCGTGTCGTTCTTGGCCGCGTTTTTTGTAAGTCATTCTCCGAGCTGCCGCGTCCGCACGTCGTGCGCGCCTGCTCACCCCCACTCGAAACGGTTCGGCAATCCATTCAGCTCATTCGCACTGAAGCGGTTGTGCGCCGGTGTCCAGTGGTGGCGGGCTTCACGCTGGATCGCGACGCGGGTGCGCCCGCTGGCCGAGCTGAAACGGTTGCCCACCAGCGCCACCCAGTCGGAGGTGCCGGCACGGAAGTCCAGCGCGCAGGCCCCCGGCCCGCCGTGGCCGCAGTCGTCGAAATGGTTGTCCTGCAGCAGCAGGCGGCGCGCGTGGTGCACGCTGAAGCCCGCGCCGCCGCCGCTGCCGCAGCGTTCGAAGTGGTTGCCACGCACCGTCACGTCGTCGGCGCGCTGGTCGGATTCGACGTGGCCGACCATCGAGCCTTCGCGGTCGCTGATGCGGTTGTTCTCGACCACCGCGCCGGCCACGCCGGTCAGGCCGACGCCGCGCCGCGCATCGACGATGGTGTTGCCGCGCACCCGCAAGGCGTGACCCGGCGCGCCGCCCGGGTGGCCATCCGCGCCGTCTGAGCCGCTGTCCGGCCCGCTGCCCGCCCCACCGTCGGACGCACACACGAACGCGACGCCGAAGGCCCGGCAGCCTTCGACCAGGTTGTGCGTGACCAGGAACTTCGAGGGCTCGGCGTCGCGGCGCTGGTGCCCGGGCCTGATGGCGATGGCGCCGACGTTGCCGCCGATCTCGCGCAGCCGGTTGCTGCCGATGAAGATGTTGCGCACGACGTGGAAGGGCTGGTTGTCCGGCTCGACGTCGATCGCGCCCGGCATGTTCGGCCGCGTGCAGCGCTGGAACAGGTTGCGCTGGATGACGATGCCGTCGCCGTCGATCACGCTGATGCCGTTGCGGTTGTCGCTGTTGACGCCGTCGAACTCGTTCTCGATGACCAGCACGTTGCCGTTGTGGCGGGCCGTGCCGTCGCCGGCCTGGCCACCCAGGTACAGCCCGTCGCCGCGGAAGCCGCGCAGCACGCAGCGCTGCAGCCTGGCGTTGCGCACGCCGCGCAGGTCCACCAGGTGCACGCGTTCGGCAAAGCCCAGCGTTTCCACCTGGCCGAGCAGGGTCAGGTCCTGCAGCGTGATGCCGTCCAGCGTCTGTCCCGGGCCGGCGGAGAGGGCCTGCAGCATCGAGCCGCCGCCGCGCTGCGCCAGCGTGGCCTGGCCATCGCCCTGCAGCAGCAGCCCGGCGCGCAGGTGCAGGCGGGTGACGGCGTAGGTGCCGGCGCGCAGGAACACCGGCCGGCCGCTGTCGATCGCGGCCTGCAGCGCGGCGGTGTCGTCGGCGATGCCGTCGCCACGGGCGTTGTAGGGCGCGGCGCGCGGGTCGATGGCGCCCGGCGGCGGCGGCGGGGCGCGCCGGCGCGGCACGCCGGCATCGGCCGCGGGGTGGTTGATGCTGTCCGCCGCGGGTGCGGCGGTGCTGCCGTCGAAGCGGGCGGCGAGGTCCGCATCCGCATCGGCATCGCCGCCGCAGCCGGACAGCGCGGCCAGGCAGGCCAGCAACCCGCTGCGGCCCGTGCCCAGGAACAGGCCGCGGCGCAGCAGCCGCCGTCGCGCGTTGTTCATGGCATGCGCTCTTTACGCGTTAGGTCCCGGATTGGCCGTCACGCATGCAGCACGCCCCGAAGGCGTTGCCGGGGCGGGTGGCCCCCAGGGGGAAGGCGGTGAAGGCTGTGATATCGGCGAAGGCCGCGATCGTGGCGGCGGCCGGCGGGGCGAGAGCGGCGCTGCACCGGCGGCGGCTCGTCGGGGACGCATGGATCGGCATTCAGGCTTCCAAGGACCGGCATGGGGCGGCTGGATTCTGGGCGGCCGGCCCGTCGTGGGCACGCCACCGCGGGGTGGCACGGGGGTGACATGCGTGCTTCAGGATGAAACGGGAGCGGGCGCGCGGTGCGGCCGATTCCGGCGATCCGCACGGGGGCGCTCCGCCGTTCCGGCCGGCCGCACGCGCGCGGCGGCGGCGGCGGCCGCGGGGGCCAGGTGCTTCACTCGTGCGGCAGGGCGCGGCCGGGTGGGTGCGCCCACTGGCACGGTCGCTGCTAACGGCGTGCCTGCAGCCCGGGCACATCCCGTCCCGGGCGCGTATCCAGGAGACTCGAATGAACCGCCGTCACTTCACGCAACGCAGCACTTCGCTCGGCCTGCTGGCGCTGGCCGCGCTGGCCGCCCCCGCGGCTGCCTTCGCCTACCCCGACAAGCCGGTCAAGGTGATCGTGCCTTTCGCGCCGGGCGGCACCACGGACATCATCGCCCGCGTCGTCGCGCAGCAGATCCAGCCGGCGCTGGGCCAGACCATGATCGTGGAGAACCGCGGCGGCGCCGGTGGCCTGTTGGGCGCCAGCGAGATCGCCAAGTCCGCGCCGGACGGCTACACGCTGGGCATCGCCACCGTGTCGACGACGGCCTCGGTGCCGGCGATCAACCCGAAGGCGCCGTACAACCCGCTGACCGATTTCACCTCGATCATCAACATCGCCGCCACGCCCAACGTGCTGGCGGTGAACCCGTCCTTCGGTCCCAAGGACTTCAAGGCCTTCATGGCCGTGGTGAAGGCCGCGCCGGGCAGGCACACCTACGCCAGCTCGGGCACGGGCGGCATCGGCCACCTGCAGATGGAGCTGTTCAAGTCGCTGACCAACACCTTCGTCACCCACATCCCGTACCGCGGCGCCGGCCCGGCGCTGAACGACGCGGTGGCGGGCCAGGTGCCCATCATCTTCGACAACCTGCCCTCGGCACTGCCCTTCATCAAGGACGGCCGCCTGGTGGCGCTGGCCGTGGCGGCGCCGCAGCGGCTGCCGATGCTGCCCAACGTGCCGACCTTCAAGGAGCTGGGCCTGGAGCAGGTGAACCGCATGGCCTACTACGGCGTGCACGGGCCGAAGAACCTGCCGAAGGACGTGGTGGCCAAGGTGTCGGCGGCGGTGAAGCAGACCCTGCAGAACGCCGACGTGAAGAAGCGCATCGAGGACACCGGCTCGCTGATCGTCGCCAACACGCCGGAGCAGTTCGCCGAGCAGACGCGCGCAGAATTCGAGGTCTACAAGCGCGTCGTCGAGCAGCAGAAGCTGAAGCTCGAATGAACGCGCGCTGATGCCCGGGCGGCCGTGCCGCCCCTTCTTCGTCCGAGGGAAAGAGCCGCCATGCCGATGCCGAACCACCAGCTGTCGATGACCGTGCTGATGACGCCGGACATGGCCAACTTCGCCGGGAACGTGCACGGCGGCACCATCCTCAAGCTGCTTGACCAGGTGGCCTATGCCTGCGCCAGCCGCTACGCCGGGCGCTACGTGGTCACGCTGTCGGTGGACCAGGTGATGTTCCGCGAGCCCATCCACGTCGGCGAGCTGGTGAGCTTCCTGGCCTCGGTCAACCACACCGGCACCTCGTCGATGGAGGTGGGCATCAAGGTGATGGCCGAGAACATCGCCGCCCGCACCGCGCGCCATGCCAACAGCTGCTTCTTCACGATGGTGGCGGTGGGCGACGACCGCAAGCCGGTGCCGGTGCCGCCCTTCGTGCCGCAGACCGACGACGAGCGCCGCCGCCACCAGGCCGCCCGGCTGCGCAAGGAGCTGCGCCAGGAGCTGGAGCGGCGGCAGGCGGCGATCCGCTCGGCGCCGGGCACGGCGACTGCCGGCACGGCATGACGGGGCGGCGGCCTGTGCGCATGCCAGAATCCGCCCCCCTTTCCGACCCTTGCCCCGAGGTGCCCCGCCGTGGACCTGAAGCTGCCGATCACGATTCACAGCGAGCTGACCGACGAGGTCATCACCGCCACCGGACTGCTGGACCTGGCCAGCGGCGAGATCGGCCGCATCGAGTACGAGGACTACGACCCCAAGGTCGAAGGCCAGCCGATGGAGCATGAGGACTACGAGTTCACCAGCGGCCTGCTGTCCCACGCCGGCAAGGACGTGGAGTTCAGCATCCACGTCGACCGCACGACCGGCCGCCACTCGGTCAGCGCCGACGAGCTGCTGGAGATCAAGGTGAAGGCGGCCAAGCTCTTCGCCGGCATCGAGGGCGCTTCGCTGCTGGGCGGCAGTGCCGCCGTCGCGGCGGCCCCCGCGCCGGCAGCCGCGAAGAAGGCGTCAGCGCCGCGCAAGCGGCGCAGCTGATCGGGGCCCCGTCCCGGGCGCGGAGCCTGCTGGCGCGGTCCCACGGTGGGCCGCAGGGCTGGTCCAGGAGCCGGTCCGGGAGCCGGTCTAGGAGCCCGCGTCCGCCGCTGCCTCGGCCGCGGCTTCGGCGAACAGTCCGCCCAGGTACCCGTGCGTGATGACGGCCTTGCCGCGGTATCCGCTGCATTGCATCAGGGCCTGGTGCAAGCGGCGAAGCCTGAAGAACGGCACGGACGGGAACAGGTGGTGCTCGGCGTGGAAGTTGACGCCGTTCTGCGCGAACAGGAGGCGCTCGAGCCACCCGGCCATGACCGTTCGTGAGCGTTCATGCCCCGGCGCGGGCATGCCGAAGTGCTCGGCGACGTCCCTCACGTAGAGAATCGCCATCAGGAAGGTCGCGAGCGGCGCGATCCAGTAGAGCAACAGGATGTCCCAAAGCCCGAAGTACGTGGCCGCCGCGGCCAGGGTGATGGCGAAGGCGGCGGCGCGAACGCGCGCGGCGCGCGGCAGCCCGGTCGACAGGCCGGCATCCACGGTGTAGCCCTTCAGCTCGCCCAGCGTGTAGCGGCCCAGGCCGTGCTTGAGCACTTCGATGGCGAACTGCCGGCGCGTCTTCGGAAAGCGGAACCTCGGCTTCTTCAGCGACGACACCCAGTTGGGATCCTGGTCCGTGCACACGTGCCGGTGGTGGGCCAGGTGGTTGCGGCGGAAGCCGTGCACGGTGATGAAGAAGGGCAGGGCGGTGAAGACGTCGCCGACCAGGTCGTTGATCCCCGCGCGCCGGCGGCTCAGCTGGTGGTGCGCGTACTCGTGCATCAAGGTCAGCAGCGCATGCTGGCGGGTGGCGATCAGCAGCATGCAGGCGACGCTGAAGGCCGGGTGCGAGACGCTGACCGCCGCCAGGATCAGCGCCACGATGCATGACCATTCAAAGGCGGTTTGAAGCAGCAGGCGGGCGGGCGCCGGGCGGGCCAGCTCCTTGAGCAGGGCGCGATCGAGTTCGATGGGCCTGTCCGTTGGACGGGCCGGCCTCGTGGAAGCGTGCATGCGGAAATCTCTGCGCGAAACGTTGACGCCCTGGCGCGAAAAGTACGCATCCAAGGCGGATGCGTATGTTCGAGGCGTCATGTTTCGTGGCAGTGAAACCGCCGGCGGGCGCGTGACTCCGGAGAAGGCCGGGCGCAGGTCACCGGGGTACCTTCGGGCTGCGCCCTCCGGTACCAGCCCCCCGATCGTCGGCTTCAGGCCCCGCCGATCTCGTAGCGCTTGAGCTTGTCGTAGAGCGTCTTCTTCGGGATGCCCAGGCGCTCGGCGGCGAGCGCCACCTGGCCGTCGGCGGCGGCCAGCGCTTCGCGCAGCCACTTCTTCTCGACCAGTTCCAGGCGCCTGGGCAGCGGCAGCGGCTCCGCATCGCCGGCCGGCGGGGCCTCGCCCACGCCCAGCACCAGGCGCTCGGCGAAGCCTTTCAGCTCGCGCACGTTGCCGGGCCAGGGCCGGCCCGACCAGTCGGCCAGCTGCTGGGCCGTCCAGTCCGGCACCGGGCGCTGGTAGCGGCGGCAGGCCTGCCGCACGAAATGCGCGAGCAGCAGCGGGATGTCTTCCGCGTGCGCGCGCAGCGGCGGCAGGTCGACCGAGACGGTGGCGATGCGGTAGTACAGGTCGGCGCGGAAGCTGCCCGCGGCCGACAGCGCCGCCAGGTCGGCCTTGCTGGCGCACACCACGCGGCAATCCACCGGCACCGAGGCATTGCCGCCCAGGCGCTCGACCACGCGTTCCTGCAGCACGCGCAGCAGCTTGGCCTGCAAAGTGAGCGGCATCGATTCCAGCTCGTCCAGGAAGACGGTGCCGCCGCGCGCGAACTCGAACTTGCCGATGCGGCGCTTCTGCGCGCCGGTGAAGGCGCCGGCCTCGTGGCCGAACATCTCGCTTTCGAACATCGTCTCGGGCAGCGCCGCGCAGTTGATCGCGACGAAGGGGCCGTTGCCGCCGTTCGCCGTGCGGCCGCTGCCGGCCGCATGCAGCGCACGCGCGAGCACTTCCTTGCCGGTGCCGGTCTCGCCGTTGATCAGCACGTCGGCGCCGGTGGGGCCGATGGTGGCGACGAACTGGCGCAGCCGCTGCATCGCCGCCGATTCGCCCAGCAGCGGGTGCACCGCCTCGCCGCCGGCATCCACCGCCGCGCGCAGGCGGCGGTTCTCCAGCACCAGGCGGCGCTTGTCCAGCGCGCGCCGCACCACCGCCACCAGGTGCTCGGCGCTGAAGGGTTTCTCGACGAAGTCGTAGGCGCCGTCGCGCATCGCCTGCACCGCCATCGCGACGTCGCCATGGCCGGTGACCAGGATCACCGGCAGCTCGCGGTCCAGCTGCATCGCCTGCTGCAGCAGGTCCAGTCCGGAGCGGCCGGGCAGGCGCACGTCGGTGACGACGATGCCATCGTAATCCGGCGTTAGCACGTCCAACGCCTCTTCCATCGTCGCCACCGCGTCCACCGCCAGGCGCGCCAGCTTCAGCGACTGCGTGGTCGCCAGCCGCACGCTGGCTTCATCCTCGACCAGAAGAACGGTGGTCATGTCGATTCCTGCAAGGCATCGCGGGCAGCGAGCAGCGGCAGGCGCAGGGTGAACTGCGCGCCGCCGGCGGCGTCGGCCGCTTCGAGCCGGCCGCCCATGGCCTGCACGATGGACGACGAGATCGCCAGGCCCAGCCCCAGGCCCTGGCCCGAAGGCTTGGTGGTGAAGAAGGGTTCGAACAGCCGCCCGCGCGCCTGGGGCGCGATGCCGGGGCCGGTGTCGGTGATGGTGACGACCGCCTCCGGCGCGCCGCCCGCGCCATCGTCCAGCGACAGCGCCAGGTGCACCCGCCGCTCGTCGCAGCCGGCCACCGCGTCGAGCGCGTTCTTCAGCAGGTTCACCAGCACCTGCTCGATGCGCACCGCGTCGCCGGTCACCGGTGCGCTGGGCACGGCGGTGATCGTGAGCGTCGCCCCGTGCTGGCGGTAGTCGGCCTCCAGCAGCAGCGCGGCATTGCGGATGGACTGCGCCAGGTCCACCGGGCCGACGCCTTCGTCCGCCGCGCCGCCGCTGCGCCGCGCGAAGCCTTTCAGCTGGCCGATCAGCCGCCCCATGCGGCTGCAGGCATCGCTGATGTGGCGCAGGTTCTCGCGCACGCTGGGCACGTCGTCCTGGTCGAGGAAGGCGACCGCGTTGTCGGCGAAGGCCTTCACCGCGGTCAGCGGCTGGTTCAGCTCGTGCGTCATGCCGGCGGCCATCTGGCCCAGCATGCCCAGCTTGCCGGCCTGCACCAGCTCGTCCTGCGTGCGGCGCAGCAGGCCCTCGGCCTGCTGCAGCTCGGCGTAACGCTCGGCCAGGTCGCGGTTGGCGCGTACCAGCTCGGCGGTGCGGTCGGCGATGCGCTGCTCCAGCAGCGTCGAGGCCTCGGTCAGCGCCTGACGCGCGGCGTCCAGGCTGCGCGCATGGGCGCGTCGCTGCGACCAGGCCCAGGCGCCCAGGGCCGCGGCCAGCACCAGCAGCGCGGTGCCCCAGGCGCTGCCGCGCGCGGCCTGGCGCGCCGGCGCGTCGTCGATGAAGAGCATCAGCTGCCAGCCCAGCGGCCCCACCGGCCGCGACACGGTGCGGCGCGCCGCGGCCTCGGCCGGCAGCGGATCGAGGGCCTGTCCCACGTACTGCTGCGTCTCGGCGATGCGGCGCCGGGCGGCTTCGCTCAGCGGGCGCAGGCTGCGGTATTTCCAGCCGGGCTGGCTGCTGAGGAAGAGGACCCCGGCGGCATCGACCAGCGCGGCCGGCTCGTCGTTGGCACCCCAGGTGCGCTCGAAGCCGTCGAGGCTGATCTTCAGCACCACGGCGCCCAGCGGCCGGCCGTGCGGCGCCGCGGGGTCGGAGACCGGATGGGCGAGGAAATAACCCGGTTGCGCCGTGGTCGCGCCGATGCCGTAGAAGCGGCCGACGCCGCCGGCCAGCGCGTCGCGTGCATAGGGGCGGAAGGCGTAGCTGTTGCCGACGAAGGTCTGCGGCTCGCGCCAGTTGCTGGCGGCGATGGTCAGCCCGCCTTGGTCGACCACGTAGGCCGCCGCTACCTGCGCCCGCTGCTGCACCTCGGCCAGGTACTGGTTCAGCGCCTGCACGCGCGCGGCATCGCCCGGCTGCTGCAGCCCCTGCAGCACCTCGGCCTGCAGCGAAATCACGAAGGGCAGGGTCTCGTACTTCTCCAGCGCTTGCCCCAAGTCGGCGGCCAGCGCGGCCGCGTGGCGCTCGGCCTTGGCCTGCAGCGCCTCGCTCGCGCGCTGCAGGCTGAGCTGCCAGGCCAGCATGCACAGCAGCGCCGCGGCCACCAGCCAGGCCAGTCCCAGCAGCGGGCGATGGACTCTCGGTTTCGGCAGGCTGGCGCTTAAGGAAATCACGGTGCGCACGCTACTACATCGTGCAGGATCACCGAATGGACGCCGCCTGCGGGCAACACCCGAGACAGCGCGCGGCGCGCGCCGCGAGAATCCCGCCGCGGCTGAGAGCGGGCCACCGGGATGGCCGGCCCGCCCTGACGGTGCCGCGCTGGGCGATTGGGAACCGAAATGACGTCGACGATGCGTGGATCCTGGGGACTGGCCCGCCGGGCCGGGTTGTTGGCCTGCGCGGTGGCCGCCGCGGTGCTGGTGGCCGGCTGCAGCCGCGAGCCCGCGACCGTGAAGATTGGCGTCGGCCAGCCGCTGTCGGGCAACCTGGGCGCGCTGGGCCAGGACATGGTCAACGGCGCCAGGATGGCCGTCGACGAGATCAACGCCAAGGGCGGCGTGCGCATGGCCTCGGGCCGCGCCAAGCTGGAACTGGTGACGGCGGACGACAAGGCCGATGCCAAGGCCGGCGAGGCCGCGGCGCAGCAGCTGGTGGATGCCGGCATCACCGTGGCGCTGGCGCACCTGAACTCGGGCGTCAGCATGGCCGCGGCGCCGATCTACGCCAAGGCAGGCGTGCCGCAGCTGGCCATTTCCACCAAGCCGGCCTACACGCAGATGGGCCTGCCGACCACCTTGCGCCTGGTGGCCAACGACACGCTGCAGGCCCGCGCCATGGGCTCGTACGCGGCCCAGCTGGCCGGCGCCCAGCGCTTCGCGGTGGCCGACGACGGCACGCCCTATGGCAAGGGCCTGGCCGACGATGCGGCCGCCGAAATCACGAAGCAGAAGCGCGAGGTGGCGCTGCGCCAGTCCTTCGACGACAAGCAGACCGACTTCGCCGGCTTCGTCGGCGAGTTGAAGAAGGCCAACGTCGACGTGCTGGTGACCACGCTGAACGACTTCCAGGTCGAGGCCCTGGTCAAGCAGGCCAGCGCCGCCGGCCTGGGCAAGCTGCGCATCCTGGGCGGCGACACGATCAAGACCGACAAGCTCGCGAAGGTGGCGAACCAGGTGGCGGCGATCTACGCCACCAGCCCCATCGTCGAGGCGCGCGAGTTCCCCAACGGCAAGCCCTTCCTGCAGGGTTTCCGCGAGCGCTACAAGGGCGAGCCGGTGTACGGCGCGCACTACGCCTACGACGCGGTCTACCTGGTCGCCGACGCCATCGCCCGCAACGACAGTGCCGACCGCGCCAAGCTGCTGGAGCGGCTGAAGAACCCGAGCTTCGACGGCCAGGCGCCGGTCACCGGATCGATGCGCTTCGGGGCCGACGGCGAACAGCGTTATTCCGCGGTCGCGGTCTACCTGCTGCGCGACGGGGCGTGGCTGCCGCAGATCCGGTCAGACCGCTGGTGAGCGGCGCCGGCAGGGCCTGCTGCGCCCGGGGCACCCCGGCGCACCCCCGGTGCGGGTGGGCGGCCGCGCGCGGCCGCATCGAAGCCAAGATGCCGCTGAGCTGCGACTTTTTCGGGTTTGCGCGGTTTTGCTCGGGGTAAATCCGACACGCAGATCGGCGGTTCCTGCGTGATCGAGGGGGGCGGGGTGGCAAAAGTCACTCGGTCCGGCCGCCGGGACTTCCTAGCATGCGGGCATGGTTGTCCCGTTCCCCACCCCATCACGGCATGCGGCGCGTGCCGAACGCAGCGCCTTGGACGAGCTGCTGGCCCGTCTGCACGAGGCCGACGACGACGAAGGCCTGCAGGCCGCCGTCTCCCGCATCGAGGCCGGTGATCGCGAGGCAGCGATCGCCTCGCTGCGCCGGCTGTGCGACATGCTGGCGCGGGCGCCGGCCGAGCGTCTCTACATTCCGTACTAAATCGGCGTTATCGCCGGTTCAGTAGGCGACCTCGAAGCGCTGGCCGCGGAATTCGAACACCGCGCTGCGCAGGCGGA
>CAMLJY010000053.1 GCA_946480465.1 uncultured Burkholderiales bacterium
CGGAGCACGGAGCACGGAGCACGGAGCACGGAGCACGGAGCACGGAGCACGGAGCGCCGGGCGCCCGGCACCGCGCCGACGGGGCGGCGAGGCGTCAAGCCCGGCCGCGCGCGGACAGCACGGCCCTTGCCACCTCGGCAAATCCCTCCCCGCGTTCCCCGGTGCAGACGAACCGGGGAAACACCGTCAGCTGCGGCAGGAAGCGCTCGATGTTCGCCACCCCCACCGAGAGCGGGATGCGCTCGAACATCAGCTGGTCGTTGGTCGAGTCGCCGACGAAGAGCCAGTCGGCCGGCTCGAAGGCCACGCCCAAGGCCTGCTCCACCGCCCAGCGCGCCGCCGTCCACTTGCTGTGCTGGCCCAGCCAGCCATTGACGTGGATCGAGCTCACGGTGGCGGTCAGGCCATGCCGCTGCATCACGGCGACGACCTGCGCGATCTGCGCGGCGTCGAGCCGGTGGTGTTCGCTGTGGTCGATGGCGATGTCGGTGAGGCGGCCGGCGCTGTCGGTCGCCAGGCGGGCGGCGGGGACCTCCGCCAGCACCGCGGCGGCGCAAGCCTGCAAGCGGCGGGCGTGCAGGTCGCGCGTGGCGGCGTCGGTCGAGAAGTCGACCCGCAGGCCGCCGGACGCCCGGTCGCGCCGCAGCATCACACCGCCGTTCTCCGCGACGATCGCGGCCACCGGCCAGGCCAGCGCGAAGGGCTCGCTCCAGCCGGCCGGCCGCCCGGTGATCGTGATCACCGGCACCCCGGCGCGGTCCAGGGCCTGCAGGGCCGCGAGCGCGGCGGGCTCGATCGCACCGTCGCGGGTCAGCGTGTCGTCGATGTCCGTCAGCAAGCCACGCACGCGGCTCAGCTGCGCGGCCGGCAAGGCCGACAGCGGCCGCAGGCGCGGGCCGCTTTCCGGCGGGGCGGGTGCCGGCGCTGTACCCGGCTGTCGATCCGGCCGACCGTGGAACCGGGAAGCTGACTCGGGATCGGGCCCGCGATCGGGCCGCGGACCGGAGTGGGGATCGAGCGGGGCATCGGGCAGAGCGACGCGCTGAGCCTCGGGGCGGGCATCAGGCCGGCCGTCTGGCCGCGTGCCAGGCCGGGCGCCAGTTCTGGCGTCAGTCCGGGAGCCGGTTCGGGCCTCAGGCTGGGCGTCAGGCTGGGCGTCAGGCTGGGCGTCAGGCTGGGCGTCGGTCTGGGCGTTGGGCGGCGGCATGGCGTCCGGGGGCGTCATCGGGGCAGTCTCCCACGTGGGCGATTGCCGCGGCATCCGCCCCAGCCCGCACACCAATAACACCACTATCGATAAAAATGATAGATTCCACCAACGAACACAAACGTTGCTCGTGAGGTTGCCGAGATGAACGTTCCCCCCATCACCGACGGCTGCTGGGCCCGCCTGGCGCAAAGCGGAGACCAGGTGCTGCACACCGGGCACCTGCCGACACAGCTGCTGCTGCAGCGGGTGCTCTCGAGCCGCGACAACACCACGGTCAAGGCCGCCCAGCTCTTCGCCTACTTCGCCCGCTGGTCCGACACGCTGGGCCCCGAGCTGGCCCAGATCCGCGAGATCTGACACGCGCCACCGCGCCGCCCAGGGTGGCGCCGTGCGTAGAATCCGCGCTTCGTTTCGAGGAGCGTTGCAAGGCCGCCCGACCTTGACTGCAGCAGGAGTTGCCTGCGCAGCAGCACGGGGCCCCAGGCTCGAAACGGTTCACGTGCAACGGCGCTCACCCGCAGGTCGATCGTGGGTGGGTGTTTCTCCCCTTCATGGCCGCGCCCGCGGGCTCCCTTTCAAGTCCAGGAGCTGAACCATGAATGCTGTCCTCAAGCCGTTGCACAACGACCAGTTCTCCATCGCCGATGCCTCGCTGGCCGACTGGGGCCGCAAGGAAATCACCATCGCCGAGAGCGAGATGCCCGCGCTGATGGCCATCCGCTCGGAATACGCCGCCGCGCAACCGCTCAAGGGCGCGCGCATCACCGGCAGCCTGCACATGACGATCCAGACCGCCGTGCTGGTCGAGACGCTGCAGGCACTCGGCGCCCAGGTGCGCTGGGCCTCGTGCAACATCTTCTCGACGCAGGACCACGCCGCCGCGGCGCTGGTGGCCACCGGCACCCCGGTGTTCGCGCACAAGGGCGAGACCCTGGCCGAGTACTGGGACTTCACGCACCGCATCTTCGACTTCGGCCCCAAGGGCTCGGAAGGCGAAGGCCCGAACATGATCCTGGACGATGGCGGCGACGCCACGCTGCTGATGATCCTGGGCAAGAAGGCCGAGAAGGATCCGTCGGTGCTGGCTGACCCGAAGAGCGAAGAGGAAACCTGCCTCTACGCCGCCATCAAGGCCAAGCTGGCCGAAGACCCGACCTGGTACACCCGCAAGTCGGCGCAGATCATCGGCGTGACCGAGGAAACCACCACCGGCGTGCACCGCCTGAAGGAGATGAGCGCCAAGGGCACGCTGCCCTTCCGCGCCATCAACGTCAACGACTCGGTCACCAAGAGCAAGTTCGACAACCTCTACGGCTGCCGCGAGTCGCTGGTGGACGGCATCAAGCGCGCCACCGACGTGATGATCGCCGGCAAGATCGCCGTGGTCTGCGGCTATGGCGACGTGGGCAAGGGCTCGGCCCAGGCGCTGCGTTCGCTGTCGGCCCAGGTGTGGGTGACTGAAATCGACCCCATCAACGCGCTGCAGGCGGCAATGGAAGGCTACCGCGTGGTGACCATGGACTGGGCCGCCGACAAGGCCGACATCTTCGTCACCACCACCGGCAACAAGGACGTCATCACCCACGACCACATGGTCGCGATGAAGCACAACGCCATCGTGTGCAACATCGGCCACTTCGACAACGAGATCCAGGTCGCCTCGCTGGAGAAGTACCAGTGGGAGGAGATCAAGCCTCAGGTCGACCACGTCATCTTTCCGGACGGCAAGCGCATCATCCTGCTCGCCAAGGGCCGCCTGGTGAACCTGGGCTGCGGCACCGGCCACCCGAGCTACGTGATGTCCTCGAGCTTCGCGAACCAGACGATCGCGCAGATCGAGCTGTTCACGCACCCGGATTCGTACGACATCGGCAAGGTGTACGTGCTGCCCAAGCACCTCGACGAGAAGGTCGCGCGCCTGCAGCTGAAGACGCTGAACGCGCAGCTGACCGAACTGACCGACGAGCAGGCCGCCTACATCGGCGTGCCCAAGCAGGGCCCATACAAGCCGGACACCTATCGCTATTGATGAGCGGCCACTGAAGCGGCCAGAACGGCCACCATGTACAGCCGCCTGCGCAGCGCGCGGCCGAGCAATGCGCTCGCGCCGCTGCGCCGCTTCTACGTCGACGGCCTGGGCCTCGCGGTGCTCGCCGCCTGGGACGACCACGAAGGCTTCGACGGCCTCGTGCTCGGCTTGGCCGGCAGCGATGCGCCGCCGTGGCAGGTCGAGTTCATCGTGCAGCGCGGCCATGCCGCGCCGCCGGTGCCGAGCGACGAGCACCTGCTGGTGCTCTACGTCGACGACGAGGCGGCACTGCACTCCGCGGTGCAGCGCATGGCGGCCATCGGCGCCGCGCCGGTGGCACCGAACAACCCGTACTGGTCGCGCTGCGGCGCGCTGTTCCAGGATCCGGACGGCTATGGCGTGGTCATCGCGCTGAAGCCGCCGCTGCAACTGGCGCAGCCGATTCCCGCGCGGCCTCCGAGGAGTGAGTTGAGATGACATCCGCAGCCACGCTGCCACTCAGCATCGAGTTCTTTCCCCCGAACACCCCGGTCGGCAGCGAAAAGCTGAAGACGGTGGTGAAGGAGCTCTCGGTGCTGAAGCCCGAGTTCTTCAGCGTCACCTACGGCGCCGGCGGCTCCACGCGCGAGAAGACGCTGTCCACCGTGCGCGACATCGCGTCCGCCGGCCACGAGGCCGCGCCGCACCTGTCCTGCGTGGGCTCCACGCGCGAGGGCATCGCCGAGATCCTCGCCACCTACCGCGCGCAAGGCATCCGCCGCCTGGTGGCGCTGCGCGGCGACCTGCCCAGCGGCACTGCGGTGGCGGGTGAGTTCCGCTATGCCGCGGAGCTGATCCGCTTCATCCGCGAGACGCAGGGCAAGGACTGGACGATCGAGGTCGCCGCCTACCCCGAGTACCACCCGGAGCAACGCTACGCCCGGCGCGACCTGCAGCACTTCGCCGACAAGGTCGCCGCCGGCGCCGATTCGGCGATCACCCAGTTCTTCTTCAACCCGGACGCCTACTTCCACTTCGTCGACGAGGTGCGCAAGCTCGGGGTCACCGTCCCCATCGTCCCGGGCATCATGCCGATCCACAACTACGCCAAGGTGGCGCAGTTCGCGGCGCGGGACGGCATCGAGATCCCGCGCTGGGTGGCGCTGAAGATGGAAGGCTTCATGGACGACGCCGCGTCGATCCGGGCCTTCGGCATCGAGGTGGTCACCCGGCTGTGCGAACGACTGATCGCCGGCGGCGCGCCCGGCATCCACTTCTACGCGCTGAACCAGTCGGCGCTGACGCTGGAGATCTGCAAGGCGCTGGGACGCTGACCCGCCGCCGAACAAGCCATTGGATGACGGCACGGCCGCTGAGCCGCACCTCCATCCAA
Source organism: uncultured Burkholderiales bacterium (assembly GCA_946480465.1). The sequence goes on from CAMLJY010000053.1 coordinate 4,612, forward strand.
TGGGGCATGGCGACGTCGAGCGCCAGCCCGCCGGGCAGGACGCCACCGCCGGGGGGCGCTGGACGATGCCCGCCGGACCGCTGGGGCTGCGGCGGCGACCCAGGCCGTTGCATTCCCTCACACCTTCATGCGGCAGCCGGTGCCGGCGCCGCAACCGAATTCCTCGCTTTTCGCACTCACCGTGTAACCGCATTTCGCCAGTCGAAACAACGCGGTTCCACAGGAGGACAAGCGAGTGGACGAAACGACCCTGGTGAACCTGCGCATCGGCGCACGCCGCTACGGCATCCGAATCGACGATCTCTACCTGCGGCAGGCCCGGCGCGGCCTCGTCGACCGCGCCAACAACGCGCTGCGTTCCTGGCTGGGGCTGGACGCCTTCGAGCCGCGCATGGCCCGGCTGTTCTCGCAACTGGTCCGGCCCGGCGACACCGCGCTCGACGTGGGCGCGAACATCGGCTGCACCAGCATCCTGCTGGCGCAGCTGGCCCGGCAGGTCACCGCCTTCGAGCCCACGCCGAAGAGCTTTGCGCTGTGGCAGGACAACCTGGGGCGCTCGGGCCATGGCAACTGCGTGGGCCTGCCGATCGCGCTGGGCGCTGAGGACAAGCACACGCTGATCAACTACAACGAGCGCAACCGTTCCGGCGCCTTCGTCGCCGATGCGGTGCAAGGCCCGGGCGACAGCGCGCCCATTCCCGTGCGGCGGCTCGATGGCCTGTTTCCCAGCCTGGGCCTGCCCCGGGTGGACTTCATCAAGCTCGACGTCGAAGGTTACGAAGGCCGCGTGATCGAGGGCGGCTGGCAGACCATCCAGGCGCACCGGCCGGTGCTGCAGCTCGAACTGAACGCCTGGTGCCTGAACGCACTGCACCGCATCGCCCTGCCCGACTTCCTGGACTTCCTGCTCGACCGCTTCCCCATCGTCTACGCGATCGAGCACGATGCCTTCGTGGACCTGCGCGAGCAGGCGGGCCGCTGGTTCGTGATGCAGCGCAATGCGATGCAGCAGCGCTTCAAGGAGATGGTGGTGGCCTTCGATCCCGCCCGGCTCGACGCCTTCCACGCCGCCTACCGCCGGCTGGCACCGCCCTGACTCGGGCGGCCGGAAGCGCGCGTCACCAACCCCATTCGATCGCACCGGCCGTGCAAGCGGAATCCCAGCCCTTCGGAGACCGCGATGCACCCGCCCCCGTTTGACCGCCACCTCCGCCGTGGCCTGCGCGCGCTGCTGTTCGCCGCGCTGGCCGCCGCGGCCAGCACGACCGCGACCGCGCTGGCGCCCCCGCTGCAGATCGCCGAGCCGGCGCGGCCGGCCATCCTGTCGCCGCAGGCGGGCGCTCCAAGGTTTCACGCGCCGCAGGCCGAATCGCCGATCCAGCTGGCCCGCCTGCGCCAGCAGCTGTCCATCCACGGCCAGGCCGTGATGACGCGGCTGACGCTGGAGTTCCACAACCCGAACCCGCGCGTGCTGGAAGGCGAACTGCAGTTCCCGCTGCAAGACGGCCAGGCCATCACCGGCTTTGCGCTGGACATCGATGGCGAGCTGCGGCGCGCGGTGCCGGTGGCCAAGGCCCGCGGCCTGCAGGTCTTCGAGGAGATCGTGCGCGGCCGCGTCGATCCGGCCCTGCTGGAAGCGGCCGCGAGCAACCAGTACAAGCTGCGCGTCTATCCCCTGCCGCCGCGCGGCAGCCGCACCGTGCAGCTGGACATCATGCAGTCGCTCGAGCCGGCAGCGGACGGACGGCGGGACCGGCGGCAGCTGCGGCTGCCGGTCGGGTTCGATGGCCCGGTCGGCAGCGCGGAACTCACGGTCCACCTCGCCGGCGTGCCGGCCGCGGCGCTGAAGGCGGTGCCGCAGGGGCTGCCCGCGGGAGCGCTGCAGGTCGGCGATGCCGGCGGCGGCGCGGGCGCGCTGGTGCACCTGCCGCCTCGGCCGCTGGAACGGCCGGCCACCGTCCTGCTGACGCTGCCGGCCGATGCCGCGGCCAGCGCCGCGGCCGCTCACTTCGACGGCCAGGACTTCGTGCATGCCGAGCTGCCGCTGCCGCGCCGCAGCGCGCCACGGCCGGCGCCCCGGCGCCTGGCGCTGGTGTGGGACGCCTCCGGTTCCGGCGCCCTGCGCCAGCGGGTGGCGGAGTTCGCGCTGCTGGACGCTCTTTTCGCGCGTTGGCCCGACCTGCGCGTGCGCCTCTACCTGCTGCGCGACCGCCTGGAAGCACCGGTGGACATCGAGGTGCGCGGCGGCCGCTGGACGGCGCTGCGGGAGAGGCTGCAGCGCGAGCCCTTCGACGGTGCGACACAGCTGGGCGCGCTGCGGCTGCCGGCCGGCGCCGCCGACCTGGCACTGGTGTTCAGCGATGGCCAGTCGACCTTCGGCACGCCGCGGGCGCCGGGCTTCGGCATGCCCGCCTTCGTGCTGCAGTCCTCGCCCGGCAGCCATGCGGCGGCGCTGCGGCCCGCCGCGCAGGCGCACGGCGGTGCCGTCATCGACTTGCAGGCCGCGGGCGTGGCCCAGGCGGTGCAGCGCATCAGCACCCAGGTGCCGCGCCTGGCCGAGCTGCGCAGCGCCGACGGCGGCCAATGGGTCGTAGCGCCCGCCGGGCCGGACCGGCTCGCGGTGGCCGGCATTGCCGCGGCGCCGCAAGGCCTGCTGGAAGCCCATTTCGTGCTGCCCGGCGGCGGGCGCCAGGTGCAGCGGGTGCGCTGGACCAGCCCGTCCCGGGCGGACCGCGGTGACGACGCCACCCCGCCGCTGGCCGCACTGCGCTGGGCGATGCTGCAGCTGGACATGCTGGCCGCCCGGCCCGACCTGCACCGCCGCGCGATCGAGCAGCTGGGCCAGCGCTTCGGCCTGGCGACCTCGGAGACCTCGCTGATCGTGCTGGAGACGCTGGCCGACCATCTGCGCCACCGCATCGAGCCGCCGGCCGGCCCGCTGCGCACCGCCTACCACGCGCAGGCGCGGCAGCAGGACCAGCAGCAGCAGCGCGGCCAGCAGCAGCGGGTGGAACAGCTGGTGCGGCGCTGGCGCGAGCGCGAGACCTGGTGGGCCACCGACTTCCCGAAGGACACGCCGAAACGCGCGGTCCGCCAGGAGCCGGCCGCACCCCGCGTGGCCGCGATCGGGCAGCTGCGCGAGCGGGCAGGCACCGCGGATGCCGCCGATGCGGCCACGATGGCGCTGCGCAAGGCCGGCGCGCCGCTGCCAGCGCCCGCACCGGCGCCCGCCGCCGCGCCGGCACCCGCGGCCGCCCCGGTCGCCGCAGCGCGCCCCGCGGCAGCGCACGTGGCCATGCCCCTCGCTGCCGAACGGCGCGACGCGGGCCCGGCACCGTCGGCCGAGGCCGAGGCCACCGGCACGGCGGCGATCGCGCTGAAGCCCTGGCGGGCCGACACGCCCCCGGCGCGGCGCTTGCGCGAAGCCACGGCGGCCGACCGCTACGCCGTCTACCTGGACGAGCGCGGCCGGCAGCTGACGAGCCCGGCCTTCTTCCTCGATGCCGCCGACCTCTTCTTCGCACAGGACGATCCGGCGCTGGGCCTGCGCGTGCTGTCCAACCTGGCCGAGATAACGCTGGACAACCGCGCGCTGCTGCGCATCCTGGGCTACCGGCTGCTGCAGGCGCAGCGTGCCGACCTGGCGGTGCCGGTGTTCGAGCAGGTGCTGGCCATCGCCCCGCACGAGCCGCAGTCCAGCCGCGACCTGGGCCTCGCGCTGGCCGATGCCGGCCGCTGGCAGCCGGCGGTGCAGCAGCTGTGGCAGACCGCGCTGCACCCGGACGCCGGCAGCGGCCGCTTCGCCGACATCGACCTGAGCGCGCTGGCCGAGATGAACGCGCTGCTGGCCAAGGCCGCCCGCCTGGGGCAGCCGGTGGCCACCGACGGCATCGATCCACGCCTGCTGAAGAACCTGCCGCTGGGCCTGCGCGTGGTGCTCGGCTGGGACGCCGACAACACCGACATCGACCTGCACGTGACCGACCCCGATGGCCAGGAAGCCTTCTACGGCCAGTCCCGCACCCGCCAGGGCGGCCGCATGTCGGCCGACTTCACCGGCGGCTACGGTCCGGAGGAGTTCGCGCTGCGCCTGCCAAAGCCCGGCGTCTACACGGTGCGCGCCCACTTCTTCGGCCACCGCCAGCAGCTGCTGGCGCCCGCCACGTCGCTGATGCTGCGGCTGAGCACCGGCTTCGGCACCGCCGCGGAACGGGAACAGCGGGTGATGCTGCGCCTGGCCGGTGCCGGCGAGAACGTGCTGGTTGGCGAATTCCGGGTCGATCCGCCGGCAGATTGAGGCCGCCCGCCACGCCCACACCTGCCGCGGGCGGCCGGATTTCAGCGCGCCGGGGCCGTGCCGACCAGCCAGCCAGCGCCCTGGCCCAGCCCATCGGGCAGCGGGCGCCAGGCCTGCGGCGCCCCGACCACCGACGCGTGCACATAGGCATCGATGTCCTGCTGCCGGTCCGCCAGCGGCTTGGCCAGTGCGCGCTGCGCCCACCAGAACGACACCACGCACAGCGCGCGGCGGGAGCCCTCGTCCCCCGCCGTGCCCAGGCCCACGCCCAGGGCCGACACCGCCTGCTCGGGGAACGGCGGCTCGACCCGGCCGGGCTGCTGCATCGCCTCGATCACCGCGTCAACCAGGCGCAGGCTCAGCTCCGGCTGCGGCGGCCGCAGCGCCGGGGCGGTGCTGAACAGCGCGTCGACGCTGGCGGTGATGAAGGGCAGCGGCGGCAACTCCGCTGGCGCGCCGCGCGGCGCGGCGCAAGCCCCTTGCGCATCGGACTCGCTGAAGGCGCGGCGGAAGCGCTCCTCCCGTACGCTGGCGGGCCAGCGCAGCGGCGCGGTGCGGCGCAGCGCCTGCACCCGCTCGAGCACCCGGGCGGCCACGGCCTCGGCGCGCGGATCGCGCATGCGATCGGCCGCCTCCGAGTTCACCAGCGCCAGCACCGGCCCCTGCAGCTGCTGCCGCACGGCGGCATGCAATTCGCGCCGGCGTGCGGCCGCATCACCTTCCAGCGCCGGCTGCGCGGGCACGAAGGCATCGGCAAGCGTGTCGACCAGCCGGTCCACCAGACCGGCCTGCGGCCCGTGGGCGATGGCTGCGGCGGTGGCGGTGGCCGCCGCGGGCGCCGGTTCGCCCGGTGCGCGAGCTTCGTCCGGTGCCGCCCGGGCCGACCCCAACACCACCGCTTGAAGCACCGCCGCTCCGGCCAGTACCCGACACACGCCTCTCATTCCCGCCCCTCCCGCTGCGTGGGGCCGGATTGTGAAGGCAGAGCCTGACAAGCATCGGCCGGCCGGCCCCGTCAAACCGGGGGATGGACGCGGGTGCCGGCCCCGCGCAGAGCGTGGGTCAGTCGCCCGCCACCACGCCTTCGCGCCGCGGATCGGCGCCGCCGAACAGCCCGCCCGGTACGCGCTGGATGGCCTGCAGGCCGCTGGTCATCGCGGTTTCGCGCAGCTCGTGGCCACGCGCCTTCAGCGCCTCGACCGTCGCGGCGGGGAAGCGCTTGTCCTCCAGCAGCGTCGGCCCGTTGGTGGAGCCGAAGTTGGGCAGGTTGATCGCCTGCTGCGGGTTGAGGCCCCAGGCCAGCGTGCCCAGCAGCGTCTTGGCAGTGAAATGGATGATCAGCGCGCCGCCGGGCGAGCCGGCGCTCATCACCAGCTGGCCGCTCGCTTTGTCGAATACCAGCGTGGGGCTCATGCTGGAACGCGGCCGCTTGCCCGGCTGCACCCGGTTGGCCACCGGGCGGCCCAGCGCGTCCTGCGGGGCGAACGAGAAGTCGGTCAGCTCGTTGTTCAGCAGGAAGCCGCGCACCATCTGGCGGGCGCCGAACTGGTCCTCGATGGTGGTCGTCATCGCCACCGCGCGGCCGTCGCCGTCGACGATGGAGATGTGCGAGGTGCCGTACTCCGGCTGCTCGGGCATCGCCGCCTGCGCCAGCTTCGCGCCGCCCGGCACGCCGGCCTGCGCCGTCTTCATCGACCGCGGGCCGATCAGCGCCGCACGCTGCTTCAGGTACTCGGGCGCGATCAGGCTCTTCCAGTCGCCGGCCGGCGGCGCCACGAAGTCGGGATCGCCCAGGTACATCGCCCGATCGGCGAACGCCAGCCGCGCGGCCTCGGTGTAGCGGTGCAGGAAGTCCGCGCTCGGCAGGCCGTTGTCCAGCGGCGCGGCGGCGGCCGGCGCATGCTCGAGCATGCCGAGCATCTGCAGGATGGCGATGTGACCGGACGACGGCGGCGGGAAGCCGCACAGGCGGAAGCGCTGCCAGTCGGTGCACAGGGCCTCCCGCGTCTTCGGCTGATAGGCCGCCAGGTCCGCCTCGCTCAGCACGCCCGGGTTGCCGGCATGGCCGCGTACTTTGGCGACGATGTCCCGGGCGACCGCGCCGCGGTAGAACGCATCCGGTCCGTCCTGCGCCACCGCGCGCAGCACGGCGGCCAGCTCGGGGTTCCTCAGCAATGTGCCCACCGGGTGCGGCTCACCGTCGGGCCGGTAGAAGTAGGCGGCCGCGGCCGGGTCCTGCTTCAGGAACTTCTCGCCCTTGAGCAGGGTGAACAGGCGCGGGCTGACGCGGAAGCCCTGCTCGGCCAGCGTGATCGCCGGCTGGAACAGCTGCGCCCACGGCAGCTTGCCGTGCTTCTGGTGCGCCAGCTGCAGCACGAGCAGCGTGCCCGGCGTGCCCGCCGAGCGGCCGCCGACCACGCCCTCGTGAAAGCCCATCGGCTTGCCGTCGGCCTTCAGGAACAGGTTCTCCGTGGCCGCGGCCGGTGCCGTCTCGCGGCCGTCGAAGGCGGCCACGGCGCGGCCGTCCCAGTGCAGCACGAAAGCGCCGCCGCCGATGCCGCTGGACTGCGGCTCGACCAGCGTCAGCACCATCTGCACCGCGATCGCGGCGTCGATCGCCGAGCCGCCGGCCTTCAGCACCTGGTGCCCGGCGTCGGTGGCCAGCGGATTGGCCGCGGCGACGGCGTAGCGCTTCGTCGCCCAGCCCGGCTTCTCGGTGTAGCCGCTGGCGGCCTCGGGGGCGATGTACTTGTCGGTGCGGGCCAGCTCGTCGGCCGGCACCTGGTAGCGAAAGCCCGCCGGCGCGCTGGCGCAGGCCGCGAGCAGCGCGGCGAGGGTGACGGGCAGGAGGCGCGGTAAGGCGTGTCGCATCGGTGAAGGCTGGAAATGGCTGCGGATGGCGACGCACTCTAGGAGCGGTAACGTCCCTTCACAATGCGCCCTCGGGTCAAAAGACTCTTCGATGGCATTTGACAATCTCGACGACCTGCGGGTGCTGCTCGCCACCGCCGACACCGGCAGCCTGACCGCTGCCGGCCGGCGCTGCGGCCTGTCTACCGCCGCCGTCAGCGCCGCGATGAAGCGCCTGGAAGCGGCGCTGGGTGCGCGGCTCTTCGACCGCACGACGCGCTCGGTGCGCCCGACCGCCGAAGGCGAGGTGATGATCGACCACGCCCGGCGCGCGCTGGACCTGGTTGCCGAGGGCCAGGCCAAGGTGCGCGGCGACCGCGGTGAGCTGCTCGGCACCATCAACGTCACCGCGTCCAGCTCGATGTCGCAGCGCCTCCTGGCGGGCTGGCTGGGCGAATTCGCCGCCGCCCACCCCGGCCTGGAGATCGACCTGCAGGTCAGCGACGCATGGCTGGACCTGGTGAAGGACGGCGTGGACGTGGCGCTGCGCAACGGCCCGCTGCCCGATTCCAGCCTGGCCGCGCGGCTGCTGGCGCCGGCGCACCGCCAGGCCTTCGCGAGCCCGGCCTTCATCGAGCGCCACGGCGAGCCGCAGCACCCTGCCGAGCTGGCGGAGCTGGACTGCATCATCGGCCGACTGCGCGGGCGCAAGCTCGACCGCTGGCGCTTCACGCCGCGCGGCGGGTGCGCCGACGCGATCGACGTGCCGGTGCGCGGGCGCCTGGCCTGCGACAACGCCGCGGTCGCGCTGCAGTGGGCGCGCCAGGGCCGCGGCGTGGTCTACCTGTCCGAGATCGACCTGCACGACCCGGTGCGCGACGGCGAGATGCGCCGGCTGTTCCCGGGCTTCGACGGTGAACCCGCGCCGCTGTACGCGGTGCTGCCCAGCGCCCGCTTCACGCCGCACCGGGTGAAGGTGATGCTCGACGCGCTGGCCGCCTGGTTCGCCGCCCGCATGGCCGGCGCGCGTGCGCCATGAACGGCGGGCCAGCGCCCTCCAGCGCGGGAATCCATCGACGTGCCGCAGGGAGGCGCCCTGCGGCCCGGCGTGCGACGGAGCAGGCGCGGAGGGCGCGGCTCTGCGCTGAAGGACCTGCGCGGCGCGGCAAATGACGCGTCTTTAACTTGCTATCAACGCGACCACTTCCAGAAAGACCCTGGTGCCGACAGATCGGAAAAACCGCCCGGCTGCGCGACCCGTGTACTATCCGCCCCTGTAGGCATGCTCAGACCGTCTCTCGTAGGTCTCTTCTGCTCCGCCGGCTCCCCGCCGGCAGTTCGGTCGATCCATCAGGTGTATTTCTGGCGTCTCTGCACTGCGTGAGCATGTGCTCGCGCAGCACTTGAAAGGAAGATCGATATGGCAACCGAAACCGGTACCGTGAAGTGGTTCAACGAAGGCAAGGGCTTCGGCTTCATCGCCCCTGACAACGGCGGCAAGGACCTCTTTGCCCACTTCAGCGAAATCAAGGGCACGGGCTTCAAGACCCTGGCCGAAAACCAGCGCGTCGAGTTCGAAGTGACGCAGGGCCAAAAGGGCCCGCAAGCGGCGAACATCCGCGCCGTGGTGTAAGCAACACCTCCTGTGCCCTTCGGGGCCAGCCTTTGAGAACCGCGGCCGCTGCCGCGGTTTTTTCTTTCCGGAGCGCCCGATGAAGAACCTGCAAGAAGCCACCGAGCGGATCTGCGACCTGAAGGGCAGCCTGGTGGCGCTCGACGCGCTGGTGACGGCCTTGCTCGATCAGATGCCCGACGAGGCGCGCGTGGGCCTGCTGCGCGCGTTCTCGCTCAGCTCCGAAGTGGCGCGCACGGTGCTGCTGCATGCCAGCGTGTCCGACGTGACGATCTCCGCCTTCGAGCGCGACGTCAGCCGCATGTCCGCCTTCATCGGCCCGCCGGCGGCCGACCTTGCACCGATCGCCGCAGGTTGAGCAGGTTGCCGCCCAGGATCAGCGCGGTGCCGACGATGGTGAAGAAGTCGATGCGCTCGGCATAGACCAGCCAGCCGGCCAGCGCCGTCAGCGGCACGCGCAGGAAGTCCATCGGCACCACCACGGTAGCGTCGGCATGGCGCATCGCCCGGGTCATGCAGTAGTGCGAGAAGGTGCCGCAGAAGGCGATCAGCAGCACCCAGGCCCACACCGTGGCCGAGGGCCAGCGCCACACCGCCAGGGCCGGCGCGAGGCCGATGAGGCTTTGCACCACCAGCATCCAGAAGATGATCTGCACCGCGCTGTCGGTGCGCGTCAACGACTTGGTCATCGTCACCGACACCGCGAAGCCCAGCGCCGCGGCGAGCGCGATGGCCTGGCCCAGGCTGATGCCGCTGGCCGCGGGCCGCACGATCATGCCGACGCCCACCAGCCCCAGCAGCACCGCCAGCGCCTTCCACGCGTTCATGCGCTCCCCCAGGAAGGCCACCGCCAGCAGCGCGGTCCAGATCGGCATCGTGAACTCGATGGCGACGACCTGGGCCAGAGGGATCAGCGTCAGCGCCACGAACCAGCCGTACTGCGCCGCATAGTGCACCGCGTTGCGCAGGCCGTGGTGCACGAGGCGGCCGCTCCTCATCGACGTCAGCCCGCCGGCGGCATGCACCAGCGGATAGAGCATCACGAGGCCGATCAGCGAACGCATCAGCATCACCTGGAACACCGCCAGCTCGCGCGTGGCCTCGCGGCCGGCGACCGCGATCACGACCATCAGCGACAGCCAGCCGGCCATCCAGGCCGCGGCACGGGCCGTGGAGCCGGCCGCGGCGCAGGTCGGGGCAGGGGTGGCGGGCGGGGTCGGGTTCATCGGCAAAGCAGGCAGCGAGGATGATCGGCGGCGGGCAGCGCCCGACCGCAAGATTGTTGCCCGCCGCCGCATGCGGCCCGAGCCGCGGGAAGCGCCGTTGCACGGCCCGATCGATTCATGCATGCTGCGGGCTCCGGGCACGTCGCGTCGACGAAGAATCACGCGCCGCATGCCGGCACCGCGCCACACGCAGCGCGGTCCGTTTCAGGGGGCCTTCCGAATTGACCGATCCGCAGTACCCCGTGCGCCGATCGGCGCCGACCGACGACACCGCGGACAGCCCGGAGGCTGACGGTTCGCAGCTGGGCACCCTGATGGCCGCCGTGGCCGACGGGGTCTTCATCGCCCAGGACCACCACTTCGTGCGGGCCAACCCCGCGCTGCCGGCCATGCTGGGCTACGCGCACGGCGACTTCGTCGGCCAGGCCTTCGCGCAGGTGGTGGCCCCCGAACACCTGCTGCTCTGGACGCAGCGCTTCGACCAGCGGGTGGGCGACGGCGCCGAACCGCCCAAGGCCTACGAGGTCGCCTTCCTGCACCGCGACGGCCGCCGCGTCGAGCTGGAGCTGCTGGCCAACCGCGTGCGCCACGCCGGCCGTCCCGCGGTGCTGGGCGTGCTGCGCGACATCGGCGAGCGCAAGCGCATCGCCGCCGAACTGGCGCGGCACCGCGATCACCTGGCGGAGCTGGTGGCCGAGCGCACGCGCGAGCTGCAGGAGGCGGTGAGCCAGCGCCAGGCCGCCGAGGAACTGGTGCGGACCATCATGGACAACATCCCCGGCCGCATCGCGTACTGGGATCCGGATGAACGCTGCCGCTTCGTCAACCGCGCCTGGTGCGAGTGGTTCGGCATCCCGCGCGAACGGGCGATCGGCCGCACCGCGGCCGAGCTGGTCGGCGAAGAGCGCGCCCGCGCGACCCGGCCCCGGGTGCAACGCGCGCTGCGCGGCGAGCAGCAGGTCTTCGAGCGCGAGGAGCTGAGCGCCGGCGGCCAACCCGCCTGCATGCAGCTGCACTACCACCCGCACCTGGTCGACGGCACGCCGCGCGGCGTCTTCGTGCTGGCCTTCGACATCTCGTCGCTCAAGCGCTCGCAGCGCGAGCTGCAGCAGCTCAACGCCGAGCTGACCGTGGCCCGCGACCGCGCCGAGGCCGCGGCGCGCTCGAAGAGCAGCTTCCTGGCCAACATGAGCCACGAGATCCGCACGCCGATGAACGCCATCATCGGCCTGGCGCACCTGCTGCGGCGCGACGCCACCGACGACACCCAGGCCGCCCGGATCGACAAGGTGGCCGACGCCGCCCAGCACCTGCTGGGCATCATCAACGACGTGCTGGACCTGTCGAAGATCGAGTCCGGCAAGTTCGAACTGGAGGCGATCGACTTCCCCATCGACCCGCTGCTGTCGCGCTGCTGCGCGCTGGTGACCGACGCCGCGCGCGCCAAGGGCCTGGAGCTGGTGATCGACACCGAAGGCCTGCCGCCGATGCTGCGCGGCGATCCGACGCGGCTGTCGCAGGCGCTGGTGAACCTGCTGGGCAATGCGGTCAAGTTCACCGAGCGCGGTTCGGTCACGCTGCTGGCCCGCGCGACGGCACAGGACGCCCGCGGCGTGCACCTGCGCTTCGAGGTGCGCGACACCGGCATCGGCATTGCGCCGGAGCGCATCGGCCTGCTCTTCAGTGCCTTCGAACAGGCGGACAGCTCGATGACCCGCCGCTTCGGCGGCAGCGGTCTGGGCCTGGCCATCACCCGCCACCTGGCGCAGCTGATGGGCGGCGAGGCCGGTGTCGAGAGCCAGCCCGGCGTCGGCAGCCGCTTCTGGTTCACCGCCTGCCTGCCGGCGGCCTGCCCCGCCGTGCCGCCGCTGCGCGAAACGGTGCTGGACGGCCTGCACGCCCTGCTGGTGGACGACCTGCCGGAGGCGCGCGCGGCGCTGGGCAGCATGCTGGGCCAGTTGGGCCTGCGGGTGAGCGCGGCGGCCTCGGGGCCCGAGGCCCTGGGGCAGTTCCAGGCCGCCGCGGCCGCCGGCGATCCCTTCGCGGTGGCGGTGGTCGACGTCGTGATGCCCGGCATCGACGGCATCGAGGCGGTGCGGCAGCTGCTCGCCGCATCGCCGGACGATGCGGTGCCCGCCTGCCTGCTGGTCAGCGCCTCGGTGGATGCCGAGGTGCGCCTGCGGGCCGCGGAGCTGGGCGTCGACCGGGTGCTGGAAAAACCGGTGTCGCTGTCGGCGCTGCACGACGCGGTGATGGCCGCGCTGGCCGACCGCGGCCTGGAGCCGCACCCGCCGGCCGCCCCCGATTCACGCGCCGAGCAGACGCTGCGCGAGCGGCACCGCGGCGCCCGCATCCTGCTGGCCGAGGACAACCCGATCAACCAGGAGGTGGCGACCGACCTGCTGCGCATCGCCGGGCTCGAGGTGGACGTGGCCGGCGACGGCGAGCGCGCCGTCGCGATGGCCAGCGGCCGCCGCTACGACCTGATCCTGATGGACATGCAGATGCCGGTGCTGGACGGCTTGCAGGCCAGCCGCCGCCTGCGCCAGCTGCCGGCGTTCGCCGTCACGCCGATCATCGCGATGACGGCCAACGCCTTCGGCGAGGACCGCGCGGCCTGCCTGTCCGCCGGCATGAACGACCACGTCGCCAAGCCGGTCGACCCGACGCTGCTGTACGACACGCTGCTGCGCTGGCTGCCGACCGCGCCGCCGCGCGCGCAGGAACCCGGCGCCGGCGCCACCGCCCCCGTGGAGCAACTGCTGCCGGTCGCGCCCGGGCTGGACACGGTGCGCGGCCTGCGCTTCTTCGCCGGCCGGCGCGACAGCTACCTGCGCGGCCTGCGCCAGTACGTCAGCCTGTACGGTGCCGGCCTGCCGGCGATCGACCGCTTCCTGAACGGCGCCGGTGACCACGACGACACCCGTGCGCTGCGCCAGGAGCTGCACTCGATGGGCGGCGCCAGCGCCGCGATCGGCGCGCTGGCCATCGGTGAACGCGCGGTGGCCCTGGAGGTGGCCTTGCGCCAGGCGCCGCCGGACGCGGCCCAGACCGCGGTGCTCGTGGACCTGCGCGACGGCGTGGCGGCACTGGTGCGGCAGCTGCGCAGGCAGCTGCCGCGGGCCTGACCGCCGCAGGCGCATTCCGCCCCGCTCACGGACTCCGACGGCGACGTACGCCGCGGCAAGTGCTCTGCGGGCCGCGGGCCGCGGGCCGCACCCGCGAAACGCTCGACGTGCCGCGGGCCGCGCCCGCGGCGCGCACGACCATCCCCCCGGCGCAGGCATGGGGAAAAACCAGCGGTTGTGATTACGTAATTACAGCATTACAGTGCCGCGATGGCCGATCCGATCCCCCTGCGCGGCACCTCGCTGCACGACGGCGTCGCCGCCCGGCTGCGCACCATGGTGTTCGAGCGCGAGCTGGCCCCCGGCGAGTACATCGACGAACTGGCCCTGGCCGAGGCCTGGCACATCAGCCGCACGCCGCTGCGCGAGGCGCTGAAGGTGCTGGCCGCCGAGGGATTGGTGGAACTGGTGCCGCGCCGCGGCTGCCGCGTCATCGAGATGACCGATGCCGATGCCGAGCAGCTGTTCCCGGTGATGGCGATGCTGGAAGGCCGCTGCGCGCTGGAAGCCACGCAGCGCGCCAGCGACGACGACATCGCCGAGCTGCGCCGCCTGCACGAGCAGCTGGAACGCACCGCCTCGGCCGGGGACATAGACGGTTATTACCGCGTCAATCACGAGTTCCATTCGCTGGTGCAGCAGCTGGCGGCCAACCGCTGGCTGGACCGTGTCGGCGGCGACCTGCGCCGCTTCATGCGCCTGTGGCGCGGCCGCCAGCTGAAGCTGCCGGGGCGGCTGGCCGCCTCGCTGAACGAGCACCGCGTGCTGATCGATGCCTTCGAGCAGCGCGACGCGCAGCGCGCAGAACGCGCGATGCACGACCACCTGATGGCGCAGCTGGCGGCGCTGAAGGCGCTGCAGCGCCGTGAACGCAAGGGGAGCCAGAAGCATGCTTGAACAGCTGCGCAGCGCGGCGCGCCGCGTGCAGTCCGAACGCCACGTCCGCGCGCTGCTGGGCGACTGCCGGCGCCTGTTGTCCGAGCGCGGCGAGGCCAACGGGCCCACCATCGCCTCGGGCATCGTCGGCCAGCTCGATGCGCTGGCGGACGAGCAGCGCCTGGCCTTCTTCCAGCACCTGGCGCAGGACTTCGGCCCCGACCCGCAGCAGGTGCTGGAATGCGCCCAGGCCTATGCCAAGGCGCCGACCGACCCCGCCCGCCTGATGCGGCTGACGCAGGCCGCCGAACCACCACGCCAGGAGCTGTTCCGGCGCCTGAACCGAGCCCCCGGCGGCACCGCGGCCCTGGTGCGGCTGCGGCGCGCGCTGCTGGAGCGGCTGCCGAAGCAGGCGCCCCTGCAATCGGTGGAACAAGACCTGCTGCACCTGCTGTCGAGCTGGTTCAACCCGGGCTTCCTGCAGATGCGCCGCGTGGACTGGAACTCGCCCGCGCAGCTGCTGGAGCAGATCATCCGGCATGAGGCGGTGCACGAGATCGACGGCTGGGACGACCTGCGCCGCCGCCTGCAGCCCGACCGCCGCTGCTTCGCCTTCTTCCACCCGCAGCTGCCGGACGAGCCGCTGATCTTCGTCGAGGTGGCGCTGGTGCCCGAGATGGCCGACGCCATCGCCCCGCTGATCGACAAGAAGTCGCAGCCGCTGCCGCCGGAGCAGTTCAAGGTCGCCGTCTTCTACTCGATCAGCAACTGCCAGCCGGGGCTGCGCGGCGTGTCGCTGGGCAACTTCCTGATCAAGCGCGTCGCCGAGACGCTGAAGCAGGAGCTGCCGCAGCTGAAGACCTTCTGCACGCTGTCGCCCATCCCCGGCCTGATGGGCTGGCTGCACAAGGCGGCCGAGCATTTCGAGGTGCTGCCGCAGGCTGCCGGCGAGCGCGCGGCACAGGCCCTGGCGGCCTTGCGTGCCGCCAGCGGCGGCGACCTGGCCGCCCTGGGCACCGCCAACAGCCCGCAGCGCGGTGATCCGGCGGTGCAGGACGCGCTGCTGACGCTGGCGGCGATCTACCTGGTGCACGCATCCCCCACGCCGCACGGCGACCCGGTGGCGCGCTTCCACCTCGACAACGGCGCCCGGCTGGAACGCCTGAACGCACGCGCCAATCTCTCCCCCAAGGGCCTGAAGCAGTCGGCCGGGCTGATGGTGAACTACCTCTACGACCTGCACCGCATCGAGACCTGCCACGACCGGTTCGTCCACGGCCGGGTGGTCCATTCCCGCGCCGTGTCGGCGCTGCTGTAACGCACGAAGCGGCCGTCCGAGCCGCCCTGCGATCCCTCAAGACGGAGACATGCGCATGAAGAACGTCGTTTCGATCCCGCGCCGCCGCGCGCTGCTGGCCCTGGCCGCCCTGCCGGCCGCCGCGCTGGCCCCGGCGGGTGATGCACTGGCCCAGGCCTGGCCCACCAGGCCGGTCACCATCGTCGTGCCCTTCCCCGCCGGCGGCGGCACCGATGCCTTCGCGCGGCCGCTGTTCGCGCAGATGACCAAGAACGTCGGCAAGCAGTTCGTCATCGACAACAAGGGCGGCGCCGGCGGCACCGTGGGTGCCAGCCTGGCATCACGCGCGGCGCCCGATGGCTACACGTTCTTCATGGGCGCGGTGCACCACGCCATCGCACCGTCGATGTACCCCAGGCTCGACTACAACCTGGAGACCGACTTCATCCCCGTCGGGCTGATCTCCAGCGTGCCGCAGGTCATCGTGGTGCACCCGCAGCGGCTGCCGGTCACGGACCTGAAGGGCCTGCTCGAGCACCTGCGCAAGAACCCGGGCAAGGTCAACTACGCCTCGGCCGGCAACGGCACCTCGCACCACCTGGCCGGCGAGCTGTTCAAGCTGCAGACCAAGACCTTCATCACCCACATCCCCTACCGCGGCGCCGGCCCGGCGCTGCAGGACCTGATCGCGGGCCAGGTGGACATGATGTTCGACGGCCTGGGCTCGTCGGCCGCGCACATCAAGGCCGGCCGCGTCAGGGCCATCGCCGTCGCGTCCGACAAGCGCGCGCCCGGCTTCCCGGACACGCCCACGGCCGCCGAAGGCGGCGTGCCGACCTACCAGGTCGCCACCTGGTACGGCCTGTGGGCGCCCAAGGGCACGCCGAAGGAAGCCATCGACGCCATGCAGGCGGAGATGAAGAAGGCGCTGGGCTCGGACGAGCTGAAGGCGACCTGGGCCGGCCTGGGCGCCAACCCGCCCAACCTCTACGGCGCCGACTTCGGCAAGTTCGTCGGCAGCGAGATCAAGCGCTGGCAGGAGGTGGTGAAGGGTTCGGGCGCTAAGCTCGACTAGCCGCCGTTTCCTCGCGAGAACCATGAACGACCAGAACCTCTTCAGCGCGCTGCGCGCCGGCTTCCCGTCCAACCTGGACGAGGTGGCCATCGAAACCGCCGACGGACCCGGCGCGCCGCTGTTCTATTCCTGGCGCGACCTCGAACGCGGCACCGCGATGCTGGCCAACCTGCTGGCGGGGCTCGAACTGCCGCCGGCCAGCCGCATCGCCGTGCAGACCGAAAAGAGCGTCGAGGCGCTGATGCTGTACCTGGCCGTGCTGCGCGCCGGCCACGTCTTCCTGCCGCTGAACACCGCCTACCAGGCGGCCGAGATCGAGTACTTCATCGGCAATGCCGAGCCGGCGGTCTTCGTCTGCGCACCGAAGAACTTCGCCTGGGTCAGCCGCATCGCCTTCAACGCCGGCGTCGGCCACGTCTTCACGCTGGGCGACGACCGCTCCGGCAGCCTGCTGGAACGCGCCGCGCACTGCAGCGAGCAGCACGAACCGGTGCCGAAGGAAGCCGACGACCTCGCCGCCATCCTCTACACCAGCGGCACCACCGGACGCAGCAAGGGCGCGATGCTGAGCCACGGCAACCTGCTGTCGAACGCGCAGACGCTGAAGGCCTACTGGGGCTGGCGCTCGGGCGACGTGCTGATCCACGCGCTGCCGATCTTCCACGTGCACGGGCTCTTCGTCGCCTCGCACGGCGCGCTGCTGAACGGCAGCAGGATGATCTGGTTCGGCAAGTTCGACCCCAGGGCGGTGATCTCGCGCCTTCCCGAGGCCACGGTGTTCATGGGCGTGCCCACGCTGTACGTGCGCATGCTGGCCGAGCCGTCGCTGACGCCGGAGGCCTGCGGCCTGATGCGGCTGTTCATCGCCGGTTCGGCGCCGCTGCTGCCGGAGACCTTCGACGAATGGCGCGAGCGCACCGGCCACACCATCCTCGAGCGCTACGGCATGAGCGAGACGGTGATGCTGACCTCCAACCCCTACCTGGCAGTCGAAGGCGAGCGCCGCGCCGGCACCGTCGGCTTCCCGCTGCCGGGCGTGCAGGTGCGCATCCGCGATGCAGCCACCGGCCAACCCTGCCCCACCGGCGAGATCGGCGGCATCGAGGTCAAGGGCCCCAATGTCTTTTCAGGTTATTGGCGCATGCCCGAGAAGACCCGCGAGGAGTTCGTCATCGACGATGCCGGCGAGCGCTGGTTCAAGACCGGCGACGTCGGCCGCTTCGACGAACGCGGCTACCTCAGCATCGTCGGCCGCAGCAAGGACCTGATCATCAGCGGCGGCTACAACGTCTACCCGGCCGAGATCGAGGGCTACATCAACGAGATGGACGGCGTCGCCGAGTCCGCGGTGATCGGGGTGCCGCACCCGGACTTCGGCGAAGGCGTGGTGGCGGTGGTGGTGCCCAAGCCGGGAGCGTCCGTTGACGCAGGGGCGGTCGTGTCGGCCCTGAAGACCAGGATCGCCAACTTCAAGGTGCCCAAGCAGGTCTTCGTGGAAGCGGAACTGCCGCGCAACACCATGGGCAAGGTGCAGAAGAACCTGCTGCGGGAGCGGCACCAGGGCCTGTTCGCCCACTGAAGGGGCACCCGCGGCGGCGGCATCGGGCCACCCGCGGCTGCGGCCCGGCGCGCCCGTGCGGGCCGGCCGCCGCCGCCCTGTCGCTTCCCGTTCCCAGCGCCTATAGTGAACGGAGGGAAGGCTTCGTTCCGTCCTTTCACAGGAGGCCGCCATGTTCAGGCGCTTCTTCGCGCATCCGCTGGCGCTGGGCTCCGCGATCGCGGTCACGCTGCTGGCCTTGCTGGGCGTCACGCACCTCGGCGGCCAAGCCGGGGCCTACCACCTGCTGGCGCGGGTCAGCGACCAGGTGGCGCAGCAGGTGGTCGTGGTCGGGCAGCGCGTGACGCAGACGGTCGAGATCATCGGCCGCCGGTTCCAGAAGGAATGAGAGCCTGGGAAGCATTCCGCCACGCCGGCGGTTCAGCCCGCCAGCCGCGCCACCAGGAAGTCGATCACCGCCCGCACCCGCGCCGGCATGTGCCGCTGCGCCGGGTACAGCAGCGAGAACGGCCGCGAGGCCCCGCCGCACTGCGGCAGCACCTCGCGCAGCGTGCCCTCGGCCAGGTCGCGCGCCACGATGAAGCGGTAGGTCTGCGCCAGCCCGGCATCGTGCCGCGCCAGCGTCACCGGTCCCAGGATGTCGTCGGCGCAGCGGATGGCCCCGGGCAGCGTGCGCTCGACGAGTTCACCGTCGATCTTCAGCAGCCACGGCACCACCTGGCCCGTGCGCGGCAGCACGAAGTGGATGCATTCGTGCTGCGCCAGCGCGGCCGCATCGCGCGGCTTGCCCCGGCGGCGCAGGTAGCGCGGCGAACCGACGATCACCAGCTCCGCGTCCTCCAGCTTGCGCGCCACCAGCCCCGAATCCGGTGGCGTGCGGCCGCGCACCGCGAGGTCGAAGGCATCGGCGATCAGGTCCACGTTGCGGTTCGACAGCTGCAGGTCGAGCTGGATGCCGGGGTGCAGGCGGCGCAGCTCGGCCAGCAGCGGCAGCACGCGGTGGTGGCCGTAGGAGGTGGGCAGGCTCAGCCGCACCGTGCCGGCGGGCCGGGCCTGCTCGCCGTGCAGCAGGCGCGCCGCCTCGCCCAGCTGCGCCAGCGCCTGCCGGCATTGCTCGTGGTAGGCGCGGCCACCGTCGGTGAGCCTGACGCGGCGGGTGGTGCGCGCGAACAGGCGCACGCCCAGCCGGGCCTCCAGCCGGGCGACGGTGCGGCTGACCGCGGGCGGCGTCAGTCCGGCGGCGGCCGCGGCAGCGGTGAAGCTTTCCAGCTCGGCGGTCAGGCAGAACAGCTCCAGGCTGCCGAGGCTCAGGTCATCGAACTGGCGGCCCATTCAGGCATCCGGTGTAAATGAAGGATTGCATGCTGCCATCTTTATTGCCGCAGCACTGCGCAATACGCTCCGCGACCTCGATGCAACCCTTTCCGGAGCCTCCCGACATGAAGCTGTATTTCTCCCCTGGTGCCTGCTCGCTCGCGCCCCACATCGTGCTGCGCGAAGCCGGCCTGCCGGTCACGCTGGTCAAGGTCGACCTCGCGACCCACCGCACGGCCGATGGCGCCGACTTCCACGCCACCGCGCCCAAGGGCCAGGTGCCGCTGCTGGAGCTGCCGGACGGCACGCACCTGAGCGAAGGCCCGGTGATCGCGCAGTACGTCGCTGACACCGCCGGCGCCCGCACGCTAATGCCGGCAGCGGGCAGCGCCGGGCGCTACCGGGTGATGGAGTGGCAGAACTTCATCACCTCGGAGCTGCACAAGGGCTTCGCGCCGCTGTTCGACGCGGAAGTGAACGCCGAGGCCAAGCAGCGCCTGTCGACGGTGCTGATGAAGAAGCTGCGCTGGGTGGACGCGCAGCTGGCCGGCCGCCGCTTCCTGACCGGCGACGATTTCACCGCGGCCGACGCCTACCTCTTCGTCGTCACCGGCTGGGCGCCGCACGTCGGACTGGACCTGTCGGGGCTGGCCCAGCTGCAGCGCTTCCGCGCGGCGGTGGCCGAGCGGCCGGCGGTGCGCGAGGCGATGCGGGCCGAAGGCCTGGTGGCGCGATGAGCACCCTGAGGACGCCGCCGCCTCGCCGGCGGGAAGCCGCGTGAACGGCACCGCGCCGGGCGCCGTGGACGGGGCCGCGATCCGCGCCCTGCTGCAGGACTACTTCGACGGCCTGTACTTCAGCGACGTGCAGCGCCTTGGCCGCGTCTTTCACGCGTCAGCGATGTATGCCTGCGCCAGCTCGGGCGAGCTGCAGCTGCTGGACATGGCCCGCTACCTGCCGATGGTGGCGCGCCGCCCCGCACCGGCGGCCCTGGGTCAGCCGCGGGCGGACGAGATCGTCTCGATCGAGATGGCGGGGCCGGTGACGGCGCTGGCCCGGGTGCACTGCACGATCGCGCCGAAGCGCTTCACCGACCTGCTGACGCTGGTGCGCCTGGACGGGCGCTGGCAGGTCCTGGCAAAGGTCTTCCACTACGACCTGCCCGCCGGCAGCCGCTGAGGGCACGCACCGCGCCGAGCCGCGCCGCGACCGGCACGGCGGCGGCGCCCGCCTTCAGGCGACGGCGTTCTGCGCGATCCCGGCAATCGCCCACTCGCTGCTGCCGTCGTGCGGCCGCACCAGGTGCCAGACCTCGTCGAAGCGGGTCGCGCCGGCGTCCTGCTCCTCGCGGATCAGCCCGTGGAAGCGCACGCTGACGACCTGGTGCTCGGCGGTGGATTCCACGTCCACCACCTGCGCCTCGAGCTGCACCACGTCGGTCTGCTGGCGCGCGTTGCCGCGCTCCTGCAGGTCGAGCTTGAAGGTGGCGAACATCTCGGGCGTGGCGAAGCGGCGCAGGTCGGCCAGGTCGCCGGCATCGTTGGCGGCCTGCATGCGGATGAAGATCAGCTTGGCGATGCGTTCGAAGCCGCCGGTGTCGAAATCGGCCGGCACGCGACCCACGCCCGCCCGCGGGTCGGACATCGCGCCCGCCGCCAGCCCGGTGCCGGACGAACCCGACCCTGCGAGGGTCCGGCCCGGCGCACCGGTGCCGAAGCCCGGCTCGGCACCGCGTCCAGCCGGCGCCGGGCCCGCGGTAGCGAAGCGCAGGCCGCCCGGCCGGGCCGCGGCGGCATTCGCTGCGCCCGGGCCGAAGCGGCGCCACAGGAAGCGCGCGACGAAGAACAGCACCGCGGCGAGCAGCAGCATGGTCAGGAAGTTGGCGACGCCGGCGCCGAGGCCGAAGTGGCTGAGCAGCGCGGCGATTCCGAGGCCGGCGGCCAGCCCGGCGATCGGGCCCAGCCACGAGCGCTTGGGCGCCGCGGCCTGCGCCCCGGCGGCGGCGGTGGTGGGGGCGGCCGCGTTGGTGGGCGCGGCCTGGTTCGGCGTGGCGGTGGGCGCGGGCTTGGCGTCCTGCGGCGGCGGGGTCTGCCGCTTCATGCCGGAAGTGGTGCCGCCGCCGAGGCGCTTGGCCTCGGCATCGGCCGCGACGAAGCCGGCGCTGCACAGCACGACGAGCAGACTGAGGAAGAAGCGTTTCACGGGCGGCCTTTCAATGCAGGGCGAAGGCCCCGGTCCGGCGCATGATATGGAGCCGTTTCTCGCCGTTGCAAGCAAGACCTCACTCCGCCACTTGCCCAGCCTCGCCGCGTGTTCATTCCGCGCCCTGCGGCGCCACGGCCGCCGGCGGCCGGCCGTGGCCGAAGCGGCGGCGCCAGCGGCCCATGAACCACTGGTGCAGGTCGTCGACGAAGGTGAACACCACCGGGATCACCAGCAGGCTGAGGAAGGTGGAGGTGATCAGGCCGCCGATCACGACGATGGCCATCGGCGAGCGGAAGCTCGGGTCCACCCCCAGCCCGAGCGCGATCGGCGTCATGCCCGCGCCCATCGCGATCGTCGTCATCACGATCGGCCGCGCGCGCTTGCGGCAGGCGTCGAGCATCGCGTCCCAGCGGCTCAGGCCATGGTCGCGGCGGGCGATGATCACGTAATCGACCAGCAGGATGGAGTTCTTGGTCGCGATGCCCATCAGCATGACCATGCCGATCATCGAGGGCATGGACAGCGAGCTCTGCGCGATGAAGAGCGCGAGGAACGCACCCGGCACCGACAGCACCAGCGCCGCCAGGATGGTCACCGGCTGCACGAAGTCCTTGAACAGCAGCACCAGCACGACGTAGATGCACAGCACGCCGGCGGCCATGGCCAGCAGGAAGCCGCCGAAGAGGTCGGCCATGGCCTCGGCATCGCCGATCGAGCGGCGGCTGACGCCCGGCGGCAGGTTCTGCAGGCTGGGCAGCGCCATCGCCTGCTGTTCCACCTCGCCCAGCGGCTGGCCGTTCAGCTCGATCTCGAAGTTGACGTTGCGCTGGCGGTCGAAGCGGTCGATCTGCGCCGGCCCGGAGCCCACCGACAGCGTCGCCACGTTGCCCAGCATCACCGGCCCCTTCGCGCCCGGCACGGGCAGGCGCGCCAGCAGCTCCAGGTCCTGCCGCGCCTCGGCCGGCAGCCGCACCACCACCGGCACCTGGCGCTGCGACAGGTTGAGCTTGGCCAGGCCCTGGTCGTAGTCGCCCGCGGTGGCGATGCGCAGCGCATCGGCCAGGCCGGCCGAGGTGACGCCCAGGTCGGACATGCGCGCGAAATCGGGCCGCACGATCAGTTCCGGCCGCTGCAGGCTGGAGGTGGAGGTGATGTTGCCGATGCCGGGGATGCCGCGCAGCTCACGCTCCACCAGGCGGGCATGCTGCTGCAGCGCCGCGCCGTCGTCGCCGGCCAGCACGAGCACGTACTTCTCGGCCGAGCCGCCGAAGGCCACCTTCACCTGCGCGCCGGGCACCACCTGCAGCGCCTCGCGCAACTGGGCCTCGATGTCCTGCTTGCTGATGCCCGAGCGCTCCTGGCGCGGCGTCATGTTGATCGTCAGCACCGCCTTGCGCACCTCGGCCCCGCCCTGCGGGGCGAAGGGATCGGCCCCGGACCGGCCGCCGCCGATCGCGGTGTAGACCATCTTCACGTGCGGATGCTCGGCGATGATGGCGCGCGCCTGCTCGGCGGTCTTCAGCGTCTGCTGCAGCGTGGACCCAGGCGGCAAAGTGAGCGTCACCTGCGTCTGCGACAGGTCGTCCGGCGGGATGAAGCCGGTGGGCAGCAGCGGAATCAGCATCAGCGAGCCGGCGAAGAAGGCCGCGGTGGCCAGCATGGTCCACCAGCGGTGGCGCAGGCACCAGGCGGCCCAGCGGCCGTAGATCCTCAGCCAGCCGGCCTCGGGACGCTCGCGTTTGGGCGGCTTCATCAGGTAGGCGGCCATCATCGGCGTCAGCATGCGCGCCACCACCAGCGAGAAGAACACCGCGATCGCCGCCGTCCAGCCGAACTGCACGAAGAAGCGGCCGACGATGCCGCTCATGAAGGCCGTGGGCAGGAACACCGCGATCAGCGTGAAGGTGGTGGCGATGACCGCCATGCCGATCTCGTCGGCCGCCTCCATCGCCGCCTGGTAGGGCGTCTTGCCCATGCGCAGGTGGCGCATGATGTTCTCGATCTCGACGATCGCGTCGTCGACCAGGATGCCGACCACCAGCGACAGCGACACCAGCGTGACGCCGTTGAGCGTGAAGCCCAGCAGGTGCATGGCGGCGAAGGTGGGAATGGCCGACAGCGGCAGCGCGGCCGCGGCCACCAGCGTGGCGCGGGCGTCGCGCAGGAACAGGAAGACCACCAGCACCGCCAGCGCGGCGCCTTCGTACAAGAGCTTCATCGAGCCTTCGAAGCCCTCGCGCGCGGGGTCGACGAAGTTGAAGGCCTCGGTGATGGTGACGTCGGGGTGGCGCTGCTTCAGCCCTTCCAGCGCGGCCTGCACGCCGGCGGCCACGTCCAGCTCGCCGGCCCCGCGGGAGCGCGAGATCTCGAAGCCGACCACCGGCTTGCCGTTCAGCAGCGCGGCCTGGCGGCGCTCGGCCACGGTGTCCGAGACGGTCGCCACCTGGTCCAGGCGGATGCGCCGGCCATCGGACAGCGGGATGTTCATGCGCGCCAACTCGTCGGCCGACTGCACCGTGGCCAGGGTGCGCACCGACTGCTCGACGCCGCCGATGTCCGCGCGGCCGCCGGAGGCGTCCTGCTGCATGGCGCGGATCTGGCGCGAGATGTCGCTGGCCGTCGCGTTCAGCGCCAGCAGGCGCGCCGGATCGAGCTCGATGCGCACCTCGCGGCTGACCCCGCCGACGCGTGACACGGCGCCCACGCCCTTCACCGCCAGCAGCGTCTTCGCGACCTCGTTGTCGACGAACCAGGACAGCGCCTCGTCGTCCATGCGGCTGGAGGCGACGGTGTAGGTCAGGATCGGCGTGCTGGCCAGGTCGGCCTTGGCGATGATGGGGTCGCGCAGGTCGGCGGGCAGGTCGGACCGCACGCGCGAGACGGCCGAGCGCACGTCGTCCACCGCCTCCTGCACCGGCTTCT
The DNA here is from genome assembly GCA_946480465.1 of uncultured Burkholderiales bacterium. The sequence goes on from CAMLJY010000053.1 coordinate 28,993, forward strand.
CGAGCTGGAACTCGGTGTTGATGACGACGACGCCGTCGCTGATGTTGGCGTAGATGTGCTTGACGCCTTGCACGCTGGCGATCGAGTTCTCGATCTTGCGCGCGACCTCGGTCTCCAGCTGGCCCGGAGCCGCGCCCGGCAGCGCCGCGGTGACGACGACCATCGGCAGGTCGATGTCGGGGAAGTTCTGGATCTTCATCGCCTTGAAGCCCAGCAGCCCCGCCAGCGTCAGCAGCATGAACAGCAGCAGCGACGGGATCGGGTTGCGGATCGACCAGGCGGAAACGTTGATGCCGATGCCGCCCGCGGGGTGGTCCCGGGTGGGGGCGTTCATTGCACGACCTTCACCGTGTCGCCGTCGGCCAGGAAGGCGCCGCCGGCAGCCACCACCCGCGCATCAGCCGCCAGGCCGCCGGTGATCTCGACCCGGTCGCCGACGCGGCGGCCGACGCCGACCTTGGTGAGGCTGACCTTGCCGTCGGCGCCCAGCCGGTGCACGTAGCTGAAGCCATCGCGCAGCAGCACCGCGGTTTGCGGCAGCGTCAGCCCGGGCGCGGAGCCGAAGGCGAACTCGCCGCGAACGAACATGCCGGGCCGGGCGTCGCTGCCGGCGTCGAGGTCGACGTAGACGATGCCGTTGCGGGTCTGCGCATCGACCACCGGGCCGACGATGCGCACCTTGCCTTTGACGGTCTGGCCGCTGGCGGTCGTCACCGTCGCCGCCAGCCCCGGCTTCAGGCGCGCCATGTCGCTGCCCGGCACCTCGGCACGCCACTCCAGCCGCCCGCGCCGGATCAGGCGGAACAGCTCCTGGCCGGGCTGGGCCATCGCGCCTTCGGTGGCCCAGCGGGCGCTGACCACGCCGTCGTCCGGCGCGACGATGCGGGTCTGCGCCAGCCGCACCTCGTCGGCGCGCACCCGGGCGCGCGCCGATTCGACCCGCGCCTTCGCGGTGCGCTCGGCGGTCAGCATCTGGGTGATCTGGGCCTGGCTGTAGGCGCCGCTGCCGGCCAGCTGGCGGCCGCGGTCGGCATTGGCCGTGGCCTCGGCCAGCAGTGCCTCGGCCTCGGCCTGCGCGGCCTTGCTCTGCGCCAGCTCCGCGGCCAGCGTGTCGGACGACAGCCGCGCCAGCAACTGGCCGCGCTTGACGCGGTCGCCCACCGCCGCGCGCACCTCCACCAGGCGCAGGCCGGCGGTCTCGGCGCCGATCACCACCTCCTGCCAGGCGCCGATGCTGCCGGCGGCCGACAGCTTCAGCGGCCACTCGCTCTTCTGCGGTGTCGTCGCCTGCACGGTCAGCGCGGTGCGCGCCGGGGCCGACGCCGCATTCGGCGACGGGGCCGCGGCCGCCGGACCCTGGGCGGTCACCGGCCGCATCGACACCGCCAGCGCCAGCAGCGCCGCCGCGGGCAGCAGGGGCAGCACCGGGCGCCAGTACCGCACGCACATCGTTCGGATGAAGTCGGGACACAGGCGCTTCGCGAGCATGGGGAGACAGCGGGCGGTGGCGGAACCGGCCATGTTGACATGCCGGTGCGGCCGTTCCGTTTCAGTTCCCCGCGGCGAGTCGGGAGATGCCCGCGCTTTGATTGCCATTTCTATCGATTCATCGCCACGGCAGGCGACCAGAATCGCCAGGCATGCCGACCGTCCGAAAGTCGGTGGGTGGATATCGTCGCCGTGAGATCAGGCCAGGTTCCCGTGCGGCTGTTGGCCGAGATCGTCGCCATCGTGGCGCTGATCGAGGGCGCCCTGATGCTGTGGCTGCCGCGCCTGTTGCCGGCGCCGCTGGGCGCGGCCGCGGCGCTGGCGAATGCCACCCTGCTGGCGCTGCTGGCCGCGCCGGTGCTGTACTGGCGCTGCATGCGGGCCACGCGGCAGGTCCGGCGGCTGGCCCTCGCCCGCCATGCCGGCGGCCCGTTGGCCGAAGCCGAGCCATCCGCCGCCGCACGCGCCGGCGGCGCCCTGCGGCGGCGGCGCTCCGCGGTGGTGATCACCGCGCTGGCGCAGCTCGCCGGGCTGGCCCTGACCGCCGCCGCGATGCACCGGACGGCCGCCGGCATCGAGGACGAGGCCCGCCACCGCTTCGAGCGGCACGTCGAGCGCCTGCAGACCGAGGTGCAGCGCCGATTCCAGCAGCCGCTCTATGGGCTGATGGGCGCGCGGGGCGCCTACGCCGCCAGCGGCCGCATCGACCGCGAATCGCTCGCGGCCTACGCCGGCGCGCGCGACCTGCCGCGCGAATTCCCCGGCCTGCTGGGCTTCGGCTTCATCGAGCGCGTCGAGCGCACGCAGCTCGACGCGTTCCTGCGGCGCGCCCGCGCGGAGCTGGGCGCCCAGTTCACGCTGCACGGAAGCGGCGAGGCGAGCGACCTCTACGTCATCAAGTACATCGAGCCGCTGAGCGGGAACCTTGCCGCCCACGGCATGGACCTGGGGGCCGACCCGGTGCGGCGCGAGGCCATCGAGCGCGCCATCGACACCGGCGAGCCCACCCTCACCGGCCAGGTCCGCCTGGTGCAGGTGCCGCACCAGAACCACGGCTTCCTGTACCTGGTGCCGCTGTACCGCCAGGGCGCCGATGCGCAGTCCGGCGCGCAGCGCCGCCGCGCGCTGACCGGCCTGCTCTACGCCCCGATCTACGCCGACGACCTGCTCGCCGGCGTGCCGGCGGTCAGCGACCACGCGCTCGACTTCCAGCTCTTCGACGGCGACGGCGGGCAACTGCGGCAGCTGGTGTTCGACAGCGGCGCGCCGCCGGTCGGACAACCGGACGCGGGAGCCGGCGGGCAGCACCTCTTCACGACCGCGCGCAGCCTGCAGGTCGGCGGGCGGCTGCTCACTTTGCGTGCCAGCACGACGACCAGCTTCGAGGCCGGGGTGGACCGCGCCCCGGTGGTGCAGGTCGGGCTGGGCGGCGCGCTGCTGAGCAGCCTGCTGGCGCTGGCCGTGTGGTCGCTGGCCGCGAGCCGGGTGCGTGCGCTGTCGCTGGCGCAGCGCATGACCGCCGACCTGGACCGCCTGGCGCAGGTGGTCCGGCACACGCAGAACGCGGTCACCATCACCGACCGCGAGCTGCGCATCACCTGGGTCAATGAAGGATTCACCCGCATCACCGGCTACACGCTGGCCGAGGCGGCGGGCAGGACGCCGGGCGAGCTGCTGCGCGACGGCCAGGCCGATCCCGACGTGCTGCGCCGCCTGGCGGCCAGCGCCGCCGCCGGTCGCAGCTGCCGCGCCGAGATCCTGAACCGCCGCAAGGACGGCCGCAGCTGCTGGATCGATACCGAGATCCAGCCGCTGCGCGATGCCGAGGGCCAGCTCAGCGGCTTCATGGAGATCGGCAGCGACGTCACCGACAAGCGCGAGGCCACCGCGCGCCTGCAGGCCGCGCTGCGCGAGAACGACTCGCTGCTCGGCGTAATCCAGCAGCACGCCATCGTCGCCAGTTCCGACCCGCAGGGCCGCATCACGGATGCCAACGACGCCTACTGCCGCATCTCCGGCTATCGGCGCGACGAGTTGATCGGCCGCCACCACCTGCTGGTGGACACCGGCCTGGACACGGACGAGTTCCGCCGCGTCGTCGCGCCGCTGCTGCAGGCCGGCCAGGCCTGGCGCGGCGAGCTGTGCAACCGCGCCAAGGACGGCACGCCCTACTGGGTGGACGCGGCGATCGCCCCCTTCTTCGATGCCAACGGCCGCATCGAGCGCTTCGTCACCATCCGCCATGACATCACCGCGCGCGAGACCGCCGCACGCGAGCTGGCGCGCGAGCGCGAGCGGCTGGACAACATCCTGCGCGGCACCCACGGCGGCACCTGGGAATGGAACGTGCAGACCGGCGAGATGCTGGTCAACGAGCGCTGGGCCGAGATCATCGGCTACCGCCTGGTGGAGCTGGTGCCATTGACCGCAGCCACCTTCCGCGACCACCTGCATCCGGACGACCTGCAGCGCAGCGCCGTGCTGCTGGCCCGCCACTTCGCCGGCGAGCTGGACTACTACGACTGCGAGCTGCGCCTGCGGCACCGCGACGGCCACTGGACATGGGTGCACTCGCGCGGGCGCCTGGCCGCGCGCGACGGCATCGGCCGCCCGCTTTGGATGGCCGGCACCCACGTGGACATCAGCGCGCGCAAGCACGCCGAGCGCGAAATGCAGCGCGCCGAGGCGCTGCTGCGCGGCGCGATCGACGCCGTCGGCGAGGCCTTCGTGCTCTTCGGCCCGGACGATCGCCTCGTCCTGTGCAACGACAAATACCGCGAAATGGACGCGTCCGTCGGCGACCTCATCGTGCCGGGCAACTCCTTCGAGCACATCCTGCGCGAAAGCGTGCGCCGGGGCGCGGTCGACCTGCCCGCGGACGAGGTCGAGCCCTGGATCGCCGAACGCCTGGCCGCGCACCGCGACGGCGCCACGCAGGTGCGGCGCCTGGCCGACGGCCGCTGGCTGCGGCTGATCGAGCGCCGCATGCCCGACGGCCACACCGTCGGCTTCCGCATCGACATCACCGACCTCGTCAAGGCCACCGAGGCGGCCGAAGCCGCCTCGCAGGCGAAGAGCCGCTTCCTCGCCAACACCAGCCACGAGATCCGCACGCCGATGAACGCGGTGCTGGGCATGCTGCGGCTGCTGCGCAACACCGAGATGACCGAGCGCCAGCGCGACTACGCCGCCAAGGCCGAGCGCGCCGCCCGCGCGCTGCTGGCGCTGCTGGACGACATCCTCGACTTCTCCAAGGTCGAGGCCGGCAAGCTGGAACTGGACTGCCGGCCCTTCGAGGTCGCGGCGCTGCAGGCCGACCTGTCGGTGATCCTCTCGGCCAGCCTCGACGCCAAGCCGGTCGCACTGCGCTTCGACGTCGATCCCGCGCTGCCGCCGCGGCTGGTGGGCGACGACCTGCGGCTGCAGCAGGTGCTGCTGAACCTGGCCGGCAACGCCATCAAGTTCACCGAGCGCGGCGAGGTCGTGCTGCGGCTGCAGCGGGTGGGCGACGGTGCCGCGGAGCCGCGGGTGGAATTCAGCGTCAGCGACACCGGCATCGGCATCGCGCCCGAGCACCAGCGCCACATCTTCGACGGCTTCGCCCAGGCCGAGGCCTCGACCACGCGCCGCTTCGGCGGCACCGGCCTCGGGCTGGCGATCTGCCGGCGCCTGGTGCAGCTGATGGGCGGTGACATCAGGCTGGAAAGCGCGCCGGGGCGCGGCAGCCGCTTCTCCTTCACGCTCGCGCTGCCGGCGGCCGACCAAGGCGGCGACACGGCGGCCCCCGCCGAGGCGGCCGGGGCACCGGCCTCGGCGGCCGCCCAGCGCCTGGCCGGGCTGCGGCTGCTGGTGGTGGAGGACAACCCGATCAACCAACAGGTGGCACACGACCTGCTGCACGATGAAGGCGCGGCGGTGACCCTGGCCGCCAACGGCCGCGAGGGCATCGCCGCCGTGGCGGCCGCCAATCCGCCCTTCGATGCGGTGCTGATGGACATCCAAATGCCGGAAATGGACGGCCATGCCGCCTCCCGCCACCTGCGCCAGGAGATGGGCCTGGCGGCGCTGCCCATTATCGCGATGACGGCCAATGCCCGGCCAGGCGACCGCGCCGCCAGCCTGGCGGCCGGCATGAACGAGCACGTCGGCAAGCCTTTCGACCTCGACCAGCTGGTCGCCGTGCTGCGCCGGCTCGTGCCCGAGCGCACGGCGCCGGGGGCATCGGCGCTGCGCCAGCACCGCCGCACGGCCCCGGCCTCGCTGACGGCTGAAGTACGCGGCCTGGCGCAGGCCAGCGGCTTCGACCTGGACGGGGCGCTGCAGCGGCTGGCCGGCCGGGTCGACGTCTACCTGCAGCTCGCCGCCTCGTTCGACGCCCGGCTGGCCGTGCTGCCGGCCGAGATGGCCACCGCGCTGCAGCCCGAACGCCGCGCCGAGGCCGAGCGCCTGGCGCACTCGATCAAGGGCGTCGCGGCGACGCTGGGCGCGTTGCGCCTGGCGGCCATGGCCGGCGAAGTCGAGCAGGCCTTGCGGCAGTGGCCACCGCAGCCGCCACAGGCGGACTGGCGGCCGCGATGGGAATCGGCCGTGCTGTCGGCTCGCCGCACGCTGGCGGACCTGCTGCCGCGCCTGCGGCAGCCAGCCATCGCCACGGGGGCAGCCGGCGAGGCAACATGGCGCGGCATGAGCGCAGTCCCCCCCACCACCGATCCGTCCGCTCCCGGCACACCCGGTCAGCCCCCGGCCCCCGGGGCCGGCCAGCCCCCGGCCGGGAGCGATGCCTTGCGCCAGGGCCTGCAAACCCTGGCCCGGCTGCTGGCCGAGTCCGACATGGCCGCCACCGACTGCTTCGCCGAGCTGGCCCTGTCCCCTGGCGCCGGCGCGCGGCGGCAACTCGAAGCGCTGGCGCGCCCGATGGCGGCACTCGACTTCCCGGCCGCGCTGGCGGCGTGCCGCGCCATCCTGGCGCGCATGGACGCCGCCGAGGCGCCTTCCGCCAGCGCGGGCCTGCCGCCATGAGCCCGTCGCAACCCATGCCGCTGTCTGCCGAGCCGGTCGCCCGGCGCACCCGGCTGCTGGTGGTCGACGACGAGCCGGCCAACGTGCAGGCGCTGTACCACGCGCTGTCCGGCGAGCACCAGGTGCTGGTGGCCACCAGCGGCGAGCAGGCGCTGGCGCTGGCACGCGAGAAGGCGCCCGACGCGGTGCTGCTGGACGTGGTGATGCCGGGCCTGGACGGCTTCGAGGTCTGCCGCCGGCTGAAGGCCGACGCGCTGACACGCGACATCCCGGTGCTGTTCGTCAGCGCGCACGACGACGTCGAGGCCGAGGCGCACGGCCTGGACTGCGGCGCGGTCGACTTCATCACCAAGCCCATCCACCCGCGCATCGTGCGCGCCCGCGTGCGCACCCACGTGACGCTGAAACAGCAGCGCGACCTGCTGCGCGGCCTCGCCTACGTCGACGGCCTGACCGGCCTGTGCAACCGCCGCGGCTTCGACGAGCGGCTGATCACCGAATGGCAGCGCGCGCAGCGCGGCGGCCAGTGGCTGGCACTGGCGCTGATCGACGTCGACCACTTCAAGGGCTACAACGACCAGCACGGCCACCAGGCCGGCGACGACTGCCTGCGCGCCATCGCCCTGGCGCTCACCCGGGCCGCGCTGCGACCGGCGGACCTGGTGGCGCGCTACGGCGGCGAGGAGTTCGCCGCCATCCTGCCGGAGACACCCGCCGACGGTGCCGAGGCAGTCGCCGAGCGGCTCCAGGCCGCGGTGCGCCAGCTGGCGCTGCCGCACGGCGCCCCCGGGGCCGGGCCGGTGGTCACCATCAGCCTGGGCGTGGCGGTCATCCGCGGGCGTGAGGGCGTCTCGGTCGCGGAACTGCTCGCCATCGCCGACCGCGAGCTGTACCGCGCCAAGGCCGCCGGCCGCGGACGGGCCTGCGTCTCGCCGTTGTGAGCCGCGGGCGTCCCCAGGGGCGCCCATCGGGCACCCGGGGGCCGACCGCGCGTCGCCACAGCGCGCCCGTCGCGTCCGGGCCGCAGGCTCTGGTCTTCCATACAGTATCCTTGCGGTTTTGCGCGCGGCGTCCCCTGCCGCGCCCGATCTCCCGAGGAGGACTCCCCGATGGCCAAGGAAGAGGTCAAGACCCGCATCGAGCCGGACGGCTTGCGCTACAAGAGCAAGGCCCCCGGATCGCCCTTCGCGCCGGCCGGTGCGTTCGGTGGTTCCACGATGTCGTGCTTCCTGTGCGGCGTGCACCGCCCCCGCGCGATGCTGAAGATGCGCAAGCTGCTGGGCCGCTCGCAGACCGTGTGCGATCCGTCCTGCAAGGCGGTGGCCGAGCAGACCGGCAACCCCTGAAGCACCGGGTGCGCGGCACGCCCGATTGCTGACCCGCCGCGGGGCGCCGCCGGTGTCCCGCGGCGCCCCACCCAGGCCGCCGCGTCCGCCCCTCTCCTGCCCCTCCCGCCGTGGCCCTTCCTGCCGTGCTGGCCGCGGCCGATCCCTTCGACACCCTGAATCCCGAGCAGCGCGCCGCCGTCGAGCACGGCGACGAGCCGCTGCTGGTCATCGCCGGCGCCGGTTCCGGCAAGACGCTGACGCTCACCGCGCGCGTCGCCCGCCTCGTGCTGCAGGGCGCGGATCCGCAGCGCCTGCTGCTGCTGACCTTCTCCCGCCGCGCGGCGCAGGACATGCAGCGCCGCGCCGGCCGCCTGCTGCACCAGGCCCTGGGCCTGGGAGCCATGCAGCAGCCGCCCGCGCTGCCCTGGGCCGGCACCTTCCACGCCATCGGCGCGCGCCTGTTGCGCGAGCATGCCGGCGCGCTGGGCCTGTCCGAGCACTTCACCATCGCCGACCGCAGTGACGCCGAGGACCTGATGGGCCTGACGCGGCAGGAACTCGGCTTCGCCGCCACCCACCAGCGCTTTCCGCTGAAGGGCACCTGCCTGGCCATCTACTCGCGCTGCGTCAATGCCCAGGCCCCGCTGTCGCGCGTGCTGGCCGAGCACTACCCCTGGTGCGCCGGCTGGGAAGCGGAGCTGAAGCGGCTGTTCCGCGCCTACGTCGGCGCCAAGCAGCAGCAACACACGCTGGACTACGACGACCTGCTGCTGGCCTGGGACACGGCGATGCAGGACGCTGACTTCGCGCGCTATCTCGGCAGCCGCTTCGACCACGTGCTGGTCGACGAGTACCAGGACACCAACCGCCTGCAGGCCGCGGTGCTGAAGGCGCTGAAGCCGGCCGGCCGCGGCCTCACGGTGGTGGGCGACGACGCGCAGGCCATCTACTCCTTCCGCGCCGCCGAGGTGCGCAACATCCTCGAATTTCCCGCGCAGTACGCCCCGGCCGCCCGCGTGCTGGCGCTGGAGCGCAACTACCGCTCGACGCCGGGCATCCTCGCCGCCTCCAACGCGGTGATCGCGCTGGCGCCCGAGCGCCACGCCAAGACCCTGTGGACCGACCGCCCGGCGGCCGGGGCGCCGCGCCTGGTCAGCGTGGACGACGAAGCGGCGCAGGCCGCCTGGGTCGCCGATGAGGTGCTGCGCCAGCGCGAGGCCGGCGTGAAGCTGACCGCGCAGGCGGTGCTCTTCCGCACCGGCCACCACAGTGCAGCGCTCGAACTCGAGCTGACGCGCCGCCGCATCCCCTTCGTCAAGTACGGTGGCCTGAAATTCCTCGAGGCCGCACACGTCAAGGACCTGCTCGCGGTGCTGCGCTGGGCCGAGAACCCGAAGAGCCGCCTGGCCGGCTTCCGCGTCGCGCAGCTGGTCCCCGGCATCGGCCCGGCCACCGCCCGCGCACTGCTGGACGCGATGGATGCCGCGCCGGACGCCGCCGCGGCGCTGCAGGCCTTCGAGCCGCCGGCTGCCGCGCGCGAGGGCTGGGCGGCGCTGGCCGCGCTGATGCGGCAGCTGCGCACGCCGGGCAGCGCCTGGCCCGACGAGCTGGCCGCCATCCGCCAGTGGTACGAGCCGCATCTGGCCCGCCTGCACGGCGACGAAGCCGCGGTGCGCGCCGCCGACCTGGCGCAGCTGCAGCACATCGCCGCCGGCCATGCCACGCGCGAGCGCTTCCTGACCGAGCTGACGCTCGATCCGCCGCAAGCCACCAGCGACGAAGCCGGCCCGCCGCACCTGGACGAGGACTACCTGATCCTGTCGACCATCCACTCCGCCAAGGGCCAGGAGTGGTCGGCGGTGACGGTGCTCAACGTCGTCGACGGCTGCATCCCGGCCGACGTCAGCGCCGGCAGCAGCCTGCAACTGGAGGAAGAGCGCCGCCTGCTCTACGTCGCGATGACCCGCGCGAAGCACCACCTGTCGCTGATGGTGCCGCTGCGCTTCCACGTGACGCAGCAGGCGCGCCATGGCGACCGCCACCTCTACGGCGGCCTGAGCCGCTTCATCCCGCCGGCGGTCGCTTCCCTGTTCGAGCGCGTGGGTCCGGCCAACGCGGCACGCGCCATGCTGCGCGGCGACGGCGCCGCCGCCACGCCCCAGGTGAACGTGCGCGACCGCCTGCGCGCGGCCTGGGACTGAAACGCGGGCGGCACCGCCCGGTACCGGGCGGCGGCCGCGCTACCGCGGGTGCCCGCCCGTGCCCAGCCACGTGCCGGCGAGCACGGCTGCCAGCCCGGCCAGGTGCCAGGGGGTCAAGGTTTCGCCCAGCAGCAGCACGCCGAAGGCGACGCCGAAGATCGGCACCCAGTAGACGTACAGCGCGGTGCGCGCGACACCCAGCGTCACCAGCGCGCGATTCCACACCAGCGCGCCGATGGCGGTGGCGAACACGCCCGACAGCACCAGCAGCCCCGCATCGGTGGCGCCGAAGCGCGCCAGTCCCTGCAGCGGCAGCGGGCGCAGCAGCGTCAGGTCGGCCACCAGCATCAGCGTGCCCACACCATGCACGGCCCAGCTCACGCTGGCCGAATCGCGCCCCGCCGCGAGCCCGCGCAGCAACGCGCCGCCCAGCACCCAGCTGGCCACCGAGGCCAGCACCAGCGCGTCGCCGACACCGCCGCGCGCCAGTGCCGCGCCGCTTTTGCTGAGCACCACCATCGCCACGCCGCCGAAGCCCAGCGCCACGCCGGCCAGGCGGCGCAGCGTCAGCCGATCGCCCAGCAGCAGCGCCGCGACCAGGGCCGACACCAGCGGGTTCAACGCGATGATCAACGCGGCATTGGTGGCCGCGGTGCGGGCGATGCCCTCGGTGAACAGGAACTGGTTCAGGTAGACCATCAGCACCGCGCACACGGCCACCCGGCCGAGTTCACGCGGGGTGAAGCGCGGCCAGGGCAGCCGGCGCCACCACAGCACCGCACTGATCGCGAGCGCCGCCACCACCATGCGCAGCACCGCGATCAGCATCGGCTCGAAGCGCTCGATCAGCAGCTTGACGACGCTCACGTTCAGGCCCCACACCGCCATCGTCGCCAGCAGCAGCCAGCGCATGGCGTCGGCCTCGGCCGGCCGGCCGGCGGGTGGCACCGGCGTGGCCGGGTCCGCGGGGCGCTCGGCCGCGGGGGAGGGTTCGGAGGACATCGCGCATTGTGTGGGCCGGTGCTAGATTCATCGGCCATGGACTCGCGCGCCGTCACGCTCCGGCTTGCCCGTGCCGCCGATGCGCGGACGATGGCGGTGATGTCGCGCGACCTGATCGAAGCCGGCCTGCCCTGGCGCTACCACACGGTGCACATGCTGCGCCTGATGGCCGATGACGAGACGATCGCGCTGGTGGCCGACGACTCCGCCGGCATCCAGGGATTCGCGGTGATGCAGTTCGGCGACGAGCGCGCCCACCTGGTGCTGCTGTGCGTGCGCCCGGCGCTGCAGCGCCGCGGCATCGGCCGCCGCCTGCTCGACTGGCTGCTGGCCTCGGCGCGTGTCGCCGGCATCGCCCGCGTGCAGCTGGAACTGCGGGCCGACAACCCGGCCGCGCACAGCTTCTACCGCCAGCACGGCTTCGAGGACGGCGCCTGGCTGCCGGGCTACTACGACGGCCTGGTCGCCGCGCGGCGCATGGCGCTGGTGCTGCGGAGTACGCCGCCGGCCGACTGAAGTCGCGCGGCGCGACAGATACGCCACCAATCCCGCGCTGTTTCGCGAAAGTTACGGCGCGAACGGCCGATATGCTTGTGACGTCCCGCGCCATTGCGCTGCCCGCGGCCTGATCCGCCCCGGCTGAACACCGATGAACGACTACCTGCTGTGGGCCCTCGGGGCCGTGATCGTGTTGTGGCTGCTGGCCGGCCGTCCGGGCTGGCCGCGCCGACAGCGCGACGAGTCCGCCCAGGCCGCCGACCCGGCATCGTCGCTGACCGGCGAGGCCATCACCACCCAGGCCGCCAGCGAGGAAACCGACGCGCTGGCACGCCAGCAACTGGCCACGGCCGCGCGGGAAGCCGCCGAGCGCGAAGCAGCGGAGCGGGAAGCCGCCGAACGGGAAGCAGCGGAGCGCGCGCTTGCCGAGCACGAAGCAGCCGAACGCGCCGCCGCCGAGCGCATCGAAGCCGAGCGCATCGAAGCCGAGCGCGCCGAAGCGGAGCGAGCCGAAGCCAGCCGCCTCGCTGCCGAACGCCTGTTGGCCGCCGAGCGCGAAGCAGCCGAACAGGCCGAACAGGCCGAACAGGCCGAACGGGCCGAACAGGCCGAAGCCGAACGCCTGGCCGCCGAGAGCGCAGCCGCGGCCCGGCTCGAAGCCGAGCAGGCCGAAGCGGCGCGCCTCGAGGCCGAGCGCATGGCTGCCGAACGTGCCGAGGCAGAGCGCGCTGAAGCGGCCCGCATTGAAGCCGAGCGAGCCGAGGCAGCACGCATCGCCGCCGAACAGGCGGAGGCAACGCGCATCGAGGCCGAGCGCGCGGAAGCCGCACGCCTCGAGGCCGAACGGGCCGAGACAGCACGGGCCGAGGCAGCACGCGCCGAAGCGGCACGGATCGAAGCCGAGCGAATCGAAGCCGAGCGCGCCGAGGCAGCGCGGGCCGAGGCCGCCCGCATCGCCGCCAAACAGGCGGAGGCAATGCGCATCGAAGCCGAGCGCGCGGAAGCCGCACGCCTCGAGGCCGAGCGCGCGCAGGCGGCGCGCCTGGAAGCCGAACGGGCGGAAGCCGAACGGCTGGCGGCCGAGCGCGCGGAAGCGCAGCGCCGGGAAACGGCCCGTCAGGCGGCCGAACTGCAGGCCCGCCTGGCCGCGGAACGCGCGGCGGCCGAACGCGCGGCTGCCGAGCGTGCAGCTGCTGAACGCGCCGCGGCCGAACGCCTGGCCGCCGAGGAGCGCGCCCGGGCCGAAGCCCAGGCCGCCGCCCAGCGCGAAGCGCAGCGCCGCGCCGCGCCGCCGCCGCGCCCCGCGCACCAGATCCTGGTGATGGTCGCCGACGACTCCAAGGTCGTCCGCGTCAAGACCAGCCGCGTGCTGGCCAAGCACGAGTACCGCGTTGCCCTGGCCGAGGACGGCATGGATGCGGTGAAGCTGATGGGCGACGCGATGCCCGACGTGCTGATCACCGACGTCGAGATGCCCGGCATGGACGGCTTCGAGCTGACCCGCCATGTGCGCGGCAACCCGGCCAGCGCCAACATCCCGATCATCATGATCACCTCGTCGGACGACAAGCACCGGGCCGAGGCCCTGGCCGCCGGCGTCACCGTGCTGATGGGCAAGCCCTACGAAGAAGACGCGCTGATCGCGCAGATCCGCGCCGCACTGGCCGCCAGCCCCGCCACGGCGGCCGAACTGGCGCTCGAGTAGACCCGCCCGGCCGAACGGGCCCTCGGCGCGCCGGGCGCCCGCCCGCGCCCACGCCTGCGCCAGTCCCTGTCCCTGTCCCTGCCTCAGAGCCCGCGCCGCCTGCGCGGGCCCCGGGCTTGCCGGCATCCTCAGCCTCCCCGGAGCCCGTGAGAGCACGATGCCGACGCCAGCCACGCCCCTGCCCCGCCCCCGTCCGGCCACCTCCTCGAGCCGCTTCGCCGCCTTCGCGCTGGCCACGGCGCTGTGCGCCGCGGCGGCCCTGCCGCACGTGGCAGCGGCCCAGCCGGCGGCGCTGCCGCTGGACTCGATCACGCTGCCGCCCGGCTTCATGATCGAGCTGCTGGCCCGCGTACCCAACGCACGGCAGATGGCGCTGGGCCCGCGCACCGGCGGCGGGCACGTGCTGTACGTCGGCTCGATGCGCGAGGGCGTGGTGCATGCGCTGGAGCTGGACGCGGCGGGCAGACCCGGCAAGCTGCACGTGGTCGCGCGCGGCCTGCGCGAGCCGGTGGGCGTGGCCTTCCGCGACGGCCACCTCTACGTCAGTGCCGTCAGCCGCATCCTGCGCCTGGAACGCATCGGTGAGCGCCTGGCGCAACCGCCGCAGCCCCAGGTGCTGCGCGACGACCTGCCCACCGAGCGCAGCCACGGCTGGAAGTTCATCGCCTTCGGCCCCGACGGCTGGCTCTACGTGCCGGTGGGCGCGCCCTGCAACATCTGTGAGCCGCATCCCGACCGCTACGCCGCCATCCTGCGCATGAGCGCCGACGGCGCGAAGCTCGAGACCTTCGCCCGCGGCGTGCGCAACACCGTCGGCTTCGACTGGCATCCCGAGACGCGAGAACTCTGGTTCACCGACAACGGCCGCGACATGCTCGGTGACGACGTGCCGCCCGACGAGTTGAACCACGCGCCGCGGGCCGGCCTGCACTTCGGCTACCCGTACTGCCATGCCGGCGTGCTGCCCGATCCGGAGTACGGCGCCAAGCGCGCGTGCAAGGAGTTCACCGCGCCGGCCCAGCTGCTGGGCGCGCACGTGGCGGCGCTGGGCCTGCGCTTCTACACCGGCACGATGTTTCCCGCCGAATGGCGCGGCCGCGTCTTCATCGCCGAGCACGGCTCCTGGAACCGCTCGCGCAAGGTGGGCTACCGCGTCACCACGGTGAAGCTCGACGGCGCCAGGGGCGTCGCATACGAGCCCTTCGCCAGCGGCTGGCTGCAGGGCGAGAGTGCCTGGGGCCGGCCGGCCGACGTGCTGGTCGCGCCGGACGGCGCGCTGCTGGTGTCCGACGACGCGGCCGGCGCCATTTACCGCATCAGCCACCGCGGCGGTGCCGCCACGCGCTGAGCATGGCGGCGTGGGCAGCCGCGCGCGGACGCCGGCAGGGCTGGGTGCACGCTCCCGCTTCGCCACCCGGCAAGAGAGATAACTCACGACTGGCGCGTCAGCACGCAGCATGCGGGCGTGGCTTGCGGCCGCGCCGCGCTGCCTGCCGTCCGGGTTCTCGCTCGGCAGCCTCGGCGCTATAAGCTGCGGCTTTCACTTGCAGGAAGGTGCAGGACCATGAGCGTGAAGGACCGGGTGCGCGTGCGCGAGGTCAAGCTGCTGTCGGACAACTGGTACACGCTGAAGACCACCACCTTCGACTGGCGCCGCAGCGACGGCCGCTGGCAGGAGTGCAAGCGCGAGACCTACGACCGCGGCAACGGCGCCGCACTGCTGCTGTACAACCGCGCGCGCCGCTGCGTGATCCTGACGAAGCAGTTCCGCTACCCGGCCTTCGTCAACGGCCACGACAACCTGCTGATCGAAGCGCCGGCCGGCCTGCTGGACGACGCGTCACCCGAGGAATGCATCCGGGCCGAGGCGGAGCAGGAAGTGGGCTTCCGGGTACGGGCGCCGCAGAAGGTGTTCGAGGCCTTCATGAGCCCCGGCTCCGTGACCGAGCGGCTGCACTTCTTCGTCGCCGAGTACGACCCCGAGGACCGCATCGGCTCGGGCGGTGGGCTGG
>CAMLJY010000054.1 GCA_946480465.1 uncultured Burkholderiales bacterium
CTCTCGAATCAGCAGCTTAGCGCGTACTCTTCGCGAAGACCTTGAAAGGGGTGGGCGTTACGCCCCGGTCCGGGCCAGGCATCTGCGGAGCCAGCGTGGCGAGTGTGACGCCGGATGCGATCTGCCCTGCGATGGTGATGCGCCAGGGGGAAAGGGCATCCTTCGACTCTGCGGCTGTGCAGAGTATTGCGACTGTGGCGGTTGTGATTGGGGTGACCGGGGCGGCAAGCGAAAGAGGAAGCGGGGCCGGGAAGACGGCGTCCACATTCCCTCCAGGAAGGCGAAGCCGTTCGATCCTGTTCGCGGCATCGAGATCCGCAAGTCATGACTACATTGAAGGCGTTCATCTACTTCCTGGGATTCTCGGTTGCCAATGGCGTCGCATTCTTTGCTCTCGTTCGGATCGTCGTGCTGCTGCTCATCAAATCCCTTCCGGGCTCGCATCGCCTGCAGCCGAAGCTGAGGGACCTGGCCATCGGGTGGAAGAGCCAGGTTCGATGGATCGGACAGCACTTTGAGCTGTTCAACGCATGGTGCCTCGCCATGGCGATCTTCCTGTGGCTCGTATTGCCGTAGGGGCAGGGCCGGAGGTGGAGTGCGCATGGTGGACTGGGCGTTTGCCGGATTCGCGCTCATCGAGGTGGGTGCACGTGTCCTCGTCACGTTTGCTTCCCCTCGGCCTCGGGTTGTCGCACTACGATGCGCTGCACCTGCCGCGACCGGTTCCTCAGCCTTCAGGAGATCCCATGTTCGACCACGTCAAGTTCGGAGTCAGCGACTACGCCGAGAGCAAGGCGTTCTTCCTCAAGGCGCTCGAGCCGCTCGGTGTGGTGGTGGTCGGGGAGGGATCGCCGAGCTACGGGGTCGAACTCAGCCCGGCCCAGGGCAAGTCTTCGCTGTGCCTGTTCCAGACGGGGGAGAAGCCCGCGCATCTTCACATCGCGTTCACCGCGGAGAATCGGCAGCAGGTCGATGCGTTCCATCGCGCTGCGCTGGAGGCGGGCGGCCGGGACAATGGCCCGCCCGGGCTGCGCCCGCATTACCACGCGAATTACTATGCGGCTTTCGTCATTGGCCCGGACGGGCACAACATCGAAGTGGTTTGCCATGAGGCCGGGGCCTGACGAGGCCCGACTCTGCCATCCATCCCGATCAGGCATTCCGCCGCGGCGCACAGGCATTCATTCGCCTGATTCTTCCGCCGCGTTGGCCTGACGCTTCGGATATCACCCATGCACGTGGCCTTCGAATCTCCCAGGCAGCCCCAGGTCATCGCGCTGATCGCCGACCTGGATGCCTACCAGGACACCCTCTATCCTGCCGAGGCGCGATATGCCCTCGATCTCGATGCGCTGGCGGGACCGGACGTGTTGTTCGCCGTCGCGCGCGACGGGGTGGGCCTTGCCATCGGCTGCGCCGCGATCGTGCTCAGCCCGGCCTATGGCGAAGTCAAGCGCATGTACGTGCGTCCGGAGGTGCGCGGCCAAGGCGTCGCGGGCCGGATCCTGGCTGCCTTGGAGTCGGCCGCCCGGGCACGGGGCTGCCGCACGCTGATGCTCGAAACCGGTCCCTACCAGCCGGAGGCGCTGGCGTTCTACGCTCGGCAGGGCTACGCGCGCTGTGGTCCCTTCGGCGACTATCCGGACCACCCGCTGAGCGTGTTCATGCGCAAGCAGTTGCCGGCCGAGGCGGGCAGCACCCCCACCGAGGCCTGAATCCGCCTGTCCACCGCCATCGCTTGGACGCTCCGGCGCGTGGTCAACCGAGAGCGTTCGCGTCCTTCGGACGCGCGGGGGGCATTGCCAGGTCTTGCCTGGTCATTGCCCCGTTCAAAGCTTCGGGATGCGGATGCGGCTGATCATCAGCGAGCCCGACACCGCGAACAGCAGCACCAGCGGATGCAGCGTGTAGCCGGCGATCTGCACCGCGCCGAACCACAGCGCCGGCCCGATCGTGCCTTGCCAGGCGGCCAGCGCCAGCAGCAGCACCAGGAACATCGAGGTCGGGATCGGCGTGCCCTCGAAGTACTTCACCTTGTCGCCGCCCTCGGACAGCTTTTCCGCGGTGACGTTGTAGCGCGCCAGGCGCGACACGCCGCAGGCGACGAAGAAGACCAGGATGATGCGGTCGTACAGGCCTTGCATGCCGGCCGCGTAGGCGATGGCCGCGGGCGCGACGCCGAAGGAAATCACGTCGGCCAGCGAATCGAGTTCGCGGCCCATGGCCGAGGCGCGCTGGCGCCAGCGCGCGATGCGGCCGTCCAGCACGTCGAAGACCAGCGCCGCCGGGATCAGCGCGCACGCGAGGATCAGGTGCCAGACCGCGCTGGTCTGCAGGTAGGACATCACCGAGAAGAGGGCGCCGACGCCGCAGCAGGCATTGCCCAGGGTGAACCAGTCCGCGAGGTGGAACTCGCGGATCATCGAGAAAGGCTTGGCAGGGCTCATGGGCGCAGGATGGTACGCCCGTGCGGGCGGCGGTTCGACGCCGGAGGGCCCCCGGACGGGGGATGGACCGGCGAAGGGCGGGGTGGCCGGTGCGTCAGGCCGGCCGGGGGAAAGGTGGTGGGTTTCCATAACGTGTTATTGACGCGTTAGCCATCCAGTTCGGCTCGATCGAATCCGCTCGCCGGTGCACCGGCCGGGGCGCCGTGTCCCGGCCGGTGCCCTCGGGCGTCGGTCAGCCGGTGCGGCGTTCCAGCGTGTTGCCGACGACGCGCACCTCGTCACCCACGCGGAAGGGCGGCAGTCCTTCGTAGCTGATGATCTGGCGCTGGCCTTCCTCGGTCCGGACGACCACTTCGTAGTCGCTGTCGCCGTAGCCGCGGTCGATGCGGTGCACCGACTCGACCACGCCGTGGTCGCGGTCGCCGCCGCCCAGGCGGGCGATGGCGCGATCGCTCAGCGCATCCCAGGCGTTCGGCGCGGTGCTGGTGGCCACGCGTTCGCCGATGCGCAGGCGCGCCTGCAGCGGGCGCTCGGTGTCCATCGCCATGCCGCGCTCCAGGCGGTACAGCGCGGTGTATTCGCCCGGCCGCACTTCGTTCAGCGCCAGCGTGTAGCGCTGGTCGGTCGTGAACTCCACGGTGGCCTGCGCGCCCGGCGTGCCGGTCACGGTGAAGCGCATCCAGCCGCGGCCACGGCGGTCTTCGTCGCTGACGCGGACCTGCGCGATCTCCGGCGTGGGCGGCGCGGTGGCGACCGACCAGTCGCGCTGCAGCGCCTCGGCCAGCTGCGCGGTGCCGACGTGGTCCCCGCGTTGCAGGCGTGCGGTGACGCGGGCGTTGACCGGGATGCGGTCGTTGCGGCTGACGACGTAGGTGCCGGTGTAGATGCCGGCGCTGGTTTCGGTCAACGCCAGCGAGCGGCGCGTTCCGTCGATCGAGACCAAGGCCCGCGCGCCCGGTGTGCCTTCGAGCGTGAAGCGCAGCGGCGTGCCCGGGCGCACGCGGTTCACGGCCTTCACGTCGAAGTCGTCGATGCGTGGCGCGTAGCTGCTGTTGGCCGAGTAGTGCGCCGGCGGCACGGCCTGCGCGGGCAGGGTGATGAAGCCGGCGGTGCCGCCCGCCAGGGCCAGCGCGGCGATGGTGGTTCTATTGAATCGGAGCATGGTGGATCTCCTGCAAACAGACAGGCCTCCACCTTAGGACCCGGCGCCCGGCCGCCGGGGTCGGACTGCGGCGCTGCGCGGCGTAGGACGAGCCTGATGCGCCTGCCGGCCAAACGGCCCCCGCGGTGGCCGCCTGGGCCGCCGGGGCGCCTTTGCGGCACGCCGCATGCCGCCCCCCCGTCAGGCATGCACCGGGCGGTCCGGCAGCTCGTTGCGTGGTTCGGCCTCCGGTGCGGCGGGAAAGTGCTGCATCAGCGCGGCTTCCGCCGCGGCGATGGCCTGCAGCAGGCCTTCCTCGTGCCGCCCTTCGCGGCAGGACGCCGCCAGGTGCGCCACCGCGTCCTGCCAGTGCGCCGGCGGCACCAGGCGCTGCAGGCCGCGGTCGGCCACGATCTCGATCGCGTGTTCGGCCAGCAGCAGGTAGATCAGCACGCCGTTGTCGTGCTCGGTGTCCCACACGCCCAGCTTGCCGAACAGCGCCACCGCGCGCTCGCGCGCCGTGGCGCGGCGCCACAGGTAGGACAGCGGCAGCCCGGCCTCGATGCAGACGCGGATCTCGCCGCGGTGCAGCCGCTCGCTCAGCGCGATGCGCTGCTGCAGGCGGTCCAGCGCGGCGTCGTCGAGCAGGCGGCGCGCATCGCGCTCGTCGAGCAGGCGGTGCTTCAGCAGGCGCAGCACGCGGTTGTCGGCGGGGCTGGCGGTGGGCAGGCGCATCACCACTGCCCCGAGGCGCCGCCGCCACCGAAGTTGCCGCCCCCGCCGGACGAGAAGCCGCCGCCCGCCGAGCCGCCCATCGAGCCACCGCCGATGCCGCCACCAAAGCCGCCACCGCCCCAGATCACCGGCGGCAGGAAGCCGCCGCGCCGCAGGCCCTGGCCACGGGGCGGGCCGGCACCGCCCCAGCCCACGCCCATCACGCCCACCAGCAGCAGCGCCAGCAGCCCGGCGGCAGCCGCGGCCGCCACGCTGCCGGCGATGGCCCAGGCCGCCGCGCCTGCCCCGCCGGCGGTGATGAGCGCGCCGAGCTTGCGCCCGAGCAGCGTGCTGAGCAGGCCACCCACCAGCGGCACGCCGACGAACAGGAACAGCCCCAGCGTGCCCCAGTCGATGGCGCTCTCGCCATCGGGCGTGCCCGCCGGCGGCGGCAGATGCTCGCCCCGGATGCGCGCGATCAGCGCGTCCAGCCCGCGGTTCAGGCCGCCGGCGTAGTCGCCGTCGCGGAAGGCCGGCGCCATCTCGCGATCGATGACCTGCCGCGCCGCCAGGTCGGGCACCGCGCCTTCCAGCGCCTTGGCCGGCGCGATGCGCACGCGCCGGTCGTCCTTGGCGACGACGACGAGCAGGCCGTCGCCGATCTCGCGGCGGCCGATCTTCCACGCGTCGCCGATGCGCTGCGTGAAGTCGGCGATGTCCTCGGGCTGCGTCGTCGGCACCAGCAGCACGACGATCTGCGGGCCCGACTCGCGCTCGAAGGCGGCCAGCTTGTCGTTCAGCGCGGCGCGTTGCGCGGCGTGCAGGGTGCCGGTCTGGTCGATGATGCGCGACGACAGCGGCGGCACCGGCCGCGGCGAAAGCGGCGCTTGCGTCGCCGGCCCGGCCGGCTGAGCCTGTGCCGCCGGCAGCGGCACCGCGAGCCAGCAGGCCAGCAGCGCGAGCCAGGCCAGCCATGCCGGCAGGGCGTGCGGCAAGGGGTGGAGGTGCACGTTCACGGGGCTGGGTCTTTCGGGTTCAGCGCGAGGCCGGCGAGGAAGGCAGGCCCGGCGCGGGCGCCGGGGCCGCCGGCTTGTCGAAGCTGACGCTCGGCGGGCGCGAGATCTCGGCTTCGTTCTGCACGGTGAAGTTCGCCTTCGGGCCGTAGCCGAACACTTTGGCCGTCAGGTTGCTCGGAAAGCTGCGCGCCAGCACGTTGTAGTCGGACACCGCCTGGATGTAGCGGTTGCGCGCGACGGTGATGCGGTTCTCGGTGCCTTCCAGCTGCACCCGCAGGTCCTGGAATCCCTGGTTGGCCTTCAGGTTCGGGTAGTTCTCGCTCACCACGAGCAGGCGGCTCAGCGCGCTGGACAGCTGGCCCTGCGCGGCCTGGAATTTCTGGAAGGCCTCGGGATCGTTGACCAGCTCGGGCGTGGCCTGCACGGCGGTGGCGCGGGCGCGGGCCTCGACCACGCGGGTCAGCGTGTCCTGCTCGAAGGCGGCCTCTCCCTTCACCGTGGCCACCAGGTTGGGCACCAGGTCGGCGCGGCGCTGGTACTGGTTCAGCACCTCGGCCCAGGCGGCCTTGGTCTGCTCGTCCAGGCGCTGGAAATCGTTGTAGCCGCAGCCGGCCAGCAGCGGGGCCAGTGCGGCGCAGCACACGGCCAGCAGTCGCCGTACCGCCGGCGGTAGGACGCGGATCATCGGGCGCTCTCCTGGAAGTCGCGGTGCGCGGCCTCGGCAAATGCCGTGCCTTGTCCGTCGGTGCCGCCGGCGGCGGCGCCGGGTTGGTGGTCGAAGCGCAGGTGCGTCTCGCTGATGCAGGCGAAGCGGCCTGCCGCGGCGACGAAGTCCCAGCGCTCGACGGTGCAGCGCCGCGGCAGCAGGCCGCCGCCGCAGCGCAGCAGGTTCACCGAGTTCGGCACGCCGTCGCGCACGCGCGCCGACACCGCGGTGCCCGCTTGCACCGCCCAGGCCGGGCAGCGCCCGGGGGCCGCCGGCAGGGCATGCAGGTAGGGCAGGTGGATGTGCCCGCCCAGCACCAGGTCGACGCCGGCGGCGCTCCAGGCCGCGGTGGCCTCGCGGTGGCCGTGCACCAGGTTTCGCTCGTCCGACGCGCGCAGCGCCCAGATCGGGTGGTGCAGCACCACCACCCGCAGCTGCGCCGGCGTGGCGCGGCGCAGCCGGGCGCTGACGTGCTCGATCTGCGCCCGCGACAGCTCGCCGTGCTTGTGCCGCCACGGCCGCGTGGTGTTCAGCGCCATCACCAGCAGCTCGTCCGTCTCGTGCTCGCCGCCCCGCGGGGTGCCGAAGGCGCGCGAATAGCGGCCATAAGGCGCGGCCAGGCGGGCGGCGATGTCCAGCAGCGGGATGTCGTGGTTGCCAGGAATCGCCAGCAGCGCGCGCGGCGCCAGCCGGTCGACGAAGCGGCGCGCCGCCTCGAACTGCGCGCGCCGCGCCCGCTGCGTGATGTCGCCGGACAGCACCACCAGGTCGGGCGGCAGCGCGGCCGCCAGCCGCTCCAGCGCCCGCACCACCGGCGCCTGCTCGGTGCCGAAGTGGGGATCACTGATCTGCAGCAGCGTCGTCATCGGCGGCAGGCGGCCGCATCAGCCACAGCGGCTGCGCGGCGGGGCGGAAGCGGATGGGGGTCTGCATCCACTGCAGCTCGCCGTCGGTGGACACGCGCCAGCGGCGGGTGCGCCCGGGCGGCCACACCAGCAGTTCGTCGAAGTCCAGGTGCCGCACGCCGCTGGCATCGGCCAGCGAGCGGAAGGCGCCGCGGATCAGCAGCCACAGCATCGACCGGCGCGGCAGCGGCCGCAGCAGCACCGCGGCCAGGCGCCCGCGGTGCAGCGCAGCGGTCTCCGCCAGGCCCAGCCGATCCAGCTGCAGCCGGTTGTTGCCGACGAAGAGGGTGGCGAGCCGCAGCGCCTCGACCGGGCCGCCCGCCTGCTGCTGCAGCCGCACGCGCAGCGGGTGCATGCCGCGCAGCAGCGTGCGCAGCGCGGCGCCCAGCGCCACCAGCCGGTGCCGGCCCCAGCGGCGCTTCAGCGCCTCGCGGTCGCGCAGCGATTCCGGGTACAGCCCCAGGCTGGCGTTGACGAGAAACAGGTGGCCGTTCACCTCGCCCACCTGCACGGGCCTCGGCTGCGCGGCCAGAAGCGCCGCGGTGGCTTCACGCGGGTCCGTGGGCAGGCCGTGCTCGCGGGCGAAGTAGTTGAAGGTGCCCTGCGGGATCACGCCGAAGGGGCAGCCTGCGGCATGGGCGGCGCGCGCCACCGCGTTCAGCGTGCCGTCGCCGCCGGCGGCGACGACGATCCCGCGCTGCCGCTGCGCCTCCATCACCGCCTGCGCCGCCAGCTGATCCACGCGCTGCCGCGGGCCGGCCCGCCAAAGGCGGTGCACCCGGCCGGCAGCGGCCAGCACCTGGGTGATCTGCTCGCAGGCGGCGTCGCTGTCGCCGGCGCCGGCGCCGGGGTTCAGCACGATGAACAGCGGCGCATCGGCCGCGATCTCGGCCGGGGCGCGCGGTGCGGCCGATCCGGGCGCCGCGGCGGCGCCGGCGGCGTCCTGCCCCTGCGGCGCCGCGGGCCCAGGAGCGGCGTTGGTGATGGCGGCGGCGCGGGGCCAAGCCGACGCCGCGGCGGCCCCTGCGTGATCCAGTGCGGGCAGGTTCATGTGCCGGGTGTGCTCATGCGCCGGGCGTGCGCCGCCTGGGGCCACGGCCTGGCAGGCGGGGCGCTGGATCGGCGGGTGGTCGGGCTCATCGCCGCGCCCTGGGCAAACCGCATGCCGGCGGCCCGCAAAGCGGCCCCACAATTGGGGTATGGTCTCTCTTCGGCGCCGCCGCCAGGGTTCTATAAAGGTCCTCCTCGGCCGGAGGCGGTGCCACGCCTCTCAAGCGTTAACACGCAAGCGCGTCAAGCATTGTCACGATTGGAAAACCATGGCGAATTCGAACACTTCGAAGCTCCGGGCCCTGACCGGCGGCGGTGCCGAACCGGAAGCGGCCGCTGATGCAGGCGCCGCGCCGCAACCGGTGGTGCGCGCCATCGACGTCGGCTTCGGGCTCGTGAAGCTCAGCGTGCGCTCCGGCAACGGTGTCGCGTTCATCAACTTCCCCTCCATGGCCATTCCGGCCGACGTCAGCGCGGTGCGTTCCCTCGGCACCCGCCGGCGCGACACCTTCGACGTGCCGGTCAACGGCGCCAAGTTCGAGGTCGGCCGCGACGTGGGCCTGGCCCAGGCCGGCGGCAGCTTCGGCCGCGACGTGACGGACGAGTTCTACCGCGGCACCATCTACGAAGCGCTCACCAAGGGCGCGCTGCGCTACATGGCCGAGGCCGGCGACGCGGTGATCGACGTGCTGGTGCTGGGCCTGCCGGTCAACCAGTACAACGACGCCAAGCGGCGCGACTACCTCACCTCGCACTACCAGGGCGAGATCGACATCGGCGACGACCGCAAGATCACCGTGCGCCGGGTGGCCGTGCAGGCGCAGCCGATGGGCGGCTACGCGGCGCTGGGCGAGCACCTGGACGAGCTGAACCGCGTCATCACCGCCACCGGCGGCGCGCTGCCGCCGCTGCCGAACGCGGAATCGCTGGACGACCTGGCCGTGCTGATGGTCGACCCCGGCGAGCACACGCTGGACTGGCTGATGATCCAGCAGGGCACCATCAACCCGCGCGCCAGCGGCGCCGCGTCCGATGCGGGCCGCCACCGCGTGGTGCGCCAGGTGCAGGAATCGCTGGCCGCGCACATCGGCCGCCCGCTGGGCCCCGCGGTGATGCCGCGCATCAACGAGGCGCTGCGCCAGAAGCAGCCGGTGAAGCTCTCGGGCGTGAACCACCCGCTGGAGCCCTTCGAGCCCGAGATCATGAGCGTGGTCGAGGACTCGCTGAACCGCATGATCGACGGCCTGCGCGACGCGCACGAGATCATCGACCTGATCGTCGTCGTCGGTGGCCACCCCGAGCGCTTCCGCGACGTGCTGGCGCGCCGCTTCCCGGCGATCCCGGTGTTCATCATGCCGGAGCCGATGTCCGCCAACGTGCGGGGCTTCCAGCTGATCGGCGAGGCGCTGGCCGAGGGTTGACGCGCCCGCGCCCGATCATCCGGTCCGAGCCAACGTGGGTCTGCTTCGCCTCGAACTCGACATCGACGCCGATGTGTACCCCGAGCTGCATGCGACGCTGACTTCGCTGGTTAGCGACGCGTCGCGCGGCGAGCGCCTGCGCCAGCTGGCGGCCGCCGGCCTGGTGTGGGAGAAGCTGCGCATCCGCGGCCATGCGGCGCTGCACGGCGTGGCGCCGGAAACGGTGCCGCCCGTGGCGGCGCCCGCGCCGCGGGCGGCCAAGGCCAGCCGTGCGGGCGCCGCCGCGCGTGCCCCCGCGCCGGCCGGGGTGGCACCGCTGGTGGCGCCGCCGGCGCCCCGCCCGCCACCCCCCCGGCCGGTGGTGCCCCGGCCGGCCCCGCCCGCCGGTTTCGTCGACCTGGCGCTCGACGCGGTGCCCGCCCCGGCCGAGGCGCCGTGGCCGCCGGTGCTGATGGACGTCGTCGAGCCGGAGTCCTACGGCTCCGCGGTGCCGGTGGCCGTGGCGATCGAGGAACGCACGTCCCGCCCGATGCCGCTGGCCGCCGTGCCGGCGCCGATCCCGGTGGCGGCACCCACGCCCGCGGCAGTGCCCGTCCCCGCGGCGGTGCCGGTGCCTGCACCGGTGGCGGTGGCCTTGGCGCGCGAGCGCGGCGCCGCCGACGACGGGCGTGATGAAGAAGCCGCGCCCGCCCCCGAGCTGCCGGTCGAGCACCGCTCGTCCACCCGCTCGCGCCTGCTGCGCATGAAGGAAAAAGGGCTGTTCAAGAACGGCTGAGCGGGACAGCGGGTCGGCGGACGGCGGACGACGTGCGGCGTGCGGCGTGCGGCGTGCGGCGTGCGGGCGTGCGGCGGCCGCCGGCTCAGCGGAACACCGACACCGCCTCCGCGAGCCGCTCCGCCTGCTGCTGCAGGCTGCCGGATGCGGCGGCGCTCTGCTCGACCAAGGCGGCGTTCTGCTGCGTGAGCTGGTCCAGGTGCGCGACCGCTTGGCCCACCTGGCTGATGCCGCTGCGCTGCTCGCGGGTGGCGCTGCTGATCTCGGCCATCATGGCCGAGACCCGCGTCACCTGGCCGACGATTTCCTGCATCGTGCGGCCGGCCTCCTGCACGGTCTGCGTGCCGGCTTCGACCTTCGCGACGCTGTCGGCGATCAGCGACTTGATCTCGCGCGCGGCCTCGGCGCTGCGACCCGCCAGCGCGCGGACCTCGCCGGCCACCACGGCGAAGCCGCGTCCCTGCTCACCTGCCCGGGCGGCTTCCACCGCGGCATTCAGTGCGAGCAGGTTGGTCTGGAAGGCGATGGCGTCGATGGCGCCGCTGATGTCCGCGATCTTGCGCGAGCTGGCGCTGATTTCGTCCATCACCGCGATCACCTGGGCCACCGCCTTGCCGCCCACCGCCGCCGCCTCGCTGGCCGATCCGGAGAGCTCGTTGGCCTGCTGGGCGGTCTCGGCGTTGTTGGCCACGGTGGCGGTCATTTCTTCCATCGACGAAGCGGTCTGCTCCACGCTGGCGGCCGCCTGCTCGGTGCGTGTGCTCAGGTCGTCGTTGCCCTGCGCGATCTCCTTGGCGGCGACCTGCACCGCCAGCACCTGCTCGGCGACGTCGTCGATCAGCCAGCGGAACATCAGGCCGAGCTGGCTGACCGCGCGCAGGGTCATGCCGATCTCGTCGACGCGGTTCATGTGGGAGACGTCGTGGCCCTCGCCGCTGGCGACGCGCAGCGCCTCGGCGCGCAGCCGTTCCAGCGGCGTGGCGATCTGCGCCTCCAGCGCCCAGGACACCAGCGCCAGCACCACTGCGGCAAGGCCGGCCATGCCGGCCGTGGCGGCAGGCCCGGCACCGGACAGCCAGACACCGGCCGCCAGCAGCGGCACGGCGGCCAGCAGGCCGGTGCGGATGCGCCAGCGCACGCTCATCGTCTGCGCTAGCGACAGCACGCGCCCGAGGCCGCCGCGCACGGCCAGCCCCTTGTGCAGGCGGACGCGGCCGCGTCCGCCTTCGGCGAGGCCGCCGTACAGCGCCTCCGCGGCCGCGACCTCGTCGCGCGAGGGCTTGGTGCGCACCGACAGGTAGCCGACCGTGCTGCCGTTGCGCACCAGCGGCGTCGCGTTGGCGCGCACCCAGTAGTGGTCGCCGTTCTTGCGGCGGTTCTTGACCAGCGCGGTCCACGGTTCGCCGCCTTCCAGCGTGCGCCACAGGTCGGCGAATGCCGCGGGCGGCATGTCCGGGTGCCGCACCAGGTTGTGGGGCTGTCCCTGCAGCTCGTCGCGGCTGTAGCCGCTGACCTCGATGAACGCCTGGTTCGCATAGCCGATGCGGCCGCGCGGGTCCGTGGTGGACATCAGCGTCGCATCGTCGGGGACATCGAACTCCCGCTCGGTCACGGGCAGATTCATTCGCATGGCGGGCTCCGGACTGCTCCCCGCATCGCGGGGCATGGCTGGGTAGAGCGCCCGGCGCAGCCTGCGGCCGAGCCGAACCTACCTTGCAGGGGAGCGTGCCGCCGTTCGAGGCCGGAAGGGTTGACGTGCGTCAATCCGCCGGCCCGCCGCTCGTGGCGGCGCGGGCCGTGGCCGCTTACTTCACGCGTTTTGCAGCGTGGTAGGAGCCATCGCCGCGGCTGACGACGCGGTCGCTGGGCAACACGTCGCCGGGCTGGTATTCCGGACCGCTGTCCAGCCGCGCGTACAGCGGCGCGAAGTCGATGCGGGCCAGCTCCAGCAGCTCGTCCAGGTCGCCGATGACGAAGTAGCTTTCCTGGAAATCGTCGATGCGGTAGTTGGTGCGCATCACCCGTTCCAGGTCGAAGCGGATGCGGTTGGGCGAGGCGCTGTCCAGCGAGAACACGGTCTCGGTGAAGGACGAGGCGATGCCGGCGCCATAGATGCGCACACCGTCGGGCTGCAGCAGCAGGCCGAACTCCACCGTGTACCAGTAGACCCGCGCCAGGTTCTTCAGCTTGCCCAGGCGCTGCGCGCGCAGGCCGCCTTCGCCATAGGCCTGGATGTAGTCGGCGATCACCGGGTTCATCAGCATCGGCACGTGGCCGAACACGTCGTGGAAGACGTCGGGCTCCTCCAGGTAGTCCAGCTCATGCGGCTTGCGGATGAAATGGCCGGCCGGAAAGCGCCGGTTCGCCAGGTGCTCGAAGAACACGTCGTCCGGCACCAGCCCGGGCACGGCGACCACCTGCCAGCCGGTGCGCTGCATCAGCACGTCGGACAGGCGCCGGAAGTCCGGGATCTCGTCGGCGCCGATCGGCAGGGCCTGCATGCCGCGCACGAATTCGTCGCATGCGCGGCCGGGCAGCAGCCGGGTCTGGCGTTCGTACAGCGTCTTCCAGACGCCGTGTTCCTCGGCCGTGTAGTTGTCCCAGCCCTGGTCGATGGTCCAGTCGGCGCGCTCGGGGCGGGCGCCGTCACCGGCGGCCAGGCCGTGCTTGCTGCTGGCGGCGGCGGTGGATGCGCCGGCCTGTTCGTTCAGCTGGCGCTGCATCAGGCGTCTCCCCGGCAGGCGCGGTCGTACAGGCGGTCGGTGGTCTGCGCCAGCGTCAGGTCGCGGGTCGAGAGGCCTTGCACGTCATGCGTGGTCCAGGTGATCGAGACGCGGTTGTAGACGTTGGACCACTCGGGGTGGTGGTCATGCTTCTCGGCCGCCAGCGCCACCTGGGCCATGAAGCCGAAGGCCTGCACGAAGTCATCGAACACGAAATCGCGGCGCAGCATGCCGCCGCGTTCGGCGTCGTACCGCCATTTGGGCAGGGTTTGTGGCAGGGCTGCCAGGTCGGTGGGGTCCAGCTTCTTCACGGCAAATCTCCTTGGTGCGCGAGCACGGGCCGAATCGCGTCACTGTAGGCAAGAGCGCGCGCAGGTTTTGGCTGATTTGGCCTTCACCATGCTGGGATCATGATGCGTTTCTGCGCTTGCGGACGATTTCGCGCGTGATTTCGCCGCCGGGCATGGATTACACGCAGATTCCAGGCGTCACCTGGGGAATCACCGTGCCGCCGGGTGGCACGGCGCGCCGCGCCACCCGCATGCGTGCGGCGGCGGTGTCAGGCCGTCAGCGGCAACAGGGCCGCCAGCTCGGGCGTGCGCCAGGCCTGCTGCGGCGCCAGCGCCTCGACGACGGCGAATTCGGGATCACCGGGCGTGCGCAGCACCGGGGTCGACGGGGCGAGGCCCTCGCCGCTGGCGATCGTTGCCACCACCGGCCACTGCGGGCGGCTGCCGCAGCCCACCACGATCGCCAGGTCGCCGTTCACCAGGCGAACCAGGCTGCCCGGCGGGTAGATGCCCAGGGCGCGGACCAGCAGCATGCCGGCCTCGTCGGGCTGGCCGTCCTCGGCGTGGTAGGCCGCCTGCGCGGCGTCGGCGGGTGATTGGGCGGGCCGCGTCGCCTCGGGGCTCAGCAGGGTCGCGAACAGGTCCACGCGCTGCAGCACGCGCGACAGCAGCAGCGGGCGGCGGCGCGGCGCCAGCGGGCCGCAGGTGGCGTCGTGGTGGTGCGCCACCGCCTGCACCCAGTTGGGATCGATCACGCCGAGTTGCTCGAGCAGGCGGGCCGAGGCGCGGGCGTGCCCCGCGAGCTGCTGCCGCTGCTCGGGCGTGGGCGGGTGGGACTGGCACGCCAGCGTGTCGTACAGCCCGGTGATGGACAGGTTCATCGTCAGCGCGGCCAGCGCCAGGGCCTCGCGCTCCAGCAGCGTCAGCGCGGGAATGCGGCGGGCGACCAGGGTGGCCACGACCGCGCACAGCAAGGCATGCCCGGCGTGGCGGTCCGCGTCCGGGTGCGTGGCGGCATGGGTCAGCGCCAGCAGCGTGCGGTTGGCGTGCCGCTCCAGCTGCTGCATCAGCTCGTCCTGCAGCTCGCGCAGGTTCGACAGGAAGCGCGGCTCGCGCGGGGCGCGCAGCAGCGTCGCCGTGGAGCGCCGCAACGCCTGCCAGTACAGCGCATCGGCACGGTCGCTGTCGGCGGTGGGCGCGGCGATGCGCTCGACGCTGGGCAGCACCGCGGGATCGCCGGCGTCCTGGGTGTCCACCCACAGCCCGCGGCGCAACAGCGCGCGCGTGGCGTCGTCGTCGACCAGCGTCACGCCGCGCTCGACCAGCACGCGGCCGGCCGCGTCGCGCAGGGGGAAGGGCGTGGGGCGGCTGATGTACAGCGCGTCGGTGGACAGGCGCACCAGCGAGGAGACCGATGGCGCGCTCTCGCGCCACAGGGCGTGCAGCACGCTGTCCCAGGAAGGCAGGAGTCGTTGCGGCATGTCTGGTTTATCGGCGCGTTCGGGCCCGATATTGACAAGAATCTGAAAATATCTGCAATACCCATGCGGGCTTTGCACGGTGAATGCGATGGCGTGCCTGCCCGACTCCGCCGCACCCTTTGGACCGTGACTTAGTGCCGGAAATGCGTTCCCGTCGCGCGCACCGTCTTGGAGCCGTTTCTCGCCGGAATTCCGTGGCAAGCGCTGGTGGGTGGTGTGCGGGTTTTCCCTCGTGATAGCGCTGTCAGGGTTGGCCGGCGGACCGCCCCGCGGCGCGCCGCGCTGGCGTGCTCCACCGGGCGGATTCACCCATCTGGTGCGCCGCCAGGCGGTGCCGCGCGCTCAAGCCCGGCGCGGCCTGCGCCGATGACGGGCGCTGGAGGCGGGAGAAGGCGGCAGTACCGCACGGCGCGGTTCCGCACCCTGCCGAGGATCCGACATGGAGGATGGGGTGATGGCTTGGCTTCGCAGGATGTCGTTGTCGGTTCGCCTGGGCCTGGGTTTCGGCCTGGTGATGGTGCTGCTGCTGCTGGCGGTGGGCTTGTCGATGGCGCGCCTGCGCCAACTGGGCGATGAACTGGCTTATGCCGAACGCCAGGCCGCGCGCGCCCAACAGGCCGAGGCCTGGAAGCAGCTGACCGACCTCAACGCCGATCGCACGATGGCGCTGGTGGTCTCCGGCGGGCACGAGGCGCTGTCGGCGCTGTTTTCCCAACGCATGAAAGACGCGTCCGCGCGCATCAGCGAGCTGCAGAAGGCGCTGGAGCAGTCGCTGCACGGCGACGAGGACCGACGACTGTTCGCCGACGTCGGCGCCAAGCGCCAGGCCTACGTCGATGCGCGCAAGGCGGTGTTCGAGCTTCACAAAGCCGGTGATGCCGCCGCCGCCACCGCGGCCGCCGAGCGCCGCCTGGCACCGGCCGCCACGGCCTACCTGGCGGCCATCGGTGCACTGCGCGAGCGCACCGATGCCGAGGCCGCGCGCCGCCGCGAGGCCGCGGCGCAGGCCGTGGCGCGCACGCAGGCCTGGCTGGCCGGCCTGGCCGCCGCGTGCCTGCTGATCGGCAGCGTGGCGGCCCGGCTGATCAGCGCGTCGGTGACGCGGCCGCTGGCGCAGGCCGTGGCCGCCACGGCCGCGATGGCCGATGGCGACCTGGCCCGGCCCCTGGGCGAGGACCAGGGGCGCGACGAAGTGGCGCGGCTGCTGCAGTCGGTGGCGCGCATGCAGCAGTCGCTGCGCGGCATCGTGGCGCAGGTGCGGGCGTCCAGCGAATCGATCTCGACCGGCGCCGCCCAGGTGGCCGCCGGCAATGCCGACCTGTCCCAGCGCACCGAGACCGCCGCCGGCCGGCTGCAGCAATCGGCCGCGGCGCTGCACGAGCTGGCCACCAGCGTGGAAGGCGGCGCCGGTGCGGCGCGCACCGCGGCCCAGCAGGCCGATGCGGCACGCGGCGCGGTGCAGCAGGGCACGGGCGCGGTCGAGCGCGTGGTCGGCAGCATGGCGTCGATCGCGACGCACTCGCGCCGCATCGCCGACATCTCGGGGGCGATCGAGGGCATTGCGTTCCAGACCAACATCCTGGCGCTGAACGCCGCGGTGGAGGCGGCGCGCGCGGGTGAACACGGCCGCGGCTTCGCCGTCGTCGCGGGCGAGGTGCGGCAGCTGGCGCAGCGCAGCGCGCAGGCGGCGCGCGAGATCTCGGGCCTGGTCGGCGAGAGCGTGGACAGCGTCGATGCCGGCCAGAAGCGCGCGACCGAGGCCGCGGGCACGATGGCGCAGATCCTGCGCCAGGTGGAATCGCTGTCGGCGCTGGTCACCCAGATCAGCGGCGCCGCGCAGGAGCAGGGGCGCGGCATCGGCGAGGTCAACCAGGCGGTGGCTCAACTGGACGTCGCGACGCAGCAGAACGCCGCGCTGGTGGAGGAGGCCACCGCCGCCGCCGACAGCCTGAACGGCCAGGCCCAGCGCCTGGTGGCCGCGGTGGGTGTCTTCAGGCTTCAGGTGTGACTGATGGATATCAAATAAAGTGAGCGTGTAATTCTCCGGCCAGGGCCGGCGCCGCGCAGGGCGCGATCGCACCTCGGTTAGAGTGGCGCCCGTTTTTGCGGGTTTTTCGGGATCGGGACATGAGTGACGTGGAGCAGCCGGGCATCGTCGTGGTCGGCGGCGGGCATGCCGGCGCGCAGCTGTGCAACGGGCTGGCGGCGGCGGGGCTGGGCCCCCGGGTGCAACTGGTGTGCGCCGAGCCGGTGCTGCCGTACCAGCGGCCGCCGCTGTCCAAGGCCTACCTCAAGAGCGCGGACGAAGCGCTGCAGCTCCACCGCCCCGCCCAATGGTTCGCCGAGGCCGGCATCACCGTGCACCTGGGCGATGCGGCCATCGCCATCGACCGCGCGGCGCGCCGGGTGACGCTGGCGTCCGGCCGTGTGCTGGCCTACGAGCGGCTGGTGCTGGCCACCGGCGCGCGCTCGCGCAGCCTGCCGCAGCTGCCGGCCGGGCTGGACAACGTGGCCGCGCTGCGGTCGGCCGCGGACGCCGGGCGGCTGCGCGCACGGCTGGGCAACGCGCCGGCCCTGACCATCGTCGGCGGCGGCTTCATCGGGCTGGAGGTGGCCGCCTCGGCGCGGGCGCGCGGGCTGGCGGTGCAGGTGCTCGAATCGGCGCCGCGGCTGCTGCAGCGCTCGGTCTCGCCGGAGCTGGCCGAGCACGTGCTGAGCGTCCACCTGGCCAGCGGCATCGACGTGCGCCTGGGCGTGGCCGTCGGCGGATTCGTGGCCGAGGGGCAGCGCCTCCTATCGATCGAAGTGAACGGCCAGGCGCAGCCGGTGGACCTGCTGCTGCTGGGCATCGGCGCCGCGCCCGAGCATGAACTCGCCAGTGCGGCGGGCCTGCATTGCGAGAACGGCATCGTCGTCGACGAGTTCATGCAGACCAGCGATCCGGCGATCCTCGCGATCGGCGACTGCACCAGTTTTCCGGACGTGCGCGGCGGCCGCCGGCTGCGGCTGGAGTCGGTGCAGAACGCGAACGACCAGGCGCGCACCGCGGTGCAGGCCCTCACCGGCACGGCCCAGGCCTACCGGCCGCTGCCGTGGTTCTGGTCCGAACAGGGGGCGATGCGGCTGCAGATGGCGGGGCTGATGCCGGCCGATGGCCAGCGCCACCTGCGGCGCGGCAATGCACCGGCCAGCTTCTCCGTGCTGCATTACGACGGCGGCCGCCTGGCCTGCGTCGAATCGGTGAACGCGCCGATGGACCACATGGCCGCGCGCAAGCTGCTCGAAGCCGGCGTCAGCCCGGATCCGGCCGAGGCCTGCGATCCGGCGCGCGCACTGAAGTCCTTCGGCGCCTGACGGACGCGGCGCGCTGCCGGCGCATCCATCGGGCGCGCCGGCGGTGGTCCGCCGCCGGCGGACCGGCGTCACTTCCCGGCCTCTTCCTCGGCCTTCTTCTCCTTGCCGGTCTTCACGTCGACGTCCGGCACGGTGACGGTCTCCTTCTCGGTCGTCACCTTGGGCACCGTCACCTCGACCTCCTTCTTCGCGACCTGCACGTCCGGCGTGGTCACGTCGTACTTCGGCAGCGTCACGTCACCGGACTGCTTCTTCTCGACCTCGTACTTGGGCAGGTCGACGTTGCCCTCGCGGGTCTTCTCGACGTCGCAGCCCACCAGCGCCACGGACGCGGCGGCGAACAGGCCGGCGACAAGGGTGCTTGCGATGCGCATGGATTTCTCCTGAAGCGGTGTTGGTGAAACCCATTGTGGGCAGCGGCCCTGGCGGTCGCGCCCGGAACACTGGCCGATCGCGTGTAGGCGGGTTCCTGCGGGCGTTGTAGTCGACCGGCCGGCACGGGAGGCGACGCGCGGGCTCAACGCGCCGGGGTCGCCATCGCTGTGCCCGGCGCAGGGCCCTCGGGCCAGCGCAGCGTGATCGCACGGCTCTTGCCCTGCGCCAGCGTCACGCTGCTGCGCTGCGTGCGGCCCTGGTACGTGGCCTCCACGGTGTAGCGGCCGCTGGGCAGGTCGACCAGCACGATCGGGTTGCGCACCGTGGTGTCGAAGACGGCGCGCCCTTTGGCGTCCAGCACGCGCACCGCGACATCCGCCAGATAGGCCCCGCTGTCCGCCGCGAAGGTCAGGCCGAGGCTGTAGCGCGCCGCGGCGGCCTTCATCTGCTGCTGCTCGGCCTCGCCCACGCCGCCCTGCAGGCTGCGCACGCCACCGGCGTGCTGCGATTCGACGATGGCCGCCTGCGCGGTGCCGGGCGCGAGCGTCGACGACAGGGCGGCGAGGATGCCGAGGATCCAGGGAGCTTCCATGCGGGCCTCCGGGTGAGGGTGGGGGGCTTCAGGATTCGTGCGGCCCGTGGCGCGTCGGTTCCGTGGCGCCCCGGCAACCGTCATGGTCAGGGGCAGCTCACCAGCGTGCCCTGCACCGTGCACAGGCCGCGCGGTCCGCCCAGCGTGGCGCCGACGCGCGGCCGCCAGGTGCCATCGCTGGCCCAACAGCCCGAAGGGTCGCAGTGGGTGATGACGACCGGCCGGTCCACGGGCGGAGGCGGCGGCATCGGTGCGGCCGGCACCGGGCTGGGGGACCGGCTGACCTCGGCGGGAGGGCGCCAGGCCGGCGCGAGGGTGCTGCGCGGCATCTCCAGTGCCGGCAGCAGGCGCGCGGTGCGCGGGGGCGGATCGCCGCGGCCGCCCAGGCAGGCACGCGCGGTGGCGGCGCGCTGGGCTTTCAGCGCGTCCAGCGCTGCTGTGGCCGACGCGCCGTCCGCAGCCGCACCGCCGTGCCGCCGTGCATCGAGGACGCGCGACTCCTGCGCCTGCAGCGCCTCCAGCGCGCGATGGCAGTCCGCCGAAGCAGGCGAACCGCCCCGCGCGCCCGCCGACGCCAGCCCCGCGGCGGCGAGCAGGGCCGCCATGGCTCGCATCCGGGTGGCTGCCGGCATCTCGTTGCTCCGATCGTGGGTAACGGGCAAGTGCGGTGCCCGGCAGGGCGGGCCTGCGGCGGTATGCTGCGACCCCCCAGGAGATCCCGCATGATCAAGGTCACCGTGTTGTACCCAGCGCGCGACGGCGCGCGCTTCGACCACGCCTACTACCGCGACAAGCACATGCCGCTGGTCAAGGCCCGCATGGGCGAGGCCTGCCGCTCGTACACCGTCGACCGCGGCCTCGCCGGCGGCACGCCGGATGCGCCACCCCCCTATGTCGCGATGTGCCAGCTCCTCTGCGACTCGGTCGCGGCCTTCGAGGCCGGCTTCGGGCCGCATGCCAAGGAAATCATGGCCGACATCCCGAACTACACCGACATCGCGCCCGTGGTGCAGATCAGCGAGGTGGTGGTCGGCTGAGGCCGGCGTCCGGCCTGCAGTGGCCGCGCTAGATGATTGTTATTGAGCGGCGAAGCAGTACAGCAGCCCATCGCCGCCGGTGCTGCGCAGCGCCGCCGGGCTGCAGCCGCCGCGCGACTGGTGCGACGAGTTCCACGAGGTGGACCACGGGTCGCTGGTCGGGCCGATGCGGTCGTGGTGGCCGACCATCACCGCGCCTTCGGTGCCGCCGCGGGTCCAGTTGCCGCAGGTCAGGTCGGGGTCGTTGGGCGAGAACGAATTGCCGTCCACGCGCGAGCCGGTGAGGATGTCGTGCCGGTTCGGCGTGTCGCCGCGACCACTGACCACCTCGCCCTTCTCGTTCAGCGCGGTCTGCTTGTTCACCTTGTTGCCCGGGCCGTGCAGGTCGTCGACGTCGCGGGCGATCAGCTCGCCCTTCACGTTGTACCAGGGGCCCTTGCCGATGCGGTCGCGCGCGTTGACGTTGGGCATGCCGTCCTTGGCCTGCGTGCTCAGGTAGGCGCGCCAGGTCTTGCCGCTGCCGCCGGCCGCGGCGGCCAGCGTCTGGCAATGCTGGTCGGCGCCGGCGAGGCCGCCCAGGTCGGCGCCCTTGCCGGTGCCCACGCTGGTGACAAAGAAGCTGAACGGTCCCTTCTCGCCGCCGCCGGGCGACGAGGCGCAGGCGGCGATGCCGAGCGCCGCGGCCAGGCACGACAGGGACAACGGCACACGGGTCGATCGATGCATGGGGCGCCTCCTGGTCGAGCGGTTGCGGGGCCGGCCGATCCTACGTCGCGGCCTGCGCCGGCTGCCCCTGCGGGCCTCGGGGACATGCCGCCGCCACGGGCATGCCGCACGCGGCCTGGGCCGCATCAGGCGCCGTCGAATGCCACGTCGGCGATCCAGCCGCGGCGCCGGCGTGCCAGGCGCGCTTCGATGTCCTCGCCGTCGAAGCTGACCGGCGCGTGCTTCAGCAGCGCGGGGTCGACGTCGTCGAAGCTGTTGACGTTGACGACCGCATGCAGCCGCCCGTCGATGCGCGAGGTGACCACCGGCACCACCCCGCAGCGCGCGCAGACGTTGAACTCCGCCGTCTCGGTGCCGAAGGCGTAGCGCGACAGCTGCGCCGGGTCGCGCACCGTCACCCGCAGCACGCCGGCCGGGTGCGAGGTCCAGACGCCGCCGTGCTTGCGGCAGAAGCTGCAGCCGCAGGCGCGGGCCGGGATCTCGGCCGGGTCCGGCTCCCAGCGCAGGGTGAAGCCGAGGTTGCCGCAGTGGCACTGGCCGTGGATCAGCATCGGGGGCTCCTGGAAGTCACTTCGCCAGCGCCGATGATCGCCGAACGTCGGCCTTCAGCACCCGCTTCATGTAGGCCAGCGCCTGCGCCTTGGCGTCCGGCGATTCCGCGGCGGTGCAGTCCGAGGGCACCGCGACATGATAACCCCGCAAGACAGCGTCCATGGCGCTCAGCTGCACGCAGATGTCGGCCGCCAGGCCGGCGATGACCAGGTGCTTGGCGTGCACCTGCGTCAGCACCAGGTCCAGCGGCGTGGCGTAGAAGGCCGAGTGCCGCGGCTTCAGCATCACCAGGTCGTCCGGCCCCGGCGCCAGCAGCTGGGCGATGCGTGCCGCGGCGCCCCCACAGGCCAGGCAGTGCGCCAGCGTCTGCCGGAAATCGCTGCGCCACCGGCCGTAGTTGTCGTTGGCGTAGATCGCCAGCACGCGCCGCGCCGCCAGGCGCTGCTTCAGCCGCGCCATCGCGCGCGCGGCGCGCAGCGCGGGCGGCGCCAGCGCCTGGGCCTGCGGAAACTCGAACGGATTGATCACGTCCACCAGCAGCAGCACGGTCGGGCTGCGCGGCAGCGTGCCGCGGTCGCCGGTGTCGGCTTTCGGGCGGCGGGGCGTGCGGACCTGCAGGGGGCGGGGCGTCGTCATGGCGGCGGCCTGCCCCGCCCGGCAAGCGCCGTACCCGCGGCCCCGGCGCGTCAGGTCCGCGTGATCGACACCCCGCCGTCCACCAACATCGCGCTGCCGGTGACGAAGGCCGAATCGTCGCACGCCAGGTACAGCGCCGCCCGGGCCAGTTCCTGCGGCTTGGCGATGCGCTTGAGCGCATGCAGGCCGGCGGTGAAGGCCTGCGCCTCCGGCGTGGCGTTCTTCGTGCGGAACATCGCGGTGTCGACCGCGCCGGGCAGCAGCGCATTCACGCGCACGCCGCGCGGGCCGAATTCGGCGGCCAGCGACTGCGTCAGCCCGACCAGGCCCGACTTGCTGGCCGCATAGGCGGCGACGCCGGGAAACGCCGCCGTGTGGCCGACGAAGGTGGAGGTGAAGATGACCGAGCCGCGGCCGTGCTTCAGCATCTGCGCGATCTGGTGCTTGGCACCGAGGAAGGCGCCGGTCAGGTTGACCGCCAGCGCGTCGCTGAAACCGGCCGCCGACACCTCGGTGCCGGGCGCGATCTCGCCCAGCGTGCCGGCGTTGTTGAAGGCGACGTCCAGCCGCCCGTGGCGCTGCACCGCCAGCGCGACCAGGGCCTTCGCGTAGTCCTCCGAGCGCACGTCGCCCGCCAGCGCCACCGCGTCGCCGCCGGCGGCGCGGATCTGCGCGGCCACGTCTTCCAGTTCGCCCTGGCGCCGTGCGCCGATGACGAGGCGCGCGCCCTCGGCCGCGAACAGCTCCGCCGCGGCGCGGCCGATGCCCGAGCTGGCGCCGGTGATGACCGCGACCTGTCCATCGAGACGTCCCATGAATGATCTCCAAAGTGAGTGGGGAATGCCGCCATCGTGGCGGGCCGCGATCGTTCGCACTAGAGTGCAGATCATGGATCTGGCTTCCAGGAATACAGAACGATGAACCTCAAGCTCGACGGCATCGCCGCCTTCGTCGCGGTGGCTGAATCGGGATCGATCAGCGAGGCCGCGCGCCGGCTGCAGCTGGCCAAGTCGGTGGTCAGCGCGCGCCTGGCGGAAGTGGAGCGCACGCTGGGCGCCACGCTGCTGCACCGAACGACGCGGCGCCTGAGCCTCACCGAGGACGGCAGCGCCTTCTTGGAGCGCGCCGCGCGCATCGTGCGCGAGGTGGAAGACGCCGCGGCCGACATGGCGGAGCGCCGCGGCACCCTGTCCGGCCCGCTGCGCATCTCGGCGCCGGTCACCTTCGGCCGCATGCACCTGGGGCCGGCGCTGTACCCCTTCCTGGCGGCGCACCCGGCGATCGAGCTGACGCTGGATTTCGACGACCGCCGCGTCGATGCCGCGGCCGATGGCTTCGACGCCGTCGTGCGGCACGGACCCTTGCTGGATTCGCGCCTGGTGGCCTGGCGGCTGGCGCCGAGCCGGCGCGTGCTGGTGGCCTCACCCGCTTACCTCCAGCGTTACGGAACGCCACGCACGCCGCAGGCACTGCAGCAGCACCGCGGCGTCTTCTACACCAACCGCGGCGCGGCCGACTGGCGTTTCGACGGCCCTGGCGGCCCGGTGGTGCTGGCCGCCCGCGCCGCGCTGCGCCTGAACAACGGCGACGTGATGCACGACGCCGTGCTGGCCGGCCTGGGCCTGGCGCTGATGCCGACCTTCATCGTCGGCGACAGCCTGCGCACCGGCGCGCTGAAGGCGGTGGACATCGGTTTGGCGGCGCCGGAAGAGGCCATCTACGTCGCGCACCCCGAAGGCCGGCGCGCCTCGGCCAAGCTGCGCGCACTGGTCGACTGGGTGCGCGGCGCGATCGGCGATCCACCGGCCTGGGAGGGGTGGCGAAGCCCGCCGCCGCGCCGCAGGAAGGCCGCATGACGGCGCGGCCCGACCGCGCGCTGCGCCGGCGCAGTGCCCGCTTGCCGGCCGGCTGGGCCGGCATCGACTTCAATGCCCCGTCGTGCGACGTGGCGCGTGCGCTCATCGGCGCCACGCTGCTGGTCGATGGCGTCGGCGGGCGCATCGTCGAGACCGAGGCCTACGACCGCGACGATCCCGCGTCGCACAGCCACCGCGGCGCCAACGAGCGCAATGCGTCGATGTTCGGCCCGCCGGGGCATGCCTACGTCTACCGCTCCTACGGCATCCACTGGTGCCTGAACCTCGTCTGCCGCGAAGCCGGCCACGGCGCCGGCGTGCTGATCCGCGCCATCGAGCCGCTGCAGGGGCTGGACCGCATGCGCGAGCGCCGCGGCCTGCACGACGAGCGCCTGCTGTGCGCCGGCCCCGGCCGCGTCGCGCAGGCGCTGGGCATCACGCGCGAGCACGACGGCCTGCCGCTCGACCGGCCGCCGTTCGAGTTGCGGCCGGCAGAGGCCGCGTGCGGGATCGCCCGCGAGATCGCCTGCGGGCCCCGCATCGGCATCTCGAAGGCGATGGACGTGCCGTGGCGCTTCGGCCTGGCGGGCTCGCGCTTCCTCAGCCGGCCATTTCCAAAGGACCCAAGGGACGCACGGGACGTACACGCTCCACGGCCGCCGGCGCGGCGGTGAGCGGCATCAGTCCAGGTCCTCCACCGCCCGGTTCCTGCACGCGATGCCCCCGTGCGCGATGCGCAGGGGGTCGACGCGGCAGTCACGGTGGTGCAGCTCCGCCGTCAGCGCCTCGGGCTCGATGGTCAGCAGGCCGTACACCCCCGACTTCTTGCCGAAGATCGAGGTGATGCCGGGCGGCTGCGCCATCGCGCTGGCGATCACGTGCAGCTTGTCGGGCACCAGCGCCGCTTTCAGCGCGTCGCGCTGTACCCGGCCGAGCAGGCCGCTGCCGCATAACAAGCGAAAAACGCAGCCATTGTCCGGGTGCGGCACCACGCCATCGTGCCAGCGGCACACGGTCCTGGATCGGCGCGGCGGCCGGCGGTTGAAGGGTGGCCGCCGGCATGGGCGGGCGGCCGCGCGCGGCATCCGCAAAGCCGACGATGCGGCGCCCGGCAGAACGAATGGTGACACTCCCGTCGCGCCGTATCCCCAGCTTGAAGGTGACAAGCGCGCATTCATCGCCTAACTTGAAATCGGCGCGCCATCCGCGGCGTGCCAGGGGAGGGATTCATGCATTGGCTGCGCCTGTTGGCCGCACTGGCCTGCGCCGCCGCATGCTCCGCGCATGCGGCCACCGTCAGCTTGTCGCCGTCGGCCGGCGGCATCGCGGTCGGCGGTGCCTTCGCCATCGACGTGATGGTCGACGGGCTGGCCCCCGGCCAGTCGGTGGCCGGCTTCGACATCGACCTGGTCTTCGACCCCGCGCTGCTCGCCGGTGGCAGCGTCGCCTTCGGCGCGGCGCTCGGCGAGGATGGCGTCGACCAGTTCAGCAGCGCCGTGTTCGACGCCGGCCGGGTCGACCTGGCGGCGGTCTCGCTGCTGTCGGGGCCCGAGCTGCTGGCGCTGCAGGGCGGCCCGTTCTCGATCGCGACGGTGACGCTGCTGGGCCTGGCCCCGGGCACCACCGCCATCCTGTTCGATCTGGTTACGCCGCCCGGCCTGCTGTTCTCCGACGCGGCCGGTGTCATGCTGCCGGTGGCCGTGGGGGGTGAGGCCAGCGTCACCGTGGGGCCGGGCGGCACCGTGGCCGAGCCCGCCAGCGCCGCGCTGGCGGTGCTGGCGCTGGCCGGGTTGGCGGCTGCCGGACAGCGGCGACGACGGCGGCGCTGACCCCGGCCTTGCCGCGCGCCCGCCGCTGTGCCGCTGAAGCGCATCGATCCATCCACCCGCGCCATGTCGCCGCGCCTGCTGATGCTGCTGCCTTCGCTGCTGCTCGCGGTGGCGATCGTGCTGGCGCGCGTGTCCGGCAACGACAAGGCGCCCTTCCTGGTGCTGCTGGCGCTGGGCGGGCTGGGGCTGCTGATGGTCGGCGCGCTGGTGGTGGTGGTCTTCAGCGCGCTGGCGCGACACGCCGCCTGGCCGCTGCTGCTGGGCACCGCCTTGCCGCTGGCGTACGCGGCCATCGTGATCGTGCTGGCGCGGCTGCATCTCATCGATCCATTGCACTGGCTGGGTTTCCGATAGGCGCCCGCCGGTGTCCCGCAGGGAGAGAACCATGACACCGAGGATCCGGGCCCTCGCGCTGCTGCTGGCTGCGGCGGCCGCGCTGGCCACCGTGCCGCAGGCCGGCGCCTTCAAACCCACGGCCGAATTCGGCCACGTCGGCATCGTGCGCGATGCGCTGCGGCGCATCAGCGTGGCTTCGTCCGACGGGCTCAGCACCTACCGCTTCTCCGAGCGCGCGATCCTGGAGGTGCGCGACGCCACCGCCGGCGTCGACGAAATCGTCTCCAGCCGCGGCGAGCTGAGCGTGCCCACCGCGCACTGCGACGACGAGCTGCTGCCCGAATGCACGCAGCGCATCATCGACATCAAGAACGCGGTGATCGGCCACCTGCGCGCGTCGCCGCCGGACGGCGGCGAGGCGCGGCGCCAGGTCGGCCGCGCGCTGCACACGCTGCAGGACTTCTTCTCGCACAGCAACTGGATCAACATCTCCAGCGGCGATCCGGGGCTGGGCATCAACGTGATCTCGCGCCTGCTGCCGACGCAAGACACCTGCGAGCGTGGCTTCTCCACGCTGGGCTCGGGCACGCTGGCGGCCTTCGGGCTGACCAATGCCACCACCGGCTACTTCAGCGTCGTGCTGGCCCCGCCCGAGGGCAAGTGCAACCACGGCCTGCTGATCGATCCCGGCATCCACAAGGACGAGCCCGGCCGCACCGGCCATGCGGCGGCACGCGCGGCCGCGGTGAACGCCACCGAGAGCCTGATCCGCCAGGTGCTCACCGCCCCCGGCATCGCCGGCAACGACCGCGCGATCAAGGCCTTCCTCGACGTGCGCGGCGCGGTCGGCTTCGCCGTCGACACCACCGGCAGCATGGGCGGCGTGATCGCGGGCGTGAAGTCATCGATCGCCCGCATCGTCACCACCGTGGCCGGCAGCCCCAACCCGCCGGACCGCTACGTGCTGGTCGATTTCAATGATCCCTCGGTCGGCGCGGCCTTCGTCACCGCCGACGCCTCGGCCCTGCTGGCCGCGGCCAATGGCTTGTTCGCCTTCGGCGGCGGCGACTGCCCCGAGCTGTCGATGACCGGCGCGCTGCGCGCCGTGAACGCGGCGCCCGAGGCTTCGCAGCTGTACTTGTTCACCGACGCCAGCGCCAAGGACGCCGCGCTGGCCGGCAACGTGATCACCCAGGCGCGGGCCAAGCAGATCACCATCAGCGTGATCGCCTTCGGCTCCTGCTCGCCGATCGACCCGGCCTATTTCGCGATGGCCGCGGAAACCGGCGGCCAGCTCTACCTGCTGGCGCAGACCACGGCCGAGACCGAGAAAATCTTCGGGCTGGTAACGCCTTATGTGGTCGGCACGCCCAAGCCGGTGTTCATCGGCAAGGGCAGCATCGGCGGCGCGCGCAGCATCAACCTGCCGATCGACCCGGCGGCGCTGAGCCTGCAGGTCTCGGCCGCGGTGGATCCGGGTTCCACGGTGCGGGTGTTCGACCCCGCCGGCCGCGAGCTGGTGGCCGGACAGCCAGGCGTGACGATCACGCCGACGACCGGCGGCACCCTGTTCGCGGTGACCAGCCCGGCCGCCGGCCCGTGGCGCGTGGCCTTGGCCGGCAGCGGCGGCTTCGACCTGGCCGTGACCGCCGACAGCCCGATCGAATTGAACCGCTTCCAGTTCGTCGAGACCCGTGGCCGCGAGGGGCACACCGGCCTCTTCGCCGCCAAGTCGCAGCCGCTGGCCGGCGCGCCGCAGCAGGCCCGCGCGACGATGCTGGGGCCGGTGGGCACGGCGGCCTTCTCGCTGGTGGCCGAGGACGGCTCGCTGCTGGCCGACCTGCCCGCCACGCACGGGGCCGAGGCCAATGCCGACGAATGGCTCGCGTCCTTCGTGCTGCCGCCGGAGCGCTTCCGCGTGCGCGTCACCGGCACCGACAGCGGCGGCCGCCCCTACCTGCGCACCTACCCGGAGCTGTTCCTCGGCCGCACCGTGAAGGTGGAGGCGCTGGGCGGCGGCTTCGGCGCCTTCGCACCGGGCCTGTCGACGGTGGTGCGCTTCCAGGTCACCAACCTGGGCGCCGCCGACAGCTTCACGATCACCGCGGTGGACGAACGCGGCTTCATCCGCGCGCCGTCGCCCGCCTTCGTCATGCTGGACCCGAACCAGTCGCGCACGATCGACGTGCCGCTGGTGATCCCCAGCAGCGCGGCCGTAGGCACGACCAACAACGTGTCGTTGAACGCCCGTGGCGCCTCATCGGCCAACGGCACGGTGTTCACGCAGATCGTGCGCGCCGCGTCCATGGCCGGCGACCTCGACAACGACGGCGACGTGGACCGCGACGACGTGGCCATCATCTTCGCCGCGCGCAACCAGTCGGCCTCGGGGCCGGCGGACCCGCGCGACCAGGACGGCGACGGCCGCATCACGGTGCTGGATGCGCGCAAGGCGATGCTGCTGTGCACGCGGCCGTCGTGCCGGCGCGAATGAGCGGTTCAGCCCCGGGCCTGCTTGCGCTTCTTCTCGCCTTCGGCCGCCGGCGCATGCGCCGCGGCCGCGGGCGCCGGATCGCCCATGCGTTCCAGCGCCAGCAGCGCATCGACGTAAGACACGAAGCGGTTCAGGTAGGCCGGCGAGGTCTCCTGCATCAGCTGCAGCGCGCGCAGCACCAGCCGGTGCGAATTCAGCGGGCCGGCGTTCTTCGGCGTCTTCGCGAGGGACTGGTTCATCGAGCGGTTGACCGCCAGGCGGGCCCAGGTGCGGCGG
Source organism: uncultured Burkholderiales bacterium (assembly GCA_946480465.1). The sequence goes on from CAMLJY010000054.1 coordinate 28,733, forward strand.
AAGTACGCCAGGGCCTGCAGTTCGTTCGGCTGCGCGCGTTCCGTCACGGGGGCCGCGGGGGCCGCGGCTGCGCGGCCGGCGCTGCGGTGGCGGTCGTGCCGGTCGTGACCGGCGGCGGGGCCCGGCGCGGTGGCAGGGGCCGCACCGGGCCTGGCGATCGCGCTGCCGCGCAGGCCGGCGGCGCTGTCCGGCGCAGCGCCGGCGCTGCCGGGGCCACGCGGTGGGGCCGGCGCGGCTGGGGTGATCGTGGGGGCGTCCGCAGCCGCGGGCGAGCGCCGCAGCTGCTGCACCAGCCCGGCCAGCGGCCCGGGGGCAGGGCGCTGCGCCGTGCTGCGGCTGGCTTCGGCCTCGGCCGGTGCCTGGGCGCAACGTTCGGCGCATTCGGCCAGCGCGCGGCTCAGCGTGGCTTCCAGCCGCTGGCGCACCGCCGCGGGCTGGCCTTCGGCGCGGCGCGCCAGCGCCTCGATGAAGCGCCAGCGCACCGGGTCCGCCTGCTGCGCGCCGCGCTCACGCAGGGCCGCCACGGCGTCCTGCATGCCGCTGCCCGCTTGCCCGGCGTCCACGCCGTCGCCGCCGACGCGGCCTGGCTCACTGCTTTGCTGCGGTGTTGCCATGCGCTGATTTCGGCACCGGTGCCATCTCGACGCGGCGGTTGCGCGCCCGTCCCGCCGCATCGGCGTTCGAGGCCACCGGCTGCTCGGGGCCGAAGGCGGCCGAGAAGATGGCGGAGGAGGGGATGCCCTCGTCGATCAGCGCGCGCGTCACGTTCAGCGCGCGCTGCGCGGACAGTTCCCAGTTGTCGGCGAACTGCTTGGTGCCGCCGCGCACCGCCCGGTCGTCGGTGAAGCCGCTGACCATCAGCATCTCGTTGCGCACCGCCAGATAAGCCGCCAAAGGCGCGGCCAGGCTCTTCAGCAGCTCGCGGCCTTCCGGCTGCAACTGGTCGGAGTTCAACGCGAACAGCACGCTGCCGCTGATGCCGATGCGGCCATTGTTCAGCGTCACCCGGCCGGAGGCCAGAGGGCCCGCCAGCGCCTTCTCCAGCGCCTCGCGCCGCTGCTCTTCGGCCTGGCGCTTCTGCACCTCGGCCTGCAGCGTGCTGGCCAGCTCCATCTGCACGCCCAGCACGCCCACCAGCATCAGCACGAAGGCGCCCAGCAGCCCCGCCATCAGGTCGCCGAAGACAGCCCAGACCGGGGCGGCCGCTTCGGTGCCGACGTCGACCTCTTCCATCACGCCGGCTCGTCGGCGGCCAGCGCCGCCTGGCGCTGCTGCAATTGCTGCAGGTCTTCGACGATCTGCTTCTGCGACAGCATGCTCAGGTCGATGATCTCGCGCGCCTGGGCGACGTAATACGCCAATTGCTCGTCACTGCGCGCACCGGACTGGGCCAGCGCGGTTTCGATGCGCTGCAGCGTGCAGATCAGCGCTTCGCTGGATTCGCTGAACCGCTGCACGCCGGCGGTGAAGGCCTCGCCCAGCGCGCCCACCTCCAGCGCACTGCCGGTGACCTGCGCGGCCACGTCGTTGAGGCGGTCGGCCTCCGCGCCGATGCGGTCGGTGAGCTGCGCGCCCACCTGCTGCAGCAGCGTGGCCGAGGAGGACACCAGCGCATCGATGGCGCCGCGCTGCTCGGTGGCCGCATGCTGGATCGCATCCAGCAGCGTGCGCAGCGTGTCCATGATGCGCTGGCGCTCGGCCAGCAGCTCGGTGTCGCGCACCAGGCTGTCGGACAGCTGCTGGCGCAGCTGGCCCATCAGCTCGGCGGCGGCGCGCGGCGCCTCGGCCGCGGTGTGCGTCAGCTGCGCGATCTCGCCGATGGTGGCGCGCGCATGCGACTCGGCCTGCGCATGCATGTCGCGCGCGGTCTGTTCCAGCGTGTGGCAGATGCGCTGCTGGTGCTCGGCCGTGGCGGCGCCCGCGGCCGCCCATTCCTGCTTCAGCGCCGTGGCCATCGTTTCCAGCGACTGCGCCAGCGCGGCCTGGCGCTGCTGGTCGCGCGTGGCGATGTCGGCCTGCAGCGCGGCATGCGCCTCGTCCAGCTTCTGCAGCAGCGTGGCCAGCTGCTGCGCGCCGGCATTGATGCTGGCGACGGACTGCTGCGCCTGCGCCTGCAGCAGGGCGGCCGATTCGCGCCGCGTGGTTTCCAGCAGCGTGGTCGATACCTGCTGCGTGCCGGCGATCAGCGCGCTGGATTCCTGCTTCGCGGTCGCGATCAGCGCGGCGGACTCCTGCTTGGTCGCCTCGATCAAGGCCGCCGACTGTTGCGCATGCGATTCGACCAGCGCGGCCGATTGCTGGCGGCTGGCCTCGATCAAGGCCGCGGACTGCTCGCGGCTGGCGTCGATCAGCACGGCCGACTGCTGCCGGCTCGCATCGATCACCGCGGCCGATTGCGCGGTGCAGGTCTCGATCACCGCGGCCGACTGCTGCGTGCAGGCCTCGATCAACTGCCGCGCCTGCTGCGCGAAGTTCTCGACCAGGGCCGCGGACTGATTCGCGCTGGTCTCGGCCAGGGCCTGCGATTGCCGCGCGCTGGTGTCGATGAGTGCCGCGGACTGCCGGGCCGTGGCCTGTGCCAGCGCGGCGGACTGCTGCGCGCCGGTCTCGGCCAGCGCGGCCAGGGCCTGCTGCATCGCGCCGGCCATTTCGGCGCTGGTGCGCTGGTGCTCGGCCAGCGCGCTGCGCCAGGTCTCGGCCAGCGCGGCGTGGCCGGCCGACTGCGCGCCGTCCACCGCCGCCAGCAACTGGGCCGAGCGCTGCTCGAAGGTCTCGGCAAAGCCCTGCAGCGTCTGTTGCAGCCGCTGCGCCAGGGCATCGCTGCCCTGCTCGTGCCGGGCCAGCGCGGCGGTCCAGGCGTTTTCCATCGCGCCGGCGCTCTGGCCCAGGCGGGTGGACACGCCGTCGAGCAGCCGCTCCACCGTGCCCGCCACGCGTTCATGCAGCGCCGTGGCTTCGCGCGCGATGCCGGCCAGCGCCGCCTGCGCCAACGGCTGCAGCGTGGCGCCGGTGAGGCGCGCGGTTTCAGACAGGCTCTGCTGCAGCGAGCGGTCCACCGACGAAGCCAGTTCGGCCACCACCGACTGCGAATGCCGGAAGAAGGCCTCCTGCCCGGCCAGCAGCCGGTCGGTCTGCGCCTGCGACTGGCGCTCCATTTGAGCGATAAAGGCCTGCATCGTCGCCTGCAGCTGGCCCACCGCCTCGGGCACCACGCGGGCCTGCTGCTGCAGGGTGCCGAACATCTGCTCGCGCTGGTGCGCCTGCGAGAAACCCCGCAGCGCGCCCGCGCTGCGCGCATCCAGCGCCTGCGCCGCCTGCAGCCGTTCGCGCCGGCACACGGCCGACATCAAGCCCAGCATGGCCGAGGCCGCCACGCCCGCCACCGAGGTGCCGAAGGCCAGGCCCAGGCCCTTCACCGGCGCGCTCAGCGCGGCGCGGATGGTGGCCAGGTCGGTCGTGCTTTCCAGCGCCAGCACCGCGCCGTTCAGCGTGACCACCATGCCGAGGAAGGTGCCCAGCATGCCCAGCATCACCAGCAGGCCGACCAGGTAAGGCGTTAGCGCCGGCCCCGGCAGCGGCACGCGCGCGCCTTCGATGCGCTGGCGCACCGGCTGCTGCAGCACCGGGTGCAGCTGCGCCAGCCAGTCGTCCAGGCGCGGCAGCGGCTCGGGCACGGTGGCCAGGGCCTGGCGCAGCGTGGCCGTGGCCTGCTGGAAGCGGCGCAGCTCGAAGGCGCCCATCAGGTAGAAGGCGCCGATCAGCACCGTCATCAGCAGGGCCAGCGGATGCCCGGCGACGGCATAGCTGCCACCCACCCACAGCACCGCCGCCAGCCCCATCACGAAGGCTGCGAGACCGAGATTCCTGTTCATTGCTACTGCTGCCTTGTCAGCTGGTGGTCCAGCGCTTCGATCATCCCGTGCACCGGCTGCAGCCGCAGGTCCAGCTCGGCCAGCAGCACGTCCTGCATGTCGCGGCCGCAGGCGATGCGCCAGGGCGGCGGGACGGCGGTGGCGGCGTCTGCCGCGGTGTCTCCGCCGGGTTCTTCGATGCCGGGCGGGGCGGCATGGGTGGCATCGGCGGCATGGGTGCGGCGCAGCTTGTCGAAGCGCCGCTCCAGCAGCGCCGGCACCTGCGACAGCACGTGCTTCTCGCGCGCGGCCAGGGCGTCGTCCATCACCGCATCCAACGCGGCCAGCTGGCCCAGCGCGGCCGACTGGTTGGTCAACGCCAGCCGCACGTCGGCCCGCAGCGCGCCGATGCGCTCGGTCATCGTTCGCTGGTGCGCCAGCAGCTGGCGGCGGCAGGGCGCGAAGTCCGCGGGGTCGTCCGCGGGCGCGGCGGGGGTGGGTTCGGCCTGCACCGCGGCAGGCCGCTTCGAGGCCTTGGGCCGCGGCTTCGGGGCGGGCGGCTGCGGCGCGATGACCTGGTCGGCCTCGATGGCCTGCGCCAGGTCCGCGCGCACGCGGTCGAATTCGGTGAACACGCCGCGCGCGGGCAGGAAGCGGCCCTGCGCCACGGTGGAAGGAATGGGCCCGCTGCCGCCGCTGAGCGCCGCGGACAGCGCGATGGCATCGGTCCAGCCCAGCCACTGGCTCAAACGCTCGGCAAAGGTCTGCTTCGCGTCGGCGCCGTCGGCGACGGCCTGGTCCTGGAGCAGGCGGATCAGCGTGGAGCTGCTGAGATGGTTGCGCGGCAATCCTGGCGCCATGGCGATCGATTGCGCAAAGGGAACAGCGCGGACGAAAAAGCGCGGATTCTAGGCCATGCCCCCCCGCCGCCCCGACCCCGCGCGGCCCCCACGCGCAGCGCGCGGCGGAGGCTGCGCAGGCTGTCACGCTGAACGCGCCGGCGGCGCGCCGACAGCCCGCCGGCTGGGCTGTCCGCCGGGCGCCGTTGCTGCAGGCATCGGGCGGCCGCGCCAGCACCGCCCCACAGTCCAGGCCTCAATGCCGCGTCGATTCGTCCGTCTTCGAGCCGGGCGCGCCCGTGCCCGTGCCCGGGGCTGTGCTGCCGCGGCCGCTGCCGCTGCCGGCGGACGCTTCGCTGCCCGGCAAGGCCTGGCTCGTGTCGCGCACCTCGATGCGGCGGTTGCGCTGCGGCTCCTGGCCCTGGCGCGGCACGTGCACCGTCAGCACCCCGTGGTTGCTTTCGGCGCGCACCTGGTCCGTGTCCGGCGCGAAAGGCAGCCGCAGCGAGCGGCGGAAGCTGCCGCGGCTGCGCTCCATCACGTGGTAGCCGGCTTCGTCGCGCTCGGTGTCCTGCTGGCTTTGGCCGCTGATGGTGAGCACGTCGCCATCCACGCGCACGTCCACGTCGGCCGGGCGCACGCCGGGCAGGTCGGCGGTGATGCAGACTTCGTTGGCGTCCTCGTGCACGTCGATGCGCGGCATCACCGCGCGGCCGGCGCTGCTGGTCGGCCCCAGCCGAAAGCCGCCGCCGAAGACGTCGTCGAACAGGCGATCCACCTCGCGGTGGAAGTCCAGCAGCGGGTCGTAGTGCTGCAGCCCGCGGGAGCCGGAATAGGGGACGGGGGAACGGGTGGCCATGCTGCTACTCCTGCGAGGAAATGGGATGGGAAGCGCGGCAATCCACGTTCCGCCCCGGCGGCCGCAGGGCTGTTCCATAACCCGGAAAGACCCTGGCCGCGTCCGCGCTTGGCGGCCCGCGCCGCAGCCGTCACGCCTGCGTGTACGCCGCCGGACCGCCGGCCGTGGTGCGTGCCGGGGGCGTGGCGTCGGATGACATGCGCCGGCATTCCTCCGCGCAGCGCCGGCAGGACTCGGCGCAGGCCTGGCAATGCGGATGCAGGTGGCGGGCGCATTCGTCGCCGCACTGCTCGCAGATCTGCTCGCACAGCCCGCAGATGAGGTGCATGTTCTCGCTGCTGCGCGCCATGGCGGCCGCCGCCAGCTGGCAGAGGGCGGCGCAGTCGAGGTCCAGCGCGATGCAGCGCGCCATCATCGCCACGTCGGACTCCTTCAGGCAGGCGGTGGCGCAGTGGCTGCAGGCCGTGGCGCAGGCGTTGCAGGCGTCGATGCAGGATTGCAGGCGGAGCGTGTCGTCCATGGCGATGTCCTCGTGGCTCGGGCCCGCCGGCGCGGGCGGTGCGAAGAAGCGGGCAGGGCGTGTGCCCGCGCCCCGGCGGCATACGATTTCCGGACTCAACATCCCACCCGCATCACCATGAGCCGCCTGCGCGCCGAACTTGCCCGCCTCTACCTGCCCGACCCCACGCAGCCCGACGCGACCGACCTGATGGACGCGCAAGGCCGCACACGGGCGCTGGTGCTGGAACTGACCGCGCCGACGAACTGGGCGCCGCTCCAGACCGTGTGGCAGGGCGCGCAGGCCGACCTGGGCCTGCCGGCACCGGCCATCGCGGTGTCCGGATCGGACGGGCTGCAGCTGTGGTTCTCGGCACCCGCGCCGGTGGTGGCGGCCGATGCGCAGCAGTGGCTGCGGGCACTGTGCGGACGCTACCTGCGCGACGTGGCGCCGCACCGGCTGCGGCTGTATCCGGCGCTGCCGGCCCGCAATGCGGGAGAGGTGGTGCGCCATGCCGGCCCCGTGCCCGCGGTGCAGGCGGACGGCGAAAGGTGGTCCGCCTTCGTGGCGCCTGACCTGGTGCCGCTCTTCACCGACACGCCCTGGCTCGACATCGAGCCGAGCGAGGAGGGGCAGGCGGCGCTGCTGGCGCGGGTGGGGGTGATGAAGGCGGGGTGGTTCGACGCGGTGCTGGCGGGCGCGGGGGAGGGCAGTGATGCGGATGCCGCGCGGGCGCTGCCGGCGGCGCGATCAGGGGATGGTGCTGCGGTTGCCGAAGAGCGAGAAGAAGCGTGCGCCGGGGTGCGAGGCGAGGCCGTGGCGTTCCTGCGGCGGGTGATGAACGACGAAGGGGCGGCACTGGCGGTGCGGGTGGAGGCGGCGAAGGCCTTGTTGCAGGGGCGGGGGTGAGGGAAGGTGGGGGAGTTGCGGTTTCATTGGGGCCGCATCAGCGGGGGGGCATCGCGTCAAGTGAACCGTTCCATGCGCGGGATCGCTGTCGGGGGGTGGAAACCCGAGGGGACAGGGGGCCATGATGGAACAGTTAGACCCCTAACGCGCTTCTGCAGTGGAGGCGAGGGGATGTCATCGCTCCGAATCGGGGCTGGATGATCGCTCGACATGGCGCGAACCGTGGCGCCGGCAGCCCCCTCGTGTAGGCTCAATGCCTGTTGCACTGCTCGATCACCTCGATGCTTCTTTGATGACACACAGCGAACGCGTTTCACGCTGGGCACAGGTCTCGGCCGCGCTGGCTCTGCAGAGCGACCAGCAGTTGACCCGCGTGGTAGACGAGGCCGAGCAATTGGCGACGGGCATCGGTGGCACCACGTTGGCGTTTGAGATCAAGGGCATCAAGGTGTTCGCCAAGCGCCTGCGACTGACGGACATGGAGCGGCGCCCCGAGAACCGGCTGTCAACGAGAAACATCTTCGAGCTTCCGACGTTTTGTCAGCGCAACGTCGGCTCGGTCGGTTTCGGAGTCTGGCGAGAGCTGGCGGCCAACGCAATGACGACCGGCTGGGTGCTCTCACGGCAATTGGAAAGTTTCCCGTTGATGTACCACTGGCGTGTGCTGGAGGGCGCCGCCGCCTCCGGCGCCGCGCCACTGCCCAATGAGTTGGCCGATGTCGACGGCATGGTCAGCTACTGGGAGGGCTCCGAAGCGATGCGCGAGCGGCTCAGGGCGCTCGCCACGGCCGCGGCCAGTGTGATCATCTTTCTGGAGCACTTGCCTTGGAATCTGTCCAGTTGGCTGGACCGACAACTGGCCGCGGGGCCAGAGGCAATGGAGGCAGCCTGCAGCATGGTCGAGCACTGCATGACCGCCGACGTTCCGTTGATGAACTCGCTGGGCCTGCTGCACGGCGATGCTCACCTCGGCAACATCCTCACCGATGGCCACAGGCTCTATTTCGCAGACCTCGGCCTAGCCACGTCCGAGCAATTCGCGCTCTCGTCTGATGAGTTGAGCTATTTGAACCACAACGCCAGCCTGGACCGTGCCTATGTGTTGGCCAAATGGGTGAACTGGTTGGTCAAGGCCTGGGCCAGTACAGCGAGCAGTCCACAGGAGCGAATGGGCCTGGTCCGCGCTGCCGCGCGGGGACAGGCTTTGCACCAGCTCATTCCCAGCCTACCTTCCTGCGTCGCTGCGAGCATCCGTCGCCACGCACCGATTGCCACGCTCATCAACGACTTCTACGTCAAGCTGCACAGTGAACACAGGAGTGTGCGCTACCCACGGGATGAAGTCGAAGCCTTGCTGCGGACCGCAACAGCGTAGCAAGGGCCTGCTGCGCGACGATCACGGGGCAGGCCGAATGTCCTCGTGGGCGGCCGGCGCGGTAAGCCGTCGGACGCCTGTGGCCAACTGCTGGCTGAGTGCAGCATTCAATCCCGAGTGCACTATTCCCACCCCTTTCCCCGAGGGACACAGGCCGCGGAGGATTGTTGCCGGTGAGAGCTGTCGCTTGCTTGGTATCACCGCGATGGTCCGCTGCCGGGATTGAGCACGGCCTTACGGTATCGGCCAGAAGGGGCCGTTCGCGGCTGTGCGCTCATGGGGACGTCCCCAGCAGCCATTGAGGAGCGCCTGACGTCAGCTTCATCGCATCCATCGGGCTGCGTACGGCACCGCCGCCAACTTTGAGCACATGCGTGTAGATCATCGTTGTCGAGACATCTGCGTGCCCAAGCGAATCCTGCACGGTTCGAATGTCGTACCCGACTTGCGGCAGGTGGGTAGCAAAGGCGTGACGCAAGGTGTGCGGCGTGGCGGGCTTCGTGATACCGGCCGCATGCACGGCGCGTTTGAATGCGCGCTGGAAGGTCTGGTCGAACATGTGGTGGCGCCGGACCACTCCGGTGCGCGAATCCGTGGAGTGGCTGGCCTGCGGAAAAACCCAGAACCACGGCCAAGACGTGGCGGCGCGCGGATACTTGCGCTCCAGTGCGTCGGGCATTTGCACGCCGCCCTTGCCCTGAGCCTGATCCGCCGTCCATAGCGCGTGTGCGCGAGCCAGCTCACGAATTCCAGGAACGAGACTCTGCGGCAGCATCAACGCGCGGTCCTTGCCGCCCTTGCCTTCGCGCACGATCAGGGAGCGATGCGCAAAGTCGATATCCTTGATGCGCAACTGAAGGCCTTCCGACAGTCGCATGCCGGTGCCGTACAGCAACTGCGCGAACAGCCGTTGTTCGCCATCGAGCTCCCGGAATACAGCGGCCACCTCATCTTGGGATAACACGACCGGCAGGCGACGTTGCACTCGTGGCCGACCGACCTCCACCAACCACGGTATCTGCAACTCCAACACCTTGGTGTAGAGAAACAGCAGCGCGGAGAGCGCCTGCCTGTGCGTAGATGCTGCGCATGCCGCTCGTTCACAAGCCAGCTGAGGAAGGCCTCGATCTCGGGGCCGGCCATATCCGCAGGGTGACGGAGACCGTGAAAGCGAACGAACACGCGGCACCAGTGGACGTAAGCCTCCTCCGTGCGGCGGCTGTAGTGGAGCAGCCTGATGCGCTCGCGAAGCCGGTCAAGCAGCCGAACGGAGTGCAGAGCCGGCAGCGCCTCGGCGACGGCGCGCGGGCGCAAGGAAGCGCGACGGGGGCCCAGACGATGCAACGGTCATTCTGTTGTACCTCCCCTGGCAGTCGAGCCCTCCGGAACCACTGCAAACTTGCCTCGGCGACCAGACCATGGCCACCACCATCCTCGACCGCCTCATGCATCGTGCCGCCATGCTGGAGTTCGAGGGCAAGAGCTATCGACTGAAGGAAGCCGCCGCGCGCCTGGCCACGGCCACCCGCGGCTCATAATCCCGACCGTCCTGCCCTGGGGGAATTTGGGTGGCCATAGGTGGGGGAATTTGAAGTGGCCATCGGGGATCGAGAGCACGCGGGCCGTTGAAGTGCGCTACCGCGTCAGCGGTTTAGTCCAATTGGCATCATGGACAGATGAGCATGATGCGAAGGCCTGGATGTTCGTCGGCAGCGAGCAGGCCGGCCAGCGCGCGGCGGCGGTGATGAGTCTTGTGCAGTCGGCCAGGTTGAACGGGCACGACCCATATGCCTACCTCAGCGACGTGCTGCGGCGGCTACCCACGCAGCTCAACAGCCGCATCGAGGAACTCCTACCGCACAGGTGGCGCTGCGAACCGGCAGACCGGGCCAGCACATGAAGAACATCGAAACCCTGATCGACGACGGCGGCGACATCACCATCGGCCCTGTCGGACCGATCCCCTGTGCAGCCACTGCGGCCGATCACCACAACACGCTGGCCATGCTCGTGCGACGTGACGGCGAAACGCTCAACGCGCTGCTGAAGCGACTCGACCGGGCCATCGGCCACTACTACGCCTCCGACGAGACCACCGACGAGATCAACCCGCCGAGTGACTGAGCCGGCACACACCAAGGTGGGGCGGCTGGACGCTCACCCTGGTTCCGACCGTCTCGATCAGCTCCTTGCGCGTTGCCATGCTGACTTGCCTCGTCACGTTCCTGAGCCCCGGCCGGACCATCCGGCCGGACGCAAGTTACGTGAGGCACGCACCGCAGCTTCATCACCCTCGCCGGTAGCAGTTCGGGTGAGTCAATGCGGGGGTCAGTTCTTTATGTCGCCTGACATCCGCCATATTCCCGGCGAATCGCCCTAGCGAAACGGGAGCAAGGTGTGACCACATACCTGACTCGCCGGTACGTCAAAGCGCGCCCTTGTGTGGAACAAAGATCAGCCGCAGTCCGATGTTGTCTTGACGAGGATGGTCTGCTTCAAACGTCGAAATCGTCGGCGGTCTTCCCCCGTTTCGGTAGGCCGTTGTCCATCCACCGCCCGCTAACGCAAGCCCGCTGTGATCATCCTTGCGCACGACTTCGTAGACGTTTCCAATGAGGTCACGCAGCGGAAAACCGCCGACGATGTCACCAACCTGAGTCCCGACTTCCAGCGGGTTTGGCGCGACTGGTCCACCTGCTCCAATGTAGCTGAGGTGCGCGTGGACGCCTCGCTCAGGGTCGTTGTCCCCCCATGGCCATTTTGTTCCGGATGACGCATAGATTGCCTGCCATTCTTTTTCGTACGGAAGCCGCCACGTTCCTCTCGAAGAGTATCCAGAATTAATCAAATCGACGATCTGATCTGCATCGCCAGGTGACTTTAGTGTGTACGGCTTGATCGGGCGCGTTGTCGTTGTGGCATTTCTCAGAGACTCCACCTGTCGCGCTGTAAGTAGATACTTGGTGATCCGCAATCCAGGAATATTCGGGATTTCCTCTGTTGGTGGCGGCATCCTCATGGCCGGATGCGCGTTCATTGTGTCAGCGATGACAACAGCAATACCCCGTATTGCGGCTGAGTCCATTGCCTTGCCCGACGCCGCAATGAACGGCTTTTCCAGCAGCTCAAGAGCGAAACTCTGAAGCTTGCTCCGCAGCCAGCTGTCTGCATGGAGCCAGAGCGACGTGAGGATTCGTGCGTTGATCCTTGGAGCGGAGATGACTCCGGGAAGCAACTGCGAGAACAGGATGTCCGGATAGCTTAAGATGCCGCGCAGCAAGAGCAGAGACTTGTCGGCGTCTGCGTCGTCTCCCCTGGAGCCTGCAGCCTGCGACGACTGCTTCGCCGCGCTGTTCGAGACCCATTTTTTCAGGGCACCAATGAATTGCCCTCTTTCGCCGTACTGCCTGCGCGACCTCTTGTCTAGAGATGTTTCGGGCGCAGCGAACTCGACGGCATTTGCAAGCACTCGCCCCACTTCCTTCACGTCGTCGCTAGACATGTAGACAGGCACATCTACTCTGGAGGCGCCCACGCGGAGTTCGCGCGTATTGTTGAACACATCGCTTTCCAGAACGGGCTTGACCGCCGTGCCTAGGAAGATTTCATCGATTAGTTCAGGGATTTGCTTTGTGTCGAGGTAAGCAATCGGCGTGACGCCAAGGGTTCGCAACCTGTGCTGTTTTTGCCTGATATCGGCGAGCGACAACAGGGCGTAGCTCCCCACACGCCTCCGCTTCTCCAGGAACCGCAGGGCCTGACCGATATCTTCATCGGAGAAACTGAACCCCATGAACAGCAGCGGCTCTGCAATATCCTGCCACCAGCGGGCCACCTCACCAGGATGAACGTACGCCTTTTCATACTCGTCGGGGAGAAGAATCCATGACGTTGGATCCTCCAGGCTTCCATGGATCTTTTGTAGCACCGTGCCGGACCGGATCGCACTTCGGGTCGTTGTCGGACCGCGCAAGACGTTCTCCGGACGCAGTGGCGAACCAGCCATCTCGAACGCTCTCTCGATCGAGAAGTCGAGATTGGTTGTGATGATTCGCTTTGCACCAGCCGAGACCAGGGCCTGGTGCGCCAGGCTCGTCTTGTTCTCTGGTGTATCGAGATTGTCCTGTATGAGCTGCACGTACCGCGACTCAGGAAGCTTATGCTTGGCTGTCGACAGTGCCGCCGTCATGCTCTCTAATTGCGATGGCTTGTCCGGAGTTGTCTTCGCCATGACTTGAGCCAACTCGTACCAACTAGGCAGGCCAATGGGTACCGACATGCCAGCCCCCAGCACCGGAATCAGTAGCCCGCGCTGCTTAGTGGCCTGAAGGATCGGCACCTCTTGAAGTGCAAGGTATTCATCCTGCGATAGCCTCGTGTGTGACATGTCTGACCTCCGGCTGTTTGGTTGCATTGTGTCGCCCAAGGGTCCAAAAGCAAGATTTTGACGCGGCGCGCAGCCGCGCTGTCGCTGATGCCAGTCTGGCAGGCATGCCGGCGACTGCTCCAATGCGTCGAGCGTCTGGGGTCTAGTGCTCGAAGAATCGCCTCACTGCATCTCAAAACCGGCAGATTTGCTAGCTCCTGCGAATTCGGCCCTATGGTCGGCGGAGACCGGGTGGTCTTCCTTTTCTGTTGTCGATGGAATCACACGCTTGCTTAGTTCACGTCCATCGGACGCGGGTTTCCCCGCTCCTCGCCGGGGGACGGACTAGGCGCCGACTTCAGCGTGAACATGTATTTCTCCGCCAGGCGATCCAGCTCACCAAAGCCGGCCCTAAGCTGTAAGCGCATCATCCAGATCCAGCCTTCGAAGACGGCGACGAACAGCAGCAGGGCCGCGGAGAAAGCGACCCCATAGCGCACCGGCTTGTCACCCGCGATGAACAGTTCCTGCTTCGGCTGGAACGCGAACGTGAACAAGCCCAGCAGGCCGACGAAGGCCAGTGCTACAGCCCAGCGCCACCATTGCCACGTGCCGCGCTGATAGGTCGTCCAAGCCAGTTCCAGTTCTTCGGTGGCAATGAAATCCTCCGGCTTGCTCGTGTAGTCGGCGAACGAAGCGGCAATGGGCTTGGGAAGCGCAACGCGTGTCAGGTAAAGCCAGCCGACAAAGTTGATGGCGACGAACAGCGCCAGCGCGGCGATGAGCATCCGCTCGTTCCCGATGCTGACGCACATCCAGCCGAACGACACGCCCAGGAGCACCGCGGCCAAAGGGCTTGCCACCTTCACGTCCACCCAGCCGGGAGCTTCCTGCAGCAGCAGTTCCTGGTCGCCGATATCGAACGACAGCCCCACCACCCAGCTCGTGAAATAAAGCGCCAGCGACAGCTTGGTGAGGACGGTCCCGGTGAAGCTGTGGGCCACGTGGTTCAGCTCTGGATCGTTCAAGCTGAGGTACAGGAAAGTAGGAGTCAGGATACTTCCGATGACGCGCGCCAGCAGCCGGACGATGCGCGCCGCGCCCAATACGCCTTGGCGCCTGTCCAGGGTGGTGGGTCGCCTATCGGCGGGCGAAGAAGTCTGCATGCTCATGGGCGTCCGTGCTTGGCGAACACTCCCGAGTGTGCAAGCCGATCTTGGCATGTCATCCCCAGCCTTGACGACGGCGGCTCGGCGATCGCGGCATGCGCATTGCGAACAGCATCAGCAAGCCGGGGTCCGCTGCCGCATTCAAACCGGCTATAGCGCGCGATGTCTTGCCTGCCCTGATCCGTGGATGATCTCACCTGATTCGCGACATGGCTCAGCCACGAATAGCAGCCAATGTGTGCGGCTCTGT
>CAMLJY010000055.1 GCA_946480465.1 uncultured Burkholderiales bacterium
AACTCCGCCCGCGCCACGCGCGGCGGCGACATCGAGGAAACCGCGACCCGCACCAACCTGGAAGCCGCCGACGAGATCGCGCGCCAGATGCGGCTGCGCGACCTGGGCGGCCTGATCGTCGTCGACTTCATTGACATGGAGGAGTCGAAGAACCGCCGCGAGGTTGAGCAGCGCCTGCGCGACGCCATGCGCCAGGACCGCGCCCGCGTGCAGTTCTCGTCCATCAGCAAGTTCGGCCTGCTGGAACTCAGCCGGCAGCGCCTGCGCCCGGCGCTGTCCGAGGGCAACCACATCACCTGCCCGCGCTGCAACGGCACGGGCCACATCCGCGACACCGAATCCTCCGCGCTGCAGATCCTGCGCATCATCCAGGAGGAGTCGATGAAGGACAACACCGCCGCCGTGCACGTGCAGGTGCCGGTGGAGGTGACCTCGTTCCTGCTGAACGAGAAGCGGACCGAGATCACCAAGATCGAGCTGAAGCAGCGCGTGAACGTGCTGCTGGTGCCGAACAAGCACCTCGAAACGCCGAACTACAAGCTCGAGCGGCTGCGCCACGACGACCCGCGGCTGGAGACTCAGCCGCTCAGCTACACGATGATCGAGGAGCCGGACGACGAGGTGTCGTTCTCGCGCCGCGAAAAGGCGAAGCCGAAGCAACAGCCGGTGATCAAGGGCGTGCTGCCCGACCAGCCGGCGCCGATCGCCCCGCCCAAGCCCGAGCCGGTGGTCGCGAAGGCCGAACCGGCTGCGGCGCCCCCAGCCGGCCCGGCACCGCTGACCGTGCCACCGCCCACCCCCAGTTGGGCCAGCGCGGCCGCACCGGCGGAGACGGGCTTCTTCGCCAAGCTCAAGCGCTTCTTCGGCATCAGCTCGCCGCCGGTCCCGGTCGCCGAGCCCACGCCTGCACCGGTCGCCACCGTCGCCGCCGAGGCGCCGGCCGCCGAGAAGCGCGAAGGCCGTGACGGCCGCCGCGGCGATCGCCCGGGCCGCCACGAGCGCGGTGGTCGCGGTCGCGAGGAACGCGGAGGACGAGAAGGCCGGGAAGGCCGCGGTGGAGAACCGCGCGGCGGCCGCGAAGGCAAGGAAGGCCGCGAGGGGCGTGAGCACCGCGAAGGGCGCGAGCAGCGCGAGGCCCGAGGCGAGGAACGCGCACGCCGTGATGGCCGCGACAGCCGCCGCGGCGAACGCCCGGCCGAAGGCGCCGATACCACCCGCCGCGGTCCGCGCCCCGAGCGCGAGGGCATGCCGGCCGAGGTGAGCGACGAACTCGCGATGCCGCTGGCTCCGGTGGACGCTCAGGCGCCAGCGAGCGAAGGCCCCGAAGGCGAGCGCGACGAGCAGCGCCGCCGCCGCCGCCGCCGCGGCGGTCGTGGTGGCCGCGAAGAGACAGGGGTCGAAGCGAGCTCCGACAACACTGCCGAAGCCGCGACAGCCGATGCAGAGCCCCCGCTGGCCGACGCGATGGCAGCACAAGCGGAGGCCGACAGCACGGCCGACGAGGCCCCGGCCGGTGAGAGCCGCCGCCGTGGCCGCGGCCGCGACCGCTATCGGCGAGACCGCCGTGAGGACGGCGCGCCAGCCGATGGCACGTTTGCGCCGCCGGCCGAAGGCGGCGAGGAACTGCCGCTGGCCGAGCCCGCGCAGACGGCCGACGCTGTCGCGCTGCCGCTGGTGACGGACACCGAAGTCGCGCCGCCGGCACCACGGGTGGTCGAGCCCTTCGTGCTGCCGGTCGACGAGCTGCAACGCCTGGCCGAGTCCTCCGGCCTGCAGTGGGTCAACTCGGATCCCGACCGCATCCGCGCCGCCCAGGAGGCGATCGCGGCCGAGCCCGCCCCGGTGCACGTGCCGCGCGAGCGCAAGGCGCTGGTGCTGGTCGACGAGGGACCGCTGGTGCTCGTCGAAACGCGCAAGGACCTCTCGCAGATGAAGCTGCCCTTCGAGAGCGGCAACGTGGCGACGACCACCTGAGAGGCGCATGAGCCCCCCGCGGCAAGCGGGGGGCTCGCCCACCCGGCACCGGATTGGCCCGGGCGGGATCAGGTGGCGCCGACCGTGGCGGGCCAAGCTGGTCGCCGCGGGTAGCGCAGCATGTGCCCAAACGGCGCACCCGGCGGGCCCACCGGAACGCGTCCTTGATGGGCGCGCGGGACGCCACCGAAGCTCCCGGCCGCGGCACCGTTGCCGCGTCCAGGAAGCCTCGATGAGCATCCCCGCCCCGCGCCCGCTGCCCCTCCTCGTGACCGCCGCCATGCTTGGCGCCGGCCTGCTCTCCGCCTGCTACGTGGTGCCGATCGATCCCCGTACGGGACGGGCGCTGCCCGTCAGCGACGGCCAGGGCGGTGCCGTCGTATCCCCGGCGATCGTGCCGCGGCCGGCGCCATCACAGCTGCAGGCCCGCCTCTACCCGCTGAACGAGCCGGCCAATGCCGGCGGCCTGCTGGTGGCCCAGGTCGTCGACAACCACACCGGCCGCGGCAGCATTTCGCTGCCGTACCGCGGCACGCTGCTGCAGGGCGAATCGACCAGCGTGGGCAGTGGCTACACCGCCTTCGGCCGCATCCACCGCGAGGTGCTGGGTCACTGGACCGCTCCTTCCTCGGGTCGCCGCGGCATCGCGAACGCCTACGGCGCCAGCGGTGTCAATGCGCAGTGCGAATACATCCTCACCGGTCCCGCGCTCGGCACCGGCGCCTGCCTGTTCTCGGACGGCGTGAAGTACCAGATGCACTTCGGCCAGTAACGCCCGAGCTGCGCGGCCACGCCGGCCGTGCGCCAGGCTCACGGCAGGCGGTCCAGGGCGTGCCGGTAGGCCGGCAGGTGCATCAACTCATCCCAGGCCAGCGGCGGTGACAGCGGCAGCAGATCGAGGCGGCGCGCCTCACTTTGCGGATCAGGCTGCCAGGCGCCGCGCTCGGCGGCCTCGAGCAAGCCGTCCAGCAAGGCATCCACCGGCGCACCACCGTCGAGCGACTGATTGCACAGGAGCAGCATGTCGCAGCCGGCGTTCAGCGCGGCCAGCGCGCCGTCGAGCACGCTGCCGGCGGCACGCGCCCCGGCCATGCTGAGGTCGTCGCTGATGATCGCGCCCTGGAAACCGAGCTGGCCGCGCAGGATGTCGCGCAGCCAGCGCGAAGAAAAGCCCGCCGGCCAGCTGTCAACCTTCGGGAACACGATGTGCGCCGGCATCACGCTCGTGAGGCTGGTCGACAGCCAGTCGTAGGGCCGGGCATCCTCGGCCAGGATGGCCTTCAGCGAGCGCTTGTCGACTGGCAGCGCAACATGGCTGTCCGCGGTCGCATAGCCGTGTGCCGGAAAGTGCTTGCCGCAGTTGGCCATGCCGGCCTGCAGCAGGCCGTGCATCAGGCTCTTGGCCAGCAGCGCGACGACGCGTGCGTCACGGTGGAACGCGCGGTCGCCGATCACCTCGCTGCGGCCGTGGTCCAGGTCGACGACGGGCGTGTAGCTCATGTCGACCCCGCAGGCCCGCAACTCCGAACCCAGCACGAAGCCGGCGGCGGTGGCGGCGTCGGTCGCGCGCATGGCATCGCGCATCCACAGTTCGCCAAGCACGCGCATCGGGGGCAGATGGGTGAAGCCATCGCGGCGGAAGCGCTGCACGCGGCCGCCTTCATGGTCCACCGTGACCAGCAGGTCCGGGCGGATGGCCTTCACCTCGGCGACGACCGCCGTCAGCTGGGCCCGGTCCTGGAAATTGCGACTGAAGAAGATCAGCCCGCCAGTCAGGGGGTGGGCCAGGCGGCGGCGGTCGTTGTCATCGAGCTCGGTACCGGCGATGTCGATCACCACCGGGGCGTGGCCGCTCATTTCAGTTGTCATGGAAGGGCTTGTCTTTCCACCACCACGAAGGAGGCGGCGTAGTCGGTTTCATCGGTCACGGTCACGTGGGCGCAGAGGCCGCGCTCCGCGAACCATTCGGCCAGCGCGCCGTTGAGGCGGATCACCGGCTGACCGCTGGGCAGGTTCAGGATCTCGCAGGCGCGCCAGGTCATCGGCATGTGGATGCCGAGGCCAATGGCCTTGGAGAAAGCCTCCTTGGCCGAGAAGCGCGTCGCCAGGTAGGCCACGCCGCGCGCCTCGACGCGTGCGCGCCGGGCGCGGTAGACCTCGATCTCGCGCTCGCCCAGCACTTTCTCGGCGAAGCGGTCACCGCGGCGCTCCAGCGTCGCGCGCAAGCGGCGTATGTCGCAGATGTCGGTGCCGATGCCGTAGATCATCGGCCTGGTCTTGCCGCGACCGGCGCGAAGGCAGCCTGGATGCAACGCTGGTAATCGCGCACGGTCTCGGCGATGCCGAGCTCCAGCGCATCGGCGATGAGCGCGTGGCCGATCGACACCTCCAGCACGCCCGGCACGCCGCGCAGGAAGTCGGTGAGGTTCGCGCGGTTCAGGTCGTGGCCGGCGTTGATCTCGAGGCCGGCAGCGATCGCCGCGCCCGCCGCCGCTGCAAAGCGGCTCAGCACCTCGGCTTGCGCGGGCGTGCCGTGCGCGCTGGCATAGGTCTCGGTGTAAAGCTCGACGCGTTCGGCACCGGTGGCGCGTGCCCCGGCCATGGCT
The DNA here is from genome assembly GCA_946480465.1 of uncultured Burkholderiales bacterium. The sequence goes on from CAMLJY010000055.1 coordinate 4,581, forward strand.
TGCGGCACCGGGTCCATGAAAAGGCTGACGCGCACGCCCAGGGCCTGCGCTTCGGCCACCAGCGGCTTCAGGCGTTCGAGGTCGCCGGGGAAGCTCCAGCCATGGTCAGAGGTGAACTGGCCTTCCGCATCGGGCACGAAGGTGCACTGGTGCGGCCGCACCGCCCGCACGAAGTCCATCAGGTTCTGGAACGGGTTGCCCTCGATGTTGTACTCGGCCTGCGGCCACTGCTTCATCAGGGCCGCGATGTCGTGCACGTCGTGGGCGCGGATGTGGCGCTCGTCAGGGCGCGGGTGCACCGTGATGCCCTGCGCCCCCGCCTCGAGCGCGCGGCGCGACAGGCCGACGACGTCGGGAATGCCGAGGTGCCTCGTGTTGCGCAGCAGCGCGATCTTGTTGACGTTGACCGACAGCGCGGTGCGCTGCGTCCGGCCATGCGCTTCCGGAGCGACGAGTGGGTTCATCGGGGGCCTTGGACAGAGGCGTTGTCGAGCAGCCGGCGCACGTCGCGCATCGCGGAACGGGTGCGCAGCTGCGGCGAGCCGAGATGATAGTGAAGCAGCGCCCGCAACTGCGGCTTCAGCGCCGCAAGTGCCGGCACGCTGGCCACGCGCAGCGCCTGCAGGTCGTTGCCATCAAGCGCGGCCTGCAGCGCATGGCAGTCGGCAGCAGCCAAGGACGGCTCGTCGCGGCCCGCACCGCCGAGCCCTGCTTCGGGACGCAGCACGTAGCGCTGCTCAGGCCGCACCGGCTCCTGCGTCGCGGTGTCGCGGTCCAGCTCGGGCAGCACCCCGGTTTCGCGCAACAGCATCAGCTCGAAGGCGCGCAGGGCCGCCTCTTCATCGCCACGCGCCATGGCCTGCAAGGTGCCGGCGTAGGCATCGAACAGCAGCGGGTGCGGATCGTGCCGCGCCAGCAGCTTCATCAACAGCTCGTTGAGGTAGAAGCCCGCGAAGAGCTGCGCCGCCGGCAGCACGGAGCCGGCCCCAGCGTACTCGGCACTTCGCAAGGTCAGGACGTCGCTGCCTTCCTCGGCCCGCGGCCGGCCCAAACCGACCGCGAGGCGCTGAAACGGAAGGAGCACCGCACGCATCTGCGAATACGGTCGCTTCGCGCCCTTAGCCACCACCGCGACGCGCCCCTGCTCGCGCGTGAAGAGGTCGAGGACCAGGCTGGTCTCGCTCCAGTCCCACTGGTGCAGCACGAAGCCCGGCTGGGTCGTCGTTCGACTCATGCCCCCGGGGCGGCTGTGCGGCGCCTGCGTCCTTCATTCATAGCCGTAGGACCGCAGGTGCTCTTCGCTGTCGGCCCAGCCCGAGCGCACCTTCACCCACAGCTCGAGGAAGACCTTGGCCTCCATCAGGCGCTCCAGGTCCTGGCGCGCCTCGGAACCGATGCGCTTCAGGCGTTCACCGCCATCGCCGATCACCATGCCCTTGTGCGCATCGCGTTCGACGATGATGGTCGCGGCAATGCGGCGCAGCTCACCTTCTTCCTCGAACTTGTCGATCACGACCGTGGCGCTGTAGGGCAGCTCGTCGCCGGTCAGGCGGAACAGCTTCTCGCGGATGAGTTCGGAGGCCAGGAAGCGCTCGCTGCGATCGGTCAGCGCATCCGCGTCGTACATCCACGGCTGCTCAGGCAGGTAGGGCGCGACGATGCCGAGCAGGCGCTCCACGTCACTGTTCTGGCGCGCGCTCATCGGCACGAACTCGGCGAAGGGGTGGCGGTCCTGCATGCTCTTGAGCCACGGCAGCATGTCGTTGCGGCGCTGCACCGCATCGAGCTTGTTCGCCACCAGAATCGCCGGTTTGTCCGGCGGCAGCAGGCCCAGCACTTTGGCGTCGTCGAGGTTGAAGCGCCCAGCCTCGACCAAGAAGAGCACGACGTCCACGTCCGCCAGCACGCCCTGCACGGTGCGGTTCAGGCTTCGGTTCAGCGCCGTGCTGTGGCGCGTCTGGAAGCCGGGCGTGTCGACGAAGACGAACTGCGCCTCGCCCACTGTGCGCACGCCGGTGATGCGGTGGCGCGTGGTCTGTGCCTTGCGCGAGGTGATGCTGATCTTCTGGCCGACCAGGGCGTTCATCAGCGTCGACTTGCCGACGTTCGGGCGGCCGACGATCGCGACCAGTCCGCACCGCTGGGGGCGCGTTTCGTCGCTGGGGGTGTCCATCGTGTGTCCTTGTCCGGGCATCAGGAGCGCAGCGGCCCGCCCGGCTTGTCGCTGGCCTTCAAGCGGTTCAGCAGGCGGCGCGCGGCCTCCTGTTCTGCGGCGCGCCGCGAGCGGCCCTCGCCCATCTCGGCGATGCCCAGCGCAGCCGCAGCGCATTCGACTTCGAAGGTCTGCGCATGGGCCTGGCCGCGTGTCGCGACAATTCGGTAGCCAGGCACCGGAAGGCGCCGCGCCTGCAACCATTCCTGCAGTTCGGTCTTCGCGTCCTTGCTCCAGCTGTCCGCGTCGGTGCTGGCGATCAGCTCGCCGAACAGCTGCCGCACGAGCTGCAGCGCGGGCTCGAAGCCGCCGTCCAGGTAGATCGCACCGACCAGCGCCTCCACCGCATCGGCGAGGATCGATGGGCGCTGCGCGCCACCGCCGCGCGCCTCGCCTTCGGACAGGCGCAACACGTCCGGCAGGTTCAGGCCGATCGCCGCGCGATGCAGGCTGTCCTCGCGCACCAGGTGCGCCCGCACCCGCGTCAGGTCTCCTTCGTCGGAGCCGGCGAAGCGCTCGAACAGCAGGCTGGAGACGGCGAGGTTCAGCACCGCGTCGCCGAGGAATTCCAGGCGCTCGTTGTGGTCCGTGCCGAAGCTGCGGTGCGTCAGCGCGCGCAGCAGCAGGCGCGGCTCGGCGAAGCGGTGGCCGAGGCGCGCCTGAAGTGCGTCGAGCCGTGAATCCATCATCGTTGCGCCAAACCGGCCGCCCTCACTTCGACTGGCCCTCGTACTTCACCAGGAGGTACACGGGCTTGATCAGCTCGATCTCCTTTTCGTAGGCAAAGCGGATCACGACCTTGTCGTTCTCCTTCGTGATCTCGAGATCCTTCCCGCTGATCGACTCGATCGCGTACTCGATCTCCTTCTGCTTGTCGAATGCGTTTCGGATGCCCGCGACGGTCGGCGCCGGGCTGGCGGCGATGTTGTCGATCGCCTTCTGGATCGCCTGGAACTCGAGCAGTGTCGGCACGGCGCGCACCAGAACGTAGCCGACGAAGCCGACCACCACGGCCCACGCCAGCATACCGATCAGCGTGATGCCGCGCTGGCCGCTCCGCGTGAAAGACGGCCGAGGGGCGCGGAAGGGGCGCAGTCGGATCATGGTGTCGGGTTCGTGGGCCGCACGCGGCTCACTGGAAGCTGCCAATGCGGCGTAGGTTACCGAAATTCATCCAGACCAAGAATGCCCGGCCGACGATGTTTTCATCCGGCACGAAGCCCCAGAAGCGCGAGTCCTGCGAGCGGTCCCGGTTGTCGCCCAACACGAAGTAGTGGCCGGCCGGCACCTTGCACACCACGCCCTCGGCGCTGTAGCGGCAGTGGTCGGCCATCGGGAAGGTCTTGGGATCGGGACCGTAGTGCGGTGTCGCCTTGGGGTTCACGAGGATGCCGTGGTCCACCTTGCCGAGGTGCTCGCTGAAGTGCGGGGCGTAGCTCAGGCTGTCTTCGTCGTAGTAGTCGCCCAGCGACTGCGCCGGCACCGGCTTGCCGTTGATCGAGAGCTGCTGGTTGACGTAGGCCACCTCATCGCCCGGCACGCCGACCACCCGCTTGATGTAGTCGATGCGGGTATCGACCGGGTAGCGGAAGACGATGACGTCGCCGCGCTGAGGATCGTTGTTGGCGATCAGTTTGGTGTTGAAGACCGGCAGGCGCACGCCGTAATGGAACTTGTTGACGAGGATCAGGTCGCCGACGAGCAGCGTCGGGACCATCGAGCCGGAAGGGATCTTGAACGGCTCGAAGAGGAACGAACGCAGCAGGAAGACGACGAGGATCACCGGAAAGAGTCCTGCGGTCCAGTCGAGCCACCAGGGCTGGCGCAGGTGGGGCTCCATCACCTTTTCGCGCGCCGCGACATCCAGCTCGCCCCCGCGCCAGCGCTGTTCCTTCTCCCAGTTGTCGGCAGCCTTCAATGCCGCCTTCTCGCGAACGCGGGTGAAGTGGAAGCGCTCCGCCAACCAGTAGGCCAGCGTCAGCACCGTCATCAGCATCAGCAGCAACGAGAAGTTGCCGATCCAGTAGCCGGCGTACCAGCCGCCGAGGTAGACCGCGAGCGCGCCGAACAGCGCGACGGTGAGTGCACTCATCATCGGGGGGAGGTCTCCTCAGTCCTCGACCTGCAGGATCGCGAGGAAGGCCTCCTGCGGCACCTCGACGGTTCCGATCTGCTTCATCCGCTTCTTGCCCGCCTTCTGCTTCTCGAGCAGCTTGCGCTTGCGGGTGATGTCGCCGCCGTAGCATTTTGCCAGCACGTTCTTGCGCAGCGCCTTGATGTTCTCGCGCGCGATGATGTTGGCGCCGATGGCGGCCTGGATCGCCACGTCGTACATCTGGCGCGGGATCTGCTCGCGCATCTTTGCCGCCACCGCGCGGCCGCGGTACTGGCTTTGCGCGCGGTGCACGATGATGGACAGCGCGTCGACGCGGTCGCCGTTGATCAGCAGGTCAACCTTCACGACGTCGGCCGCGCGGTATTCCTTGAACTCGTAGTCCATCGACGCATAACCGCGCGAGACGCTCTTCAGCTTGTCGAAGAAGTCCAGCACGATCTCGGCCAGTGGCAGCTCATAGGTCAGCATGACCTGGCGACCGTGGTAGGCCATGTTCAGCTGCACGCCGCGCTTCTGGTTGGCCAGCGTCATCACCGGGCCGACGTAGTCCTGCGGCATGTACAGATGCACCGTGACGATCGGCTCCCGGATCTCCCGGATTCGCCCCTGGTCGGGCATCTTCGACGGGTTCTCGACTTCGAGCACCGTTCCGTCGTTGAGCTCCACCTCGTAAACCACCGACGGCGCGGTCGTGATCAGGTCCTGGTCGAACTCCCGCTCGAGCCGCTCCTGCACGATCTCCATGTGCAGCAGGCCGAGGAAGCCGCAGCGGAAGCCGAAGCCCAGCGCCTGACTGACCTCCGGCTCGTAGCGCAGCGAGCTGTCATTGAGCTTCAGCTTCTCGAGCGCATCGCGCAGCTGGTCGTACTCGCTGGCCTCGGTCGGGTAGAGCCCTGCAAACACCTGCGGCTGGATTTCCTTGAAGCCAGGCAGCGGTTCGCTTGCGGGGCCGGCGTTGTTCGGCAGCTTCTTTTCGAGCGTGACGGTGTCGCCCACTTTGGCCGCTTGCAGTTCCTTGATGCCGGCGATCAGGAAGCCCACTTCGCCCGCCTTCAGCTCGTCGCGCGACTCGGATTTCGGCGTGAAGACGCCGAGCTGCTCCAGCGGGTACACCGCGTTCGTCGCCATCATTCGGATGCGGTCGCCCTTGCGCAGCGAGCCATCGACCACGCGCACCAGCATCACGACGCCGACGTAGTTGTCGAACCAGCTGTCGATGATCATCGCCCGCGGCGGGCCCTCGGCTTGCCCCTTCGGTGGGGGCATGCGCGTGATCACCGCTTCCAGGATGTCGTCGATGCCCTCCCCCGTCTTGGCCGAGCAGGGAATCGCGTTGCTTGCATCGATGCCGATGACGTCCTCGATCTCCGCCTTCGCGCGATCGGGATCTGCCTGCGGCAGGTCCATCTTGTTCAGCACCGGCACGACTTCGACATGCAGGTCGAGCGCGGTGTAGCAGTTGGCCACCGTTTGCGCTTCCACCCCCTGGCTGGCGTCGACGACCAGCAAGGCACCTTCGCAGGCCGACAGCGAGCGGCTCACTTCATAGGAGAAGTCGACGTGGCCCGGTGTGTCAATGAGATTGAGGTTGTAGGTCTTGCCGTCACGCGCTGTGTAGCGCAGTGCGGCGGTCTGGGCCTTGATCGTGATGCCGCGTTCGCGCTCGATGTCCATCGAGTCAAGAACCTGGGCTTCCATCTCGCGATCGGACAGGCCGCCGCAGCGCTGAATCAAGCGATCCGCCAACGTCGACTTCCCGTGGTCGATGTGGGCAATGATCGAGAAGTTTCTGATGTGGTCCATGCAGTGTGCTGATCATCAGTTCGCGCGTGGGTCGAACGCGGTGCGGTTCGGCGAGAACTGGCATCACGCGCGTGATGCGGCGGGCGGAACGGCCCGTGAGCTGAAGCTAAAAAAAAGGCACGTCCAAAGAGGAGACGCGCCTTCCAACAAAACGTATGGCAACTGCTTGTTGGGCCTTCATTGTAGCCAAAACCTACCCGCTGGAAGCCGCGTCGTTGCTTGTTTTCCGGTCGTTGCGGAGGTCCAACACGGAATTTCTATCCACAAGTTATCCACAAGAAGTCGCGCGCTTCGCCGCAATCGGTAGATGCCCGATTGCCGCGAAAATTTCAGCGTAAAGGGCGCTCTTCAGGCCGCAATTCTAACCATCACGTCTCAGAATCGGACTCGCTCGAAAAGTCAGCGGGCGCATACATACGCCCTGTTTTGGCAAGAACTGCAAAGTCCGCAAGCCAGATGGGCACCGTGCCCCGGCATGAACAATGCCGAGCTCTCGCGATGTGAAAAGACCCGGCGCAACGGTCGACTCAGCGGCCCGGCCGGATGACCAGATAGTTCACCCACTCGCCGCGCCGCACCATCACGCTGACTGCGCGCGACTTCTCCGCCTTGCCGGCGACGGCAAGGAACTGCTTCAGGTCCGTGATCTCGGTGTTGTCGAGGGTCAGGATCACGTCGCCCTCGCGCAGTCCGGCACGCGCCGCCGGCCCATCCACCGCATCCACGCGCACGCCGCCGCGGATCTTCAGTTCACGCCGCTGGGCTTCCGTCAACTCGCTCACCGACAGGCCGAGCGCCGACTTTGCGGCTGGATTCGCTCCTCCATCGCCTTGTCCGACGCGGGGGGCCTGGTCGGCCTCGAACTCCGCGACGGTCACGGTCACGTCGCGGTAGTTGCCGCGCCGAAAGACCTGGACCGTCGTCCTGCTGCCCGGCTTGAGACTGCCAACGATGCGCGGCAGGTCCGCCGAGCTTTCGATCGCCTTCCCGTCGACCTTCGTGATGATGTCGCCCGCCTCGATGCCCGCCTTCTCGGCAGGTCCACCTGCTTCGGCGCCACGCACCATCGCGCCCACGGCGCGACCGAGTCCGATCGACTCCGCAACCTCCTTGGTCACCGGCGCGATGGTCACGCCGATGCGCCCACGCACGACGCGCCCGGTGCTGCGCAACTGGTCCGCCACGCGCATGGCCTCGTCGATCGGAATCGCGAAGGCAATGCCCATATAGCCGCCGGAGCGGCTGTAGATCTGCGAATTGATGCCGACGACCTCGCCCCGCAGATTGATCAGCGGACCGCCGGAATTACCCGGATTGATGGCCACGTCGGTCTGGATGAACGGCAGGTAGTCGCCGGTCTCGCGCGCCTTGGCGCTGACGATGCCGGCCGTGACGCTGTTGGCGAGGCCGAAAGGTGAGCCGATGGCCATCACCCACTCGCCCACCTTGAGCCGAGTCACATCGCCGATGCGAACCGCGGGCAGGCCGGTTGCTTCGATCTTCACCACAGCGACGTCGGTGCGCTTGTCATGGCCGACGATGCGGGCCTTGAACTCCCGCTTGTCCGTCAGCGTCACCAGCACCTCGTCAGCCCCGTCCACGACGTGCGCGTTGGTCATCACGAAGCCGTCGCTGCTGAGGATGAAACCCGAGCCGACGCCGCGCTGCTGCGGCTCGTCGTCACCGCCGCGGGGACCGCCCCGGCCGCCAGGCAGCGGTATGCCGAAGCGCCGAAAGAACTCCTCGAGGTTCGGATCCACGCCGCCTCGTTCCGGACCGGCCAGACCACGGGCCCGCTCCAGCGTCCGGATGTTCACCACCGACGGCCCGACGCGTTCGACCAGTTCCGAGAAGTCAGGCAGTTCGCCGCGCGTCTGGGCTTCACCCACGGACGGCAGCAGCGGGCCCAGCAGGCTGCAAACCAGCAGCGCGCGCCAGATGGCGCGTCGGCCCAGGGACGAAGTGCTCATGGAAGATGGCTCCGGTGTCAGTCGAGGGTGATCTGTGATGGCCGTGCACCTTGGGGAGCGGCACATGCGCCGACGGCTCGGAAACTCAGGGGCGGCGCTGCAACATGGCCTCGAACTGCTGGATCGTCGCCATCGGTACGTCGCCGACGATCGTGATCCACCAGTCGCCGTGCCGGTTCATCAGCGTGTTCGTCGCGCCCAGCATGGTGCGCATCGGCTTGTGCCGCTGCGTATCGAACGGCTCCACGAACACGGAGACATGCGTCAGCCCGTCGGAGAAGACCGATTGCAGCACCGGCGCGTCCGTGGACGACTCGCTCGCGGCATCCAGCGGCCGTCGCGTGCAGCTGACGAGATGAAACCCGGCCGGCGCCGACTTCAGAGTCCAGCCTTCGGCATCGAGTTGAGTCGAGACGGTTTGTGGCCGGACGATGCGATAGCCGTCGAGCTTTCGCTTCATCGGCTTCAGGACGAGCTCCGGCGACAGCTTTCCCCCAATGGTCAGTTGGATGAAGGCAGAGGACTCCAGCACATCGCCGCGGGGCCCCAGCACTTCCGTGCGCAGCAACAGGCCACTTTCGCGCTCCGACCAAAGGCGTTGGGCGTAGCGAAGGTTGTCGCGCGGTTTCAGCAGCAGCACCTCGGCTTCGTGGTCGGCCACCCGATCGGTGCCGATGGAGCGCACTTCATAACTGTCGACCGCGCGCTGGCTACCCGGTGGCAACGCCGGGAACTCGGCCCGGGTGTCGATTTCTTCGATGACCGCGACCTTGTTCTCCGGCATCAGCGTCAGCATCGAGCCGTTGTGGCGGAACTGTTGCCGCCTCGGGCCGTCCAGCACCTCGATCCGTTCGTAACGCTCACGGCCGTCCGCGATGTGGACCACGCGCGAGCTGGAGACATGCCCCCCCGCACTGAACGCCATCGTGCCTTGGTAGCTGCGGTTGATCGCGGCCTGATGAATCCGCGTCAGCCACCCCGCCGGATCGCCCGACGTTTGCGCAGCAGCCAGCACCGCGCAGGACAGCAGCGCCGCCCCAACGCCGAATCGGACCAGCCCGCGGCGGTCATCCAGTCGCACGGCGCTCACTTGGTCTCGAGCACCACGGTGTCGACACTGCGCACGACGGCACCCGGAACCTGGACCGACGCGGTGTTCGACACCTTCCGATGGGCGGCCAAATAGCGGTCGAGGCGGGCATCGCGGATCAACTCCCGGTTGACCACGACCATCTCGCCTGCGGCCCCACCTGCCATGAGCGCCCCCTGCCCGCCATCCTGCGGCGCGGCGCCCCGCAGGACCACCAGGACGCCCGCCACCGCCACGAAGCCCGCAGCCACCGCAGCAGGAGCCACCAGGCGCTGTCGCCAAGGCCGCTCTCCATGCCGGCGGCGGGGCGCCATCGGCACCGGCTCCGCTGCCAGCTTGCCCCGCAAGGCGGCTAGGAAGGCCGCGTCGCGCACGGGTTGCACAGCGAGCTCGTCGGAGCGCAATACGTCGCCGATCAGGTGGTAGGCGTGCCAGCATTCGCGCGCCTGCGCGTCGGAACGCCATGCCGCGAATGCGCTATCGAGTGATGCTTCATCCGCGCGCCCATCCATCAGGGCCGACAAGGACTGGCGCACCGCGTCCGAAGAAGAATCCGAGCTGTTCAGCATGATCTGTCCGATTCCGTCGACAGCGCCAGCTGGCGGCGCAACACCCTTCACCATCGTTCACCCTCGCGCGTGTCGAGCAACGGCCGCAGCCGTTGAGCGATCGCCTCGCGCGCCCTGAAGATACGCGAGCGGACCGTCCCGATCGGGCAGTTCATCATCTCTGCAATCTCTTCATAGCTGAGACCTTCGATCTCGCGCAGGGTGATCGCCTGCCGGAGATCCTCGGACAAGGCGGCGATCGCGGCATTGACGGTCTCCGCGATCTCCTTGCTGGCCAATACAGCCTCGGGCGTGGCGCCGTCGGTTAGTTCGCGCTCGACCCGGGAAGTTTCGTCATCATCCTCGGAGACGGAGCTGAGCGCGGATTCCACCACGAGCGGATCGCGCTTGAGGTCGACGAGCGCCTTCTTGGCCGTGTTCACCGCGATGCGATAGAGCCAGGTGTAGAACGCGCTGTCGCCGCGGAATTGCGGCAAGGCCCGATAGGCGCGAATGAACGACTCTTGCGCGATGTCCTGCACCAGGTCCACGTCGCGGACCATGCGAGCGATCAGCCGCTCGATCCGGCGCTGGTACTTGACCACCAGCATCTCGAACGCCCGCATGTCGCCGCGCTTGGCACGCTCGACCAGCAGTTCATCCGGTTGCTCCGCGATCATTGCAGCGCCCGACCCGGTGGCGCAGCGGACCCTGGGCTTTGGTACAGCGCCAAGCGCAGGCCATGCCAACTGTCGCCCGCCTCCCTTCGGCTGATGCCGCACCAGAGGCCTGGCGCGAATCCGCGCCAGCCATCAGTGCACCGGGCCCGCAACAGCACCCATCCGCCGAGATCCATCATCAGGTCCAAACCATGCAAAGCGTGTGCCGCCCCTGCTTTCGGCAGGTGCCACCACCGCTCGCCATCCCAGCGCAAGTGCCCATGCATCGGCTGCAGCATGCGCCAGCCAACTCCACCTCCGAGCAGGGCCACCGCGGGCCAGGCGGCGTGCAGCGGAATACCGGCATGAGCGGCAAGCCAGGCGCCCGACACAGCCGCCGCCAGCGCATGGACCGCCGCAACCAGCCACCGGTCGCGCCGGCCGGAAGCCAGCGCAACGTCGACCGCAGGCGGAGCCGATGGCATGCCCTGGGCAGCTCGGCGTCAGACCCGGCGCAGGACGAGCGTGCCGTTGGTGCCGCCGAATCCGAAGTTGTTCTTCACGGCCACGTCGATGCGCATGTCACGGGCGGTGTTGGCGCAGTAGTCCAGGTCGCACTCAGGATCCTGGTTGAAGATGTTGATGGTCGGCGGCGAAACCTGGTGATGCAAAGCAAGCGCGGTGAAGACCGACTCGATTCCCCCAGCGCCGCCGAGCAGGTGGCCCGTCATCGACTTCGTCGAGTTCACCACCAGGTTCTTCGCGTGCTCGCCGAAGGCCAGCTTGATCGCGTTCGTCTCGTTGACGTCGCCCAGCGGCGTGGACGTGCCGTGCGCATTCAGGTATTGCACGTCGCCGGCGTTGATGCGTGCGTTGCGCAGCGCCGCCATCATGGAACGTTTCGGCCCATCGACGTTCGGTGCGGTCATGTGGAAGGCATCCGCGCCCAGGCCGAAACCTGCCAGCTCGGCATAGATCCTGGCGCCGCGCGCCTTGGCATGCTCGTACTCTTCGAGCACCATCACGCCTGCGCCCTCGCCGAGCACGAAGCCGTCACGGTCCTTGTCCCAAGGACGGGACGCGGTCTTCGGGTCGTCGTTGCGGGTGGATAGCGCGCGCGCGGCGGCGAAGCCACCGATGCCCAGCGGGGAGACCGTGGACTCGGCACCGCCCGCAACCATCACATCGGCATCGCCGTACTCGATCAGCCGGCCGGCTTCGCCGATGCAGTGCAATCCCGTGGTGCAGGCCGTCACGATCGCAAGATTCGGCCCCGTGAAGCCGTACCGGATCGAGATGTGCCCTGAGATCATGTTGATGATCGACGCCGGCACGAAAAAGGGCGTGATGCGGCGCGCGCCGCGTTCCATGTAGTCCTCATGGGTCTCCTCGATCATCGGAAGGCCGCCGATGCCCGAGCCCACCAGACAGCCGATGCGTTCAGCCATCGGCTCGGACAGTGCATCTCCCGTCGGGATGCCGGAATCGACGACCGCTTGGATCGCCGCCGCCATGCCGTAGTGGATGAAGGTGTCCATGTGGCGGGCTTCCTTGGCCGGGATGTAGTCCTCGACCTTGAAACCCTTGACCTCGCCCGCGATGCGGCAGGCCAGCGCAGACGCATCGAAGCGCGTCACGGTGTCGATGCCGGAGCGGCCGGCCAGGAGATTGGCCCAGCCCTCGGCCACACTGTTGCCGACCGGGCTGATCAGCCCGAGGCCGGTGATGACGACACGACGACGGCTCATTCGCTCTGATCCTCGACTGTCAGGCCTTCTGGTGCTTGACGGCGTAGTCGATCGCCAGTTGCACGGTGGTGATCTTCTCCGCCTCTTCGTCGGGGATCTCGATCCCGAATTCGTCTTCCAGCGCCATCACCAGTTCCACGGTGTCGAGCGAGTCGGCGCCCAGGTCGGCCACGAAGGCCTTCTCGTTGGTGACGTCCGTCTCGGGCACGCCGAGTTGCTCGGCGATGATCTTCTTGACACGGGATTCGATATCGCTCATGACTCCTCCAGGAGTGAATGCAAAAAAAGCCAGCCCGGGATTCTAATGGCGCTGGGGTGACCGTTCCGGGGTTGCCCCAGGCGCGCCGCACCGGCCGGGCAGGACCGGTGAAACGCAGACCTCAACTCATGTACATGCCGCCGTTGACGTGCAACTCGGCGCCGGTGACGTAGCCCGCCTCGCGGCTGGCGAGGAAGGCCACGGCGTGGGCGACCTCGTCAGGTGCGCCGAGGCGGCCCAGCGGGATCTGCTGCAGCAAAGCGGCCTTCTGCGCCTCGGGCAGCCCATCGGTCATGTCGGTGGCAATGAAGCCGGGGGCAACGCAGTTCACGGTGATCTGCCGGCTGCCCAGCTCGCGGGCCAGCGCGCGCGTCATGCCGGCAACGCCGGCCTTCGCCGCCGCGTAATTGGCCTGCCCCGGGTTCCCTGAGGCGCCAACCACCGAGGTGATGTTGATGATGCGGCCATAGCGCTGCCTCATCATCGGCCGCATCACCGCGCGCGCCAGACGGAACACCGCCTTCAAGTTGGTGTCGATCACGGCGTCCCAGTCCTCGTCCTTCATGCGCATCGCCAGCGTGTCGCGCGTGATGCCGGCGTTGTTGACGAGCACGTGCAAGCCGCCCTCGGCCTTGACGATGGCATCGACGGCCGCGTCGGTGGCCGCCGCGTCCGTGACGTTCAGGCACAGACCACGCCCCCCAAAGGGCGCCAGGGCCTCGTTGATCGCCGCCGCGCCGGCGTCCGTCGTCGCGGTGCCGATCACGGTGAAGCCAGCGCTGGCGAGCCGCATCGCGATGGCACGACCGATGCCGCGCGACGCGCCGGTGACCAGGGCCGCTTGTTTGTTGTTCGTCGTATCGCTCATGCCAGCAGCTCCTGAGTCGCCTTCAACGAGGCGGGATCGAAGACCGCGCCGGAGACCAGCTCGGCGTCGATGCGTTTGACCATGCCTGACAGGACCTTGCCGGGCCCGCATTCGATCACGTGCAGCAGCCCGCGGGCGCGCAAGGCCTGCGTCACGTCGACCCAGCGCACAGGACCGAAGGCCTGGCGATAGAGCGCGTCCCGGATCGCCGCTGGTTCGTCCGGCGCAGCGACGTCGATGTTGTTGACGACCGGCACCTCCGGCGGCCGCACTGCTACCGAGGCCAGGCGTTCGCGCAGCCGCTCCGCCGCTGGCTTCATTAGGCTGCAATGGAATGGCGCGGAGACCGGCAACAGCAACGCACGCTTCGCCCCCGCGGCCTTCAGCAGCGTGCAAGCATGGTCCACGCCCGTCTTGGTACCGGCGATGACGGTCTGCTTGGGATCATTGAAGTTGGCGGCCGCGACGACTTGGCCGCTCTCGATCGCAGCACGTTCGCAGCCTTCGACGACCACGGCGGCGTCCAGCCCGAGGATCGCGGCCATCGCGCCGGCGCCCACCGGCACCGCTTCCTGCATCGCCTGGGCGCGAAAGCGCACCAGCGGCAAGGCATCGGCCAGCGTGAGCGATCCGGCCGCGACCAACGCCGCGTATTCGCCGAGCGAATGGCCGGCCAGCGCTGCCGGTGCCGCACCGCCTTCGGCGCGCCAGGCGCGATAGCAGGCGATGCCCGCGGCGAGCATCACGGGCTGGGTGTTGGTCGTGAGGTCCAGTTGCTCTTTCGGACCTTCGCTGATCAAACGGCCGATGTCCTCACCGAGCGCGGCGGACGCCTCTTCGAGCGTCTGGCGGACGGCGGGATGGTCGCCCCACGCATCGAGCATGCCAACGGCCTGCGAGCCCTGGCCCGGAAACACGAATGCAAACGAAGTCATCGACGGATCGATCCGAAAGGAAGGAATGAGCCGGCAAGAACCGCTCAGAAGTCGAGCAGCACGGCGCCCCAGGTGAAGCCACCACCGACGCCTTCGAGCATCAGGGTGTCGCCTGGCCGAATGCGGCTCTCGCGCACGGCCACGTCCAGTGCCAGCGGAATCGACGCGGCGGAGGTATTGCCATGCTCGTCGACGGTGACGATCAGCTTCTCCAGGGGCAGCTTCAGCTTCTTGGCCGTGCCCTGCATGATGCGGATGTTCGCCTGGTGCGGGATCAACCAGTCGATGTCGGCTTCGGTGCGACCGGCCCGCTCGAGCACCGCCCGCGCCGCCGACTCCAGGACGCCCACGGCGAGCTTGAACACAGCCTGCCCATCCATCTTCAGCAGCGGTTCGCCGCTCACCTGCCCCCCGGCGACGTGGCCGGGAACACAGAGGATCCCGACGTGCTGGCCATCCGCATGCAGGTCGCTGGCGAGGATGCCCGGCCGATCACTGCCCTCGAGCACGACGGCGCCTGCGCCGTCACCGAAGAGCACGCAAGTGCCGCGGTCATTGAAGTCGAGCAGGCGCGAGAAGATTTCCGCGCCGATCACCAGCGCCTTGCGGGCAGCGCCACTGCGGATCATCGCGTCCGCCACCGTGAGCGCATACACGAAGCCCGAGCACACGGCCTGCACATCGAATGCAGCACCACCGGCCGTGCCCAGCTTCTGCTGGACCACGCAGGCGGTGGAGGGGAAGACCATATCGGGCGTCGAGGTCGCGACGATGATGAGGTCGATCTCATCGGCTCGGCGTCCGGCCGCCTCGAGCGCATGGCGTGCAGCACCGGCCGCCAGGTCGCTGGCCACCATGTTGTCCGCCGCGAAATGGCGCGCACGGATGCCAGTGCGGGCCACGATCCATTCATCCGAAGTCTCGATGCCGCGGCCGGCCAGCTCGGCAGCCAGCTCGGCATTGGTGACACGGCGCGGCGGCAGCATGCTGCCGGTGCCGGTGATGCGCGAAAAGCGGGGGGTCGAGTTCGCTGGGGTAAGGGTCATGCGGCGTGGGCCGCGGCCGATTCGTCCGGCGCCGGCGGCAGCAAGGCCGGCGTGTCGCGGATTCGATCGTGCACGCGGTCGAGCAGGCGATTGCGGGCGGCATCATACGCCCGCTCGAGGGCGCGCCCGAACGCAAAGGCATCCGAGGATCCATGCGCCTTGAACACGAGGCCGCGCAGCCCCAGCAACGCGCCACCGCTGTAGCGGCGATGGTCCACGCGGGACTTGAAGCGCTGCAGCACCGGCCAGGCCGCCAGCGCGGCCAGCTTGGTCAGCGGCGTGCGCGAGAACTCCTGCTTGATCATCTGCGTCAGCATGCCGGCCAAGCCTTCGGACGTTTTCAACGCCACGTTGCCGACGAAGCCGTCGCACACGACGAGGTCGGTCGTGCCCTTGAAGATGTCATTGCCCTCGACGTTGCCGTGGAAATTGATCTGGCCAGCCGCATCGGCAGCGCGGAACAGCTCTCCGGCGCGCTTGATGGCCTCGCTGCCCTTGATCAGTTCCTCGCCAATGTTCAGCAGACCCACGCTGGGTTCATCCTTGCCGTCGAGCGCACTGACCAGCGCACTACCCATCACCGCGAACTGCAGCAGGTGCTCGGCCGTGCAGTCGACGTTGGCGCCCAGGTCCAGTACCTTGGTGAAGCCACCCCGGGCATTGGGCAGCAGTGCGGCGATGGCCGGGCGGTCGATGCCGGCGAAGGTCTTCAGCACATAACGGGCGACGGCCATGAGCGCACCAGTGTTGCCGGCGGAGACACACACGTCGGCAGCGGCGCGGCCGCTGTCGTCGACCTTCAGCTGCGCGATGGCCACGCGCATCGAGGAGTCCCGCTTGCGGCGCAGGGCTACCTCGACCGCATCATCCATCGCGATCACCTCGCTCGCGACGACGCGGGTGCAGCGCGACCAGCCGGCGGCCGGACGCAGGGCCTCCTCCGTGCCGACGAGCACGACCTCGGCGTCTGGATGGGCGTCGAGGAAGGCGCGGCAGGCCGGCAGCGTCACCGACGGGCCATGGTCGCCACCCATGCAGTCGACGGCCACGCGCACCCGCTGCAGCGGTTGAAGAGGCGAGTTCTGGGACACGGCTGATCGATTCGATGCGGGCAGCACGCGGGCGCCACCCGGAACGGGTGCCGCGCGCATGGCATGGTTCAGGGAAGCGCGACGGTAGGCGGTGCGCCAGGCCCACACAAGCGGGCCTGCCCGGGCTGCAAGACCCCAGCACGCCCAGCGCGGATCGGGATCGCCCGACCAACGACAATGCCCGGCTGCACTTTCGGCGCAGCCGGGCATTGATCGATTCGGTTCATGCGGAACAAGGTGCCGATGGGCACCAGCCCGGGAATCAGGCGTCTTGCTTGCTCTTCAGGACCTTGCGGCCCCGGTAGAAGCCGGTCGGGCTGATGTGGTGACGCAGATGCACTTCACCGGTGGTCGGCTCGATCGCCGTGCCCGGGGTTACCAGGGCGTTGTGCGAGCGATGCATGCCGCGCTTCGACGGCGACTTCTTGTTCTGCTGGACGGCCATGAAAAACTCCTGATCTATCCCGGCTGTCGGCAGCGCGGGGCGCATGGGCGCCCACGCTTGTTGTGTGGCAGGGGCGCATGAAGGGGGATGCCCATCCGGCGAATTGGCGTCGAACATGCGATCAACGCCCGCGTTTCCGCCGAAAGGAAAAGCCTGCGACTATACCACGCACCCAAACGCCCGGGCATCAAGGCTGACGCCGCGTCTTCAGGGCCTGGAGCGCCGCGAATGGATTCGCACGCTCCTGCACGGCCGAATCGACGGCCTCACCCGCGGAGAAGTTCAGCGGTGCCGGGCAGGTGTCGTGGCGCGGCACGAGCGGCAAGGCCAGCAGCAACTCGTCCTCGATCAGCTCCCGCAGGTCGAGTGCCCGCGGCAGCGCCAGCACGTCGTCGTCCAGTTCGGCGTCCAGCGCCTCGGCTTCTGCTTCGTCACGCACGAAACGCAACTGCCTGTCGATCTCGATCGGCAGCTCGAACGGCCTCAGGCAGCGCTGGCACGTGAGCCACACCGGCACCTGCGCCACGACGTGCAGCCACAGCTCGGGTTCGCCGCCGGTGACCGGCACACGCCGGCCTTGCGCACGCCAGGCGACTTCGGCCGGGGGGATGTCCTGCGGCGGCGTCGTGGAGGCCGACAGCCGCGGCAACTGCTCACCGGCCCAATGCCCTTCCAGCGCAGCACCTTCAGCCACCAGGGCCGCCAGGTCGAGACGCAAGGGATCGTGAACACGCGGCTTCATCAAGTCAGTGTACGGCCCCCGATGGGACAATCTTGTATATGCCCACCCCGCCCCTGATCCTCGCCTCGACCTCCCGCTACCGACGCGAGTTGCTGCAGCGCCTGCGGCTGTCGTTCGACGTCGTCGCACCGGAGGTCGATGAATCCCCACGGACAGGTGAGATGCCGGCAGCACTGGCGCAGCGCCTGGCACTCGCGAAAGCCCGCGACGTGGCCGCGCGCCGGCTCGACGCGGTGGTCATCGGCTCGGACCAGGTCGCCGACCTGGCCGGAGAGCCGATCGGGAAGCCGGGCAACCACGAGCGCGCCGTGGCGCAATTGCGCACCATGCGAGGCCGCACGGTGGTGTTCCAGACCGCGGTGGCCGTGGCGCGCCCCGCCATCGGGTACGAAAAGGTGCTGCTGGCGCCCGTGACGGTGCGCTTCCGCGCGCTGCAGGATGACGAGATCGAGCACTACCTGCGCGCCGAGACACCCTATGACTGCGCCGGCAGTGCCAAGTGCGAGACGTTGGGCATCACGCTGCTCGACGCGATCGAGTCGGACGACCCGACCGCACTGGTCGGGCTGCCGCTGATCCGGACAACGCAACTGCTGCGGGAGGCGGGCCTCGACCCGCTGCGGCCGTGATGCAGCCCACCAGCCGCCACGGCACGCTCGTGCTGGTGCCGAACACGCTGGACCTGGGGACGGGCCATGAAGCGGCCCTGGCGCAGGTGCTGCCACAGGGCGTGGTCGAGCGAGCCGCCGGCCTGCGCCACTGGGTGGCCGAAAACGCGAAGTCGACACGCGCGTTCCTCAAGCGGGTGCATGCTTGCGCGCCGCTGGCGCTGCCGCTGCAGGAGATCGACATCCGCGAACTGCCGCGCCCGCGCAAAGGCGCGGCGGCCGGGGCCGCGACCGGCGGCGAGCTCGAACCGCTGCTGGCGCCAGCGCTGGCCGGCGCGGATGTCGGCCTGCTGTCGGAAGCCGGGCTGCCGGCGATCGCCGATCCCGGCGCGGGGCTGGTGGCCGCCGCGCATGCACTGGGCGTGGCGGTCGAACCTCTGCCCGGCCCCAGCTCGCTGCTGCTCGCGCTGGCGGCCAGCGGCCTCAACGGCCAGAGCTTTGCCTTCGCCGGCTATCTTCCGATTGATGCGGCCGCGCGCGCCGCGCGCATCCGCGAATTGGACGCCCTGTCGCGGCGCCTGCGGCAGACGCAGATCGCGATCGAGACGCCCTATCGCAACGCGGCCCTGCTGGGCGCATTGGCGGAGCACCTGCACCCGACGACGCAGCTGAGCATCGCCTGCGGCCTGACACTGCCGGGGGGCTGGTGCCGCACCTTGCCGGCAGCGCGCTGGCGCGAGGTAGGCGTGACGCTGCCGGACACCATGCCGGCCGTGTTCTGCTGGCTGGGCTGAGCGCCCGCTGGCTCGTACCCGCCTCGCGGCGGGTAAGCGGGCTTCAGACCTTCGGACCGCCGCCCAGCAAGGCCGCCACCTTGCGCTTGCTGCGGATGTTCGGCGACAGCCCACGCACCGGCGGCTGGGCCGCAGCCTTCTTTTCCCACGACGGCGGCGCCTCGGGCGGCAAGCCGGGTTCATAGGGTTTGTCGAAGAACGGATCGCTGGGCGCCCGGGCAGGGGCGGCGTAGCTGAAACGGGCACCGTCCGATCGCTCGCTGAAGCGCTCGCGCGGCCGCTCCTCGTCATCCTCGCGCGGGCGCCGGGGCGCACGGCGCGGACGGTCATCGTCCAGTTCGATCGCCTCGATCTCGATCTTCTTCTTGATCAGCTTCTCGATCTCGGCGATCAAGCGCGCATCGTCACGGTCGACCAGGGTCACCGCCAGTCCGGATGCACCAGCGCGCCCCGTCCGGCCGATCCGGTGCACGTAATCTTCCGCGTTGAACGGCACGTCGAAGTTGAAGACAGCAGGCAGGTCGGCGATGTCGAGGCCGCGCGCCGCGACGTCGGTGGCAACCAGCAGGTCGACCTCGCCGCGCTTGAAGGCATCGAGCGACTTCAAGCGTTCGTCCTGCGACTTGTCGCCGTGCAACGCCGCCGTCTTCAGCCCATCGCGCTCGAAGGCACGGGCCAAGCGGGCGGCGCCGAGCTTTGAATTGACGAAGACGATGGCCTGGCTGATCTCGCGCTCGCGCAGCAGTTGCTTCACGGCGCGGCGCTTGTCGTCCTCGGCGGCGCTGTAGAAGCGCTGTTCGACGGTCGACGCAGTGGCATTCGGCCGAGCGACCTCGACGGTGACCGGATCCTGCAGGTAGCTCTGCGCGAGGCGCTTGATCTCGGGCGAGAAGGTGGCGGAAAACAGCAGCGTCTGGCGCTGCTTCGGCAGGTAGGACAGGATGCGCTGCAGGTCGGGCAGGAAGCCGATGTCCAGCATGCGGTCGGCTTCGTCGAGCACCACGTACTCGACCTGATTCAGCACGCAGTTCTTCGCCTCGATGTGGTCGAGCAGCCGGCCGGGCGTGGCGATCAGCACTTCCACGCCGCGCTTCAGCTCGGCGGTCTGCGGCTTCATGTCGATGCCGCCGAAAACGACGGTCGAGCGCAGGTCGGTGTGCTTGGCGTAGGTCCGCACGTTGTTGGCCACCTGGTCGGCCAGTTCGCGGGTGGGTGCCAGCACCAGGGCCCGCACCGGGTGGCGGGCAGGCGACATCGACGCGTTCTCGTGCCGCAGCATCTTCTGCAGCAACGGCAGCGTAAAAGCGGCGGTCTTGCCGGTGCCGGTCTGCGCGGCCCCCATCACGTCGCGCCCGGCCAGCACGATCGGGATCGCCTTGGCCTGGATGGGTGTCATCGCGGTGTACCCGGACTCCGCGACGGCGCGCAGCAGCTTCGGGTTCAGGGCCAGGGTCTCGAACTTCTGCGGCGCGGCTGCAGCTTCGATGGGGAGTGAGGATTCAGTCATGAATTGCGGATTATCCGCCACGCCCCCGTTTTCGCACCTTTCGGCCCGCGAACAGCCCTTCCCTACAATCCGCGCCCGATGAAACTGCTTCTGCTGGGCGCCGACGGCCAGGTCGGCTGGGAACTGCGGCGCTCGCTGTCCACGCTGGGTGAGGTGGTCACCGCCAGTCGTGCCGACGGCGCGGATCTGGCCCGGCCCGATGCCGTGGCCGCATTGGCGGAGCGGGTCGCACCGAAGATCATCGTCAATGCCGCGGCTTACACGGCAGTCGACCGGGCCGAGCAGGAGCCGGCGCTCGCCCACGCGGTCAATGCCGAGTCGCCCGGGGCGCTGGCACGCGCGGCGGCGCGCCTCGATGCCTGGCTGCTGCACTACAGCACCGACTACGTATTCGACGGCAGCGGCACGGCAGCGCGCGACGAATCGAGCGCGGTGGCGCCGCTGAGCGTCTATGGCCGCAGCAAGCTGGCCGGCGAAGAGCAGATCCGCGCCAGCCAATGCAAGCACCTGATCCTGCGCACGAGCTGGGTCTATGCAGCGCGCGGCGGCAACTTCGCCCGCACGATGCTGCGCCTGGCCGGTGAGCGCGACGAATTGCGGGTGGTCGACGACCAGGTCGGGGCCCCCACCGGCGCCGACCTGCTGGCCGACCTCGCGGCGCTGATGCTGCGCACGGCCGCGGCGCGGTCCGAACTGGCAGGCACCTACCACGCCTGCGCGGCGGGCGAGACCAGCTGGTGTGCCTATGCCCGGCACGTCATCGGCTGGGCGCGCGCGCGCGGCCTGCCCCTGCGCACCACGCCAGAGTCGGTGCTGCCGATCCCGAGCAGCGCCTATCCCGTCCCGGCGCAACGGCCGCTGAACTCAAGGCTCGACACGGCGAAGCTGCGGCAGGCCTTCGGCGTCGTGCTGCCAGCCTGGCAGCAAGGGGTGGAGCGCATGCTGGCCGAAGTCCTGAACCTGCCGCTGGCCACCCCCGCGAATCTCCCCTGACCGTTCATGAAATTCACTCCCACCTCCCTCCCCGGCGTCGTGCTGATCGAGCCGCAGGTGTTCGGCGACGACCGCGGCTGGTTCATGGAGAGCTTCAGCCAGCGCCGTTTTGCCGCCGGCCTGGCCGGGCTGGGCCTGCCCGAGCCGCGTCCCTTCGTTCAGGACAACGAATCGCATTCCCGGCGCGGCGTGTTGCGCGGCCTGCACTACCAGTTGCCACCGCACGCGCAAGGCAAGCTGGTGCGGGTGACGCAGGGAGCGGCTTTCGACGTGGCGGTCGACATCCGACGCGGTTCCCCCCACTTCGGGCGCTGGGTCGGTGCCGAACTGAGCGACTCGAACAAGCGCCAGATGTGGATCCCCGAAGGCTTCGCGCACGGCTTCATCGCCCTCGCGGACGACACACGCTTCGTCTACAAGACCACCGACGTCTACGCCAAGGACTGCGAGCGCGCGATCGCCTGGAACGATCCGACGATCGGCATCGACTGGCCCGAGGGCGTGGCGAGGCTGCTGGCCCCCAAGGACCAGGCCGCGCCGGCGTTTGCGGCGGCCGAGGTCTTCGACTGATCCACCCGCCGGCACCCACCCGCCGAACCGCCATGCGCGCTCCAGACGAGGCCTTCGCTTGAACACCGCCAGCACCTACCAGAACCTGCACCAGGCCTTGCGGCAAGCCCCGCGCACCTGGCTCGTGACCGGCGCCGCCGGCTTCATCGGCAGCCACCTGGTCGAAACCCTGCTCGGCCTCGGCCAGCAGGTGGTCGCGCTCGACAACTTCGCCACCGGCCACCGCCACAACCTGGACGACGTGAAAGCCAGCGTCGGCGACGAAGCCTGGGCTCGGCTGCGCTTCATCGAGGGCGACATCCGGCGCCTGGACGATTGCCGGCGCGCCTGCGAGGGCGTCGAACTCGTGTTGCACCAGGCGGCACTGGGGTCGGTGCCGCGCTCGCTGGCCGATCCGATCACGACCAACGACGTCAACGTCGGCGGCTTCTTGAACATGCTGGTGGCGGCCCGCGATGCCGGGGCGCAGCGCTTCGTCTATGCGGCCAGCAGCTCCACCTATGGCGACCATCCCGGGCTGCCCAAGGTCGAGCATGCGATCGGCAATCCCCTGTCGCCCTACGCCGTCACGAAGTACGTCAACGAGCTGTACGCGTCGGTGTTCGCGCGCAGCTACGGGCTGGCCTCGGTGGGTTTGCGCTACTTCAATGTCTTCGGTCCGCGCCAGGACCCGGAAGGTGCGTACGCCGCCGTGGTCCCGCGCTGGGCCGCCGCCATGCTGCGCGGCGACACGGTCTACATCAACGGCGACGGCCAGACCAGCCGCGACTTCTGCTTCGTCGCGAACGCCGTGCAGGCCAACCTGCTGGCCGCGACCGCGACCCGCACCGAAGCGCTGAACGAGGTCTACAACGTCGCCGTGGGCGACCAGACCACGTTGAACGAACTGCACGCGATGCTGGCGCAGCAGCTCACGGCCTGCCGGCCGGGACTGGACGTCGGCCCGCCGGTGTACCGCGACTTCCGCGCCGGCGACGTGCGCCACTCGCGCGCCGACATCGGCAAGGCGCGCTCGCTGCTCGGATACGAGCCGACCCACGACATCCGTGCCGGCATGGCGGTCGTCGCGGGCTGGTACGCGGAGCGCAGCGCACCCTGACCTGGCCGGCGGCAGGCCGGCGGCGATTCCACCACGCATGGGAGCGGCCGACGCGCGGCCCGGGCGGCCGTCCCTATACTCGTGGCCCACCCATCGCCACCCTTCCGGCCGTGGGCGGCCGCCCTGGCCGCCGGTGCCTGCCGCGCATGATGAACCCCGGGCCCATGACCCAACTGGGGCGCTACCAGCTGAAGTCCGTGCTCGGCCGCGGCGCGATGGGACTGGTGTACGAGGCGCTGGACCCGCGCCTCGACCGTCGAGTCGCGATCAAGACCATCCTGAAGAACCACCTGCTCGACGACTCGGTCGCGCAGGACTACTCGCGCCGCTTCGTGCGGGAAGCCCAGGCCGCGGCGCGGCTGACGCACCCGCACATCGTCACGGTGTTCGACTTCGGCGAAGAGGACGAGGTCGCCTACATCGTCATGGAATTCATCGAAGGCCGCGAGCTGGCGCAGCACTTCGACAGTCAGAACTACTTCGGCCTGCCCGAAGCCGTGCGCATCCTCTGCGAGTTGCTGGACGCGCTGGCCTACGCGCACGACCGCGGCATCGTGCACCGCGACGTCAAGCCGGCCAACGTGATGATCGATCGCGCCGGCCACGTCAAGCTGACGGACTTCGGTGTCGCGCGGCTGGTCGATACCGGTGCCGACCGCACGATGCCGGGCACCATGGTCGGCACGCCCAGCTACATGTCGCCCGAGCAGATCCAGGGCCTCGCGGTCGGTTCGCGCACCGATCTCTTCGCCGTCGGCGTCATCCTGTACCAGTTCCTCACGCACCAGCGGCCTTTCGGCGGTGGCGGCCAGTGGGCGGTACAGCGCAAGATCCTGCATGAAGACCCGCCTCCGCCGTCGCAGCTGGCGCCGGGGTCGCCGCGGATATTCGACGCTATTGCCTTGCGCGCGCTGGCGAAGAACCCGGACCATCGTTTCCAGAGCGCCGGCGCCTTCGCGAGCGAACTGCGGCTGGCCTTGCAGACCCTGCCTGCCACCGCGCCGCCCCCGCGTCCGGAGCCCCAGTCGGACATCACGGTGATGCTGCGCCGCCCGCGCCCCGGCGTGGCCGCACCGTCGGCGGACAGCGGCAGCACGCTGCCCGGCTCGCGCAGTGCACCGGTGGCCATGGCGCCCGCCCCGCAACGCACGGCAGGTACCACCGCCTCGGCACCGATGACGCCGCTGGACATCGCGCGCTCACCGGTCTCCACCTGGCTGCCGCCGCGCCCGCCCACGGCTGTGCGCGGCCTGGCACCGATGTCGACCGGTGCAGCGCCGATCCCCCCGCGGCCGGGCGAGCCGACTGCCGCTCGCCCGGCGCCCGCGCCACCCGTGTCGCCCTACGCACGCCGGCAACCCAGCCGCGGCTGGTTGGCCGGGTTGGTCGCCGTGGCAACGCTGCCCGTGGCGCTGCTGATCTGGCGTCCCGGCCAGGACAGGCCGGCTGCCGATCCGCCCGCGCCGCCGGCATCGGCCGCGGCCGCACGGGCGCCTGAGCGCCCGGCCATGCCGCCGCCGCCGGCGCCATCGCCACGCCAGCGCAGCAGCGAGCCATCCATGCCCGACCTGCGCGCCTCCGCCGCCATTCCGGCCACGGAGGAGTCGCGTCCTCGTGACGCCAGCGCACTGCGTGTGACAGGTGCCGCGGCAGGCGAAACGGGGAGTAGAGTGGCCGCGGACCGCCGCCCCGCCGTCACCGTGCCCGCGCCAGGGGCGCGCTGTGCCGAGCTGACCCAACGGCTGCAACTGGGCGAGGCGCTGTCCCCCGAGCACCTCGAGATCTTCCAGAAGGAGTGCAAGCGATGAAGCCTCGTCCGCGCCTGAGCTTCCACCCGTCTGCAGGCAGGCGTGGCCTGCGATCCGTGGCTTGGCGCGGCGCGCTGTGCGGGGCGCTGGCCGCGCTGCTCACCGCCTGCACCGCCCCGCCGCCGACCGGGTCCCCCGCGCCGCGTGAAACCGCCCCGCTCCCCGCCGCGCCGCAGGCCCCGGCTGTGCCTGCGCCAGCGGTGGCACCTGCGCCGGCGCCTGCCGCGCCGGCCGCGGCCCCGCCGCCCGTCCTGCCCTTCGACGAGGCCATGCTGAGCGCCGCGAACAACCTGCTGGGTCGCGCGCAGCTGCCGCCGAACCCGCCCGAAGGCAAGTTCCGATTGGTCATCGACCCGCTGATCGACGGCGTTACCGGCGCGCAGTCCAAGGCCACGCAGGCCATGGGCGCGCGCATCGTGGCGCTGATCAAAGAGCGATACCCGCAGTACGACGTCCAGCCCTTCACGGCCGGCAACGTGCAGAAGAGTCCGCTGGTGCTGGTGGGCACCTTCACCGGCGTCAACAAGGACCGCAAGACCGAAGGCGCGCGCGAGGCCTACCGCATCTGCCTGGCGCTGGCGGACCTGAAGACCGGCAAGCTGGTGAGCAAGGGCCTGGCCTTCGCGCGCACCGATGGCGTGGACCCGACGCCGCTCGCGCACTTCAAGGACACGCCGACCTGGGCCGAGGACAACGCCACCGCCGGCTACATCCGCACCTGCCAGGGGACGCGCGCCGGCGACCCCATCCACCCGATGTACGTGGACCGCATCGTCGCCGCCTCCATGATCAGCGAGGCCATCGAGGCCTACGGTGCCGGAAAGTACCGGGAAGCGCTGAATCTGTACGAGACCGTGCTGCGCTCGCCGGAAGGCCAGCAGCAGCGCGTCTACAGCGGGCTGTACCTCACGAACTGGCGGCTCGGGCGGCGCGACGCCGCGATCAAGGCTTTCGGCCAGCTGGTCGAGCAGGGCCTGGAGGCCAGGCGCCTGGGCGTCAAGTTCGTCTTCCGGCCCGGCACGGCCGTCCTCAGCGCCGAGTCGGGTCCGGCAGCGACGCCGTACAAGCTGTGGCTGGCGGAGCTGTCATCGCAGGCAGCGCGGCGCCAGAGCTGCATGGAGGTGGTGGGCCATTCCAGCCCCACCGGGCCCGAGCCGGTCAATGAGCGCCTCTCGCAGTTGCGCGCCGAGCACGTGCGCGCCCGACTCGAGCAAGCCTCCCCGCCGCTGAAGAAGCGCCTGATCGCCAACGGCGTCGGCTCACGCGAGACGCTGGTCGGCAACGGGCGGGACGACGCGAGCGACGCGCTCGATCGCCGGGTCGAATTCAAGGTGATTCCCTGCTGATCGCTGCTGCACCGCACAAATCGAGGCATTGCGCAAGCTTGCAAGTCTCGTGTCCAATCGTCAATTCATCAGCAAAATCAATCACTTGGCGCAGCGGCTTGTGAGCTAGCGCACGGACTGGGCTAAACTGCGCCGATGGCTCGGATACAAGAACAGCCGCGGGAAGCCGCGTCCAGCAACCGAGGAGCCGCCGCGCGACGTGCATCCGTCGCAGAACTGTTGTCCCCCTGGGAAGAGTTCCGGCGCGTCATTCCTCTGGTGTCGCTGAAGTCCCTGTTGCATCGCCCCCACCCTTCGGTCCCGAAGGTGGCGGTGCTGATGTGCACGATGCAGGCTCAGCACTTCCTCGCCGAGCAGCTCAATTCGATCGCGACGCAGACCCACCCCGCCTGGGCCATCTGGGCGTCCGACGACGGGTCCGACGACTACACGCACGCGATCCTCGAGTACTACCAGTCGCACTGGGGCGAAGACCGCATCTCGATCCACGCCGGCCCGGCGGAAGGCTCGACGGCGAACTTCCTGTCGCTCACCTGCCGTGCCGACATCGAAGCCGACTACTTCGCCTACGCCGACCAGGACGACATCTGGGAGTCGGACAAGCTGGAACGCGCCGTCGCCTGGCTGAAGACCATCCCTGAAGACGTGCCGGCGCTCTATGGTTCCCGTACGCTGCTGGTCGATGCGCGCAACCAGCACATCGGCTACTCGCCGCTGTTCGAGCGTCCGCCCAGCTTCCGCAATGCCCTGGTGCAGAGCATCGCCGGCGGCAACACGATGGTGTTCAACCGCGCAGCGCGCGAACTGCTGCGCACCGCCGGCGAGAACGTCGAAGCGGTCACGCACGACTGGTGGGCCTACATGCTCGTCAGCAGCTGCGGCGGCAAGGTGCACTACGACGTCTATCCCACGGTGCGTTACCGGCAGCACGCCAGCAACCAGTTCGGCTCCAACATCAGCCCGCTGGCGCAGTTCAAGCGCGCTCGGCTGCTGGTGCAAGGCCGCTTCCGCGGCTGGGTGGATGCCAACCTGTCCGCACTGCAGCGCGTGCGCCACCTGATGACGCCGGAGAACCAGCAGGTGCTCGACGACTTCATGCGTGCCCGGCGCCGCTGGATCGGCGCGCGGCTGCTCGGGCTGCGCCGTACCGGCATCCATCGCCAGACCCGGCTCGGCAACCTCGGCATCACGCTGGCCGCGCTGATCAACCGCCTGTGAGCGCGGTCCGGCCGGCCGAGCCGGCCGCCCCCCAGGGGGACCTGAGCCAAGTGGCCGAGCCCCACTTGCTCGTGAGTCCGCTGGCGCGGACAACAGCCGCGGTGATCGTCGTCTTCCACCCCGAGTCCCATCCCGCGGCGCTGGTCGAGCGCCTCGCCGCTTCGGTCGGCCACCTGGTGTTGGTCGACAACAGCGTGGACGGGCATCCTGGCGTCGCCATGGTGCCGCGCCGGGCAGGCCTGCACGTGCTGCGCAACGCCAACCACGGCGGCCTGGCCGGTGCCTACAACCGGGCTCGCGAAGCCCTGGCACGGCTGGCCCCCGAGGTGACGCAGCTGGTGTTCGTCGACGAGGATTCGGAGACCGAGGTGCTGGAACGCTTCCTCGCGGATCCCGAGGTCCAGGCACGGCTGGCCGACCCGCGCACGGCGGCCGTCGCCCCGGCCTACTGCGATCGCGCCACCGGCCTGCGCGGCAAGCACATGCTGCTGTCGCGCTGGCGCTGGCACGGACTGCCCCGGCGCTTCGAAGGCATGCGGCCGGTGAGTTTCCTGATCAACTCGATGTCCGTGTGGCGATGCGCCGCGCTGGACGCGCTCGGCCCCTACGACGAAGGCCTGCGTGTCGATCACGTCGACACCGACTGCTGCCTGCGCGCGCGCCGCGCCGGCTACTCGCTGTGGTTGCATGGCTCGCACGAGTTCCGGCATGCCATCGGCGAGCGCCGCCGCTTCCGCCTGTTCGGCGTCGAGATGCAGGCCGGTGGACATTCGCCGGCGCGGCGCTACCTGATCGGCCGCAACACCGCCTGGCTGGCGCGGCGCAGCCTGTGGCGCGAACCCTCGTTCACGGCCCTGTGCATCGCCCGCCTGGCCTACGAAGCGGTGGGCATCGTGATCGCCGAGCCCGAGCGGGGGGCGAAGTTGCGAGCGCTGCTGCGCGGCACCTTCACCGGCCTGGTGTCGCGGAAGCTGGCGTGATCGCGAACACGCGCCACCGGCTCGCACTGCCGCTGCTGGCCTTGGCCTGCGCGTGCACGGCCTTCCTGCCCATCGGAGGCAAGTACGTCGGCTACGTCGGCTGCGGCCTGGTTGCGCTGCTGGCGCTGCAGCGCGCCGGTGCACTGCCCCAGTTGCCCAGGCAGCCGGGCTTCCAGGCCGCCGCCGCGTTCTACGGCTTCACGCTGCTGTCCGCACTGTGGTCCAGCGGTCGCCCACGCGACATCGCCGGCCAGCTTGGGCTCTACGCCCTGCTGCTGCTGACGCCGGTGATCGCGCTGGGCTGCACGCCGGCCTTCGCGCGGCGCGTGCTGCGCTACTTCGCGGTGGCCGCGGCGGTGGTGGGAACAGCTGTCGCGCTGGACCGCCACGGCCTGCTGCCAGGCCAGTGGTTGTGGCACAGCACGGTGAACGCGGAAGGCAACCAGCGCATCGTGACCTCGTTGGTGCTGGCGCTGGGCGCCGCGATCGCGCTGGTCGAGGCCTTGCGCGCACGTGCGCCGCGGGAACGCTGGCTCTGGGCGGCCGCGGCCATGCTCGCGGTGCTCGGCCTCGCGCTGCAGGACCGGCGCACCGGCATGGTGGCGCTGCCGGTGCTGCTGGCCGCGCTGGGCCTGGCGCACCAGGGGCGGCGCCATCCGGGCCGCGCGCTGGTGCTGCTGGCGCTGGTGGCGGGCCTGTCGCTGGCCGCCTGGCAATGGGCGCCCGGCGTGCGCGGCCGCATCAACGAGGGCGTGCAGGAGATGCTCACCTATCAGTCAAGCGACGCGGCCGCGACCAGCTGGGGCATGCGCCTGCGGCTGGCCGAGCACACGCTGGACATGGCGCGCGCCGCTCCGATCGCCGGCAACGGCGTGGGCAGCTGGTTGGAGGAGTGGCGCCGCCGTGTGCAGCCGGGCCTGGTGATCTCGATCCACACGACGCCGCACAACGAGTACCTGCTCGTGCTGTCGCAGCTGGGTGCAATCGGCATCGCGCTGCTGGGCTGGCTGCTGCTCGGCCATCTGCGCCGCGCCTGGCAGGCGGGTGATGCCGGGCTGGCCGCGCTGGTCGCCTGGGCGGCGATCGCCTGGACCGGCCTCTTCAACGTCGTGCTGCGCGATGCCAAGTTCGCGCTGCCGCTGCTGCTCGTGGCCGGGCTGGCCGGCGCGGTCCAGCGCGAAGCGGCGGGTTCAGCTGGCAGCCACCGCTGACGGCGCCGTGCCGATGGCCTGGCGATAGAGGCCTTCGTAGAGGAAGGCTTCCTCCTCGATGCGCTGCGGCAGCGGCAACGCACGCCGCCACCGGGCGATGCGCTCCGGATCGTCGACGCAGGCTTGGACGGCCGCCGCCCAGGCGGACTCGTCGCCCGCCTCGACGACCTGGCCGGCACCACTGCGTGCGATGGCCTGGGCCGGCGCGCCGAGGTGCCCGACCAGGGCCGGCACACCGACCGCGCTGGCCTCGTGCACGACGAGGGAGAAGCTCTCCGGCACCTGCGAGGGCAGGCACAGCAGGTCCAGGCCGCGCATCAATGCCGCCACCGCGGGCGGCTCCAGCGCGCCCAGCAGTTCGACCCGCGGATCGGCCGCCGCCAGCGCGCGCAGCTCCTGCTGGTAGACCGCATCGCCGTGGAAACCGCCGGCCACCTTCAGGCGCAGCGGCAAGCCCGGCACGCGTGCCAGCGCGCGCAGCAGCACGTGCAGGCCCTTGGCCGCCACGAGCGATCCGACAAAGCCCAAAGTGAGCGGCCGCGAACCGCTCGCCGACGGCGGCGCGGGCGCTGGGCCGGCGCCCAGCGCAAGCAGGTCCACGCCGTGCGCGATGACGTCGAATGCCAGCTGCGGGAACGCCTCGCGGTAGCGCTGCGCTACGTGCTGCGACGGCGCGACCCGGCTGCCGGCATACGCGAGCACGGCGGTCGATTGCTCGTGGCGCGCGCGCAGGGCCGGCTCGGTCCAGGCCGGCAGCGGGCACTTGCGCATGCAGGCGCGGCCGCCGTCGGGTCCGTCGCAAGGTCGGCCGTCCAGGTCGATCAGGTTGATGCGCAGGCAGGCGGCGAAGTAGTCGGTCAGCGTGACGACCAGCGGCAGGCCGATGCGCTGGCCGGCCGCGATCGCACTGGCCATGCGCATCGGGTGCATCAGGTGCATGACGTCGAAGCGCTGGCCGCGCATCCAGGCGCCCAGTTGCTCGCACAGCCGCTCGTCCACCGCCAGCCCGGTGTCGGCGCCGGCCGGCAGCGCGGCGCGGTCGAGCATGGTCACCGGAATGCCGTCGACGATGCCGGCCAGCGCGCCGGCCAGCCCAGGCACGGCTGCGCCGGCATGGCGGCTGCGGTCGATCATGCAGCCCAGCACCTGCACATGGTGGCCCGCACGCTGCGCCATGCGCGCCAGGTTGAGCGTGACCCGCTCGGTGCCGCTGCCGAACTCGGGGTAGAACTGGTGGACGACGTAGAGGATGCGCATCAGACCCCCGCCTTCAATTCATCATGCAGGCGGCCGATCCACTGCCGCTCGGGGTCATCCGCGGGGCGACGGCTGCGGTCCAGCCACAGGTACGCCAGCGCCGCGCCCATCGTCGACGCGAAGGTCTTGCGCACGGCATCGGCGGTCTCGCGGCGCAAGCGCTCGTCGGCACCGCCGTACACCTGCTGCGCGTACTGGTTGAAGTGGTCGAGCCGGGCGATGAAGCTGTCGATCAGCCGGCGGGCCTCGCCCTGGGCGGCGCCCCCGTCCACCGAGGGCGCGGGCACGCCGGCGAGCAGGCGCTGCAGGAACTCGTCGACCCGGGCATCGCCGAGCGCGATCAGGTCGCCCTCGCCGGTCAGCCGCTGCTGCCGCGCCTGGCCGATCCAGCGCGTGATCGCGTCGGACATCGGCTCGCCGTCAGGCTGCCGGGCAAGATCGGGCAACCAGCCGGACAGCATGTGCGCCAGCTGGCGCACGCCGGCCGCGAAGCCGGGCAGCGAATCGCAGGCGGGCCAATGGAAGTCGTCGAACAGGCCGACCAGGAAGATCACGTCGACGAAGGAGCGCTTCAGGTAATACCAGGCCGGCCGGTTGTGGGAATGCACCACCTTGACCGAGGCCAGCATCGCGATGCGGTGGCCGCCGCGGATCAGGCGCATGCCCAGGTCCAGGTCCTCCGCGTAGTCGCCGCGGTAGCCGCCGTGGCGCATGAACAGTTCGCGCGGGATCAGGCACGACACGTCGCTCAGCTGGCCCATCGAGCGCAGGCTCATGTGGTCCTCGCCGGTGTGCCGGCCGATGCGGTCCGCTTCCAGGCAGCCGAGGAAGCGGTAATGCGTGTTGATCATGCTGTCGTACATCGCATCGCTGTCGCTGCGGCTGTACTCGGCACAGGATGCGGCGACCACGCCCTCCGAGCGGTGGTCGATCAGGTAGCGCAGCATGCCGTAGAGCCAGAGGTCGCCGATCGGGTACGCGTCCTGCACCATGAAGAGCAGGTGCTCCCCGGTGGCATGGCGCGCGCCGAGGTTGCGCGCGTAGCTGTGGCTGAACTCCGACGGCAGGATGTCGATCACGCGGGCGCCCGCCGCGCGCGCGCGGTCGGGCGAGCCATCGGTGGAACCGGAGTCGACGATGACGACTTCGATCGCCCGCACCGCGCGCTGCGACAGCAGCTTGCGCACGAGCCAGTCCAGCTCGGCACCGCCGTTGAGCGTGGGGATGACGACCGAGACCGAGGTGTCGATGACCTCGTCCGTGCCGCGGATCTCGGGATGCAGCCGCAGCGGCGCCATCGGCCGCTGCGCGGGGGCGGCGAAGGGGTTCGCCGCCGGCACCGCGACGTCGACCGAGAGTGCACGCGCATGCCGCCGCGCATCGCGCAGGTACTGCGGTGCCCGGCGCAGGAAGCCGAGCAGGCCCTTGCGGCGGATCTCGGTCTGGCAGGCGCGCCAGCCGTTGCGCCACAGCACCGCCGGCCGGCCGGCACGGCACCAGGCGATAGCGCGGCCTGCCAGGCGCAGCGGGCGGGTGATGCGCCACGACGTGGAGGCGTAGATGCCGGCGATGCGGGCATGCAGGCCCTCGATCTGTTGCAGATGCTCTTCGCGCAGCGCCGCCAGCAGCGCCGCCTCGGCCCGGAAGGCATCCAGCTCGCGCTGGATGCGCTCGCGGTCGGTTTCGACGGCGTCGGCGTGGGCACGGACGTCGGCAGCGGCCTGCTGCTCGGACTGCCAGGCCTGCTCGAAGTGCCGGCCCCGCTCGAGCGCCGCGGCGAGCTGCGTTTCCAGCAGCTGGCCGCGTGCCTGCGCGCCCGCCAGCTGGGATTCCAGTTCGCGGCCGGTGGCCTCCAGCCGCTGCCGCAGGTCGTTGTGCCGGCGGGTGCGTTCGGCGTCGCTCTCGATCAGTCGGGCGATGTCGGCGCCGGTCCAGCGCGCCAGCTGTCGCTCGCCCAGGCGTTGCAGCATCGCCGCCCGCAAGGCACTGCCCTGCGCGGCGTGGCCCGATCCGGCCTGTTCATCGACCCAGTAGATGGCCGAGACGCCAGGGACGCGAACGAACTCGCCGCGCGCCATCAGACGCAGCCAGAAGTCCCAGTCCTCGAAATGCTCGAGCGAGGTGTCGAATCGCAGCGCCGGCGCCCGTTCGACTGCCTGCAGGCGGAACAGCACGGCGTGGATGGGCAGCCGGTTCTGCAGCTGCATCTCGCCCCAGCGCAGCTCGTCGTCATAGACGTGCACCGTGTGCGGCGCGTCGCGGTCGCCGCCAACGCAGCGGATGCCGGCGTGCGCGGCCACCGCGCCGGGCGCGTCGTGCAATGCCTGCACCAGGCGCTGCACGTGCTCGGGCAGCAGCCAGTCGTCGTCGTCGAGAAACAGCGCGAACTCACTGCCCAGGTTGTCCAGCAGGCGATTGGCGGCGGCGGATCGGGCCAGGGGCTGACTCGCCACGACGACCTCCACCCGATCGTCGGGCGCGGCGCCGGCCGGAGGCCAGTGCACCAGCGGCTGGCCGTGGGCGGCCACGATGCGCACGCGCGTGCGCGCATGCGTCTGGCCGAGGGCCGATTGCACGGCCTGCGGCAGGCTGGGCCGGTCGACGCTGCGGATCAGCACGCACACCGGCGCGTCGAGCACGACCGGGGCGGGCGCAGGGTCAGGGTGGGACTCGGTGTTGAAGCTCATGCTGGAGGGGCCGCGCGGTGCCCAGGAGGCAACCGGGGGGCAGGCATTGTCGTGCAGCGCGGCTGGGTCAGGCGGCCGGCGGTGCGGTGCGGAAGCGGCGCTCGAGCTGCCGTGCCGCCTCGGCGCGGACGTCCGCCAGCGAGGCGCCCGGCGCGGCGACCCAGTACGCCTCGGCATGGGTGACGCCCGGGCCGAGCGTGTACGAACGGTAGCGGTTCAGCGCCGCGATGTGCTCGCCGTAGTCCTGTTGCTGCAGTTGGGAAGCGAAGCAGCGCATCGCGGCCTGCTTGCGCGGGGTGACGGCGGAGATGTCGACCAGCAGGTTCGGCATCAGCGGCTGGCCGACCTCGTAGTAGGCGAGGCGCGCCGGGGCGATGGCCGCCGCTTCGGTGGCGGCCTGGCACGCCGCCAGGTGGTCGGGATGGACCTCGAATGGGGACGGCGCCAGCAGCCAGTCGGCCGCCGTCTCGCGGCACAGGGCCGCGATGCGCCGGACCAGCGCGGCCTCAGGCACCACACGGCGGTCGGGCAGCGCCCAGAAGCGCAGCGAGCCGGCGGCGCCGCGCAGGTACCCCAGTACCGCGGCGGCGGCACGGCATTCCTGTTCGCGCGCGCCGGCGTCGCCGCCCGCGGCCCCATCGCTGAGCACGGCCACGTGCACCGCCACGCCCTGGTCTGCCGCCAGCGCCAGCAGTCCACCGCAACCGAACACTTCATCGTCGGGATGCGGCGCCAGCACGAGCAATGAGCGGACATCCGGCGCCCCGAGCGCCGTCAGGGCCCGGTAGGGCACCAGCTCATGTTCAGGCCAGGGATGCCAGGCCGAAGGGGACGGTGTGTCTTGCATGGCGGATTCGGCGCCCAGGCCGCGTACTTTGCCAGTCAGGTGAAATCGGCGTCGCCGGCGAGCAGGAACCAGCGGTTCTTCAGCTCCTCGACCGGCCCCGGCGTATGCACGTTGGCCGGCACGATGACGCCCAGCGGCATGGCACCGAAGGACGGTGGATCGATGCCGGCCAGCAGCGGCAGCTGCGAGCTGGTGATCCAGCAGTCCACCCGCTCCAGCCCGCAGTCCAGCGCGCGCTGGCGCGCCTGGGCCACCAGCGCCGGGAAGGCCGCCGGCGGACCCACGAGGTCGATCACCTCCAGGTGCCGCTCATGGTGGCGCAGCACGACGAGGCCCTGCGGCAGCAGGAAGAGCTCGTACGCCACGCCCGGCCGGGCGAAGTAGCGGTGCGACAGCCAGTCGGCGTCGCGAACACCGACGACGGCGTGGCCCAGCGCCTGGGCCATCTGCCGCCACAAGCCGTCGACGACGGCACGGTGGCGGCCTTGCGGACCCAGGTCCGGCGGCTGCAGCACCTCGGCCGCATCGGTGCCGGAGCGTGGCGCGGGTGGCCAGAAGGCGCGCGACATCGCGTCCGCCGCACTGTAGAGCCCCAGGCGCTCGGCGGCACCGAAGGCCCGGTCGCTCGGGAACCCGAAGCCGATGCGGTGCGGCTGGCCCCAGCCCAGCTGGGTTTCGAGGAAGGTGGCGGCCACCTGCGCCATCGGGCCGCGGCGTGACAGCCCGGCGCGTGCGCGGGGATCCACCATCACGTCGCAGATCTGGCTGGCCAGCACGGGTTCGCCGCGGCACAACATGCGTCGGGTGACACCGCCGTAGTGGGCCAGCATGCGCTCGCCCTGCATCAGCGCGACGCCGCGGCCGCGGCCGTTACCGTACTTCCAGTGCCAGTGCTCGGGTGACATGGCATGGCCGAAGACCTCGCCGAACAGCTGCCGCATCGCGCCGGCGCGCGCGGCGTCCATCTCGACCAGGCGGTCCACCGGCTTGCGCGCCCGTTCGAAGCGCAGCAGGCCGTAGCCGTAGACGCCCTCCCGGTACAGGTGCCGATAACGCTCGAGAGCCTCGGCCAGCGTGGCCAGCTGCTCATGCGTCACGCCCAGCTCGGCCACCAGCCGGTCGGCCGCCTCCCGGATGCCGTGCAGCAGGTAGTCCAGCGTGGGCTGCGCCTGCCGGGACAGGTCGAGCTGCCTCGCAAGCGTCCAGCCGCGCCGCGCCGCCAGGGCCAGAAAGGCGTCCAGCGCGTGCAGCCCTTCGTGGCCGTCCTGCCGCCGGGCCAGCGCGAACTCGTCCATCACCACCAAGGTGGACGGGCCGTCGTGCAACAGGCGGTCGGCGGCGTCGAACAGCGCCACCGGGGCGATGTACTGGCCGCTCTCCTGGAACAGCAGCGCCTGCCACTGCCCCGCATCGCGGTGGAAGTCCTCCAGCCGCGACTGCTCGACCTCGATGGCCTCGCCGTGCCGGGCACGCGCCACTGCGATCTGCGCCGCGTCGGGCGTGATGCCGACGGCGGCGTGGCCCGCGCCGCGCAGGCGTGCCAGGGTGGCCCCGAGGCCGATGCCGACCTGGAGCAGGCGGCATGGCGCGGGCAGGGCCCCGCAGAGCAGCCCGATGGCGCGCTGCTGCGCCGCCAGCACCGGTTCGTCGGGCGCGTCGAAGACGCCGTAGTGCAGGTGGTCGACGCGGCCCTCGCGCAGTTCCAGCAGGCGGGCGTAGACGTTCAGCGGAAAGGCGAATTCGGCGGTCGTCATGTCGACGCCTCGATCTCCCAGCGGCGCGGCAGCGCGACCAGGCCCTGCATCGCCCCCTCCTGCGTCACCTCGAACTGCAACACGTGCTCGGCCGCGGCATAGACGTTGATCGAGCGGTCGCACAGCACGTAGGCCGAGACGGTGTAGCGCCCCTTCAGCAGCGGCAGCTGGGGAAAGCAGACCTTGGTGCGCACCTCACCCGAGGCGTCGCGCCGCAGCGGCACGGCGTCCAGCCAGTTGCCGGCACTGCTGATCGCGCGCCCGTCCGCCGAGTGCAGCACCACGCCCAGCGTGGGACAGGGGATGGCCGGGTCGCTGCGCAGGTGCACGGCCACCTCCAGCGCGTCCAGCCCGCTGCGATAGACCGCATCGGGCGGCGCGTTGGCCAGGCGCACGTCGACCAGCGCGGCCGAGGGGCTGTCGAAACGGTGGGCCACGGTGTCGCTGGGCGGCTGGCCGTCCTCGTGGCGGGCCTGCCAGGCGCTGTACTCGACCACCGCCTGCTGCGACAAGCCATCGAACTGCACGCGGCCGTCGTGCAGCCACAGCGCCCGGGTGCACAGCTGCTCGACCTGGAACAGCGAATGCGAGCAGAAGAGGATGGTGGCACCGCGCTCCTTCAGCGCCATGATGCGTTCGAAGGACTTGCGGGCGAAGGCGCCGTCGCCGACCGACAGCGCTTCGTCGATCACCAGGATGTCGGGCTCGACGCTGGTCGCCATCGAGAACGCCAGCCGCAC
The DNA here is from genome assembly GCA_946480465.1 of uncultured Burkholderiales bacterium. Next base: position 41,532 of record CAMLJY010000055.1, read on the forward strand.
GAACATGCCGCTGGAGTAGCTGCGCACCGGCTGGTCGATG
>CAMLJY010000056.1 GCA_946480465.1 uncultured Burkholderiales bacterium
TGACAAGTACAACGGCAGCGCGGCCCGCGCGTATCGGTATGGTATCGCTCGGGTGTCCGAAGGCCCTCACGGACTCCGAGCTGATCCTGACCCAGCTCTCCGCGGAGGGTTACGAGACGAGCAAGACCTTCGCCGGTGCCGATCTGGTCATCGTCAACACCTGCGGCTTCATCGACGATGCGGTGAAGGAGAGCCTGGACACCATCGGCGAAGCGCTGGCCGAGAACGGCCGCGTCATCGTCACCGGCTGCCTCGGCGCCCGGGCGGGGGCGGATGGCGGCAACCTCATCAAGGCGGTGCACCCGAAGGTGCTGGCCGTCACCGGCCCGCACGCGACGCAGGAGGTGATGGATGCCGTGCACCAGCACGCGCCCAAGCCGCACGATCCCTTCATCGACCTGGTGCCCGAAGCGCGGGGCATCGCCGGCATCAAGCTCACGCCCAAGCACTACGCGTACCTCAAGATCAGCGAGGGCTGCAACCACCGCTGCACCTTCTGCATCATCCCCAGCATGCGCGGCGACCTGGTGTCGCGCCCGGTGGGGGACGTGCTGTCGGAGGCGCGCGCGCTGTTCGAATCCGGCGTCAAGGAGCTGCTGGTCGTCAGCCAGGACACCAGCGCCTACGGCGTCGACGTGAAGTACCGCACCGGCTTCTTCGACGGCAAGCCGGTCAAGACCCGCATGGTGGAGCTGTGCCAGCAGCTGGGCGAACTGGCCGCGCCGCATGGTGCCTGGGTGCGCCTGCACTACGTCTACCCGTACCCGCACGTGGACGAGGTGCTGCCGCTGATGGCGTCCGGCCACGTGCTGCCCTACCTGGACGTGCCGTTCCAGCATGCACACCCCGAGGTGCTGCGCCGCATGAGGCGCCCGGCCAGCGGCGAACGCAACCTGGAGCGCCTGCTGAAGTGGCGCGAGGCCTGCCCGGAGCTGGTGATCCGCTCCACCTTCATCGCCGGCTTCCCCGGCGAAACCGAGGCCGAGTTCCAGGCCCTGCTCGATTTCGTGCGCGAGGCGCAGATCGACCGCGCCGGCTGCTTCGCCTATTCGCCGGTCGATGGTGCGGCCGCCAACGCGCTGCCCGACCCGGTGCCCGCCGAACTGCGCGAGGAGCGCCGTGCCCGTTTCATGGCCGTGGCGGAGGAAGTGTCGGTCGCGCGGCTGCAGCGCCGCATCGGCGCCACCATGCAGGTGCTGGTCGACCGTGCCCCGGCGCTGGGCCGCAAGGGCGGCGTCGGCCGCAGCTATGCCGATGCGCCGGAGATCGACGGCACCGTGCGCCTGCTGCCGCCGGAAAAGGCGTCGAAGACGCTCAAGGTCGGCGAGTTCACGCGGGCGCGCATCGTCGGCGCCGAGGGGCACGACCTGATCGGCGTGCCTGTCTGATGGCGTCGGACGACATGACCCAGGACCTGATCACCTCCCTGCTGCACCACCCGTACGAACCGCCGGCCGGCTTCGGGGCCGTGATGCCCGGCGTGCACAAGGCTTCGACGGTCATCTTTCCGAACGTGTCCGCGTTGCGCGCACGCAGCTGGAAGAGCAAGCAGGGCTACACCTACGGCCTGCACGGCACGCCGACGAGCTTCATCCTCGAGGAGCGCATCGCCGCGCTGGAGGGCGGCCGCTTCTGCGCGCTGGCACCCAGCGGCCTGGCCGCCATCGTGATGACCAACGTGGCGCTGCTGAAGCAGGGCGACGAGGTCTTGCTGCCGTCCAATGTGTACGGCCCTTCGCGCGAGATGGCGCGCACGCTGCTCGCCGACTGGGGCATCGCCCATCGGCTCTATGACCCGATGGACGCGGCCGCGCTGGGCGCGATGCTCGGCGAGCGCACCCGGCTCGTCTGGATCGAGGCGCCGGGCTCCGTCACGATGGAGTTTCCGGACCTGGGCGGCCTGGTGCAGGCCGCGAAGTCGCGGGGCGTGCTGACCGCGCTCGACAACACCTGGGGCGCCGGCATCGCCTTCCGTGCCTTCGAGGTCGGCGTGGACATCGTGATGCAGGCGCTGACCAAATACCCCTCCGGCGGCGCCGACGTGCTGATGGGCTCGGTCGTCACCCGCGACCAGGCGCTGCACGAGCGCATCCTGCAGGCTCACATGCGCCTGGGCATCGGCATTGCCGGCAACGATGCCGAGATGGTGCTGCGTTCGCTGCCCAGCATCGCGCTGCGCTACCGCGCACAGGACGCGGCAGCGCGTGAGCTGGCGGCCTTCCTGCAGCGGCAACCGGCCGTCACGCGGCTGCTGCACCCCGCCTTCGAAGGGGCGCCGGGACACGAGCACTGGCGGCGGCACTGCAGCGCGGCTGCCGGGCTGTTCTCGGTGCTGCTGAACCCGGCGCTGCCGGCCGGGCGGGTCGACGCCTTCGTCGACGCACTGCGCCTCTTCAAGATCGGCTACTCCTGGGGCGGCCCGGTGAGCCTGGCCGTGCCCTACGACACGCGCCTTCTGCGCGACGACGCTTCGGCGCTGCCGGGGCACCTCGTGCGCTTCTCGGTCGGCCTGGAAGCAGTGGCGGACTTGGTGGAAGATGTGGAACAGGCCTTGCGCCAGCTGGGCTGAACGGCGACCATCCGGGCCGCTGCCAGGCGCTTGCCACTGGCCATCGTGGTGTTAACAGGCTTTTCGTTGTCATGTCCGGCGATACCACCGTCCTCCTGAAGACCGGCGATCACTCGCTGGTGATGAACCTGAACGGCCCGCAGCAGCGTCGGTCGTGCCTGATCGTGTACAGCGGCAGCGAAACCGGTAAGCGCTACGTGCTCGACGGCACCCGCATGTCCATCGGCCGCCTGGCCGACACGGCGGTGTTCATCGACAACCCCAGCGTCAGCCGCCGCCACGCCGAGATCGAGGCCAGCGGCGACGTCGTCGTCATCCGCGACCTGGGCTCCTCGAACGGCACGCACGTCAACGAGACCAAGATCGGCGGCCCGGTGCCCCTGAAGCACGGCGACCTGATCCGCCTGGGCAAGGTCATCCTGAAGTTCTACGAGCACGAGAGCGTCGACGTGCTGCTGCACGACCGCATTTACCGCATGGCGACGGTGGATTCCGGCACCGAGATCTTCAACCGGCAGTACCTCACCGATTTCCTGAACGGCGAGTTCAAGCTCGCGAAGCTGACTGGCCGGCCGCTGTCGGTCATCTACTACGACCTCGACTTCTTCAAGTCCGTCAACGACCGCTATGGCCACGGCGGCGGCGACGTGGTGCTGAAGGAGAGCGCCGGCGTCGTGAAGGCGGTGCTGCGCAAGGACGACCTGCTCGGCCGCCTCGGCGGCGAGGAATTCGTGGTGGTGCTGCCCAACACCGTGGCGGCGGGGGCGGTGGATCTGGCGGAGCGCATCCGCCTGGCGATGGAATCGCATGCCTTCACGCTGCCGGCGGATCCGGCGCGCGGCCAGCCGGAGCAGGTGCACCGGCAGACGGTGTCGCTGGGCGTGGCCGAACTGATCCCGTCGATGCAGGAGGCGCGGCAGCTGCTGGATGCGGCTGACCGCGCGCTCTATCAGGCAAAGCAGGCGGGCCGCAACCGGCTCGCCATCTGATCGTCGGCGCGGGGAACTGCGCCGTGTCCTTCCGCGGGCGCGGTGGCCGCGCAGTGCCTTTGGGCGGCGCGGTGGCCCGCGCCTGAAGCTGTGGACTGGCGCGGTGGCCGGCGCTTGAACTGTTGGACTTGCGCGGTGGCCGGCGCTTGAACTGTTGGACTTGCGCGGTGGCCCGCGCTTGAACTGTTGGACCGGCGCGGTGGCCCGCGCCGGGTGGGACCCTTCAGCTCTTCTTCGCGTCCGGCGGCGACAGCAGCGGCATCACGCCATCGGTCTTGTCGCCCAGCAGGCCCACCTTGGCGTAGATGCCCAGCTTGTCGCGGGTGTCGCTGATGTCCAGGTTGCGCATCGTCAACTGGCCGACGCGGTCGGCGGGGGTGAAGGCGCCTTCGCCCTTTTCCATCGTCAGCCGTTCAGGGTGGTAGGTGAGGTTGGGGCTGACGGTGTCGAGGATCGTGTAGTCGTTGCCGCGGCGCAGTTCCAGCGTCACCTCGCCGGTGACGGCGCGCGCCACCCAGCGCTGCGCGGTCTCGCGCAGCATCAGGCACTGCGGGTCGAACCAGCGGCCCTGGTACAGCAGGCGGCCCAGGCGGCGGCCGTTGATGCGGTACTGCTCGATGGTGTCCTCGTTGTGGATGCCGGTGACCAGGCGCTCGTAGGCGATGTGCAGCAGCGCCATGCCCGGGGCCTCGTAGATGCCGCGGCTCTTGGCCTCGATGATGCGGTTCTCGATCTGGTCGCACATGCCCAGGCCGTGGCGGCCGCCGATGCGGTTGGCTTCCTCGAACAGCGCGACCGCGTTCCCGAAGGTCATGCCGTTCAAGGCCACCGGCACGCCTTCCTCGAAGCGCACGGTCACCGTCTCGGGCTTCACCACCACGTCCTCGCGCCAGAAGGCCACGCCCATGATGGGCTGGACGATGGACATGCCCTTGTTCAGGAACTCCAGGTCCTTGGCCTCATGGGTGGCACCCAGCATGTTGCTGTCGGTCGAGTAGGCCTTCTCGACGCTCATCTTGTAGTCGAAGCCGTTGGCGATGAGGTACTCGCTCATCTCCTTGCGGCCGCCCAGCTCGTCGATGAAGCGCTGGTCCAGCCAGGGCTTGTAGATGCGCAGCGCGGGGTTGGCGAGCAGGCCGTAGCGGTAGAAGCGCTCGATGTCGTTGCCCTTGTAGGTGCTGCCGTCGCCCCAGATGTTGACGTTGTCCTCCTTCATCGCCACCACCAGCGCCGTCCCGGTGACCGCACGGCCCAGCGGCGTGGTATTGAAGTAGGTGGCGCCGCCAGTGGAGATGTGGAACGCGCCACTCTGGATGGCGGCGATGCCCTCGGCCACCAGCTGCGGGCGGCAGTCGATCAGGCGTGCGATCTCGGCACCGTAGGCCTTGGCCTTGCGCGGGATGTCCTCGTAGTCGCTTTCGTCGGGCTGGCCGAGGTTGGCGGTGTAGGCGCAGGGGATGGCCCCCTTGGCGCGGATCCAGTGCACCGCGGCGCTGGTGTCCAGGCCACCGGAAAACGCGATGCCGACGCGTTCGCCGACGGGAAGCTGCTGAAGGATGGTGGCGGCCAAGGCGGTGACTCCGAGAGGGAAAACGAGCAACCGCGGATTATCGCCGCGGCGGGCGCGGCCTCGGCCAGGGCGTCTTCAGGTCAGAGTGTCGCGACCCAGGGGTGTGCCTGCCGGTCGCCATGCGCCTTCAGGAAGGCCCGGGTCGACTCGGTGAGCAGGCCGTGGCCATGCATCTGCAGCACCTCGGTATCGACGATGTCGTTGACCTCGAGGATCATCGGACCGCGGTCGGTCAGCGCGAAGTCCCAGTGCTGGATCTGCATCAGCGGGAAGACGGGACCGGCGGCATGGCAGATGTCGAGCACCTTGTCCCAGTCCGGCAGGCGGAAGCCGTTGAGCTTGGCCATCATCGCGGCCTGGCCGGGCGTGGGCACGCGCACGGGGCTGAGGCCGGCGACGGCATCGCGCACCTCGCCGGTCTCGAGGTCGATGTCGGCGACCAAGTTGCCCCACTTGCCGAGGCTGAAGTTGTCGACCGTGTTGGGGGCCAGAGCGATCTTCCAGATGGCCCGGATGGGGCGCACCCCGTCGGGCCCGTTCAGGCAGACCACGCGGGCGCCGCAGATGGCGTTCCATTCGGTCAGCTTCTGGATGGCCGGGTGCACGAACTGCCGCGGCTGGAACAGGCAGCCGCAGGCCGGCTTGTGGTAGCGCACGTCGACCGGCTCGGTCAGGCGCTTCAGGAATGCGTCGATCGGCATCGGGCCGGTGCCGGGCAGCACGACGCTGTCCGTGGCAGCGTCGTAGCCATCGACCGCGACGGCGCCGAAGCCTTGCTGGGAATAGGACGGTTTGACGAAGAGCGGATAGATGTCCGGGTCGCGCAGGAACTGGCGCACCGCATCGACGGTTTTCAGGTGCCGGCCCAGCGAGGCGGAGATCGACCGCGCGGGGTGGTAGGTGGCCGCGATCGGTGCCAGCGGCAGCCCGGCGGCATGCGCAAGGGCGCAGAAGGTCAGCTTGTCCCAGGCCGGCAGTACGCCCTGGCGCGGGTTCAAGGCCTCGCTGAAGGCGGGACGCAGGCGCCAGCCCAGATAGTCGACCGCGCCGCGGCCTTTCTGGTACTTGTCGTCGTACAGGCGGTACCAGTAGTAGTCGGACGTGCCGCACTGGCCGCCCAGGTTGCGCAGCGAGCGGATCTCGCGCAGCTGCCGCACGGTGCTCTTGCCGCCCCGGGCCTTCGCGTGGGCGACCCAATCGCGGTATTCCTGCAGCTGCGCCATGCGTGCCGAGTTCATTCTTCCTCTCCCCCTGAATTCGAGGGCGGATCTTACGGGCTGCCGCGTCCCTCAGATCGATGGCCCTGGCGCGGCCGCGTCCAGGATGCCTTCGTGGACCAGCAGCGCCCGCTTTCGCGCCAGTCCACCGGCATAGCCGGTCAGCCCACCGTCCCGGCCGAGCACGCGGTGGCAGGGCACGAGCACCGAGACCGGGTTGCGGCCCACCGCGGCGCCGGCGGCACGCACGGCCGCAGGGCGGCCGGCCTGCTCGGCGATGGCGCCGTAGGTGCTGGTGCGGCCCGGCGGCAGGGCCAGCAGCACGCGCCACACCGCCTGCTGGAAAGGTGTGCCGGCGCGCAGGTCCAGCGGCAGGTCGCTGGGCCATGTGCCGCGTTCAAAGTACGCGGCCAGCGCTTTGGCAGCCGCCCGCAGCCAGCGCTGGCCGGGTTCGACCGGCAGCGGCAGCACACCGGGGTGGTGGGTCTGGCCGTCGAACCAGAGGCCACCCAGGCCCTGCTTGCTGGCGGCTGCGGTCATCGGACCCAGGGGCGTGTCGATGCGGGCTTGGGCCCTCAGGTGGGCGTGTTTCATGGGATTTGCTCCGTCGAGGGTGGGGTGGATGGCCCGGTGGACGACGGCTCGAGCCCCAGCCACAGCTTCATCACCGCGTAGGCGCGCCAGGGACGCCAGGCTTCCGCCCAGGCCGCGGCCTGGCGCGCATCGCGCGTGGCCAGCGCATTCAGCAGGCCGATGTCGGTGGCCGGCCAGGCGTCGGGCCAGGCCAGGGCGCGCATGGCGATCAGCTGCGCGCTCCAGTCGCCGATGCCGGGCAGCTCGCGCAGGGTGGCCAGCGTGGCCTCCAGCGGCGCCCCGCGGTGCAGGGCGAGGCGGCCCTCGGACACCGCCCGCGCCAGTGCCTGCAAGGCGCCGACGCGCTGGCGCACGATGCCGAGCTTGCCGATCACCTCGGGGTCCGCCGCGGCGATCGTGGCTGCGTCGGGAAACAGGCGCTCGAGGCCGGGGAACGGCGTGGCCTGCGGGGTGCCGAAGCGTTCGACGAGGCGGCGCGTCAGCGTGCGCGCGGCCGCGACGGTGACCTGCTGGCCGAGGATCACGCGGACGGCGCTCTCGAAGCCGTCGGCGCTGCCGCACAGGCGGATGCCAGGACGATCGGGACCGGGCACCGCGCCGAGCACGGGGTCGATCTGCTGCGGATCGGCATCCAGGTCCAGGCATTGCCGGATGCGCTGGACGACGATGCCCAGCACCGGCAGCAGCGTGGGCGCGAGCATCAGGTGCAGCTCGTGCCGCTCGGGCACGAAGCGGGCCTCGATCCAGCCCGCCAGTGCCTGGCCCCGGTGCGTGACGGCCAGCGTGCGGCGCAGCGCCAGCCCGTCGACCTGTTCGACGCCCGCCACGGCCCGGTTGGCGAAGAAGGCCAGCACGCCGTCCAGGTCGTAGGGCGGGCGGTAGGCCAGCCGCACCGTGGCCGCGCCGTCTGCCTGGGCCGCGGTTCGTGAACTGCGCGGCGCCTGCGCGCGTTCGCGGCGCAGGGCGGTCGGGCTCATGCGATAACGCTCGGAAAACGCGGCATTGAAACGGCGCAGGCTGGCATAGCCCGAGGCCAGCGCCACTTGCGTGACCGGCATCGCGGTGTCGGTCAGCAACTGTTTGGCCAGCAGCAGGCGCCGTGTCGTCAGGTAGTCGATCGGCGTCACGCCATGGGCCTGGGCGAAGATGCGGCGCAGGTGGCGGTCCGTTACGCCCAGGCGGGCGGCGATCTCCGGCAGCGCGGGATCGCTGCCTTCGTGCGCGGCGGCCTCCAGCAGCAGCGCGGCCTGCTGCGCCAGCACCGCGGACGAATCGGTCAGCGACAGGCCGGGCGCCATCTCGGGCCGGCAGCGCAGGCAAGGGCGGAAACCGTTCGATTCCGCGAGCGCCGCATTGGCGAAGAAGCGGCAGTTCTCGCGCCGCGGCGTGCGCACCCGGCACACCGGGCGGCAGTAGACGCCGGTCGACGTCACGCCGACGAAGAGCCGGCCGTCGAAGCGGGCGTCGTGGGTGGTCAGCGCGCGGTAGGCGGCGTCGTCGTGCAGGGTCATGCGGCCGATGATAGGCAGCCGATGGCGCTGGACTCGCCGTTTTCGGACCTGTGCCTGAAGCGCCTGCGTCGGCCGCGCGGTCGCTACATCGCCTTGAAGCGATGGGCGTAGGCGCGGCTGACCGGCAGCTCCTGCGCCGCGCCCTTCAGCCGCAGCCACAAGCGGCTCGCTTCGTCGCGGCGGGCTGACACGAGGTGGTCCACATTGATCAGCGTCGAGCGGTGCACCTGCCAGAAGCGCTCGCCGTCGAGCTGCGCGATCAACTCCTGCAGCGGCATGCGGATCAGGTGCTCGGTGCCCGCGGCCGTGTGCACGACGGTGTACTTCTCGTCGGACTGGAAGTACAGGACCTGGGACACGTCGATCTGGTGCGTGAGTTCGCCCTGGCTGGCCCGGATCCAGCGCAGCGGTGCCGCCGGTGGCGCGCTGCTCGCCATGGCGGCGGGAAGCAGGCGCTGCAGTGCCCGGGCGAGGCGATCGTCATCGTCGTCCGCGGCTGCCGCCGCGGCCGAGGTGGCGAGCGCCTGTCGAAGCCGCTCGACGGTGCGCGCAAGGCGGTCGGCACGCACCGGCTTCATCACGTAGTCGAGTGCCGCGTGGTCGAAGGCGGCGACCGCGTAGTCGTCGTAGGCCGTCACGAAGACAACCCGCGTCCTGCCCTCGATGCCCTGTGCGACCTCCAGGCCCGTGAGTCCGGGCATCTGGATGTCCAGGAAGGCCACGTCCGGCTGCAGCGCCGCGATGCCCTCCGCTGCTTCCACGCCGTTGCGGGCGAGATGCACGATCTGCAAGGACGGCCATGCGGCCTGCAGCAGGTCGCGCAGGTGGTTGGCCAGATGCGGCTCGTCGTCGGCGATCAGCGCGGTGGGCATGGGTCACTCCAGGGGGATGTCCAGCAGCGCGCGCGTGCCGGGTTGCAGTGGCTCCAGGCGCAGCGCCGCGCGGCTTGCGTAGCGCGCAGCGAGCCGCGCGCGGATGTTCGCCAGGGCCACGCCGTTGCCGCGGATGCGGGCGCGCATGGGTGCATCGAGTCCCTGCCCGTCGTCGCTCACGCTGAGCTGCAGCCGGCCGCCTAGGCAATGCGCCTCGATGCGGACGGTGCCGCCCTCGAGCTTCGGCTCCAGCCCGTGACGGATCGCGTTCTCGACCAGCGGCTGCAGCAGCAGCGGCGGGATGCGGGCTTCGCGTGCGGCGTCGGAGGCCGTGATCGTGAAGCGAAGGCGGTCGTCCATGCGCGCGGCCAGCAGTTGCAGGTAGGCCTGCGCCAGTTCCAGTTCGGCGCCCACGCTTGTTTCGTCCCGACGCTGCTGATGCAGCGAACTGCGCAGGTAATCGACGAAGGCCTCGAGCATGCCCCTGGCGCGGGGCGGGTCGGCTTCGATCAGGCTCAGGACGTTCGCCAGCGTGTTGAACAGGAAGTGCGGCTCGATCTGGGCCTGCAGCAGTTTCAGCTGTGCCTCGGTGGCGTGCATGCGGGCCGCCACGCCCCGGCTGTGCACCACGAAGAGGACATGCAGGATCAGCGTGATGAAGGTCGACAGCACGACCGACCCGAGCACCAGGCCGCTGTCGAGCCCATGCCACCAGCTGGTGCCGCTGAAGGCCAGCCAGAGGCCCGCGGGCCAGCCGACCAGCACGCCGAGGATCGGCAGCCCCGTGAAGAAGGCTGCCCGCGGCCAGCCGCGCAGGGCCCGGATGCGCTGGCGCCCGAGCAAGGTGTCGGCGGCGGCGAACAGTGCGTGCGTCACGCCGCCGATGGCCGCGGTGATGACCAGGTTGCGGCCGAACGATCGCAGCCCGGTCGTGGCGTTCCACTGCGCCGGGTGCACGAAGAGCGCATGGCCGACGAGGGTAAAGACGCCGGCGACGAGCACGCTGACGACCCCGGTCCACACCAGCTTCAGCCACCCCGGCCCGGCCTCCGGTGCTTCGTAGCTCCACCAGTGGTGCCACGAGGCGGCCAGCAGGTGTCGATCGATCTTCATGGCGGCGCAGTGTAGGCACCCGGGTTCGAGGTCCGCGGCGATGTCCGACGAGTCGACGGCACAGCCGCCGAATCGACCCGGACGGGGGGCGAATGGGTGCCAGAGGCATCCTTAGAATCGCCGCTTTCCCCGCACCGCGAAGGATTCCATGCAAGTCCCTGGCTCGGCCTTCAAGGCCTATGACATCCGCGGCATCGTCGGCAAAGGCATCGACGAAACCTTTGCAGAACACCTCGGGCGCGCCTTCGGCAGCGAGGCCGTGAAGGCCGGCGAGAAGGCCGTGGTCGTCGGGCGCGACGGCCGGGTGTCTGGCCCCGCGCTGGTTGCCGCGCTGGTGCGCGGACTGGTGTCCACCGGGCTCGACGTGGTCGACCTGGGTGCGGTGACCACGCCGATGGTCTATTACGTCGCTGCCACCCGCGGCCAGTACGGCTGCAACAGCGCCATCCAGGTCACGGGCAGCCACAACCCCAAGGACTACAACGGCTTCAAGATGGTGCTGAGCGGCAGCGCCATCTACGGCGATGCCATCCAGGCCATCCGCCGCCGCATGGAGGCCGAGGACTACGTGCAGGGCACGGGCCGCAGCGCGAAGATGGACATCTTCGAGGAGTACTGCCACCGCATCGTCTCGGACGCCAAGCTCGCGCGGCCGATGAAGATCGTCGTCGACTCGGGCAACGGCATCCCCGGCGCCTCGGCCCCGAAGATCCTGCGTGCCTTGGGCTGCGAGGTGATCGACTTGTATTCGCGCGTCGATGGCGACTTTCCCAACCATCACCCCGACCCCAGCAAGCCCGAGAACCTGGTCGACCTGATCAAGGTCGTGCACGCCACGGAGGCCGAGCTGGGCCTGGCGTTCGACGGCGATGGCGACCGGCTGGGCATCGTCACCAAGGAAGGCAACATCATCTACCCCGACCGGCAGCTGATGCTGCTGGTGCGCGACGTGCTCTCGCGCAACCCGGGCGCGACGATCATCTACGACGTCAAGTGCAGCCAGCGCCTGGCGCCAGTCATCACCGAGGCCGGCGGCGTGCCGCTGATGTACAAGACCGGCCATTCGCTGATCAAGGCGAAGCTGGCCGAGATCGGTGGCCCGATAGCGGGTGAAATGAGCGGCCACATCTTCATCAAGGAGCGCTGGTACGGCTTCGACGATGCGATGTACACCGCTGCCCGGATGCTGGAGATCCTGTCGCGCAGCGACGATCCCAGCGCGGTGCTGAACGCGCTGCCCACCGCCTTCAACACCCCGGAGCTCAACGTGCAGTGCGCCGAGGGCGAGCCCGCCAAGGTGGTCGAGGCGCTGAAGGAGAAGGCCGACTTCCCCGGCGCCGAGATCCACACCATCGACGGCCTGCGCGCCGACTATCCGGACGGCTTCGGCCTGATCCGTGCGTCCAACACCACGCCGGTGCTGGTGCTGCGCTTCGAGGGCCACACGGAAGAGGCCTTGCACCGCATCGAGCGGGACTTCATGGCCGCGCTGCGTGCCGTGAAGCCGGACGCCGAGATCATGGCGGCGGCGCATTGAACCCGAGCGCCACTGCGGCGGAGCCGATCAGCGTGGCGCGTCTGGTTCATCGCCTGGCGCGCCTGCTGTACGCCTGGTTGCTGCGGCTGGCGCTGCCGCTGTACCTGTGGCGGCTGTGGCGCCGCGGTGCGCGCGAGCCCTTGTACCGCCGCCGCTGGAACGAGCGCATCGGCTGGTACACCAAACCGGCCCAGCCGGGGGCGCTGTGGATCCATGCGGTGTCGCTCGGTGAGACGCGCGCCGCCGTGCCGCTGATCGAGGCGCTGCGCGAGCAGCGGCCCGAGCTGCGCCTGCTGCTCACGCACGGCACGGCCACCGGCCGGCAGGCCGGCAAGGCCCTGCTGCGCGAGGGTGACCAGCAGGCCTGGCTGCCTTACGACATGCCCGGCGCGGCCCGGCGCTTCCTGCGCCACTTCCGGCCCAGCGTGGGCGTGCTGATGGAAACCGAGGTCTGGCCGAGCCTGATGCGCGAGGCCGAGCGCTTCGGCGTGCCGATGGTGCTGGCCAATGCCCGCCTGTCCGAGCGCAGCGCGCGCCGCGGCCGGCGCCTGCGGGCGCTGATGCACCCGGCCGCGCGTCGCCTGACGCTGGTGCTGGCGCAGACGGTGGACGACGGCGGGCGCCTGCGCGCCGCCGGCGCGCCCCAGGTGATGGTGGGCGGCAACCTGAAGTACGACATGACGCCGTCGCCCAAGCTGCTGGCCCGCGGCCTGCAATGGCGCGAGCTGATGGCGCGTCCGGTGGTGCTGGCCGCGGTGTTCCGCGAGGGCGAGGACCAGCCTCTGCTGGAGATGTGGCGGGCCTTGCCGCTGCCGCGTCCTTTGCTCGTCATCGTGCCGCGCCATCCGCAGCGCTTCGACGAAGTGGCGGCGATGGTCGAGGCCGTGGGGCTGTCGCTGGCGCGGCGCCGCAACTGGGTCGACACGCCGCCGCCGGAGGCGCTGCAGGCCGACGTGTGGCTGGGCGACACGCTGGGCGAAATGCCCCTCTACTACGCCTGTGCCGACGTCGCCCTGCTGGGCGGCAGCTTCGCGAAGCTGGGCGGCCAGAACCTGATCGAGGCCGCGGCCTGCGGCTGCCCTCTGGTGATGGGTCCGCACACTTTCAACTTCCAGCATGCCGCGGAGCTGTCGCTGGCGGCGCGGGCCTCGGTGCGCATGCCGGACCTGGCTGCCGGCCTGCAGGAGGCGCTGCGGCTGGCGCGCGATCCGCAGCGCAACCAGTGGGTGCAGCGCGCGCTCGACTTCTCCGCCTCCCACCGCGGCGCGGCGCAGATGATGGCGCAACGCGTGCTGGCCTTGCAGCAGCACCGCTGAAGGCCCGCAGGACGCATCAGGCGTCGAACAAGGGCAGCAGCGGCAGCGCGGCGCTGCCGGGCAGCACGTCGCGGGCCAGGGTGGCGTCGGGCACACGCAGATGGCGCGCCAGCACCGTCTTCCAGACGCTGCGCAGGTCGGTCGTGATGCGCAGGTCGCGGCCCTCGAAGCGGTCCTTCGGCGCCAGGCCCGGCCAGTCGGCGAAGACGCGGCCGCCGCGCACCCGCCCGCCCAGCACGAAGGCCGCGCCGCCGCTGCCGTGGTCGGTGCCTTGCGTGCCATTGATCGCGACCTCGCGGCCGAACTCGGTCATCACCAGCACGAGGCTGCGCTCCCACAGTCCGGGCGTGGCCTGCAGGCCGTGGCAGAGGCTGCCGAGCGCCTCGTCGAGCCGGCGCAGGTTGGCGGCCAGCGGACCTTGCGCGGCGGTCTGGTTGGCGTGCGTGTCCCAGCCGCCCATCTCCAGCACTGCCGCCTGCGGGCCGTCCGGCTGGGCCAGGAAGTCGGCGGCGCGGCGCGCCAGTTGCACGGCCAGCGGGCCGGACGCGGCCGGTGCGGCCATGGCGCCGGGCTCGCCGGGTGGCGGGCCGCGCATCGGGCCGCCGTCGCTGGTCATCGCACGCGTCGTGCCGGCCTCGTCCGCACGCAGGCCGCGTGCGCGGCGCAGGGCCCGGGCCAGTGCGGGATCACGCTCGTACAACCGTTCCAGCCGCTGCAGCAGGTCGGGCGAGGGATCAGGCAGGGCGGAAGGGGCCCAGCTGTCGATCTCGGCATGGCCGCGAAGCACCAGCGGCACGGCGGCCTGCAGCGCCAGGCCCTTGCCGCGGGTGCCGGCCAGTGCCCGGCCAAGCCAGCCGGAGGACAGCGCATATGGCCGTTCACCGCCGGATTCCAGCAGCTGCTGCGCCTCGAAGTGAGAGCGTTCGCGGTAGGGCAGGCCGCTGGCGTGCACGATGGCCGCGTCCTTGGATTGATAGAGGGCGTGCAAGCGGCCCAGGGCGGGATGCAGTGCGAAGACGCCATCGAGCACCAGCGCGGGCGCCGCGAACTCCGCCAGCGGGCCGCGGGCCGGCGCAAAGGCCGGGTCGCCCGGCGCCGGCACGGCGGACAGCCCGTCCATGCCGCCACGCAGGATCACCAGCGCCAGGCGAGGGCCGCCCGCGCCGCCGTTGCCCGCCAGGCAGAGCGAGACCGGCATGCCGAGCACGGCGGTGGCTGCGCGCAGCAGACGGCGGCGCGTCAGGCCGCCCGACTGCCAGCAAAGGGGTGATGGACCCATGAGATGCGCCTCCATGTCAGCGCCGCTGGAATTCAGGTGCCATCAGCAGCAGCGCAAGCGCCTGCGCACCGTCGGCCGCGCGCTCGAGTTGCTGCCGCGTGCCCGCGCTGAGCAGAGGACCGAGGCTGGCACGTGCCAGGCTGCGGGCGTCCACTTGCGCCCCCAGCCGGTCCGCCATGCGGCCCGACCATTCCACGCGCTGCCACAGCGCTTCCGGGCCCAGCCAGTCCTCCGCCCGGTCCGGCCAGCCGGCAGGGGAAGGCGGCGCGTGCAGGCGTTGGCCAAGGGCGGCCAGTCCACCGTCGGGCGTGCGCCGCAGCAGCCGAGCATCCAGGCGCAGCATCCGTGCCGCCGAGAGGAGGAACTCCTCCGGTGTCTTCAGCTTGGCGGGCGTGGGCAGCCAGGCCTCCGGTGCGGTCAGCAGTGCTTCGTACACCGTGGGCAGGTCCCCGTCGCCGTCCCTGAATGCGCGGGCCAAGCGCTCCACCAGCGCCGGCGCGGGATCGTCGGCGACGAAGTGGCGCGCCAGCTTGGTGGCGATGAAGCGCGCGGTGGACGGATGGCCCGCGAGCATGGCCAGCACCTCGTCCAGGCCCTGTGGGCCGACGTCGAGCGAGCGGCCCAGGACCGTCTTGCGCCCGGGCTGGTGCCAGTCGGACTGGAACAGGCCGCCGTACGGAGCGGGTCCGCGCCAGCCGGTCAGCACGGCGGCCAGTGCGGTCACATCGGCCTGCCCGTAGCCGCCCCAGGGCCCGTAGGCTCCCGCGGCATGGGCGGCGCCCAGGCTGTGCAGTTCCAGTACTTCGCGTGCCAGGTTTTCGTTCAGGCCGGTCAGCCGCGGCAGGCGCGCGGCGGCCGCCACGTCTTCGTCCTGCGAAGCGGCCTGGCGCCGCCGTGCCAGGCGCTGGACGATGCGGGAGTCGGGCCCGGCCGAGAGATGGTTGTCGAGGTAGCGCAGCATCGCCGGGTGGGTGGTGCTGGCGCGCAGCAGGTCGACGAAGCGGCCCGCGATGTGCGGCCGGATCGCTTCGCGCTCGAATGCCCCGACCAGTCCGCGCACCGAGCCCTTGGCGAGCGACACGGTGAAGTGGTTGCACCAGAACATCGCCAGCCGCTCCGCGAACGGTCGCGGCGTGGCGATGGCGGTGGCCAGGCGCGCGCGCTGATCGGCCCGGATGGCGGCGCGCAGCGCCTGTTCGCCCTCGGTGTTCTGGCCGCGCGCGGCGAACTGCAAGCGCAGGCCTGCGGCGGTGTCGGGCAGTGAATCGGCGTCGCCGGATTCGGCGGCCGGCCGATGCGCGTCGGCGGGACCGATCTGAACACGGAGCCAGCCGATGGCGTCGGAGCCGACGGTGGTGAGCTCGGCCTCGCCGAGGCCGAAGCGGTGCGCCGCGAGAGCGGCCTGGTGAGCTGGCGACATCGAATCGGATCCCGGAGAGGTCGCCAGTATTGGCGCAGGGGGAGCCGGGCGCCATGTGCGGCGGGCAAAGAAATGAAAACGCCGGCGCGTGGGCCGGCGTCGTCCTGGGGCGTGGGCGCTCGCGCGGGCTTCAGCGCGCGAGCAGCGCGTCCACCGCTTGCACGTCTTGCGCCTGCAGCTGGCCGGCGGCCTGGCGCAGCCGGAGGCTGGTCATGATCGCGTCGTAGCGCGCCTTCGACAGGTCGCGCTGCGCCGAGAAGAGCTGCGTCTGCGCGTTCAGCACGTCCAGGTTGACCCGCACGCCGACGCGGTAGCCGAGCTGCGTGGCTTCCAGCGCCAGCTTGCTTGACGCTTCCGCCGCTTCCAGCGCCTTGGCCTGGGCCTGCAGCGACTGCGTGCTGAAGAAAGCCTGGCGAGTGGACTGGGCGACGGCGCGGCGCGCGGCTTCGAGGTCGTTGCGGGCCTTCTCTTCGAGGGCCAGCGCTTCCTTCACGCCGTTCTCGATCGCATTGCCGGCGTAGAGGGTGTAGTTGAGTTCGAGGCCGATGGTCGCTTGGCTCGAGGTGCCTGCCCGGCCGCCGTTGATCGTGGCCGCACGTCCGCCGCTGCGTGTGCTGCCGATGCCTCCGGTCAGATCGATGGTCGGCAGGTGGCCGGCGCGCACGCGCTCGGTTTCAAGGCGGGCGATGTCGCTGGCCAGCCGGGCCTTGCGGATCGCCGGATGCGAGCCGTCGGCGCGGGTGATCCACTCCTCCGGGTCCGGCGCACCGATGGGCGGCAGTGCGACGGGCAGGGCCAGCGGCTTGGGCTGCACGTTCGTGCGCCCGACAAGCTGATCGAGCGCCACCCGCTTGGTGCGCAGATCGTTCTCCGCCGCCAGTTCCTGCGAGGTGGCGAGGTCGAAACGGGCCTGCGCCTCGCGCGTGTCGGTGATGGTGGATGTCCCCACCTCGAAGTTGCGCTTGGCCGACGCCAGCTGCTCGCTGATGGCCGTGCGGTTCGCGCGCGCCGTGGCCAGGGTGTCCTGGGCCGCGAGGACGTCGAAGTAGGCCTGCGACACGCGGACGATCAGGTCCTGCTCCGCAGTCTCCAGGTCGGCTTTGGAGATCTCGAAGCGGCGATCAGCCTGCTCGATCTGCTTGGCGTTGCCGCGGTTGAACAGCGGCTGGCGCGCGCGCACGTTGACCTGCTGCGTGTTGCCGCTGAAGTTGGAGCCGCCGGCCGGGTCGGTTTCCGACTGGGCCGCCGCGCCGATCAGGCTCACCTGCGGCCGGCGCAAGGCTTCGGCCTTGTCACGGGTGTATTGCGCCGAATCGGCCAAGGCCCGCGCCGCCAGGTAGCTCGCGTCGTACGCCCGTGCCGCGTCGTACAGCTCCTTCAGGCTTTGCGCCTGGGCCGAGGCACCCGCTGCCATCAGGCCGAGCGCCAGCAGCAGGGGTTGCAGGCGCGGGGTCGGTCGGCGCGGGTTCAGGCTGGACATGTCGCGGATCCTCGAAGCTGTTGTCGTTGGAGGGCGGGTTTTACGGTGCGCGCCGGGTCGGCGCCAACCGTGATGCGACGCGCTGCGGCTGGCAGGCGTCTTCAGGGCCCAAACGACGGACAGGCTGCGGTCGGCGGCATGCCATCGGTTGGGTCAGAAGGTGAAGCGGGTCGGCGCCTCGAAGCCTTGCAGGCGGGGCGCGACGGTGTCGAACAGCTCGACGGTCTGGAAGGAAGCCTCGGCCGTGCGGGTGATGCGCACCGCGCGCATCACGGGTTCGCTGCCGACGATGCCGATCAAGCGGCCGCCGACGCGCAACTGGTTCAGCAGGCCCTGCGGCACCAGTGCGACGGAGCCGGACAGCATGATGACGTCGAATGGCGCTTCGCCTGCGAGGCCGGCGGCGCCGTCGGCCTCACGCACGTCGACGTTATGAACCGCGGCGCGGCGCAGGTTGTCGCGAGCGAACTGGACCAGTTCGGGCCGGATTTCAAGCGAGGTGACGGACTGCGCACGGTGCGACAGCAGTGCCGCCATGAAGCCGGAGCCCGTGCCGATCTCGAGCACCCGTTCGTGGCGCTGCGCGCGGGCTTCCTGCAGCAAACGGGCCTCGACCTTCGGCGCCAGCATGCACTGGCCGCCGGGCAGATGCACCTCGGCGTCGACGAAGGCCAGGGCCTTGTGCTCCGGCGGTACGAAGTCTTCGCGGCGCATCACGGCCAGCAGCGACAGCACGCCGGAGTCCAGCACATCCCAGGGGCGGATCTGCTGCTCGATCATGTTGAAGCGGGCCTGTTCGACGTTCATGGCGCGGTGTCCTGGGTGCTGGCAAAGCGCGGATTCTATTTCGGCGCCTTGTCGCGAACCGGCTGGCCGGGCAGGGCGCCTGGCGCGGGCGGCGCGGGATTGGGTGCCCCGACGGCCATGCCGGCGAGCACCAGGTCGACGTGCTCGCGAATGAAGGTCGGGCCGTCGAAGAACGCGGGTGTCTGGCTGCAGGCGCCGATCGAATGCTTGTGCAGGCACACCATGATCAGCGGCAGGATCAGCGAGTGCATGGCCACGCTGGTGTCCATCGGCCGGAACTCGCCGCGGTCGATGCCGCGCTGGATGATCGAGGTTATCAGCGCATGCGCCGGCGTGATGACTTCGCGGGCGTAGAACTCTGCGATATCCGGGAAGTTGCGGGCTTCAGTGATGACCAGCTTGAAGACGGCCGCCGCCGGGTCGTCGTAGATCTGGGTCCACCAATCGACGAGCAGGCTGCGTGCCAGCTCGGTGGCGGTGCCCTCGAAGTCCGCCGCGCGTGCCGCGCCGGCGGCCAGGCGTTCGGACAGGTTCTTCTTGATCACCGCCTTCAGCAGGTCTTCCTTGCTGGGGTAGTAGAGGTACAGCGTGCCTTTCGAGACACCGGCGCGCGTGGCGACCTCTTCAGCCCGGGTGGACGCGAAGCCCTTCTCGACGAAGAGCTCGAGCGCGGCGTCGAGCAGCTCTTGCGGACGGGCTTCCTTGCGCCGTTTGCGGAGGGGGAGATCGGTGAGGGCCATGAGTTACTGACTGACTGGTCAGTAATATAAGTGGCGCCGCATGACCGGTCAATCGGCACCGTCCCGGGCCCGTGCCTGGGTCCGGCCCGTGGGCGTGGCGTTTCGGCGCACGCGAAGGCCGCGCGGCGCGTCGCCGAGCCCGTCGCAAGTGCTCGTTATCATCCGCGGCTTTGACCGAAACGGGACGGCGGATTGGACCTCGTGCTGCTGCTGAAGGCCGCGATCATGGGCATGGTCGAAGGCCTGACGGAATTCCTGCCGATCTCGTCGACCGGCCACCTGATCCTCGCCGGATCGCTGCTGGGTTTCGCGGACGCGAAAGCCAAGGTGTTCGACATCGCGATCCAGACCGGCGCCATCGTCGCGGTCATCATCGTCTACTGGCAGCGCCTGCGCGCCGCGGTGGTGCAGCTGCCGCACAGCGCCGAGGCCAGGCGCCTGGTGCAGAACGTCGCCATCGGCTTCCTGCCGGCAGTTCTGCTGGGCCTGCTGTTCGGCAAGGCGATCAAGGCGCATCTGTTCACGGCACCGGTGGTCGCCACCACCTTCATCCTCGGCGGCTTCGTCATCCTGTGGGCCGAACGCCGGCCCCCCACCGCGACGCGCCTGGCCGAGGCGGACGACATGACGGCTCTGGATGCGTTGAAGGTCGGGCTGGTGCAGTGCCTGGCGATGATTCCGGGCACCAGCCGCTCGGGCGCCACCATCATCGGCGGCATGCTGCTCGGCCTGTCGCGCAAGGCCGCGACGGACTTCAGCTTCTTCCTGGCCATCCCCACCCTGGTGGGCGCGGGGCTCTACAGCCTCTACAAGGAGCGGCACCAACTCGCCTGGGGCGACCTGCCGACCTTCAGCGTCGGCTTCATCGTGTCCTTCCTGGCGGCCTGGGCCTGCGTGCGCTGGCTGCTGAAGTACATCTCCAGCCACACCTTCGTGCCCTTCGCGTGGTACCGCATCGCCTTCGGCGGCGTGGTGCTGCTGACCTGGGCGACGGGCTGGGTCGCCTGGGCCGACTGACGCCGTGGCGGGAGCGCGGCGTCGGCCCCTGCGCTAGCGGCGCGTGAAGACCAGGTCCCACACCCCATGGCCCAGGCGCTGGCCTCGCGCTTCGAACTTGGTGAGCGGCCGGTAGTCGGGGCGGGGCGCATAGCCTTCGGCGCTGTTCTGCAGCATTGGGCTGGCCGTCAGCACGTCCAGCATCTGGTGCGCGTAGTCTTCCCAGTCGGTCGCGCAATGCAGTCGGCCGCCGGGCGCGAGACGGGAAGCCAGCAGTTCCACCAGCGGCGGCTGGATCAGTCGCCGCTTGTGGTGCCGCTTCTTGTGCCACGGGTCGGGGAAGAAGATGTGCACGGCCGCCAGCGAGCCGGGGCGGATCATGTGCTGCAGCACCTCCACCGCGTCGTGCTGGACGATGCGCAGGTTCGTGAGACCGCGTTCGCCGATGTGCTTCAGCAGCGCGCCGACGCCGGCCTCGTGCACCTCGACGCCGAGAAAGTCCACGCCGGGCTGGGCCGCCGCGATCTGCGCGGTGGCGTCGCCCATGCCGAAGCCGATTTCGAGAACCAGCGGCGCGCTGCGGCCGAAGACCGACGCAAGGTCGAGCGGCTCGGGACGGTAGGCCAGCACGAAGCGGGGGCCCAGGTCCTGCAGCGCGCGCTGCTGGCCGGTCCCCATCCGGCCGCCGCGCAGCACGAAGCTGCGGATGGGACGGCGCGGCGGTAGGGCGGCGGCGGTTGACGGGGTGGGCGGCTGGGCGGCTGGCTGCCCCGGCGCGGGCGACGGCGGAGTGGATTCGTCGGGCATCTTCAACGGAACTGGGGAGGCGAGGTGGCTTTGTTCCATTGAACGCCGCGCGGCCATCCGCCTAGGCTTGGGCGGTGGAAGATTCTGCCGCAAGCCTGGGGGCTGACCGCCCCTGTGCCGTGCGCCGCCGCTTGCTCGGCGCGGCGGCGGGCAGCGCCTTGGCTTGCTGGCTTCCGCGGGCGCTCAGCGCCTCACGTGTCGGGGCCCCGGCGGCCGAGCTGCCCCGCGGACACGGCAGCCGGCCGCTAGTGGTCGACTGGAGCGGCTTGCCGGTGGCCTTGCGGCCGGTGATCAAGGCGGCCGGCCTGCCGGCCACCAGTTTCGGCGTGCAGGTCCAGGAGGTTTCGGGCCGGTCGCGGCCGCTGGCGTCGCTGAATGCCGAGCACCCCTATCAGCTCGCTTCCACGGCCAAGGTGGTGACCGCCCTGGCGGCGCTGGACCTGCTGGGTGCGCACTACCGCTGGCGCACCTACGCCTTCGTGACCGGTCCGGTCGTCGAAGGCCGCCTGCTGGGCGACCTGCTGATCGTCGGCGGCGGTGATTCGCGTCTGCGCTCGGCCGGCCTGCTGGCCTGGTTCCATCGCCTGCAGCGCGAGGGTCTGCGCGAGATCTGGGGCAACGTGGTGCTGGACCGCTTCGCATTCCGCTTGCGTGAGGACGATCACAGCAACACGCCGCCGCCTGCCGCCGACCGGCCGCACCATGCGCGGCCGGATGCCCTGACGCTGGACGAAGGCGTGCTGCAGGTGAGCGTGCAGGCGGCAAGGCGCGGCAAGCCCCTGGTGCAATTGGTGCCGCCCCTGGCCGGCCTGAAGCTGATGAACGAGCTGAGCCCCGAGCCTGGTTGCGCGGTGTGGGCGCAGCCTGCATCGGCGCCGGGCGGCGGACCCGGGCTGGCCGTGCGCGGGCGCTGGTCGGCCGGCTGCGGCGTGCGCGACCTGTCGCTGGCGCCGCTGCCGCACGACGAATTCACGGTGCGAGCGATCGAGGGACTGTGGCATCAGGCCGGCGGCAGGCTGAAGGGCCGGGTGATCGACAAGCGCCAGCCCGACCGTGAATCGCTGCTGCCGGTCGGCCCCGATGGCGAGCCGGTGATGCCGTACTCGGTGCACCTGTCCGACCCGCTGCCGGTGGTGATCCGGGAGATCAACAAGCGCAGTGACAACCTGGGGGCGCGCAACCTGATGTTGTCGCTGGTGCGCGGCTTTCCGCTGCGGGCGGCCACGATGGGCGAGGCGCGCAAGCGGGTGGAGGACTGGTTGCAGCGCCAGGGCTTGGCGCCGGGCGACATCGCGCTGGAGAACGGCTCGGGCCTGTCGCGCGGCGAACGCGGCAAGCCGCGCGCGATGGTGCAGCTGCTGCAGCGGGCGTGGGCGTCGAACCAGGCGCAGGCCTTCATCGACTCGCTGCCGATCGCCGGCGTCGACGGCACGCTGGCCCACCGCATGACCAGCGGCAAGGCCACCGGCGCGGCCTTCCTGAAGACGGGCACGTTGCTGGATACGCGTGCGCTGGCGGGCTACGTGCGCGCCACCAGCGGCCGCACCTATGCGGTCGCGGCCCTGGTCAACCATCCCGAGGCGCAGCGCGCGACGCCGACGCTGGATGCACTGATCGAGTGGATTGCGCGCAACGGCTGAGAGCCTGAGGCGCCGCGCCGCCGGGAAAGGGGGAGGGCCCGCATCGGGGCGCCGCCCCAAGAGAAAGGGCCCCGGAGTGGGGCCCTTGGCATTCTGGAGCGGGTGAAGGGAATCGAACCCTCGTATGAAGCTTGGGAAGCTGCCGTTCTACCATTGAACTACACCCGCAGCGGGTGCGGATTCTAGCCGCGCCTCGGCCGTCCCGCACGCGAGGCGCGGAACGAACGAACGGTCACCTGCCGCAGCCGGCGGTGCTGATGCGGTCCACCGCGGCTTTGGCGCGCACCAGTCCGTAGCCGAACCTGGTATCGCGGCCCGGAGCGCCGAGGTCTTCCGCGCTCAGGTTCAGCGAGGTGCGCAGCTGTGCGGCGGTGCAGCCGGGCTTCAGCGCCCACACCAGTGCGGCGACGGCGGAGACGTGAGGGGTCGCCATCGAGGTGCCGTCGAAGAAGGCGTAGTTCGAGGCGGTGACGTTGAGCGTCGCGGTCTGGCCCAGCTGCTGCAGCATCGCTGCGCCCTCGGTGTCGGACGCGGTGACCGAGGGGATCGTCGTCACCGTGGTGCCCAGCGTTCCACCGAAGCTGCCGGCCGCGTTGTTGTAGACGATGGCGCCGACGCCGCCGCTGTCCTGGCAGTTCTTGACCTTGACCGCGAATTCGTAGGTGCCGCGCTGGATCAGGCAGACCTTGCCCGTCATGCTGCCGGGCGTGGCAGTGCCGCCGAGGCCGAAGTCGGCCAGCGGGCCGCTGGCGCTGGCCGGCGGCGAGCCTTCCATGCCGCCGGGCGCATAGGTGGTGCCGCCCACGCTCAAGGCCGAGACGCGGCCGCTGCCCATCGGCACCGTGGACAGCACGTTGACGCCGGGCGCGGCGATCTCGACGTCCTTGTTGAACTGCGAGAAGCTGGCCCACTGCTTGTTCTCGTCGATCGCGGCGACCGACACCACGCTGGCGTAGCCGGCTGGGTACGAGACGCGGTTGTTGCCGTCGTTGCCCGCGGCCGCGATCGACAGGATGTTGTTGGCCGCCAGCAGGTCGAAGGTGCGCTGCTCGGTCTTGTTGGCGCGCGGTCCGCCGAGCGACATGCTGAGGATGTTGGCCCCGGCGTCGCGGCACTTGTTGGCTGCGCTGGCCAGCGTCGACGAGTAGGCCCAGCCTTCGGCGTCGAACACCTTGATGACGTGCAGATTGAGCGTGTTGTTCGAGCTGACGCCCACCACGCCCTTGCCGGCATTGTTCAGCGCGGCGATGGTGCCCGCCACGTGCGTGCCGTGCGAGTTCTCGTCCGTGTACCAGTGGCCGGTGCCGGGATCGTCGGTACCGCTGATGTTGGCGCCGTGCGGCAGGTCCTCGTGGGCGCCGTCATAGCCCGAGTCGATGATGCAGACGGTGCGGCTGGCCGCATTGGTTGCCGCCAGCTGGTCCGCCTGCACCATGGCGATGCCGTAGGGCATCAGCTGGCCGGTGGCATAGGGGGTGCCTGTGGTGGGGGTGGCGCCGCTCAGCGGGTAGCGCTTCTCGTCGACTTCGACGTATTCGATGTTCGGATTGCGCGACAAGCCCGCGAGCGCCTGCGTGGGCACCTCGATCGCGATCGCATCCAGGCCATGGATCTGGTGCTTGACGTTGCCGCGCGCCGCGGCCACCGCGGCCCGGGCCGCGCCGGCGGTGCCGGGCTTGAAGGCCACGATCACGCGGGTGGTGTCGGCCGCGCCTTGGGCCCGCGCCACCAGGGGCGACAGGGCAGCGGCGGCGGCAATCGCCAGAACGAGCCGGCGGCAGCCGGGAAACGGGAAGATCGGGTTCATGGAAACGGTGGGCCTCTCTGTGAATGCGCGGTGGGCCGACAGTCGGCCATCCGCGGTCGGCCGGAGTCTACGAAGGCTGCCCCGGTCTGGGAATGAATGGTTCTAGGGGATTTGCCCGCCCCGGGCTAACCCGCAAGAGGCTGCTGCAGTTGCGCGATTTCCTGCGTGACGGCAGGGCCTGGCCTGGGGCATCATGGCCCGGCCCATGAACGATCCGATCCAGTTGATACAAGTCGGCGCGGTGCCGGACCTCCCGGCCTCGGCCCACGGCCCGTTCGAATGCCGCGCAGTCGATTCCCTGCCGGCCCTGGCCGAGGCGCTCGGCCAGCAGGCCTGCGATGCGGTGGTGATCGCGCTGGACCCGGGCGAGGGGCCGGCAACCCTGGCCGGCTGGCCGGGCCTGTCCCGCGCCGTGCTGGATGCGGCCGTCGTCGTGGTGGCGGACGCGGAGCCGCCGACGGCCGATGCGCTGCGCTTGATCCACCTCGGCGTGCAGGACGTGATGCCGCGCAGCCGGGCGCAGCCGCAGGATCTCGGTCGGGTGGTGCGCCTGGCGGTCGAGCGCAAGCGCGTGGAGCGGGCAGCGCGCAAGGCCTATGCCACCGACCTGGCCACCGGCCTGCCGAACCATGCGCAGCTGATGGAGCACATGACCCACCTGCTGGCCCTGCGTGAGCGTGAACCCGCCGCGATGGCGGTGCTGGCGGTGCGCCTCGAGGGCCTGGCCAGCACCGAGGCCCGGCTGGGCAGCGAGGCGTCGAACGTGCTGCGCCGCAAGGCCGCGGTCCGCCTGCGCTCGGGCCTGCGAGCCAGCGATGTCGTGGCCTCGGTAGGGGCCGATTGCTTTGCCGTGTTGCTGGCCTGGATCGACGACCAGGCCGCGGCCGATGGCGTGGCGGCCAAGCTGGCCGCCTCGCTGCGCCGGCCGTTCAGCGTCACGGGGCAGGAGCTGACGCTCGGGATCAGCGTCGGCGTCGGCCAGTACCCGGCGCACGGCAAGGATGCCGACGGCCTGCTGCGCCGGGCGCTCGCGCATGCCTCGGGGGCGGCGCCAGTGGGGGCATCGGTGCAGGGGCTGCGCACCGAACGTCGCGATCACCCCGCCGCCAACGACGAGGACTGAAGGACGCCGCGCCGCGCCGCGGCGCTGGCTTTGCCCGGGGCTACTTCTGGATGTCGCCCAGGCAGAGGTACTTGACCTCGACGTAGTCCTCGATGCCCTGTGAGCCGCCCTCGCGGCCGAGGCCCGATTGCTTGACGCCGCCGAAGGGCACCTCCGCGGTCGAGATCAGGCCGGTGTTGATGCCGACCATGCCGTACTCCAGCGCTTCGCCGACGCGGAAGATCCGCCCCACGTCGCGGCTGTAGAAGTAGCTGGCGAGACCGAACTCGGTGGCATTGGCCAGCGCGATCGCCTCGGCTTCGGTCTCGAAGCGCACCACGGGCGCCACCGGGCCGAAAGTCTCTTCCTTGGTGCACAGCATGTCGCCGTTCACGTCGGCCAGCACGGTGGGCGTGTAGAAGCGGTCGCCGAGCTTGTGGCCGCCGGTGATCACCCGGGCGCCCTTGGCGACGGCGTCGGCGACGTGGCTTTCCACCTTGGCCAGTGCGTTGTCGTCGATCAGCGGCCCCGTGGTCACGCCTGGCTCGAAGCCGTTGCCGACCTTCAGTGCCTGCGCCTTGCCCGCCAGCTTCTCCACGAAGGCGTCGTAGATGCCGGCCTGGGCATAGAGGCGGTTGGCGCAGACGCAGGTCTGGCCGGCGTTGCGGTACTTGCTGGCCATCGCGCCTTCGACGGCGGACTCCAGGTCGGCGTCGTCGAAGACGATGAAGGGCGCGTTGCCGCCCAGTTCGAGCGAGAGCTTCTTGATGGTCGGCGCGCACTGCCGCATCAGGATGCGGCCCACCTCGGTGCTGCCGGTGAAGGACAGGTGGCGCACCACGTCGCTGGAGCAGAGCACCTTGCCGATCTCGATCGACTGCTCGCCGTCCGCCGTCAGCACGTTCAGCACCCCCGCGGGCATGCCGGCGCGCTGGGCCAGTTCGGCCACGGCCAGCGCGGACAGTGGCGTCTGCTCGGCCGGCTTGATGACCACGGGGCAGCCGGCCGCGAGCGCGGGCGCCACCTTGCGCGTGATCATCGCGATCGGGAAGTTCCACGGCGTGATGGCCGCGCAGACGCCGATCGGCTGCTTGATGACGAGGTAGCGCTTGCTGCTGTCGGCGCTCGGGATCGTCTGGCCGTAGACGCGCCGGGCTTCCTCCGCGAACCACTCGATGAAGCTGGCGCCATAGGCCACCTCGCCGCGCGCCTCCGCCAGCGGCTTGCCCTGCTCGGCGGTCATGATGCGGGCCAGGTCGTCGGCGTGCTGGTTCAGCAGCCCGAACCACTTCATCATGATCGCGGCACGCTCCTTCGCCGTTTTCGCGCGCCAGGGGGCCCAGGCGCGTTCGGCGGCCACGAGGGCGTTGTGGCAGTCGACCGGGCCCAGGTTGGGCACGTCGGCGAGCTTCTCGCCGGTGGCGGGATCGGTGACGTCGAAGCGGGCCGAGCCCGCGACCCAGTCCCCGCCGATCAGCGCGTCCGCCTTCAAGAGGCTCGGATCCTTCAGCGCGGCCAGGGGCGATGTCTTCGTGTCCATGCGGTTCTCCTGTATCCGCGGACTCTAGCCGCTCGTTCCGTCGCGCCCGCCACGCCGGAAGGATTGACCCCGGCCGCGCCGCGATGCCTCGCCCGATAGAATTTGCGCCCTATGAAAGCCGCCGACATCCGCTCCACCTTCCTGAAATTCTTCGAGTCCAAGGGCCACACGGTCGTGGCCTCGTCCCCGGTGGTGCCCGGCGACGACCCGACGCTGCTGTTCACCAATGCCGGGATGAACCAGTTCAAGGATGTGTTCCTGGGTTTTGACAAGCGGCCCTACACGCGGGCGGCAACCTCGCAGAAGTGCATCCGCGCCGGCGGCAAGCACAACGACCTGGACAACGTGGGCTACACCGCGCGGCACCACACCTTCTTCGAGATGCTGGGCAACTTCAGCTTCGGCGACTACTTCAAGCACGACGCGCTGGTGTACGCCTGGGAACTGCTGACGGTGCACTTCAAGCTGCCCAAGGACAAGCTCTGGGCCACCGTCTACGAGGAAGACGACGAGGCCTACGACATCTGGAAGAACGTGATCGGGCTGCCGGCCGAGCGCATCGTGCGCATCGGCGACAACAAGGGCGGCCGCTACATGAGCGACAACTTCTGGATGATGGGCGACACCGGCCCCTGCGGTCCGTGCTCCGAAATCTTCTACGACCACGGCCCCGACGTGGCTGGCGGCCCGCCGGGGTCGCCCGAGCAGGACGGCGACCGCTACATCGAGATCTGGAACAACGTCTTCATGCAGTTCAACCGCACGGAAGACGGCGTGATGCACAAGCTGCCCAAGCCCAGCGTCGATACCGGCATGGGCCTGGAGCGCCTGTCGGCGGTGCTGCAGCACGTGCACTCGAACTACGAGATCGACCTGTTCGTGACGCTGCTGGCGGCGGCCAAGAAGGCGGTTGATGCTGCGGGCGGCGGTGACTGCGACAAGGACAGCCCGAGCCTGAAGGTCATCGCCGACCACATCCGCGCCTGCGCGTTCACGATCACCGACGGCGTTATTCCCGGCAATGAAGGCCGCGGCTACGTGCTGCGGCGCATCGCCCGCCGCGCCATCCGCCACGGCTACAAGCTGGGCGCGCGCAAGCCGTTTTTCCACCAACTGGTGACGGCGCTGGACGCCGAGATGGGCGAGGCCTATCCCGAGCTGCGCCGCGCCGCGCCGCGCGTGACCGAGGTGCTGAAGGCCGAGGAGGAGCGCTTCTTCCAGACCATCCACAACGGGATGGAGATCCTCGAAGCGGCGCTGGCGCAGCTCGCGAAGACCGGCGCGAAGCAGGTCGACGGCGAGACCGCCTTCAAGCTGCACGACACCTACGGCTTCCCGGTGGACCTGACCGGCGACGTCTGCCGCGAGCGCGGCGTGTCGGTAGACGAGGCGGGCTTCCAGTCCGCGATGAACCGCCAGCGCGAGCAGGCCCGCGCCGCCGCCAAGTTCAAGATGGCCGCGGGCCTGGCCTACGACGGCCTGGCCACCACTTTCCACGGTTATCAGCAGCTGTTGGTCGAGACGTCGAAGGTCACGGCGCTGTACGTCGACGGCGTGGCCGTCGATGGCGTGAAAGCCGGCGACGACTGCGTCATCGTGCTCGACCACACGCCGTTCTACGCCGAAAGCGGCGGCCAGGTCGGCGACACCGGCGAACTGCGCAATGCCGTGGCGCGCGTGGTGGTCGAGGACACGACCAAGATCCAGGCCGACGTCTTTGGCCACCAGGGGCGTGTCGTGGAAGGCGAGATCAAGCGTGGCGATTCGCTGGTCGCGAAGGTGGATGCCGAGCAGCGCGCGAAGACCATGCGCAACCACAGCGCGACGCACCTGATGCACAAGGCCCTGCGTGAGGTGCTGGGCGCGCACGTGCAGCAGAAGGGCTCGCTGGTGAATGCCGAGCGGACGCGCTTCGACTTCTCGCACAACGCGCCGCTGACGGACGAGCAGATCCGCCGCATCGAGGCGATCGTCAATGCCGAGATCCTCGCCAACGAGGCCACCGACGCGGCGGTGATGGCGCTGGAGGACGCGCAGAAGTCCGGCGCGATGATGCTGTTCGGCGAGAAGTACGGCGACACGGTGCGGGTGCTCAGCATCGGCAGCAGCAAGGAACTGTGCGGCGGCACGCACGTGCAGCGCACCGGCGACATCGGCCTCTTCAAGATCGTGGCCGAGGGGGGCGTCGCGGCGGGCGTGCGCCGGGTCGAGGCGGTGACGGGCGAGAACGCGCTGCACTACCTGCAGTCGCTGGAGTCGACCGTCGGCGGCGTCGCCGGCGCGTTGAAGGTCACGCCGGCGGAAGTGCCGGCGCGCGTGACCAGCGTGCTCGAACAGGTTCGAGCGCTCGAAAAGGAAATCGCGGCGCTGAAGGGCAAGCTGGCGTCCGCGCAGGGCGACGAGTTGCTGGCGCAGGCTGTCGACGTCAAGGGCCTGAAGGTGCTGGCCGCCACGTTGCAGGGCGCCGACGCGAAGACGCTGCGCGAGACCATGGACAAGCTGAAGGACAAGCTGAAGACCGCTGCCATCGTCCTGGCCGCGGTGGATGGCGACAAGGTCCAGCTGGCCGCCGGCGTCACGGCCGATGCCATCGCCCGGGTCAAGGCCGGCGAGCTCGTCAATTTCGTCGCCCAGCAGGTCGGCGGCAAGGGCGGCGGCAAGCCGGACATGGCGATGGCCGGCGGCACCAATGCTGCGCAATTGCCGCAGGCCCTGGCATCGGTACAAGGGTGGATCGCCGAGCGCGCTTGAAGCAAAGCGCGGATTGACGAAGCGAAGAAGCGCCCCCCATACTGGCCCGACCATGAACCGCGCCCGCTGCCTGGCCTGCCGCTCCCCGATGTCGGGTGGCGCGCGCCTGTGCCTGCAGCATCAAGTGGTCATGGTCGGCGGCATTCCCATCACCAGCTAGCGGGCTCGCGCACACGCCTCCAACCGATTTCCCCCAAAGGCCCGCTGCACCCAGCGGGCCTTTTTCGTTCCAGGGGCCATCCGCCCCGAGCCACCAGGAGACCGACGATGAAACCTGAGACACCGCCGATCACGATCCGCCGTGCCACGCTGGCCGACGCCGCCGCCTTCGTGCGCGTCAACGGCGATCCCGAGGTGCTGCCCAACCTGCTGCAGGTCCCATACCCGAGCGAGGAATTTTGGAAGCAGCGCCTGGGCGAGATCCTCGCGCCGGGCAAGCAGGACCTGCTGCTGGTGGCCGAACGCATCGATGGTGAAGGCTGCCCGCACGTCGTCGGCAATGCCGGGCTGATGGCGGCCGGGGCGGCCCTGCGGCGGCGGCACGTGATGAACCTGGGCATCGCCATCGCGCCCGAGGCACAAGGGCAGGGCGTGGGCAGCGCGCTGATGAAGGCCCTGTGCGACTGGGCCGATCACTGGGGGCAGGTGTTGCGCATCGAGCTCACGGTGTTCACCGACAACGCACGGGCGATGGCGCTGTATCGCCGCTTCGGCTTCGTGCAGGAAGGGCTGCATCGGGGCTATGCGCTGCGCAACGGCGTCTACGCGGACACCTATTCCATGGCGCGGCTGCACCCGGCACAGCCCAGCATCGCGGCGGCGGCTTGATCGGCTGTCTCGCCCGGCGCCAACGGCGGCCTTGATCGAAGCCGCCGCTGGCGTCCGCCGCTCGCAGCGACAATGCGCGCCGCGCTGCCCGATGGCGGCACGAGACAAGGATCGAGAGATGGCCGCGAGTCCGAAGGAAAGCACCGAAGCCGACATCGAGGCGCTGGAAGCGCTGTGTGAACGCCTGGCCGGGTTCGGCGCCGATGTGTCGCTGGAATGGGTGGATGGCTTCATGACGGCGCTGGCGGCCAGCCGGCGCGCCATCCCATTGGACGAGGCGGTGCCGGCGATGTTCGGCGATGCGTTCGAACGGGCCTGTGCCGATCCGGTGGACACGGCGCAGGCGCTGGGTACGCTGGAGCGCCGCTACGCGGTCTTGCGCGACCAGCTCGACCCGGAGATGCTGCTCGACGAGCCGGACACGATGCGCATTGCGCCGATGATGATCGCCTACGACGAGGCGGCGCGCCGTGAGGTGGTCGAGGGCGGCCACATGACGGCGGAGGAGGCGGAAGAACTGCTGCAGACCGGTGCCCTCTGGGCCGAAGGCTTTCGCGCGGCGACCGAGGCCTTTGCCGCCGACTGGCCCGAACCCGATGCCGACACCGAGGACGGCCAGTGGTTCGACGACTGCCTGATGCGGGTGATGGCCCTGATCCTCGCGCCGGCCGACCTGCAGGCCTATGCGGCCGAAGCCTATGACGGCGAGGTGCCCGGGCGCGACGAGCTGATCGACGAGGCCTGCTTCGGCGTGCAGGACCTGCGGGTGTACTGGCTGGACCACGGGCCCAAGCCCGAGACGCGCCGTGTCGAGCCGACCCCGGGGCGCAACGACCCGTGCCCCTGCGGCAGCGGCAAGAAGTACAAGAAGTGCCACGGCGCAGTCTGACGAATCCGGCGCGCGGACGGGGCAATGGCCGGCATGAGCGGGCGCGCAGCCTGCCGACAATGCAGCGGTGACGACGAACGAGCATGAACGCGCATGAAGATCGGTTTTGCCCTGAATGAAGTGCTGGCCCTGCTGACGCTGGTGACCGGCATCCTCAGCCTGGCTTGGTGGCTGAAGAAGCGCCGCGGCGGACAGGCGGCACGGCCCTGGTGGGTCAGTTGGGGCGCGGATTTTTTCGCGGTGGTGGCACTGGTCTTCACCTGCCGCGTTGCGCTGGCCGACTGGCAGCGCGTGCCCAGCGCGTCGATGGAGCCGACGCTGCGCGTGGGCGACCTGCTGCTGATCAACCACCTGGCCTACGGGCCGCGGCTGCCCTTCACCAACACGGCGCTGCCGATGGGCAAGCCGCAGCGCGGCGACATCGTCGTCTTCCGCTATCCGCCCGACGTGTCGGAGTTCTACGTCAAACGCATCGTCGCGCTCGCGGGCGACACGGTGCAGTTCCGCGATGGCGGCATAGCGGTCAACGGCGAGCCGCTGAGGATCGAGGACCTGGGCTGGGGCGAGCACGAGGCCGACCTGGGCCAGCGGATCCTCCGCGAGACCTCGTCCGGGCGCCAGTACCGCGTCAAGATCAATCCCTTCATCCTCGGCCGGGCGCCCATGGCGATCGGCGGGCCTGACTGCCGAAACGAGCGGGCGGGTGCCTGGGAATGCACCGTGCCGGCCGGCCATTTGCTGGCGCTGGGCGACAACCGTGACAACTCAGCCGACTCCCGTGCCTGGGGATTCGTGCCGGAGCGCGAGGTCTATGGCCGCGTCGATCGTGTGATAGTGAACTACCGCGAAGGCTCGCGCTTCTGGCACAAGCCCTCGTGAACTGGCCCTGCGCTACATTGCCCGCCATGTCGAATCCGCTCGCGCTGTCCGGCCGCCACCTCGTCCTGGGCCTGTCGGGCGGCATCGCCTGCTACAAGTCCGCGGAACTGGTGCGCGAACTGACCAAGGCAGGCGCCTCCGTGCAGGTGGTGATGACCGAGGCCGCCCAGGCCTTCATCACGCCGGTGACCATGCAGGCGCTGTCGAACCGGCCGGTGGCGCTGAGCCAGTGGGACGCGCGCCAGGACAACAACATGGCCCACATCAACCTGACGCGCGAGGCGGATGCGGTGCTCGTGGCGCCGGCGTCGGCCGATTTCATCGCCAGGATCGCGCAGGGGCGGGCTGACGAACTGCTGTCCCTGCTGTGCCTGGCCCGCCCGATCGAACGTTGCCCGCTGCTGCTGGCACCGGCGATGAACCGGGAGATGTGGGCCCACCCGGCGACGCAGCGCAACCTGGCGCTGGCGCGCGCCGACGGCGCGACTATCCTCGGTCCTGGCGCGGGCGACCAGGCCTGCGGCGAGGTGGGCGACGGCCGCATGCTGGAGGCCGAGGAACTGCGCGACGAACTGATCGCCTTCTTCCAGCCCAAGCGGCTGTCGGGACGCCGTGTGCTGGTCACGGCCGGCCCGACTTTCGAAGCCATCGACCCGGTGCGCGGCATCACCAATCTGTCCAGCGGCAAGATGGGCTTCGCGATTGCCCGGGCCGCGCAGGAAGCCGGCGCGGACGTGACGCTGGTGGCCGGCCCGGTGCAGTTGCCGACGCCGCGCCACGTGCACCGCATCGACGTGCGCAGCGCGCAGCAGATGCATGACGCGGTGCTGCCGCTCGCGTCGCGGCATGACGTCTTCGTCGCCACGGCCGCGGTGGCCGACTGGCGGCCCGCCGCCTTCGCCGAGCACAAGATCAAGAAGCAGGCGGGCGACAAGGCCGCGCCCAGCTTCGAGTTGACCGAGAACCCCGACATCCTGGCCGCCGTGGCCCGCTTGCCCGACCGTCCCTACTGCGTCGGCTTCGCTGCCGAAAGCCAAGACCTGGCGCGCCACGCGCGCGAGAAGCTGCAGCGCAAGAACGTGCCGCTGGTGGTGGGCAACCTGGGCCCCGCCACTTTCGGCCGCGACGACAACACGCTGCTGCTGGTGGACGCCGAGGGCGAGCGCGAAATCGCCACGGCCGACAAGCTCAGCCTCGCGCGCGAACTGGTGCGCGAGATCGCCCATCGACTGTCCCTGACATGACCACGATCGACGTGAAACTGCTCGACGCCCGCATGGCCGAGCATCTACCGAGTTATGCAACGCCGGGCAGCGCCGGCCTCGACCTGCGCGCCTGCCTGGACGCGCCGCTCGTGCTGGAGCCCGGCCAGTCGGCGCTGATCCCGACCGGGCTTTCGATCCACATCGGCGATCCCGGCCTGGCCGCGATGATCCTGCCGCGCTCGGGCCTCGGCCACAAGCACGGCATCGTGCTGGGCAACCTGGTCGGCCTGATCGACAGCGACTACCAGGGCCCGCTGATGGTCAGCTGCTGGAACCGCGGGTCCCAGGTCTTCACCGTGCAGCCGATGGAGCGTATCGCGCAGATGGTGATCGTGCCCGTGGTGCAGGCCGCGTTCCGCCGCGTCGACGAGTTCGAGGCGTCGCAGCGCGGCGAAGGCGGCTTCGGCTCCACCGGCAAGCACTGAACGGCACGGGTGGCCGCGGCTGCGGCCGCCGCCCTCCGGACATGGCCCGGCCGCCACGCGGCGGCCGGGCGCCGGCCTCCCCTCGATCGGCTCAACTGCCGATTCGCCCGCCGTCGTTCTTCGTGATCACGATCGTGGCCGAGCGTGGCCGCTTGCCGGCGCCGTAGCCGGCGTTTCCGGGCCACTGGCTGGTGTACTTGGCCGGGTCGGCCAGGTTCGCCATCGCCGTGTTCTCGCCAGGATGCTGGATGTTCACGAACAGCGCCTTGCCATCCGGTGTCTCGGCGATGCCGGTGATCTCGCTGCCGACCGGGCCGACGAGAAAGCGCTTCAGCGTGTCCGCCGACGGTGCCTTGCCGACGTAGGTGTCCACGGCCAGCGCGCTGCCGTTGCTGCGCGTGTAGCCCAGCGTCTTCTTCGCGCCATCGCCCACCTGGCCGGGCAGGGCGGCCAGCATCATGCAGTTGGTGACGTCGGTATAGGCGCCATCGTCGGTCTGGATCCAGCAGATGCCGGTGGCGGTGCTGAACTTGAGGCCGTCGGGGCTGGAGAAGTCCTGGTCGGTGGTCAGGCCGGACAGGTTCACCGAAGCGCCGGCGCCGGCTTCCGCGCCGAAGAGGTAGACGTCCCAGGTGAAGGTGGTGGCCGTGCTGCCGGCGGTGCCTTCCTTCAGGCGAAGGATGTGGCCGTTGACGTTGCCTTGCTGTGCCGTCGTCGACGTGCCGCGCAGGTCGCTGTAGGCGCGCGGGTTGGCCGCGTCCAGCGGGGTCTGCGAGGAGCCGCTCGCATCGACGCGGCGGTTGCTGTTGTTGGTCAGCGTGAAGTAGACCTCGTCGGTCGTCGGGCTGACGGCGCACCACTCGGGGCGATCCATCTTCGTCGCCCCGACGGCGTCGGCCGCGAGGCGGGCATTGACAAGCACGTCGGCCTGGTTGGCGAATGAATAACCCGCATACGACGCGACCGCCGGATTGGTGATCGACAGCTCGATCCACTGGCCCGTGCCATCCGCATTGAACTTGGCGACGTACAGCTTGCCGTTGTCCAGGTACTTGTCGCCGGCGGCCAGGCGGTTGGCGGGCGCGGCGTCGGCGGCGTCCCAGTTGGCCGCGGAGGTATAGCGGTAGATGTACTCGTTGCGCGAGTCGTCGCCCATGTAGACGGCCAGCGGCTTGCCGGCCACCGGCTTCAGGAACGCCGCGCTTTCGTGGGCGAAGCGGCCGAGCGCGGTGCGCTTGCGGGCCTTCTTCGTCTTGTCGTAGGCATCGACTTCGACGATGTAGCCCATGCCGTTCATCTCGTTGCGGTAGTCGTCGCTGCCGTCGGCCGAGCTGCCGGTGCGGGCATTGATCCAGCGGGCGAAGCGGTCTTCGGTGCCGCCCGTTTCCCAGCCGTGGCGCGACGCCGCGCCTTCGGGCCGGCCGTAGCGGTTCAGTGCCGCCACGCTCTTGTCGTTGCCGCGGGCCGCGTTGTCGCCGCTGGCGCGGGAGAAGTAGCCGGACCAGTTCTCCTCGCCGGTCAGCAGCGTGTTCCACGGCGTCAGGCCGGTGCCGCAGTTGTTCAGCGTACCCCGGGTGTTGGTGCCGGTGGGGGAGTACTTGGTGACCATCAGGGCATCGCCGCGCGCGGGGCCGGCGATCTCGATGTCCGACAACTGTGTCAGGCGGAAGTTGAAGGGCGAGGCCGGCACGGTGACCCATTGGCCACCGGTCTTCGCCACCTCGACCACGGAGATGCCGTGCACCGCCATCTCCTTGTCGACCTCGGCCGCCGGGCGCGGCAGCGTCGTCGTGCCGCCGGTCGGGTGCAGGAAGAAGGAGCTGAGGCGCTCGTCCGTCGTCGCTTCGTGGTTGATCGCGAGCAGTCCGCGGTCCACCGCCGTGGTCGAGGGTGCGCCGCTGCTGCTCAGCCCGAACCACTCCATGCCGTCGTGGTGGTCGCCTGCGCGCTGGTCGAAGTTGCCGTCGGTGCCGTCGTTCTTGAAGGCAGGGGTGGTGCCTGTCAGCGGGTCACCCAACGCATAAATGACGCGGGCCGTGTAGCCGGCGGGCACGACAACGCTGTCGGCCAGGCTCTTGCCCACGGCGCTGAAGGCGAGCAGGCGTTCCGGCGCCGGAGGGGCCGGGGCGGGTGCCGGCGCATCGTCGCCGTCGCTGGAGCAGGCGGCGAGCGACAGGCTGCCGAACACCGCCGCGGCCGCGCTGCCGACCCCGCCGCGCAACAGCGACCGCCGCTGCAGCCGCGCCTGCAGCACCGACTCGAAGCTGGGATTGGCCGACGTGTTGTGATCTTCGTCGTCGTGGAGGTGTTGCCGCTGGGTATCGCCGGGGCGTGTCATGTCGCTCGCACTGGTGGGTTGTGGAAACCCGCGAGTCTGGACAGCGGCGATGAATCCGGCGTGACGGACCGGTGTCGGTGCGATGACGGCCGCGCATGCGGCCGGGGCGTCAATGCAGCGTCGACGAGCCCGGCAGCGTGGACACCACGCTCAGCAGGCTCTCGGCAACGGAACCTGCCTCGCGCTCTTCGTCGGTGGCCGAGCGGACGTCGACCACCTTGACGTGCAGCTGCAGCGCCATGCCGGCGAGCGGGTGATTGCCGTCGAGCACGACATGGGTCGGGTACAGCTCGGTCACGGTGTAGATCGCGTCGGGTGGCATGCCCACGGTCTGCGCGCCTTCGGGCAGGCCGTCGAACTGCATGCCTTCCTCGATCGTTTCCGGGAACAAGGAGCGGTCCTCGAAGCAGACCAGCCGCGCGTCGTAGTCGCCGAAGGCCTGCTCCGGCTCCAGGTGCAGGTGAGTCTCGAAGCCTGGGCTCTGGCCATCCAGCGCGGCTTCCAGCTTGGGCAGCAGGTCGTCACCGCCGTAATAGAACTCCATCGGCTCGGTGAGTTCGTCGATGGCCTCGCCCTGGCCATCGGCCAGGGTCCACGTCAGGCTCACGACGCAAGGGGACGAGATCAGCATCGGGGGATGATCGCACAAGCATCCACCCCGGCAGGCGGCGGCGACAATGACCCGTATGACCGACTCCCTGCTCACCTTCGCAGCCCACGAGGGGCGTTCATCGCGCTTCGGGCGGCGGGGCGGACGCTGATGCCCGTGGACCAGCCCACCGCCTTGCTCGGCGGCATCTCGCCCCAGACCTTCATGCGCCGCCATTGGCAGAAAAAGCCGCTGATGGTGCGCGGCGCCTGGCCCGGTGTGTCGCCGCCGCTGGCCAGGCCGGCGCTGTTCGAGCTGGCGCAGCGCGACGACGTCGAATCGCGCCTCGTGCGCCGCAGCGGCGCGCGATGGACGATGCGCCGAGGGCCGCTCGGCAAGCGCTCGTTGCCGCCACTGTCGCAGCCCGACTGGACGCTGCTGGTGCAAGGGGTGGATCTGCATGACGAGCTTGCCGCGGCCATGCTGGACCGCTTCCGCTTCGTGCCCGCCGCTCGGCTCGATGACCTGATGATCTCGTTCGCGACGCCCGGAGGCGGGGTCGGCCCGCACCTCGATTCCTACGACGTCTTCCTGCTGCAGGTGCACGGCCGTCGGCGCTGGCGCATCGGCCCTGTCCCGGATGCGTCGCTGGTCGATGGCCTGCCGGTGAAGATCCTGCGCCATTTCCAGCCGACCGAGGAGTGGGTGCTGGAGCCAGGTGACATGCTTTACCTGCCGCCGCTATGGGGCCACGACGGCATCGCCGAAGACGAATGCATGACCTGCTCGATCGGGTTTCGCGCGCCGGGCCGCATCAGCCTGGCGGCGCAGCTGCTGCAACACCTGGCGGAGCGGGCCGGCGAGCAGGTGGGGGAGGGTTTCGATCCGATCTACCGCGACCGTGCCGAGCCCGCGACCGCAACGCCGGGCCGCGTTCCCGAGGCGCTGGCCGCCTTCGCCGCCGATGCCGTGCGGCGCGCGCTGGCGGATCCCGATGCACTGCCCCAGGCCCTGGGGTGCTGGCTCACGGAGCCGAAGGCGCAGGTGTGGTTCGATGCCGGTGACGGGCTGCCGGTGGCGCCGGTGGCGCTGCGACTGGACCGGCGCACCCGCATGCTGTACGACGATCGTCATGTGTTCATCAACGGCGAGGCGTTTCGGGCCGGCGGGCGCGATGCGCGGTTGATGCAGCGCCTGGCGGACGATCGTTGCCTGAATGCCGCGGACCTGGCGCGCGCCAGCGAGGACGCGCGGGCTTTGCTGGCGGACTGGGCCGAGGCCGGTTGGCTGCGGGTGGACGAGGAGGCGTCATGATGAGTGAATCGCATGTCATCGAGGGCCGCGAGGCCTGCACCGCCGCCTGGCGAGACCTGCTGGTGGACCTGCCCGCGCGTGGCGTGCGCAGCGTTTGGTGCATCGCCCCGGATTTCCTCGATTGGCCCTTTGACGACGCTGCAGTGCTGGACGCGCTGCAGCGCTGGGCGAAGGGCGGCACAGGCCGCGTCATGCACTTCGTCGCCGCCGATTACGCCTCGATGGCGCGCAGGCACCCGAGGTTGGCCGCGTGGCGGCGGGACTGGTCGCATTGCGTGCAGGCCTGGCAGCCCGATGAAGAAGACAGGATGGAGTTGCCCGGGCTGCTGGTGGCAGGCGACGTCGGCCTGGAGATGCTGGACGCGGCTCGGTGGCGGGCTCGCCGAGCCACTGCCGCCGCCGATGTGCGGCAGCTTGTCGAGACAAGTGAGGCTATTGCGCAACGCTGCGCCCCCGGTTGGCCAGCGACTGTGCTGGGTCTGTAGGGATCTCCCCTAATTCATATGGCTATAATGCTCGGCTGGACTTCAGAGAGGCTCGAGCTTTCTGAGTCCGGGTTCTGAACAAAGTCCGCCACTCTGGCCTCCGCTGGGGGGACGGTCGAATCCATTACCGGTAATTGGTCGACACTTTTCACTGAGGACACAAATGAACAAGTCGCTCCTGTTGGCTTCCATGGTCGCTGCTGTTGCGCTCGCCGCCTGCGGCAAGAAGGAAGAGGCTCCGGCCCCCGCTCCCGCTCCGGTCGCCGCTCCGGCACCCGCCCCGGAAGCTGCTTCGGCTCCCGCCTCGGCTCCGGACGCCGCTGCTTCGGCCGCCGCTCCCGCTTCCGCCGCCAGCAACTGATCACTCAGTTCAGAGCACGAAAAGCCGCCCTCGGGCGGCTTTTTTCATGACCTCTCGAATCGGGCACCGCCGTGACGGTGCCGCTCGATTAACGCGTTATTTCAGCTCGTCGACCAGGCGCGCGACGATCTGCCGGGCGGCTTCGCCGGAGTCTGCATTGCCCTGGTTGTTCAGCACCGTCACCTGAGTCTTGGTGCCGGTGGTCTTCACCGACAGGCGATAGCGCTGCAGCGCGCTGGAGGCTTCCTTGCTGTCCCAGCCGAAGAGCTTGCTGATGAAGTTCGGCTCGTCCTTGCCGGCGGACTTGGGGTCGACGTAGCGCACGTAGTACAGGCCCGCGCTGCGGTCACGGTCCTCGACGGTGAAGCCGCCGCGGTCCAGTGCCAGGCCGACACGGCGCCACGCGCGGTCGAAGGCCTCGTCCACCTCCATCGCTGCACCTGGCCCGCCGCTGACCAGGCGGGCACGCGGCGGCTGCGCTGCGACAGCGGGCGCAGCGGCCGCTGCCGTGGTGGCGCCGGGGTTCGTCGCTGCCACGGCGGCGCGGGTGGCGCCTTCATCCTTGGCGCCCAGGCGCAGCATCAGGCGGCTGAGGAACTCCGCTTCCAGCTGCGGATCGTTCGGCCGCGGCTGCCACATCGTGGTGTCGCGCTGCTGGTTCGTGTAGACCTCCTGCATGCCGCGGTGGGAGATGTAGATCTCGGTGCCGGCAGTGCCGCGCTCGACTCGGATGCGGAAGCGGTCGCGCTCGGACGTGGAGTACAGCGAATCGAGCACCTTGCCGAGCAGGTTGCGCACCATGTCGTTCGGCAGCTTCGCGCGGTTCTCGGCCCAGTCCGTCTCCATCACGCCGACTTCGGCGTTGTCGACCGCGAGCGTGAAGCCGCGCTCGAGCCAGAAGCTGCGCAGCACCGGCCAGATCTGCTCCGGCGGCAGCGACGTGACGATCCAGCGCTGGTTGCCGTCGCGGACGATTCGCACCTCGCCTGCGGCGTTGACGGCGACGTTGGCGCTCGGTGCATGCGCGCTCGGCACGGCAGAACTCTGCTGCTGCATCTGCGCTGCGCTGATGCTGCCCGACTGCGGCTGGTAGCGCGAGTCGCGCGCCAGTTGCGTCAGGTCCGGCGGCACCTCGAGCGGGGTGGTCTTGGCCGATTGAGAGCGGTAGTCGATCTTTTCGCCCGACAGGAGGTTCTCGACGCTGGCGCAGCCGCCGAGCGCGAGCGCCAACGCCAGCGTGGCGGCGCGGACGGGGGTGACGACGAACACCTGATTCACAGTGCGGATCTCCAGATCGTGCCGCGGCAGCACGGCCGACGGGCGGGAAAGGGGGCAGAGGCGGCGCAGGACGCGCCGCCGTTCACAGCAGGCCGGCTTCGCGCAGCGCGCGGTCCACCAGGGCCTGGCCGGCCTCGGTCAGCGGCAGGATGGGCAGGCGGACGTCCTGCCGGCACAGGCCGAGGCGGGACATCGCCCACTTGGCCGGAGCTGGGCTGGGTTCGCAGAACAGGTTCTTGTGCAGCGACAGCAACTGCAGGTGGATCTCGCGCGCGCGCTGCACGCGCCCGTCGATCGCGGCCATGCACAGCTCGTGCATCAGCTTCGGGGCGACGTTGGCGGTGACGCTGACGTTGCCATGGCCGCCCAGCAGCATCAACGCAACGGCGGTGCCGTCGTCGCCGGAGTAGATCGAGAAGCCGGCGGGCGCGTGCTTGATGAGCTGCGCGGCGCGCTCGATGTTGCCGGTGGCTTCCTTGATGCCGACGATGCCGGGGACCTGCGCCAGGCGCAGCGTGGTCTCGGGCAGCATGTCCGCCACGGTGCGGCCGGGCACGTTGTACAGCACCACCGGCAGGTCCACGCTTTCCGCGATGGCCTTGAAGTGCTGGTAGATGCCTTCCTGCGAAGGCTTGTTGTAGTAGGGCA
>CAMLJY010000057.1 GCA_946480465.1 uncultured Burkholderiales bacterium
GCAGCAGCGGCGACCCGCGCGCGGTGCGCAGCGAGATCGAATAGCGCAGCACCTTCGTCGGCACGATGCTGTGCTGCCACCGCCACCGCGCCGGTCCCTCCAGCACGTAAACCGAGCGCGGCGGCAGCAGCAGGCTGCGCGTGCCCGACGACCGGCCCGGCGAAGGCGGATAGGGCCGCAGGCGCATCTCGCCCTCCCCCAGCAGCGACACGCCGACGATGGACTCGAAGTCCGGCACGTCGCGGTGCCAGCCCAATGGCGTGCCGGGCGCGTATTCGGCAACCAGCATCTGGCTGAAGAGGCTGGGCGCGATACCCAGCCACTGCGCCACGCGCGTGCGCAGTGGCTCGAAATCGGGTGGGATCGGCGGCGCGGGCAGCAGGCGGTTGTGGTCGTAGTCGAACCGGCCGCCGAAGGACGCGACACGGCGCCGCGCGGTGTACTGCTTGTAGCGTGCGTCGCGCAGGTCCAGCGCGCGGATCGCTTCCAGCAACACGGCCTCGTCCGCGGCACCGAGCCAATCGGGCTCGAAGCGCATCCCCGGCGGAAGGGCCCATTCCTCGGTGTCGAACAGCGACGCTTGGGACATGGCGCTTGGAGCGGGCCGGCCGGGGGAAAGATCCGCGGCTTCAGCGCCGCCGGCGCGGCGGTGGTGCGACCGCCGACGCGGGCCACCGGTCCAGCGCCTCCAGCAGCACGCGCACGCGGGCCGGAACCAAACGCTGTGCCGGCATCACTGCATGGATGGGCATGGGCGGCGGGCGGTGCTCGGGCAGCACCTCGACCAGCTGCTTCGCGGCCAGTTCGTCTTCCACCATGTAGTCGGGCACCTGCGCCAGCCCCAGGCCCAGCACCGCCGCCTGCACCATGCCCTCGCCGTCGTTCAGCCGTTCGCCCTGCGCCGGCTGCAGCGCGACGACACGGCCGCGCACGCTGAACTGCTGCGGCCGGTCGCGGCCGCTGCTGGGCATGCGGAACAGCACGTGGCGGTGCGCGGCCAGGTCCTGCAGGCCGGCCGGCATGCCGTAACGCCTCAAGTACGCAGGCGCCCCCACCAGCACCAGCTGCTGGCTGTCGAAGCGCTTCGCCACCAGCGTCGAATCCTGCAGCTCGCCGACGCGGATCGCCACGTCGATGCCGTCCTTCACCAGGTCGGCATAGGCGTCCGACAGGCGCACGTCCAGCTGCAGCGCCGGATGCTCGTGAACCAGCCGCGCCAGCAGCGGCAGCACGCGCTTGCGGCCGAACACGATGGGCATGTCGATGCGCAACGTGCCGCTGGGCGCGCTGCGGGCGCCCGCGGCTTCGGTCTGCAGCTCTTCCAGTTCGGCCAGCACCCGCTGGCAGCGCTGGAACAAGCGCTCGCCGTCGGCGGTCAGGCTGACCTGGCGGGTGGTGCGGTGAAAGAGCCTCAGGCCCAGCTGCGCTTCCAGCCGGCCGACCGCCTTCGCCAAGGTCG
The DNA here is from genome assembly GCA_946480465.1 of uncultured Burkholderiales bacterium. The sequence continues at coordinate 1,460 of CAMLJY010000057.1, forward strand.
AGGGCGCGGTGCCCAGTTCACGCGCCGCCGCCGCGAAGCCGCCGCGCTTGGCGGTCTCCGAGAACGCGAGCAGGGTCTGCAGGCCGTGCATTCGTCACTGCCGATTGAAGAAGAAACGTCGCGAATGTTAGGTCTTCCGCGCCACTTCTCTTTCGGGCACGCCGGCGACACACTGCTTTCCGTCCCTGGCGCCCGGGCACTGGCCTGTCCCCGAATCCTCACCCCCTGGAGACCCCCATGTCCGTGATCCACCAGACCCGGCCGCAGCCCGCCGCCATCCCGGGCGTCGCCCACGCCACCTGGGCCGGCCGCGACGACGGCCTGGAACAGCTGTCGATCTGGCGCCAGACACTCGCGCCCGGCGCCGCCACGCCACCGCACAGCCACGACTGCGACGAGGTCGTGCTGTGCCAGGCCGGCTGGGGCGAGCTGCACGTCGACGGCGAAGTGCAGCGCTTCGGCCCCGACTGCACGCTGGTGCTGCCGCGCGGCAAGCCGCACCAGATCTTCAGCACCGGCGCGATGCCGCTGGAGATCGTCGGCATCTTCGGCGCCACCCCGGTGCGCACGCTGGGGCCCGACGGTGCGGCGATGGACCTGCCCTGGCGCACGTGAGCCGGGCGCGGGCGCATCGCGCCCAGTGCACCGCACCGCCTGCGGCGCGCGCCATGCGACGATGCACCGCATGCCCCGCTTCGCCGCCAACCTGTCGCTGATGTACCCGGAACATGCCTTCCTCGACCGCTTCGGCGCGGCCGCGGCGGACGGTTTCCGGGCCGTCGAGTTCCTCTTTCCGTACGACTTCGATCGCCGCGAGATCGCGGCGCGGCTGCACGACCACGGCTTGAAGCAGGTGCTGTTCAACGCACCGCCGGGCGACTTCGCCGCCGGCGAGCGCGGCCTGGCCAGCCTGCCCGGCCAGGAGGACCGCTTTCGGCGCGCGCTGCTGGAACAGGCCTTGCCGCATGCCGAGGCCCTGGGCTGCCCGCACCTGCACGTGATGGCCGGCCTGCTGCCTGCTGGTGCCGACCGTGCAGCGCACCGCGCCACCTACCTCGCCAACCTGGCCTGGGCGGCGGAGCAGGCGCGGCCGGCGGGCGTGCAGCTGCTGATCGAGCCGATCAACATCCGCGACATCCCCGGCTACTTCCTGAACCGCCAGGACGACGCCCATGCCATCGTGCGCGAGGTGGGTGCGCCGAACCTGCGGGTCCAGATGGACCTGTACCACTGCCAGATCGTCGAAGGCGACGTCGCCACCAAGCTCCGACGCTACCTCGGCCCCGGGCCGGACGGCGGCCGCGTCGGGCACCTGCAGATCGCCGGCGTGCCGGAGCGCCACGAGCCGGACGTCGGCGAGCTGAACCACCCCTACCTCTTCGCGCTGCTGGACGACCTGGGCTACGACGGCCACGTCGGCTGCGAGTACCGGCCGCGCGGCGCCACGTCCGCCGGCCTGGGCTGGTTCGCGCCGTGGCGCGACCGTCAGTTCTGACACGCTCCCGGCCGTAACACGCGGAACCGAGGCGGCGCGGCGCGGTCGGACAGCGACCGCACCACGTCACATGCCATGTTGACCCGCACCACGCTGAGCATCGGCCCGCAGGCGCTGGCCGGCGAGTTGTGCTTGCTCGACGACGCCCTGGGCCTCGTGCTGTTCGCGCACGGCAGCGGCAGCGACCACCGCAGCCCGCGCAACCAGCGCATCGCCCAGGCCTTGCAGCACCAATCGCTGGCCACCTGCCTGGTGGACCTGCTGACGCCGGAGGAGGCCGCCGACGAGGCCACTGCCCATGACATCCCCTTGCTGACGGCACGCCTGTCACAGGCCATCGATGCCTTGCCGCCCGGCGCGGCAGCGCTGCCGCTGGGCCTGTTCGGCGCCGGCACCGGCGCCGCCGCCGCGCTGATGGTGGCCGCCCAGCGGCCGCAGCAGGTGCGCGCCGTGGTGTCGCGCGGCGGCCGCACCGACCTGGCGGCACCGGTGCTGTCCGATGTGCGCACGCCCACGCTGCTGATCGTCGGCGGTGCCGACCCCGTGGTGCTGCGCCTGAACCGCGAGGCGCTGGCCCAGCTGCGTGGCGTGAAAGCCATCGAAGCCGTCCCGCGCGCGACGCACCTGTTTCTCGAGGCCGGCACGCTTGAAACCGCCGCCTTGCGCGCTGGCGAGTGGTTCAGGACACACTTGCCCGGGTGAGCACGCCGCACGACACCACGCACCACTGCCAGCTCAACGCCACGCCCTGGCGCGGCGTGCACGGCACCCGCATCCACAGCGCGCGGCACTACGGCCGCCACTGGCATGCAACGCTCGGCATCGGCTGGCTGGAGCACGGCGCCCAGCGTTCGGCCAGCGGCCGCGGCCCCGTCGAGGCCCAGGCCGGCGACCTGATCAGCAGCAACCCGGGCGAGGTGCACGACGGCCACCCGGTGGGTGGCCAGGCGCGGCGCTGGCAGATGCTCTATTTCGAAACCGACGCGGCCACCGGCTGGCTGCCGGCAGCGTGCCCGGGCGAGCTCGAGCTGAGCCGCCCGGTGTTCCAGGACCCGCCGCTGCGTGCCGCGCTGCAGAGCCTGTTCCTGCGCCTGGCCGCCTGGCACGCCGGCGCCCGCGACGGTGCCGCCGCGCTGGCCTGCGAGGAAGCGCTCAGTGCCGTCGGCATGCGGCTCGCCCGGCATGCCGGCATCCAGCGCCGGCCCGACGACACGTCCCCTGCCGCCGGCCCGCTCGCGTGGGTGCGCGAGCGCCTCGCCGACGACCTGCTGCGGGCCCCCACCCTCGCCGAGCTGGCGGCCCTGGCCGGCTGCAGCCGCTACCAGCTGCTGCGCCGGTTCCAGCAGGCGCACGGCTTGCCGCCCCATGCCTGGCTGCTGCAGCAGCGCCTGGAGCGGGCGCGGCGGCTGATCGCGGCCGGTGTCGGCCTGGCGCAGGCGGCCGCCGACAGCGGCTTCGCCGACCAGAGCCACCTGACGCGCCATTTCACCCGGCAGTTCGGCTACACGCCGGGCGCCTGGCGCGCCGTCGTCGCCGGGCCGGGACCGCTGCAATAGCGTTCAAGACGGCGCCCGGCGCTGGGCCGAGACTGCGTGCATTCCACTGACCACGCAGGACGCCCTTCCCATGGCCCAGGCCGAGTACATCCACGGTTATCAATCCAGCGAGCAGCAGCGCCTGCACGACCAGGCCGGCGCGCTGGCGCAGCTGCTGCACGCGGACACGCACTACCCCGCCGGCAGCCGCGTGCTGGAAGCCGGCTGCGGCGTCGGCGCGCAGACGCTGACGCTGGCGCGCCAGAGCCCGGGCGCGCTGATCACCGCGATCGACATCGAGCCGGCATCCGCCGAGGCCACGCGCCGCCGCTGCGCGGAAGCAGGAGTCACGGGCGTGCAGGTGCTGCAGGCCGACCTGATGCAGCCCCCCTTCGCACCGGCCAGCTTCGACCATGTCTTCGTCTGCTTCGTGCTCGAGCACCTGGCATGCCCGCGCCAGGCCCTGGCCACATTGCGCGGCCTGCTGCGTCCGGGCGGCACGCTGACGGTGATCGAGGGCGACCACGGCACGACGCTGATGCACCCCGACGACGCCGACGCCCGCGCCGCCGTCGATGCGCTGACCGAACTGCAGCGCCGCGCCGGCGGCGACGCGCTGATCGGCCGCCGCCTGCACCCGCTGCTGAGCGAGGCCGGCTTCGATGGCGTGCGCGTTTCGCCGCGCATGGTCTACGCCGATGGCTCGAACCCGCAGTTGGCCGAAGCCTTCACGCAGCGCACCTTCGCGGCGATGGTCGAAGGGGTGCGCGCGCCCGCGCTGGCTGCGGGTCTGATGGAGGCCGGGCGCTTCGATGCGGGCGTGCGTGCGCTGCACCGCGCCGCCGAGGTCGATGGCGTGTTCGCCTACACCTTCTTCAAGGCGGTGGCGCGGCGCCCCGGCTGACACGGGGCGAGGCCCCGGCTCGCCGGCGGCGCCCGATCCAGAATCGCGGCCCCATCCTCCGCACCGCGCCCGCCATGTTCGACGCCATCACCGACCTCTGGGTGTTCATCGCCGCCGGCCTGCTGCTGAACCTGACGCCGGGCGCCGACATCGCCTACACCGTCTCGCGCGCCGCGGCGCAGGGTGCGCGGGCGGGCGTGGTCGCGGCCCTGGGCATCGGCGCCGGCTGCCTCTTCCACGTCGCCCTGGCCACGCTGGGCATCAGCGCGGCCATCGCGGCCTCGCCGCTGGCCTTCTCGCTGCTGAAGCTGCTGGGCGCCGGCTACCTGGCCTGGCTCGGGGCCGGCCTGCTGCTGGCGGCCCGGCGCACGCTGGGCCGCGGCGCCACCGGGGCGGACGCCACCGCCGGGCGCCCCGCGCAGCCGCTGGCGCGCGTGTTCCGCGACGGCCTGCTGATCAACGCGACCAACCCGAAGGTGGCGCTCTTCTTCATCGCCTTCCTGCCGCAGTTCGTCCGCGCCGACGCACCCGGCCAGACCGCGGCGCTGTGGCTGCTGGGCCTGGTCTTCACCCTCAACGGCACCCTGGTCAACAGCGCCATCGGCATCGCCGCCGCGCTGGCGGCACGGCGGCTGCAGGCCTCAGGCCGCGTCGGGGCCTGGCTGCAGGCGCTGCTGGGCCTGGGCTTCCTCGGGCTGGCGCTGCGCCTGGCCTGGGCGGATCGCCGCTGACACGCCGCGGCGACGCCGGCGGGGCCGCGCCGAATGCCTTCGGCCGCCCGCAAAGAAGCAAGCCTTGTCCAACTGCGCCGGCGCCTTGCATGGCGGGCGATGGCCTCGGAGCCTGTGAAGTATTCCGGCGCGTCCGAGCGGGTGTCCCAGACGGTGCCGATCTAGACGCGAAGCCGAAGATGTGGCCGTTCCCCCATCAAGGCTTTGCAACGACGAGCGGCGCCGTCTGGGGCGCCCGAGCGGGCGTGGCGGAATCCTTCACAGGCTCTTCAGGGTGCGTCGAGGCGCCGGTAGGGCGTCCCCGGATCGCTGCCCATGCGCAGCGCGGGCACGATCATCTGCAAGTCCGGGGACGCGGCGGCGGCGCGGCCGATCGCCGCCTCGACCGCCTGCGCCTGTGCGGAGTCGGCCACGCATCCCTGCACGAAGAGGATGCGCCGCTGCAGGTAGGCCCAGAGGCTGCCACCCGCCAGTTCCGGCAGCGCCTGCAGGCGCGGGAACAGCGCCTGCGCGATGGCGCCGTCGTAGCGGTAGGCGTTGGCATCAGCGCAGCGTCCGGCCAGCCAGCAGCTGGTGCCGGTCTCGATGCGCCAGTGCGCTTCCGCGCGCCACTCGGCGGCCGTCATGCGAGGGCCTCGCGGCTCGGGGCAGCGCGGGTCATCGGCCCGCAGCTGCAGGAACGGGTCCTCGCCCCAGTTGCGGGTGAGGCCATCGGCTTGCGCCGGCGTCGAACAGGACAGTCCCGCCAGCACGATCGGCAGGACGGCCGGCAGCCGGGCCAGGCGCCGCATCAGCGAGGCGGGCCCACCCAGCAAGCCCCGCGCGCCAGCGCCTGAAGCCTGCGGCGCCGGCTGCGGTGTGAGCTGCGGTGTGAGCTGCGGTAGTGGACGGGGCACGCGGGCGCGGTCCCGCCGCGGGGAATGGAGTCGGTTCATCGCAGAGCTTGCTCGCCGGGGTCTTCCGTGGAACGCGCCGCCGCGGCCTCGGCGGGCTCGACCGCGGCCGCCGGTTCACCCGGCTCCTGCACGCGGCGGCGCTGGGCCGCGATCGTCGCATCCCAGGCGGCCTGCCAGTCGGGACGGCCCGGTGGGCGCTCGGGCACGAGGTAGGCGGCCGTGGTGCTGCGCGCCGCGTGCCCCAGGTGCTGCTGCGCGAGGGCCAGCGGCAGGCCGTTCGCCAGCAGGTGCCGGGCATGCGTATGGCGAAGCCAGTGCGCGCTGGCGTTGGCCAGGTGCTTTGCGGCCGCGGCATCGCCCGCCTCGGCGCACGCAGCCGCGCAGGCCCCGAAGTGCTGCTTCAGCTGGCGCGCCAGCGTGGACGGGCGCACGCCCCGACGCGCGTCCACCGGGCCCGGGCACGGCAGCCGGCTCGCTCGCTCGCCCCGCTCGGCCGACTGGCCCAGCACGAAGACCTCGCGCTGGGCAGGCGCGGCGGGGTCGGGATCGAGGCCGCGGGTGGCCAGGTACTCGCGCAGCGCCGCGATCAAGTCTTCCGGCAGCGGCAACTCGCGCACGCGGCCGGAGGAACCCCCACGCACGCGCAGCCACCAGCCATGCCTTGGGCCGGCGGGCGCGGCGTCGGATTCGCTGCCAGGCTCGCTGCCGCCATCGCTGCCGCCATCGCTGCCGCCATCGTTGCCGGAGTTGCCGGAGTTGCTGCCGGAGTTGCGGCCGGAGTTCCTGCCGGGGTTGCTGTCGGAATGGCTGCCGGAATCGCTGCCCTGCTCGCTGCCGGCCCGATCGCCTGCAGGCCAACCGCGGTCGGCCCCCTCGGGGGCCGCCTGGTGCAGGTCGCCCAGCCGCGCGTCTGCCGCCTCGGACAGTCGCAGACCCGTGGCGTAGAGCCAGCGCAGGGCGAAGCGCAGGCGGTGGTGGGTGCCGGTGGGCGGCAGCGCATCGGCGCGCGCCAACACCATGGACCACAGGCGGGGGCTGAGGCTGCGCGCGGCATCGAGCGGCTTCGCCGCCCCCCGCGGCGCCGGCCCGTGGGCCGCGGCGAGCACCGGCACCGCGGCCGCCAAGGGCGTCTGCGCCCCGCGCAGCGGCGAGGAGGCGGCCAGCGGTGGGGCGAGTCGCCCCGGCGCGGCATCCGGTCGCTCCGCCCGGTCGCTGGCGCGCGAGGCAGCGGGCAGGCTCGGGTCGGCGGCAACACGCTGCCGCCACGGATGGGTCTGCCGATGACCCCGATCGACCAGGAAACCGAACAAGCTCGACAGCGCCGCCACGGCCTGGCGCTGACCGGCCGGACCGAGCGGGCCGGCGAACGGCCGCCACAACGGGGACTGGCGCCCGGGCGAGGGCCGCACGCACCAGCGGTCGCGCGGCTGCGGATCTGCAATGAACGCCCGGTAGGCGAGACAGTCCGCCGCATCCACCGACGACAGCGACCGCCCGCGCTCGATCACGCACCAGAGCAGGAAGCGCTCGGCCTCGCGGTGATACGCGCGCCGGGTGTGGGCCGGGCGCGGCGCTGCACCACCGGGCACCCGCGCTTCGCCGAGCCAGGCGTCGATGGCCTCGCGATCATCCCGGAAGGCCGGCGCGGCGGCGCCGGGCAGGCCAGCGCCGTGGCGGTGGCCGCCGTCGACGCTGGGCGGGAGGACGAAGCGGTCGAGCGGTCGAAGCAGGATTGGGCCGGCATGAGGTGCCGAGCGGATCCCGGGCGCGCCCGCGGTGGCGGTGGCGGTGGCAATCCTGGCGACGGCCGGCGACGACGGCGGCCCCGCCGGGGGCATGAACGCCATCGACGGCGCAGGCTCGGCCGGCCGCACCTCCTGGGCAACCCCGGCGGCCAGTGGCCCGAACCTGTGGCGACCGCCCTCCGGCGGCCGGTCGGAGCCACCAGCGGGGCGCAGACCGACCGCCCCGGCCGGCAGCCAAGCGGGATCCGCGGCGCCCTCGCCCCGGGGTTTCGCGACCGGGGGCGCCGCGGTTGCCGCCGTGTCCAGGCCGCCCCGATGGGCGCCGAGCCAGGCCGCGATGCGGGCCGCCTTGGTGGCCCCGATGCCGCGCAAGCGCCGATACCAATGGGGACCGCGGCCGTCGATGTCGTCGCGCAAGGCCCCCAGGGTGCCCAGGCCCACCTCCTGCAGCGGCGCGACGAGCAGCGGGTTCAGCCAGTAGGCCACGCTGTCGCCGGCGCGAGGCGGCTGCGCCACCTGCTGTTCGATCCAGGCCAGCGCTTCCAGCTGGCGGGCGATCAAGCGCGCCCGGCGCCGCTGGCGCTGGCTGGCACGCCCGAACTCCGCCTCGAACAGGGCGATCTGTTCAGCCTGAGGAAAGTCCTCCAGGCCGCGCTGGTCGACGAAATCCTCCAGCGTGGGCAGCGGTGCAGGGTTGTCGGGCACCCGCGCCGCATCGATCAGCACCAGCCGGGCCGTGCCGAAGCGGGCTTCGCGCCGGGCCGCGGCCGCGAATTCGTCGCGCAGCCAGGCGATCGTCGCGCGCATGGCGCGGGCATCACCGCCCTCCTCTTCCCATCGCAGGTAGCGGTCCCAGGCCAGCTGCCAATCGACCCCCTGCACGATCGCCCGCATGAAGGCGAAGTGCCCCTTGTGCAGCCTGCGCCGGGTCGCGGCGGCAGCATGAGTCGCCGGGGCCGGTGCCGGACGGGCCGAGAAAAGGTCCGTGTGCGGTCCGTCGGGGTCGAAGTGTCCGGGAATGCTGGTGCTCACGTGCTTGAAGAACCAACCGGGGCGGCTGGTCATCGGTATTTTGGCGGGATGATAACTTTAGTTATCGCGTTGTTATGGTAGTTGGGTGGCGTGGCAAGCCCGGTGGGGTCCAGTTCCTGTTCGCAAGGGCGGTGGTCCTTCTAGGTGAGCAGGGCGCCGGTGAGAAATGTCCCTCGGATCAGTTCTCGCCGGCGTTCCGGTTGGGTTGGTGGGCCATGGACCACCTTGCTTTGGCGCTTGGCGCTTGGCGCTTGGCGCTTGGCGCTTGGCGCAGATGGTATTTGGAGTTGGTCCAGCATTCGAAGGGCGCGTCTTGTGTCGTCCAGGTCGTTCAAGGAGTCCTCACCGGGCTCGAGTTGGTGGGCGCAGGAATGGCGCACCGTTGCTGCTCAGCAGGTGCGACGGCAGCGTGACGGTTCTGGCCGGGCCGGCCCTTGTGGGATTGCCGTCGTCGTGCATCAGCGCGAAGTTGATCGCCTCGATGTGCTTGTCGCAGTCGCTGCTGTTCGCGGCATCGGAGAAGCGGCCGGCCTGGTCATGCACCGCCTTTGGGGGTGGACTGTGGTGCATTCAGAGCCAGATCCAGATTCGTCATCGGTTCAAAGTCGCTCGTCGATTGTTGGACCGACGGGAGGGGGTGGGACCGTCCCACCCCCTCGCTGATGTCACCCGCCCAGCTGGACGCCGGGAGCGAATCCGGCTCGTCAGCCGCCAGCCAACTTGCGAAGCGCCGTCTCCAGGGCTGCCCAGCGCTCCATCGTGACCGCTCCGGGCGGCAGTTCCACAACAGTTCGTCCCTGCTTGTCTTGCCGGATCGCCCCCCGGCCCAAGGCGCCAAAGTCCAGCTCACGCGAGGGGTGGGACGGTCCCACCCCCCGCTCCCGCAGTGGGGCGGTCAGGGCGGTGAACACGTCCATGGCGGTCGGGCGCGGTGACAGCAGTCCCAGCTCACGCGCCGTCAACAGCACCTTCGCCTCATGTTCCCTGAACGCACGCTCCAGGTCCGCAACCCAGCGGAACTGGATCGCCGTGGGGGAAGGAAATGCGGAGGTCACTTCCGAAGGCAGTCTCGCCGCACGCACCGCCTTGCCAATGTCGCTCGGATCCCGTCCGATCGCGGCCGCCAGCTTCACGTTCGATGGAAAGAGACCCTCCTCGATCGCCCTCAGGTACATCCGTCCCTGCTCCCAGGCAGACAGGTTCTCCCGCCCCCGGTTCTCCCGCTCCATCTGCACGAACAGGCCGGCGTCGTTCAGTTCCTCGACGACCGCCAGCACCGGCAGGCCCAGTTCCAGGCAGGCCCGATGCCGGCGGTGGCCGAACACGATCTCGTAGCGCGCGCCACCCTCCGGACCCCGCGCATCGGCCATCGGCCGGATCTTGATCGGCTGCACATTGCCACCGGCATCTTCGATCTCACGCCGCAGCTGCTCAAACTCCGGCCCCTCGAATGCGTCAGGATGCCGGTTCGCCCAGCGGCTCGGTGCGATCAGTCGTGGATCCATGGCCTGGGCACCGCGCTCCGCCGTCAACTGATCCACCCGGCTGTTCAGCTCGGCGATCCGCCGCTCGAGCCGCTGCGACTCGAAGACCGTTTCCGCAAGCAGCCCGACCCCGGTCCGGCCGCGCTGTCGATCCGCCGCCAAGCCGGTCTGCCCGGCGGTGCCCATGGCCACTGCGCTCCGGCCCGCGGTCCCCGTACCCGCGGCTGCCCCGCCAGACACGGCGCCCGAGGCCGACGCAGCCCCGCCCTCCTCCGCCTTCTCCGGCATGGCGCCCTCTGCCGTTGGCGCCTCCGGCGCAAGCCCGACCATTCCCCCCATCGGCGACGGCCGCGAATTCACCGCCCCCCCGGCCGCATCCGTGACTGGCGGCGTACCACCTCGCTCGATCTCGGTCGACTGGTCGCCCACGCCGCCGCTGGCCGGCCGCGAACCGGGCAACACGAAATCGATGCCAGCGCCCTTCTTCTTGGTCAAACTCACCATGGCTTCAGCCTCCGATCTGACGGCGCCAGAACGTCTGCGCCTGGTCTTCGATCAATTCGACGAAACGGTCGTAGGCCTCGAACGCGCGCTTGAAGGTCCGCGTGTTCGCGTTGCTCGGGCTCGAGTCGTACACCGTCCCGAACTCCGCGCTCGCCGTGCTGGCCGCCGCCGTCTTCGGGATCTCCACCGGCAACACCTTCTCGCTGTAGGCCGCGGCGATCCACTCGCGAACGAAAGAGCTGGCCTGGTCCGTGCTCTCGACCTTCGCGAGCAGGATGTCGATGAATGCGAACTCCTTGTCGCCGCCACGGTTGCGGATCAGCTGCGTCGTCAAGTCAGAGAACAAGTCCCAGAACTGGGCGCTGGAAGCGAAGTCCAGCGCGCTGGGGGGCAAGGGCATGATGATCCCGTTGCTCGCCATCAGCGCATTGATGGTCGTGTACGACAGGGCAGGGGGCGTGTCGATGATGATCACGTCGTACTCGAGCCGAGCGCGGTCGATGCCGTAATTCAGCACGTTCCAGAACTCGAAGCTCGCGTCCTTGCTCTGCTTGGCCGGCAGCACGAACTCCGCCGAGAACAGGAACGATGCTGCCGCGACCAAGTCGATGCCATCCCAGTAGGTGGGGCGGATCGCGTACGCGATCTCCGCCTGCTCGCCGGTGAACAGAGGCAGCACGGTGTCGTCCACCGACACCTCGGAATCCGGCAGCATGCCGAACAGCGTCGTCAGGCTGCCCTGCGGATCGCAATCGATGACCAGCACCCGGTGTCCCCGCAGGCTGAGTCCCTGGGCCAGCGTCAAGGCGGTGGTCGTCTTTGTGACTCCGCCCTTGAAATTCCCGACGGAGATCGTGATCGCCTCTGCCGTCTCCGGCCTCAGCTCGGCCTTGCGCACGTCCCTTACCCAGGTGCGCACTTCGGGCAAGTCAAACTCACGGCGCGATCCGGTGCTGTTGAGGCGCCCAGTCGGCAGCTCTCCCTTGCGAATCCGGTAGTCGACCTGGCTCTTGTCCAGGCCCGTCAGCGCCATCAGTTGCGCGGTGTTGTAGGTCGGTGCCTGCTTGCGGGCATTCGGCGCCAGCATCGCGCCCCGCACCTGCTCGACAATCGCCTTCACCCGATCGGCCTGCTCGGCCACCGCCTCCAGCGTGATCGGGCGCGCTGCATTCAAAACCAAGGTGTCCACCCTTCCATCCTTCCTGTCGTGAGCACATACGACTGCGGCGGATTCTAGGTGAGACGCCAGTTTGGCGACAGCCATCGACTTCTGCGTCTTATGCGGATGCAGGGCCGGACTTTCCGGACAGTTTGAGGGGTTCGATCCCTCTGCTCTGCATCAGTCCAGATCTTCAGAGCACTTCAAACGATTCAAAACTGATTTACGGATCGAAAACTTCAATGCCATCAACGATTTACGAACGATAGCGTCCGGCATTCCGGGCCCTGCGTCCGGCTTTTCAGGCGCGGCTGTCCGGACATGCCTGAGCTTGCGTCCGTCTCCGCCCTGGAATGTCCGGTCATTCTGGTGCGGCCCCTGTGGACAAGCCGACGCACGAACCTGTGGGGCCTCGGCTCCCCAACTGTCCGGATTTGCCGGCCCCATCCGGCCTGCGACGGACCGCTGAAGCGCAGGCGCCGGCACGAAACGTCCGGCTTTCCCGGTGCCGCCGAACCGCCGCGCGGACCTGAACCGTCCGGAAACTCCGGTGCTGCCGCACCAGTGCGGAGGACAGGCGCATCCGCACCGCGCCTCCACAAACGTCCGCTGCCGGCCGGACATCTCCGGAGGCGTCCGTGACCGCCCGGACATATACTCGCGCGCCATGGACGCCCAGACCCCGCGCAAACGCAAGGAAGCCGCAGCCCCGGCCACCTTGAACAAGCCGGTCGTCGCGCTGGCCATCGTGCCCCTGAACCGCAGCCTGACCGTCACCGCCCGCAAGGCCTACAACGTGATGCTGCACATCGCCCAGCGCGAGGGCGACACCGGCGAGGCCGGCTTCAGTGCTCCCCTGAACGCCATCCTGCGCGGCTTCGGGTCCGGCAACAACATCGCGACCGATGCCAAGCGCTACATCGACCAGATGATGTCGACCAAGATCGAGTGGCGTCCGCTGTCCGAAGGCGAACAGTGGCTGCTGCCGCTCGATCCTCCTGGCGCCACCGACCCCGCCGCCCGCAGCCCTGCCGCGCCGCGGCTGGATGGGCCCACCGACGAACTGCGCAGCTTCCACATGCTGTCCGAAGTGCGGCTGTACAAGCGGGCCGGCGAGAACTGGGTGACCTGGTTCTATCCGCCCACCATCAAGGAGCAGATGCTCGGCCCCCACCGCTGGGCGCGGCTCGAGCTGGAGGTGATCGCCCGCCTCAGCACCTACACCGCGGTGGCCCTGTACGAAATCTGCGCGCGCTACCGTGACAACCCCGGGGGCGTCACCTCGCGCCATCCCTGGGACTGGTGGGTGCAGGTGCTGCGCGGCTCGGAAGGCAGCAAGCAGCGCGAGTGGCGCAAGTTCAAGAACGAGTTCGTCAACCCGGCGATCCGCGAGATCAATGCGGTCAGCGATATCGAGGTCGAACTCGCCGAGTACAAGCAGGGCCGGGCGATTGCCGACGTGCAGTTCGCCGTGCGCAAGAAGGCGGCGCAAGCGATGCCGAACAAGCCCGAACCGCCGGACGTCACCGGCCTGCTGCGGGCCGCCCGCCTGGGCGTGCGCGAGACCGACGCCGAAGCCCTGATCGAGCGCTTCGGCGATGAGGCGATGGCCGCCGCGCTGGACGCGATGGAGCGCTTCATCGAGGCCAATGCCGGCAAGCCCATCGTCAACAAGGCGGCCTATCTGAAGGCCATCCTCGCCAGCCAGGACAAGGAGCGACGTCCGGCCGATCGGGGCGCCGTCTCCCTGCCGGGTCCGTCCATTCCGGCGGGCGACGCGCACGCCGCGCCCGAGCGCCGGCCCGCAGAGCGCCCGGCCGGCAGCGTGGCGCCCGATGGTCCGCAGGCGATGCGCCAGGTGCTGGACCGGCTCGCCGGCGCCGCCCTGCGCCCAGCCGGCGACGACGGGCTGGCGGCCGCCGCTGCCGCGCCGCCGGGGCCGGCCGATCCTGGCCCGGCGGGTGCCGCGCCGCGCCTGACGACGGAGGCGGACGACCAGCAGGCGAGGGTGCTGCAGCAGCTGCGTCGGCGCTTCGAACTGCTCGAGCCTGCCGAACAGGCCGCCTGGGTGGCCCGGCTCGCGGCGCATGCCGCGGGCAGCGGATCGGCGACGCCGAACGTGATGCGCCGCCTGCAGGCCGGCCAGTGGCAATCGCCGCTGGTCACGGCGATGCTGATGCGCTTCTACGCCGAGCAGACCTTCGGCAGCGACTGGGCGCGCCTGGACCCGGCGCTCATCGGCGTCCTGCCGACGATCGCCTGAGCCCCCCGCCGATTCCTCAGCCGGCCTGACGCAGCGTTTCCAGCATCAGCGCATGCAGCGCCTCGGCCGCCGGCGAGCGCATCGCGGCCCGGCTGCGGTACGCCGCCACTTCCATCGCCGGCAGCGGCGGCAGGCCATGGGCGTCCTGCAGCACCTGCAGCCCCGGCGGCACGCTGCAGCGCGTCAACACCGCCACCGCCAGCCCGCTTTCCACCGCCGCGATCTGGCCGGCCAGGCTGGAACTGTTGTAGACGATGCGCCAGCCCCGCCGCCGCGCCGACAGCGCCGCCAGCGCATCGCGGCGCGCCAGGCTGCCGGCCTCGTACACGGCGATCGGCAGGGGATCGCGCCGCCAGGCCTCGAATGCCGGGGCGCCGACCCACACCAGCGGTTCGTTGAACAGCAGCGTGCCGCGGCTCGCCCTATCGCGCGAAATGAGCGCCAGGTCCAGCTCGCCGCGCTGTACCTTGGGGATCAGCGCGGTGGACTGCTCGCAGGTCAGCGCGATCTCGACGCCGCCGTGGCGCAGCGCGAAGCGGCGCAGCACCGGCGTCAGGTAGCGCGCCGCGTAGTCATCCGGCACGCCCAGGCTGACCACGCCGGTCAGGCGCTCGCCGCGCAGCGCGGCCTGGGCCTGTGCGTGCACCTCCAGCAGGCGGCGCGCATGGCCGAGCAGGTCGACGCCCGCCGGCGTCAGCGCCAGGTGGCGCGGGCCACGGTCCAGCAGTGCGCAGCCGGCGGCCTGTTCCAGCTTGCGGATCTGCATGCTCACCGCCGGCTGCGAGCGGTGCACCAGCGGCGCCGCGGCGGACAGCGAGCCGGCGTCGACCACCGCGACGAAGCAGCGCAGCCAGTCCAGCTGCAGGTCGGTCGATTGCACGGCATGTCTCCAATGATTCGGAAAGCGAATGGTAGGAGACCGAACTATGCGCTGTACGGCCGGCATGCCGGGCGGCACAGTGGTGCCATCGCCCGCCGGACTGGCCGCTCAGGGTTCCCGTGGAACTCGCCGAAGGCGAACACCCGAGAGCGACTGCTGGAGGGCGAAGCCCGAAGGCCTGGGAACCTCGCCGCCGTTCCGAAAGGCACGGAGCGCCGCCACGCAGGCCGGTCCGGTGACCGCACGGCAGTCTCCGGGCGCAGACCGGCGCACCTGCTGCAAAGGAAGTCCATGAGCACGATCCGGCCTCTCGCCCCGATCCCCGCCGCCGCGGCCGCGGCCGACCCTGCCTCGATCGCGGCGGAACGCCGCGGCACCGCGCTGATGGTGGCCGGCGGCCTGCTGCTGGGAACGCTCGGCGTCTTCGTGGAGGAGGGCGGTGCGGGCCCGCTCGCGACCGTCTGGTTCCGCTGCGCGTTCGGACTGGCCGCGCTGTCGGCCTGGGTGCTGGCAGCGCGCCGCTGGCGCGAGTTGCGGCTGGCACCGCGCACGCTGGCGGCCGCGGTCGGCGCGGGGCTGCTGATGCTGCTGAACTGGGGGCTTTTCTTCGCGGCCATCGAACGCACCTCGATCGCGGTGGCGACCGTCGTGTTCCATGTGCAGCCGCTGTGGGTGATCGCGCTGGCGGCCTGGTGGCTGCGCGAGCCGGTGAGCCGGGCGCAGCTGGGCGGCGTGCTGCTGGCGCTGGCCGGCCTGGCCCTGGCCACCGGTCTGGCCGAACCCGGTACTGCCTTGGACGCTCATAATGGCGAATATGTCGCGGGCCTGCTGATGTGCCTGGGCGGCTCGCTCAGCTACGCCGGCGTCACGCTGATCGCCAAGATGGCGCGGAACGCCACCAGCCTGGCGCTGGCCTGGTGGCAGTGCCTCGCCGGCACGGTGCTGCTGGCCTGGGTGCCCATTTCGCCTGGCGGGCCGGTGGACGCTGCCGCACTGGCCTGGCTGGCCGGCCTGGGGGTGCTGCACACGGGCCTGGCCTACGTGCTGCTCTACGGCGGCATGGCGCGCCTGCCGGCCGGGCGGATCGCGGTGCTGCAGTTCATCTATCCCGTCGCCGCGATCGGCGTCGATGCGCTGGTGTACGGCCGCGCGCTGTCGCCGCTGCAGCTGGCCGGCGTGCTGCTGATGGGCTGGGCGCTGTGGCAGGTCGGGCGCCAGCGCCGCGGGTGAGGGCCCATGACGCTCCGGCCCCAGGCGGGCGCGATGCGCAGGTTCACGGGCTCTTCAGCCCAGCGTGAAGGCCAGCCGCAGCGACACCAGCAGCAGGAACAGCCCGAAGCACACCTCCAGCCGGCGCTTGGGCCAGCGGTGCGCCAGGCGCGCGCCGTAGGGCGCGGTGAAGGCGCTGGCTGGCGTCAGCAGCAGGAAGCCGATCACCGAGACGTAGCCGATCGCGGCCGGGAACTGCAGCGCGCCGATGTCCGGGAACTGCGCCGCCCGGGGCCAGCCGGCGATCATGTAGCCGATGGCACCGGGCACGGCGATCAGCGTGCCCAGCCCGGCCGAGGTGGCCACCGCCTGGTGGATGGGCCGGCCGTACAGCGTCATGAAGAGGTTGGACAGCTGGCCGCCGCCGATGCCCATCAGCGCCGACAGCAGGCCGATCACGCCGCCGTACAGCCGCATGCCGAGGCCGCCCGGCATGTCGCCGAACAGGCTGCCGGCGTTGCGGAAGAAGAGCAGCCGCGCCGCCGACACGCTGGCGACCACGACGAAGACGATCTTGAAGACACCGGCCGGGGCGAAGCGCGCGGCGATGCTGCCGACGACGACGCCCAGCACCACCGGCACGGCCCAGATGCGCACGATGTCCATGTCCGCCGCGCCGTGCGCGCGGTGGGCGCGGAAGGAGCGCAGGGCGGTCGGCACGATCACCGCGAGCGAGGTGCCCACGCACAGCGGCATGCGCACGGCCTCGGGCACCTTCAGCACGCCGAACACCTCGTACAGCACCGGCACCAGCACCGCGCCGCCACCGACGCCGAAGAGGCCGGCCAGCAGGCCGGTGAGGCAGCCGGCGACGCCGAGCGCGCCGGCCAGCCACAGCAATTGCGTGAGGCTCAGGTCGATGTTCATCGGCCGAGCATGCCATGCGGCCCGCCTGTCAGCCGTCGTTCAGGCGACCCGCGCCGCGGCAGCCCCGGCGCCCGCCGCCTTCCGGCGTCCGGTTCAGGCCTGCGGCCCCGGCGCCCGTGCTTCGACCAGCGCCTTCAGCCGCGCCAGGTCGTGCTGCGCGGCGCCGGCTTCGTCGGGCTGTTCGAAGAAGGTCAGCAGCACCTCGCACGCGCTGCCGTGCGGCAGGGCGCGCAGCGCGATGAAGCGGGCCTCGGCCTCGCTGGCGAGCAGGCAGTGGTCGGCCACGCCGAAGGCATTGCGTTCGGTGAAGCGCACCTTGCGCGCGCGGCCGTCCGCGCCGCGGGCGATCCAGTCGCCGCGCTGCTGCTCCAGCGCGGCGCCGATCCACGAGGCCCAGCGCGGGTAGTTGCGCGCCTCGCCGAGAAAGTCGCAGACCTCGCGCCAGGGGCGCTCGATCGTCGCCTGCACGGTGTGGGAGCCCATCGCATCCTCCTGTCGGGCGCCCTTCGGTCAGCAGCCGCCGCTCGGATTGGCGGCGTACAGCGCCTGCACGCGGCGCTGGATCTCCTCGGGCGAGGGATCTTCCTTGTGCGTGCTGATGAACCATTGGTGGCCGAAGGGATCGGTCAGGCTGCCCGAGCGGTCGCCCCAGAACTGGTCGCCCATCGGCATGCCGGGCGTGGCGCCGGCGGCCAGCGCCGCGTCGTAGACCGAATCCGCATCCGGCACGTAGACGATCTGCGTGGTGGCCGAGCCGCCCAGCGTCTTCGGCGAGCGGGCGCCGTGTTCCAGCCGCTCCTCGGTCAGCATGAAGCGCGCCGGGCCGACGCTGAGTTCGGAGTGCATCACCGACCCGTCCGGCGCGTCCAGCTTGAAGACGAGCTGGGCACCGAAGATGCGCTGGTACCAGCCGATCGCATCGCCCGCGCCCTGGACCACCAGGTAGGGCGTGGCGCCACTGGACGGCGGCACCGCGGGCACGGCCGGCTTCACGCCCTGTTGCTCGGCGATCCGCACGCGCAGCCGGTCTTCCTGCTCGCGCAGCTCCGGCGTGAACTCGGCGCCGAAGTCCTCGGTCTCGAAGACCTGGCGCAGCTCGATCTCAGATTCACCCGGCATCGGGTTCGGGCAGCGCTTGACCCACTCGATGGCCTCGGCCTTGTCCTTGACCTGCCAGATCCAGAAGCCGGCGATCAGCTCCTTGGTCTCGGCGAAGGGGCCGTCGACGACAGTGCGCTCACGGCCCTTGAAGCGCACGCGCGCGCCCTTGCTGCTGGGGTGCAGGCCTTCGCCGGCCAGCATCACGCCGGCCTTGACCAGCTCCTCGTTGAAGCGGCCCATCTCCGCCAGCAGTTCCTCGCTGGGCATCACGCCGGCTTCGCTGTTCTTGTCCGCCTTGATCAGAACCATGAATCGCATGACATCTCTCCGTGGTGTTGT
The DNA here is from genome assembly GCA_946480465.1 of uncultured Burkholderiales bacterium. The sequence continues at coordinate 19,664 of CAMLJY010000057.1, forward strand.
GTGAGTGCAGAGCATCGGCTCCGGGCCAGCGACGGGCCGTTCCCGCGTTGACCCAGGCCCCGTTGGAGGCCGGCGGCGGGTGCCGCCGGCTCGGGGGCCATGTGCCGACGACGAACGAAGGCAGGCGCGATCGACAGCGCCGGCGCCGCTTTTTTGTAACGGCCGCAGCCGCTACTTCAGCGGGATCGGCGTCGCGCGGTCGACGGGCACCGCGGTGACGCTGTTCTGCGGCGAGCCTTCGATGAGCTTCTCGGAGTAGGTCAGATAGACCAGCGCGTTGCGCTTCGCGTCGACCATGCGCACGATGCGCAGCTTCTTGAACAGGATGGACATGCGTTCGCTGAACACCTCTTCCTGTTGCGGCAGCGGCTTGGTGAAGCTGATGGGGCCGACCTGGCGGCAGGCGATCGAGGCTTCGGCCTTGTCCTCCGCCAAGCCCAATGCGCCCTTGATGCCGCCGGTCTTCGCACGGGACACGTAGCAGGTGACGCCGCCGACCCGCGGGTCGTCATAGGCCTCGACCACGACCTTGTGGTCCGGGCCGAGCAGCTTGAAGGCGGTGTCCACCTCGCCCACCGGCTCCGCCCCGGCGGAGCAGCCGGCGGCCAGCAGCAGCAGCGCGGCCGCGCGCCAGGCAGACAGGGGCGGGCGGGACAAGGGCAGGGGCGGCTTCATCGTCGGGGCTCTCCTCGGGGCGTTGCAGGCGCTGCGCCGCCGGATCCGGCGCCGTCGCGTGCGGCGCATCCTGCCATGCGCGCCGGCCGGTGCCCGGGCCTCGCCGGCAATGGCGGCGCCCATGCCGCCCTCGGTGGGGTCGTCCCCCCGATCGGCCCCGACGACGTGGCGCGGCGGTACGAGCCTCAGATCTCAGTGGGCGATGGTTTCCTCGCGCCACCGCGCCATGGCCGCCAGCCGCACCGGTGCGTTGACCGATCCGTAGTGTTGGTAGCCGTTGCGGCGTTCCAGCAGCTCGACGTGGAAGCGGTCTTCGAAAGGCGTGGTGTAGAGGTGCAGCAGCTCGCCGCCCGCGCTGTCACGGTCGTACAGGATGCGGTGGCGGCGCAGGGCCTGCAGCAAGCCGGGGTCGATGTCGTGGCGGGCAGCGAGGTCGTCGTAGTAGTTGTCGGGCACCGCCAGGCGCGGCGCGTCCAGGGCCGACAGAGCCTGGGCGGCGGCAATCACGTCCGGCACCCGCAGCGCGATCTGCTGCAGCCCGGCACCGCCGAATCGCTGCACGCTGCGCGCGGCAGACGTGCTGGCCCGCTCCGACACGTTCAAGGCCACGCGCAGCCGGCGATCCGGCGACTCCAGCGGCCGGCTGCGGATCACCCCGTACGGGTCGTGAATGACGCTGCCGGCGTCGGGCGTCAGTCCCAGCACGGCGCGGTAGAAAAGATGCCAGGGCTCGACCTGCCCAGGGGGCAGGACCTGCACCAGGTGATCGATGCAGGCGCCGCCGTCCAGTCCCGGTGGCGCAGCGGTGGCTTCCTCGAAGACGAAGTCGGCTTCGAATCCCGAGTCCCCGGCGAAATCGGTGTCCACGAAATGGAAGAGGCTGCCGTCCGGTGCGCGCACGGCAGGAATGGCCCGTTCGTTGTGGCCGACGCGCCCGGGCACGCGCATGCAGCCCAGCGCCTCGGCGCGTGCCAGCGCCGCCGCGGCATCGCCCGTATTCAGGGCCAGTGCGCAGGCCGACACGCCATGCGTCTCGAAGTAGGCGCGTGCCAGCGAGTATTCCTGGCGGTTGAGGATCACCCGGACGTCGCCCAGGCCGTAGAGCTCGACATCCTTCGAGCGATGGCGGCCGATGAGCCGGAAGCCCAGCGTTTCGAAGAAGCGCGCGAGCCGTCCGGCGGAGGCCGGATCGACCCCGAATTCGATGAAGGACCAACCGTCCCACCCGGGTGCCGCGGGGGGATCGAACAGCGGCACCCGGTGGTGCTGCCCGTGGGGCAGCCGGGTGTGCACGGAGGGCCGGGCGCGCACCTGCTCTTCCAGCCACAGCAGGGACCGCATCGCGTCCACCGCGGTCGGTCGCGCCGGCGCGGCGCGGAATTCGTCGTTGAACACCTCGAGCGACAGCGGGCCCGTGTAGCCGGCGTCGAGCACGGCGCCGACGAAGCGGCCCAGGTCGAACTCGCCTTGGCCCGGGAAGCAACGGTGGTGCCGGCTGAGGGTCAGCACGTCCAGGCTGCTGGACGGCGCATCGGCCAGCTGCACGAAGAAGATTCGCTCGCCCGGGATCTGCGCAATCGGTGCCGGGTCGTCCTGCAGGGCCAGCGTGTGGTAGCTGTCCAGCGCCAGGCCCAGGTGCGGATGGTCGGCCTGGCGGACGACCGCCCAGGCCTGCGAGAAGCGGCTGACCTGCGGCGCCCAGGCCAGCGCCTCGTAGCCGATGCGGATGCCACGCTTGGCGGCCTGCTCGGCCAGGCGGTGCATCTGATCGGCGAGGCGCTCGACGTCCCCGAATGCCTCCGGCTGCGCATTGGTGCACACCAGGAGAAGCGTGGCACCAAGTTCGCCCATCACGTCGAACTTGCGCTCGGCACGTTCGAGATTGCGTGCCAGGCGCTGCTCGTCGACGCCGTCGAAGTCGCGGAACGGCTGGAACAACTCGATCGCGAGTCCCAGGTCCTCGGCCATGTGGCGCACGTCGCGCGGCGTGCCGTTGAACTGCAGCAGATCGTTCTCGAAGATCTCGATGCCGTCGAAGCGGGCCGCCGCCGCGGCGCTGAGCTTCTCCCGCAGCATGCCGGACAGCGAGACGGTGGCGATGGATCGGCGCATGGTCGGTCGGTGCACGCGGCACGCTCTTTCGGTGGTCCCGGATCGGAAGGTGTGAATCAAGTGGCGCCCCGACCGGGCCGGGCGCCAGGCCCGGCCCGCGAAGGCCATCGGCAGGTCGTCAGAAGGCCATGCGCAGGCCGGCCTGGAGCACGCGCTTCTGGCTGATGTATTCCTTCAGCTCCCCGGTGGCGAGCGAGGCGCCGGCATACAGGAAGGTGTTCTTCGAAAGCGCATAACGTGCGCCAAGAGCGGCCTTACCCAGGCTCGCGCCGGCGCCCGCGGCATTGGCGTACTTCATGCGGGTGTAGTTGGCGCCCAGGGTGGTGAGGCCGACGGGTACCTCGACGCCGAGGGTATAGCCATCGAGCCGGTCCATGGTGAAGGTTCGCGGCCCGGTGACCACGAGGTTCGAAACGCCCACGGCCGCGCCGTTGCCGCTGTTCAAGGCCAGGTCACGGTTGCGCTGAAAGCCGCCCAGCAGCTTCACGGCACCGAAGTTGTGATTGGCGGTGACGGTCAGCGAGTTGTTGGTGTCCGCGCCGCCGATGCGCGCCTTGTTCCACTCGTAGGCCACGCCGACGAAGCTTCCGCCTCCCGCATAGGTGATGCGCGCGCCGTGGAACCGGTCGGCCGTGTTCTCGCCGGGGGCCCACTGTCCGGCCAGCGTCATGCCGCCCCAGCTGGGCGTCTGGTACTGGATGGTGTTGTCGGCGCGCGGGGCGTTCAGCCACATCGGCAGGGCGCGACCGACGTTGGTGACGCCGGTTGTCGGGTTGTTGACCAAGGCATTGCCGAAGGGGTTGCCCTGGCCGACGACCGAGTCGCTGAGGATGTATTGCCGGCCCAGCCGCACTTCGCCCATGGCGGCCGTGCCGAGTCCGATGAATGCCTGGCGGCCAAAGCCGCGGCCACCCTGGCCCAGGTTGCCGGTGTCGGCCAGCACGCCGGACTCGATCACCACCGCCGCCTTCAGGCCGCCGCCCAGGTCCTCGTTGGCGCGGATGCCCCAGCGCGACCCGTTGAGCCCGTTGGTGTGGCCGTCGTTCATGGCCGTCAGGCCGGCGCCGCTGCTGCGGCTGCCCGGGGAATAGCGCGACAGGTTCAGGTCGACGAGGCCGAACAGCGTGACGTTCGACTGTGCCTGCGCCGAAGCGGCGGCGATGAGCAGGGCGGCGATCAGAGAAAGCTTCTTCATGGAGTCTCCTTGTTGGCGAACGGTGGGTGAAAGGGCAGGGCGACCCGGGTCGCCGGCCGACCGCTGCGGTCAGCCCGGACGGGTCTGGAGGGTCTGCCGGGCGGCGGCAACGGCCGCGCGCAGCCCGAGCAGGTAGCTGTCGACGCCAAAGCCGCAGACCTGCCCGCGCACGACTTCGGATAACACGGAATGACGGCGGAAGGCCTCGCGCGCATGCACGTTCGACATGTGCACCTCGACGACGGGCGCGTGCAGGATGGCCAGCGCATCGCGGATGGCGTGGCTGTAGTGGGTCCAGGCGCCGGCGTTGATTACCACGGCGTCCACCCGATCGCGGTGGGCGCGGTGGATGCGTTCGCACATCGCACCTTCGAAGTTGGTCTGGAAGCAGTCCACCGCCACCCCGAGGTCGGCGGCGAGCGCGCGCAGGCGCTCGTCGACCTGCGCCAGCGTCAGCGAACCGTAGTGGACCGGATCGCGCTGGCCGAACATGTCGAGGTTGACGCCGTGAAGGACGAGGAAGCTCATGCCGGGCTCCCGGAGGCCGCGGGTGGGGACGGCGGCAGCTCGATCACCTGCCCGGTGCGCGCCGCTTCGGCAATGGCTTCGGTGATGCGCAGGTTCAGCAGGCCGTCGCGCGCGGAAACCAGCGGCGCGCTGGTGCCACGCACCACCTCGCCGAAGTGCTCGAGCTGATGCTTGATCGGGTCGTCGCGCACCACCCCGACGACACCCTCTTCGAAGGGCTTCCACCAGGACCGGTCGTCGTCGCGCGGGTAGGTCCGGAGTCGCATCGTCGGCACCGACAGGCTGCCGTGCGTGCCGGCGATGACGTAGCAGTCCTCGTCCTCGAAGCTGGGGTAGGCCTTGTTCTCCTGGGAGGTCTGCTCCCAGCTGCGCGGACAGGCCGCGCTGTCGGACAGCATGAAGCTGCCCAGTGCGCCGGAGGCGAACCGCAGGCTTATGGCGACCGTGTCTTCCACCGGCAGTCCGCGCGCCGCATGCGAGGCGATGGCCTGCACCGACACGATCTCACCGCACAGCAGGCGCAGGTTGTGCACCTCGTGGATCATGTTGAGCAGGATCGGGCCGCCACCCGGTTCGCGGCGCCAGGGCGCCTCGTCGAAGTAGTGGTCGGGCTTGAGGAAGGTCGCGCTGCCCATCACGGCCACCAGCCGGCCCAGCGCGCCGGATGCCACCACCTGGCGCGCCTTCGCCATGATGGGGCTGTGGGCTCGGTGGTGGCCGATCAGCACGCGCGCGCCGCGCGCCTCGGCCGCCTCCACCAGCCGCTCGCCTTCGGCCACCGACGTGGCAATGGGCTTTTCGAGCAGGATGGGCACGCCGGCTTCGATGCACATCAGGCCCTGCGCCAAGTGCAGCTGGTTCGGAGTGGCGAGGATGACGCCATCGGGCCGGTCGCGCTCGAACAGCTCTTCCAGCGACCGGTACAGCGGCACTTCCGCCTTGGCGGCAACCGACTTGGCGGCGGGGGAGACATCGACGATGGCGCTCAGCTGGCAGCTCCGGCTGGCCAGCGCCACGCCGATGTGGGCCAGGCCGATGTAGCCGGCGCCGGCTACGGCGATGCGGGTCTTGCGTGTCATGGATGGAGCGGGCGTTGTCGTTGAGGCATGGCTCCGCCCGGCGCGTGCCGCGGTCGCAGCCGCGCGCGGGGAAGCGATGGGCGAAAGGCTTACTTCGTTCGCAGCTTGGCCAGTTCGGCCAGCAGCTCGTTCATCGTGTCGCTGATCTCGCGGCCGAACTTGTTGATCACCGGCTTCACCTTGTTGCGGACCTTGGCGATCTCCTCCGGCGGCAGCTCGGTCACCTGCATGCCGCCCTTCTTCAGCGCATCCAGCGCTGCGCCGGCCTGTTCGCGCGACAGCTGCCTCTGATAACGGCCAGCTTCAGCGGCCGAGTCCTCGATGATCTTGCGCTCCGCAGCGGAGAGCGAGTCCCAGACCTTCTTGCTGAAGATCACCGACTGCGGGTTGTATTGGTGGTTGGTCAGCACGAGGTGCTTCTGCACCTCGTTGAACTTGTTGGCGTGGATCACCGTCAGGGGATTCTCCTGGCCGTCGATGGCCTTCTGTTCCAGCGCGGCGTAGACCTCGGGGAAGGGCATCGGCGTGGGATTGGCGCCCAGCGCCGTCACCCAGTCGACATTGATCGGATTGGGAATGACGCGCAGCTTCAGCCCCGCGATGTCGTCCGCCTTGTTGATGGGCCGGCGTCCATTGGTGATGTTCCGAAAGCCCAGTTCCCAGTAAGCCAGCCCGACGATGCCCTTGTCAGCGAGCTTGGCGTGCAGCTTCCTGCCGAAAGGCCCGTCCACGACGGCGTCGACCTCTTTCGGGTTGTCGAACATGAAGGGAAAGTCGAAGATGGCGAACTCCTTGGCCTGCGAGGCCAGGATGCCCGAATTGCCGACGTGCATCTCGACCGTGCCGGCCTGAAGCAGTGCCGTGATCGCCTGGTCGCTGCCCAGCACCCCTCCGGGAAAGACGTTCACCTTGATCTTGCCGCCGCTTTTCGCGGCAATGAGCTCGGCCATCTTCTCGATGCCCATCGCGATCGGGTGCCCCTTGGGATTCAGCGTGGAAGCCTTGAGCGTGCGCTCCTTGATGTCCTGCGCGAACGACACGTTGATGGCACCCAGTACCGCCGTGGCGGCCAGGAACTTGAGGAATGAACGCTTCATGGTTGTCTCCGACTGTCAGAGCTTGGGGAAGGAACTGCAGCGCTGGCCAACTGCCGGCCGCGTTAGGCCTGGAACCAACGGGCCGGCACCAGTACCAGTGCCGGAAAGAAAACGAGCAGGAACATCACGGCGAACTGGGCCGTCATGAAGGGAAGCACGCCCCGCGTGACCTCGTCGAGCTTCATGCGCCCGATCCCGGCCACGACGTTGAGCACAGTTCCCACGGGCGGCGTGACCAGCCCGATGGCGTTGTTCATGATGAAGAGGACACCGAAATAGACGGGGTCGATGCCGGCGGCCTTGACGACGGGCATCAGCACCGGCGTCATGATCAGAATGGTCGGCGTCATGTCCATGGCCGTGCCGACGGCCATGACGAGCAGCATGATGGCCAGCAGCAGCAGCGTCGGGCTGCCGATCAGCGGCTCGAGCAGGCTGATCATCTGGTTCGGGATGTTGGCGACCGTGATCAACCAGGCGCTGACCATCGCGGCGGCCACCAGCAGCATGATCACCGCGGTCGTCTTGGCTGCGTCGACGAAGCAGTTGAACAGCTGGCGCAGGTTCAGCTCCCGGTAGACGACCGAGGAGACCAGCGTGGCATAGACGGCGGCGACCACCGCCGCTTCAGTGGGCGTGAAGACACCGAACTTCAGGCCCACCAGCACGATGACCGGCAGTACCAATGCCCAGGTGGAATCGCGCAGGGCCTTCAGCCGTTCAGACCGGGTCGCGCTGGGCGGAGGCTGGACGTTCTCCTTCTTCGACACCAAATACCAGGCAAAGGCGATGGCCGCGCCCATCAGCAGTCCGGGCACGATGCCGGCCAGGAAGAGCTTGCTGATCGACACGTTCGCCGCGACGCCGAAGATGACGAAGCCGATCGACGGAGGGATGATGGGGGCGATGATCCCGGCCGAGGCGATCAGGCCGCCGGCGCGGGCCTTGTCGTGGCCTGCCTTCACCATCATGGGCAACAACAGCGCAGCCAGTGCGGCGGTATCGGCCACGGCCGATCCCGACAGTGCGGCCAGGAGGCAGGCGGCGACGATGGCGACGAAGCCGAGTCCACCGCGGCGGTGCCCGACCAGGGCGAGTGCCAGCTTGACGATGCGCCGGCTCAGGCCACCGGTGTTCATGATCTCTCCCGCCAGCATGAAGAAGGGCACGGCCGGCAGGGGAAAGCTGTTGGCGCCTTCGATGACGTTCTGCGACAGGATCTGCGCGTCGAAGAGGTCGAGGTGCCACATCAGCGCCACGCCGGATACCAGCAGCGAATAGGCGATTGGAATGCCCAGCGCCATGGCGCCGAGCAGTGAAAGCAGAAAGATGAAGATGGTCATCGCGCGGCTCCTGGCCCTCAATGGCGAAACACCGTCGAATGCGGGCCTTGCCCGATCGGCGGAATGCTTTCCACGTGGCGCTGCTCCAGCACTGCCAGGTCTTCCGATTCCCTGACGATCACCAGTTCGTCATCACTGACCCGGTTCATCACGGTTCGCACCAGGTCGGTGGCCAGGATGACGCCGGCCGAGACCGCGAAGACGAGGCCGGCCGCATAGAAGACCGCGACCGGAACGCCCGTGACGGGCGCATGCACGTCGAGATTGGTCAAGGTCTGCTCGAAGCTGCCGCGCAAGAGCAGCCAGGTGATGAAGAGCATCGTCAGCTGGCCGATGGCCAGGCAGGCGCGGCGGCCATTCCGGCCGAGGCGCGAGACGAGCAGGTCAGTGCCCAGGTGGGCATGCTCGCGCAGCGCAACGATGCCGCCGAGGAAGGTCAGCCAGACGAACAGCCAGCGCGACACTTCCTCGGACACCGTGATCCCTGAATTGAAGCCATAGCGGAGCACGACATTGCCGAATACCAGGACCACCATCACGGCGAGGGCGGCGGCAATCGCCCATTCCAGCAGCCGGCAGTAGCCGTCGATGATTCGACCCATGTTGTCTCCGCTCTTGTTTGCAGACGCGAGAAATGATTACTGACAACCTTTCGGCCTGCAATGAGACGGAAACGCGATTCACAATTTCCAAACAGTGAAGGAAAGCCGTGAAGAGAGACTGGACCCTCGATCAGCTGGACGTGTTCTGCTGTGTCGCCCGGCGTTCCAGCTTCAGTGCTGCGGCGCAGGAGCTGGGCATTTCCGCGGCTTACGTCACGAAGCGCATTGCCCAGCTTGAGCGTGCAATGGGGGTGATGCTGTTCAACCGAACCACCCGCCGCGTGCACATCACGACAGAGGGGGAAACCGCCTACACCTGGGCCCGCAAACTGCTGGAGGCGGCCGATGGCCTGCACAACGAGGTGCACGGCGGCCGCGAATCTCCCACCGGCACGCTGCGCATCAGCACGAGCATGCGGCTGGGCCGCAACCACGTTTCGCCCATCCTGTCGATGCTGGCGCGGCGCCATCCCGGCTTGGACATCTGGCTCGAGCTGGTGGACCGCCGCGTCGACCTCATCGGTGAGGGATTCGACATCGACATCCGCGTCGGCGAGGTGAGCGAGCCCCACCTCGTGGTGAACACGATCGTCGACAGCACCCGCATCCTCGCCGCGGCCCCGGCCTACCTGCGTCGCCGCGGCCGGCCGCGCAGCCTGGCCGAAATGGCGCACCACGACTGCCTTCTGTTCCGTGACCGCGAGCAGACCTTCGGGCTGTTGCGCATGGATGGCCCGCAAGGAACGGAGTCAGTGAAAGTCACGTCCCGCATGGGCTCCAACCACAGCGATCCGGTGCGCCAATGGGCGCTGGACGGCCATGGCATCGTGCTGCTGTCGGCCTGGGACATCGCGGCCGACCTGCGTGCCGGCAAGGTCGAGCGCGTGCTGCCCCAGTACCGCCAGCCCGCGGACGTGAATGCGGTGATGCCGATGCGCAGCGGGCAGTCGCCGAAGCTGCGCACCTGCGTCGACTTCCTTCGCCGCCATCTCTCCACGGGCCCCTACCGGCTCGACACCACGGTCGAATGAGTTGGGGCCGGGCAGGCCTGCGGTCGAATCGCAGGGCGCGCGTCGAACGCGGGCCGCGCGCGCCCGCCTTCACACCAGATCGCGCAGCGCCTGGGCGGTTTCCTGCAACGTGGGCAGCATGCGTTCGACGACCTGGCCCACCGTCTGGGCGTGGATCTGCAGGGTCGAGCCGACCGCGCCTCTGCATTCGCCCTTGCGGTCCTTCAGCGGTACGGCCAGTCCGCGCAATCCCAGGTCGAGCTGCTGGTCCGAGACCCAGTAGCCCGCCGCGCGGGCGGAGCGGACCAGTTCGAGGAACAGGCCTGCATCGGTGATCGTGTACGGCGTGTAGCGCGAGAAGTGGTGTTCGGCGACCCACTGCTGAACCGCCTCGTCCGGCCAGGTGGACAGGATGACGATGCCCGGCGCCACCGTGTGGGCCGGCGCTCGGGCGCCTGGATTGAAGCCGATGGACACGAGGCGCGGACTGCTGCTGCGCGCCACGTAGACCACCTCGTGGCCGTCCAGCACGCTGACGTTGCAGGTCTCCCCGGTGGCGCTGGATGCCCGCTGTATGAATGGCTGCACCAGCCGCGGCAGGCGCGCCGCGCTGAGGTAGCTGTGGCCCAGCCGCAGCACCCGCGGCATCAGCCAGAAATGCCGCCCGTCCGTGGCGGCGTAGCCGAAGTGGCACAGGGTGAGCAGGTAGCGCCGCGCGGCCGTGCGGGTGATGCCTGCGGCGGTGGCGACCTCGCTCGGCGTGAGGCGCGCATGCTCTTCGTCGAACGCTTCGATGACCCGCAGGCCTTTGCCGAGTCCTTCGATCAGGTCCTTGCGGTCGATCGCCACGGGTATCGCGTCCAAGGCCCCACTCCTCGCCCCGAGTTGATGAACCGGGGAAAACCCGCAATTCGAATGATGATAGCCCAAGGTGCGCGATTAGCGCGCACTTCTTCGATCCTCTGCTTGCGGCGCGTCGCGCGCCATGCCTAAGCTGCTTCCATGCCATTTCATTCGACGGATCGAGATCGTGAATGGCCGCAATTGCCGATTACCGATTGCCGACTGCGGGATGGAAACAGGTGCATGGACGCGTATGCAACGAGTTATACAAGGAGCAAAGACATGCTGGCCAGAACTCTAGCCGTGTTGATCGTGGCCGCCTGCGCCGCGACCATGGTTCGCGCCGAGGTCATCATCGCTGGCATCACCGAGGTGCGCGGCGGCGGTGCCGCGGCGGGGACGCACTTCCGCAACGGCTACCAGCTCGCGATCGATGAGATCAACGCGGCGGGGGGATTGCTCGGCCAGCCTTTGCGCCTGCGCCAGTTCGACGTCGACACGCGCGACGAGGAGGCGCAGGCAGCCGCCAAGCAGGCCCTGCAGGCGCGGCCCTTCGCCATCCTCGGCCCCGTGTTCTCCGGGATGACGGTGTCCGCGATGCAGCACACGGTGGCCTCCGGCATTCCGCATTTCACCGGCGGCGAGGCGGTGTCGCTGGCGCGCAAGTTCCATCCGACGCTGCTGCGCACCTCGCTGACGCAGCAGGGGGCCGTTCCGCGGCTGACCGCATTGGCCACCTATGGCCTGGGTGCCCGGCGCCTCGCCATCCTGTGGATCGACAACGAGTACGGGCGCAGCGGTCGCCAGGTGCTTGTCGAGTCCGCGGCTCGCCGCGGCGCGGCCATCGTGTTCGACGAAGGCATCAAGCCCGGGCAGAAGGACTTCGGCGAGGTGGTGCAGCGCTTGAAGGCGCGGGCCGCCGACGCGGCCGTGCTGTACCTGAACGAAGGCGAGACGATCGATGCGCTGCTGGCCCTGAAGGCCGCGGCCTACGACCGCCCTGTGCTGGGCGAAGGACCGATGCTGACGGCGAAGGTGATCGAGCAGGCCGGCGATGCCGCGGAGGGCGTGATCGGGCACACGGGGATCACGGTCGAGTCGACCCAGCCGCACATGGCGCAGTTCGTCTCCAGGTACCTCGCGCGCTACGGGAGCCGTCCGGACCACAACGCCGTGAAGGGCTACTTCGCCGTGCAGGTGCTGAGAGTAGGGGTGGAGGCGGTGGGCCGCGTGGATCCGCAGGCATTCCTCGAGTTCGTCAAGAACACACGGCTGGACGGGCGCCGCCATCCCCGCTTGATGACGACGGCCACCTACGACCTGTTCGGCGACCTGAACCGGGAGAGCTACATCGTGCAGGTGCGCGGCGGCCGCGGTCGTGTGCTGGCCACCTTGAGTTCCATCGACAGCCCCTTCGTGGAGCTGGCCAGTGGTCGAACGCTGCCGCTGAACTCCAACGAGTTCCGCGCCGAACTGCAGGCCCTGACGGCGCGCGGCCCGGTCGCTGCCGCGGCGCCGAGGCCGTGAACCCCGGCGGCCGCGCACAGAGGTGCGCCCATGAACGCGATCAGCCAGCACCGGTTGCTGTGCTTCGGCGGCACGCTGGCGCCTCCCGAGCCGGCCCATCTGCTGCAGATCTTCGGCCACGCCGGCTCGACATCACCGGGGCGTTGATCTACACCGGTTCACACTTTGCCGAAGTGCTCGAAGGAGAGCCCCAGGCGCTGCTGGACTTCCTGCGTGCCGTCGGAGGCTGCCGGTTCCACGGCGAGCCGCGGGTCGTGCTGCGCCGGCAGATCATCCTGCGGCTGTGTGACGCCTGGTCCGCGGCCCGCCTCGGCAGTGCCGCGCTCGGTGCCGAGGTGCGGACGCTGGCTTCGGGCGGTATCGTGCCGGGCGCGGTGGCGGAGTCGCTCGCGCTGCGCTTGTGCTGGGCGGTGGCCCGGGAAGGGGTTTGACGTTGCGCGGCGGGGTGCTCAGGGCGCCGGGTCGGCGCACAGCGCCCGCAGGCGTGAGCGAAGCCAGCGGTGCGCGGGATCGGCGTCCAGGCGTGGGTGCCACAGCAGCGACACGGTGAGCCCGGCCGTCTCGAACGGCAGCGCGAAGGTGTGCAGGCCGCAGCGCAGCGCTTCGGTGTGGCGTTCGGGGACGCTCGCGATCAGGTCGGTGGCCCGGGCCAGCGCCAGCGCGGTGCCGAAGCCGCCGACCAGGGTGGCGACGGTGCGCTGCATGCCCAGTGCCTCCAGCGCGTCGTCGATGCCGCCGCGTGCGCGGCCCCGCCGCGAGACGGCGACGTGGCGGCCCGCCGCGTAGCGTGACGCCGTCACCGCGCCTTCGGCCAGCGGGTGGCCGGGCCGCACCACGCCGACGAATCGGTCGCGGAACAGCGCCTGCGCGCGCAGCTCCGGTCCCATGTCCGTGCCGATCACGCCGGTCTCCAGGTCGACGCTGCCGTCGCGCAGCGGCGTGCTGTCCTTGTCGGGCTTCTGCAGGAAGCACAGGCGCACGCCGGGCGCTTCGTCCGCCAGCGCGGCGATCAGCCGCGGGCCGAAGGTCTCCGCGAAGCCTTCGCTGCAGCGCAGCGTGAAGCTGCGTTCCAGCTGCCGCGGATCGAGCGGCGCGGCCGGGCGCAGCACGGCCTCGGCGTCCTGTACCAGCCGGGCGACGCGCTCGCGCAGCTCGATCGCGCGCGGCGTTGGGACCAGCCCGCGCCCCGCGCGCACCAGCAGCGGATCACCCAGGGTGTCGCGCAGGCGGGCGAGCGCGCGGCTCATCGCCGACGGGCTCAGGCGCAGCCGCTGGGCGGCGCGGGTGACGTTGCCTTCGGCCAGCAGCACGTCGAGCGTCACGAGCAGGTTCAGGTCGGGCAGCGGCATGCCCGGACCTTAACAAAGCGTCGCTGCGGCCCGCGGCAGGCGGCGGCGCAAGGGCCATGCATGGCGTCCGCTGCAATGACTCCCTGCGCGCGACGCGCCTTCCGCTCCCGGGGGGCGACCCCTAGGCTTCCGGGCATCGGCCTCGCGGCCTGCCGTCTTCCGGAGCCTTCATGCCTGCCACCAGCCTTGCACCGCGCCAACCCGCTGCCGTGCCTGCCAGCGCGTCCGCCCACGCAGCCTCCACCGCGCCCGTCACCATGACCCCTGGCGCGCGCCAGGCGCTGGCGGGGCTCGGGCTGGCGGTGCTGCTGTCGTCGCTGGGCGTCAGCATCGCCAACGTCGGCCTGCCGACGCTGGCGCAGTCCTTCGGCGCGTCCTTCCAGGCGGTGCAGTGGGTGGTGCTGTCCTACCTGCTGGCGCTGGCCGCGCTGGTGGTGGGCGCCGGGCGGCTGGGTGACGTGCTCGGCCGGCGCCGGCTGCTGCTGGCGGGCCTGGCGCTCTTCGCCGCGGCCTCGCTCGCTGCCGCGCTGGCGCCCACGCTGGCGCTGCTGGTGGCCGCGCGGGCGGCCCAGGGTGCCGGTGCAGCGGTGATGACGGCGCTGGCGATGGCGCTGGTGAGCGAGACCGTGCCCAGGACCCATGCCGGCCGGGCGATGGGGCTGCTGGGCACGCTGTCGGCGATCGGCACGGCGCTGGGCCCGACGCTCGGCGGCCTGCTGATCGCCGGCTGGGGCTGGCGCGCGCTGTTTGCCGTCAAGCTGCCGCTGGCCCTGCTGGGCCTGTGGCTGGTGCGCCGGTACGTGCCGGGGGACGACCGTGCGGCGGGTGCCGGTGCCGGGCGGACCCACGGCGCGGGCCTGCGCGTCTTCGCCCAGGCGCTGCGCGACGCGCCGCTGCGCCGCGGGCTGGCCACCAGCGCACTGGTTTCGACAGTGGTGATGACGACGCTGGTCGTCGGCCCCTTCTACCTGTCGCGGGCGCTGGGGCTGCCCGCCGCGCTGGTGGGCCTGGCGATGTCGGTGGGGCCGCTGGTGTCCGCGCTCGGGGGCGTGCCGGCAGGGCGCGCGGTCGACCGCTTCGGCGCGGCGCGCATGGCGCGGGCCGGCCTGGCGGCCTCGGTGGCCGGCAGCCTGCTGCTGGCGCTGCTGCCCGTGGCCGGCGGCGTGGCGGCTTACGTGGTGCCGCTGGCGCTGCTCACCGCCGGCTATGCGGTGTTCCAGGCGGCCAACAACACCGCGGTGATGGCCGGCGCGGGGGCCGATCGGCGCGGCCTGGTGTCGGGCCTGCTCAACCTGTCGCGCCAGCTTGGGCTGATCGCTGGCGCCGGTGCGATGGGCGCGGTGTTCGCGCAGGCCTCCGGCTCAGCGGACGTGGCGACGGCCCCCGCTTCGGCGGTGGCCTTCGGCATGCGCGTCAGCTTCGGCGTGGCCGCGGGGCTGCTGGGCATGGCGCTGGTGCTGGCGTGGCGGCCACGGCGCCCGTGAACATCCGTCGCTCGCCACCCGGCCGCGCGGAATGCGCCGCACGACGGCGCAGACCCGGCTGATGTGATCACTCATCGCCGGCCTTCCGGAATTCGCCCGGCGTGCAGCCCATCAGCGCCTTGAACGACGACACGTAGGCGGCGGCATCGCCGAAGCCGAGCGCGGCGGCGATCTCCTTGACCGCCCGCGGCGAGGCCAGCAGGTCCAGCGAGGCGATGAGCCTCGCCCGCTGGCGCCAGGCGCGCCAGCTCATGCCCAGCTCGGCGCTGAAGTGGCGGCTGAAACTGCGCTCCGACATCGCGGCGCGCGAAGCCGCTTCGCCCAGCGACAGCCGCCAAAGGTCCTCCAGCGCCGTGCCGGACAGCGCGGCCTGCAGGCGCGGACTGGCCGGCATCGGCAGCTGCGTCGGCAGGCAGGGCGATTCATCGAGGGCCTGCAGCAGCAGCCGCGCCATGCGGCTGCGCATCGGCTGCGCGCGCTGCCGCACGAACAGGCCGCACACCAGTTCGCGGATCAGCGGCGAGGCGGTGATCACGTGGACCTCGGCCTGCCGCCTGAAGCCCGTTTCAGCCTCGAGCAGCGCGGGCGAGAAGTAGACGCTGCGCATCTCGGTGCGCGCGAGCAGGCGGATCGAATGCCGCCGCGCCGCCGGCATCCACAGCGCGCGCTGCGGCGGGATGGTCCATTGCGCGTCGCCGGTGTGCACCTGCATCACGCCCTGCAGCGCGAAGACCAGCTGGGCATCCGCGTGCTGGTGCGGCGGCACCTGGGCGCCGGCTGCGAAGCTGTTGCGGCGCACGCGGCAGCCGGCCGCGGCTGCCGCCGCGGGCTGCGGTGAAGCCAGTGGTTCAGTCCGGGCCGCCGACGTGCTGTCCATGGCCGCGGATTCTGCGGGCGTGGGGCCCGCACGGGCGGCACGTTGGCGGCTCGGCGCAATGCCTTGGCGAGTTCGGCCCGGTGGCCGCTCCTAGCATCCATTGCCTTCCATCAGCGCCTTTGCTTCATGCCCACACCCCACCCGGCCTCTCCGCGCCGCATCCCCGTCTTCTTCTACGGCAGCTTCATCCGCCCCGAGGTGATGGCGCGCGGCGGCCTGCTGCCCGAGCGCATCGAGGTGGCGCGGCTCGGCGGCTTCGACATCCTGTTCACACCGCACGCCTGCCTGACGCGTTCCGCGCCGCACGCGGTGTGCGGCATCCTGGTGCAGGCCACGCACGAGGAACTGCAGCGCCTGTACTCCGCCGACGGCGTCGGCACCTTCCTGCCCGAAGCGGTGCTGGTGGAGACCGCGGACGGCGCCTTCCGGCCGGCGCTGTGCTTCATCCCGCCCGCGCCGGGCGACGAGCCGCCCGACGCGGCCTACCTGGACCTGTTGATCACAGCGGCACGGGGGCACGGCTTTCCTTCGTGGTATCTCGCGCGACTCGAACGGCACCGCGGCACCGCAGGCCGGTGAGCGCCCAACCTGCCTGCTGCAGCTGAAGAAGAGACCAGCAGGCCGGCGAGCTGACGCAGCTGGCCGTGGCCTTCAAGGTCTAGCGGCTTCCGGCGCGTCCCCCGCCACGCGCGGCACGATGACGACGAAGGTCGCGCCCTGGCCCGGCGCGCCGTGCGCCTCGATGCGGCCGCGCAGCGCGCCGGTGACGGCGTTGAACACGATGTACAGGCCCAGGCCGCTGCCTCCCTGGCCCAGCCGAGTCGTGAAGAAGGGGTCGAACACCTTGCCCAGCACCCCGGGCTCGATGCCGCGGCCGTTGTCGCGCACCTCGATGCGCACCTCGTCGGCGTTCTCGTGGCGGGCGCTGATCCAGATGTCGCCGGACTGCTCGGGGCCGAAACCATGGACCAGCGCGTTGATGAACATGTTGGTCAGCGCCTGGCCGATCGCGCCGGGGTAGCTGTCCATCTCGATGTCCGGCGCCAGCGCCAGGTGCAGGCGCAGCGGGCGGAACTTCATCAGGTGCTCCAGCGTCGCCATCACCTCCTCGATCGTCTGGCGCAGGTCGAAGCGGCGCCGGCGCTCGGCGATCTGGTCGACCGCCGACTGCTTGAAGCTGGTCACCAGGCGGTTCGCCCGGTTCAGGTTGCGCTCGACCAGCTCGCACGAGTCGCGGCAGTAGGCGGCGAAGCGCTCGATTTCCGGCGCGCCGAGGCCGCCCTCGGCGGCGCGCGCGCCGAAGTCGGCCGCCATGCGCTGCATGCCGGTCGACACCATCAGCGCGTTGCCCATCGGCGTGCTCAGCTCATGCCCCAGGCCCGCCACCAGCCGGCCCAGCGCGGCCTGCTTCTCCGACTGCACCAGCTCGGCCTGCATGCGCGCATTGCGCTCGAGCATGCGGCTCAGCTCGGCATTCGTGCGCTCGATGGCCTCGGTGCGCTCCAGCACGCGCTGCTCCAGGGTCTCGTTGGCCTGCACGATGCGCGCCTCGCTTTCGCGGCGGGCGGCTTCGCTGGCCTCCAGCATCGACAGCATGCGGTTGTAGGCACGCGCCAGCACGCCCACCTCGCTGGCGCCGCCGGGCACGTCGATGGCCCGGGCCCGGCCTTCACCCACGTCGAGCAGGCGCTGGCTCAGCTGGCGGATCGGCCGCATCAGCCGGTGCACGGCCACGCCGACCGCGGTGGTCAGCGCGGCGGCCACCAGCAGCAGCGGCCAGCGCACCGCGTCCAGCGCCTCCAGGAACGGTGCCCGCGCCTCCGGCATCGGGAAGTTGGCGCCCAGCACCCAGTCCAGGAAGGGCAGCCGCGCGAAGGACACCAGCACGTCGCGGCCGTCGGAGGTCCGGGTCTCGACCGTGCCTTCCAGGCGCTGCTCGATCGCCCGGTCGTAGCCGGCGTTCTGGCCCGGTGCCGCGGCCACGCGCAGCAGGCGCTCGCGCTGCGGGTGCATCAGCATCACGCGGTCGCCGGTGGTGATGAAGAGGTAGCCGGCCGCGCCGACGCGGTAGTCCTGCATGCCGGCGGTGTAGTGGCGCGACAGCAGCCCGAGGCCGCCGACCAGCGTGCCGATGACCCGGCCGTCGTCGTCGAGGATTGGCGCGGCCATCAGCAGCCCGGGCTGGGCCCGCGCGGCCGAGAGGCTGAAGGGCGCCGAGACCTGGACCGTGCCGGCCTTGCCCGCCAGCCCGTCCACCCACGCTTGCTGCGCGGCCGGCAGCACCATGCGCGCGCTGCCGGGGCCTTGTGCAACGAGCGTGCCGGCGCGGTCGTAGACGCGGATGCCCTGGTCGAAGCTGACGTGCAGGAACACCCGCGAGTCGATCATCTGCCGCAGTGCCGCGGGGTCGGCCAGCTGCCGCGCATCCATCGTGCGTGCCACGCCGGCCAGCACCGCCTGCGCGGTGCGCAGCTTGTCGTCCAGCCGGCTGGCATGGGCGCGCACCATCTCGAACTGGCGGTCGCCGACCAGCTGCAGGTAGCGGGTCTCGAACACCCGCAGCGCGAACACCGTGAGGATGCCCAGGCCCAGCGCGAACACCAGCCCGCTCAGCAGCGCGGCGCGGGTGGCGGTGCCGCTGATCTTCAGCCCTGCCATGACGCGCCTGAACGACTCCTGCACCCTCGATTCCAGCCTGCTGCGACACCCCGCCGCAGCATACTGGACGCGGCCCCGCCGGCGACCGGCGCGGCGCCCTGCCGCGGCAGCACAATGCCGGTCTGATGGATGCTCACTCGACCACCTGCGACGACCCTCGGACAGCGCCGCAGGCGGCCCTTCCGGACACGCCCGCCGCGCCGCCCTGGCGCGCGCTGATCGTCGACGACGATGCCGATGTGCACCGTGCCACCGAGCTGGCCCTGCCCGGCGCGTTGATCGAAGGCCGGCCGCTCGCCTTCGTGCATGCCTACTCGGCCGCGCAGGCACGGCAGCTGCTGGCCGACGACCCGTCGATCTGCGTGATGCTGCTCGACGTGGTGATGGAAACGCCGCACGCCGGCCTGGACCTCGTGCGCGCGGTGCGGCAGGAGATGGGCCGCGAGGACCTGCGCATCATCCTGCGCACCGGGCAGCCCGGCTACGCGCCCGAGCTGGAGACGGTGCGCGACTACGAGATCGACGACTATTGCACCAAGGCCGAGCTGACGAGCATCCGCCTCTACACCAGCCTGACCACCGCGATCCGCTGCCACCGCATGATCCTGGCGCTGCGCGCCGAGCGCGACGAACTGCAGCGCGCCAACGCGGCATTGCAGGCGCTGCGCGCCGCCGAGCAGCGCAGCCATGCCCAGCTGCTGGATGCCGAGCGGGCGCTGCGCGAGGCCCACGAGACGATGGAGCAGTGCGTGGCGCAGCGCACGCGCGAGCTGTCGGAGGCGGTCGGTGCGCTGGAGTCCTTCAACCGCATGGTCTCGCATGACCTGCGCGGGCCGCTGTCCGGCATTGCCGGCCTGTCCGGCATGATCAACGAGGACCTGGCCCGCGGCGACACCACCCGCGTGCAGCGCTGGATGACGATGGTGCAGGCGCAGATGAACCGGCTGGTGCGCCTGGTCGACGACCTGCTCAACCTCACGCGGGTGGGCCAGGGCGGGCTGCTGTGCAGCGTGCAGCCGCTGGACGACGCGCTGCGCGAGGCGATCGATGTGCTGGCGCTGTCGCAGCCGGCCGAGCGCATCGCCGCCATCCACGCCAGCCCGCTGCCGCAGCTGCGCATCGACGCCGGCCTGATGCGCCAGGTGTTCGTCAACCTGCTCGGCAACGCGCTGAAGTTCACCCAGGGCGTCGCGGCACCGCAGGTGCTGGTGCAGGCCGAGCGCGGCAGCGCCGGATGGACCATCAGCGTGCAGGACAACGGCCCCGGCTTCGACAGCGCCCGCGCGGCCAAGCTGTTCACGCCCTTCGGCCAGCTGCATGGCCCGCAGTACCAGGGCAGCGGCATCGGCCTGACCATCGTGCGCCGCATCATCGAGCGGCACGGCGGCCGCGTCTGGGCCGAGAACCGGCCCGGCGGCGGCGCGGCCTTCAGCTTCATGCTGCCGGAGGACTGAAGCGCGCCACGCCGGCGGCCCGGACCAGCGAGCCGAGGCGATCTTCCTATTCGGCGATTGAGGTGGCCAAGCGCGCGGCGGCGTGCGGCGCGGCGTCGAGGGGACAGCCCCGTCGCCGAAGCCCTGCGGGCTCTTCCATCTGCATCACCCTCTACGGGGCCGTCAGGGATGAGCGCAGCGAAGGGCCTGGCCCCGGCATTGAGCGGGCCCG
>CAMLJY010000058.1 GCA_946480465.1 uncultured Burkholderiales bacterium
GCCCAACGTGCGCGACCACGCGCTGGCCTGGCTGGATGCACCCGCACCCGCAGCCGCACCCGCACCCACAGCCACGCCTGCGATCCAGCGCGTGTCCCACGACGGCTGGCAGCTCGACGGCTGCCCGCACCACGGCCCGGCGCTGGCCATCGCGGCCGACGGCACGCGGCACGTGGCCTGGTTCAGCGGCGGCCCGGACGAGCCGCGGCTGGGTTATGCGCGCAGCTTCGACGGTGGCCGGCGCTTCGTCACCACCATGCACTTCGGCGACCCCGAGTCCCAGCCCGGCCGGCCCGCGGTGCTGAGCCTGGGGCGGCGCGTGGTGCTGGCCTGGAAGCAGTTCGACGGACAGCGCAGCAGCGTGCTGGTGCGGCAGTCAGGTGACGGTGGCCGCACGTGGAGCGCACCTCGGGTTCTGGCCAGCAGTGCGGGCAATTCCGACCACCCGGCGCTGCTGGCGCATGGCGGCCGTGCCTTCCTGTCGTGGTCGGCGGACGAGATCGGCCACAAGGTGAGCATGGTCCCCGCGGAGGAAGCGGCACCATGAAGACGCGTCGTTTGAACGCTATGGATGCATGCGCACGAACGGTGGCACGGGGCACCGCGCTGCTGGCCCTGCTGTACGGCGCCACCGGCTTCGCGGCCGCTCAGTCCGTGCAGCCCGTGCAGCCCGTGCCATCAGTGCCATCAGTGCCATCGATGCCATCAGCGCCATCAGCGCCATCAGCGCCATCAGCGCCATCAGCGCCGGCCGTGCCGTCCGCGCCGCGGACGCAACTCATGCCGTCCGCGCAGCCGTCCCAGCCGCAGGCGTTTCAAGTGGGGGAGATGCAACGCCTCATCACCCGCCACGCCTCCGGCCCGCTGCTGGTCAACTTCTGGTCCGCGCATTGCGCCCCCTGCCTGCAAGAGCTGCCGCTGCTCAAGCAACTGGCCGAACGCCACCGCCACTGGCAACTCGTGCTCGTCTCCACAGACGGGCCCGAGCAGGCGCCCGCCGTCACCGCCGCGCTGCGCCGCCACGGCATCGACCCCGCCCGCACCTGGCTCTTCGCCGAGGCCAACGCGCCGGCCCTGCGCTTCGACGTCGACCGCCGCTGGGCCGGCGAGCTGCCGCGCAGCTACTTCTTCATCGACGGCCGCCGCGTCGGCGCGTTCAGCGGCCAGCTCGATGCGGCCCGCATCGAGCAGCTGTTCGCGCCCGCCAGCCCCGGCGCGCCGCCACCGGCTGCCAACCCCACCCTCAACGCCCTCAAGGAACGGACCCCACGATGACCAAGACAACCTGGATCAGCCTGATCGGCGCCGCCGCGCTCGTCCTGGCCCACGGCGGCGCCGCCGCCCACGGCCCCAAGGCCCACGGCGCACGCCATGCCGAAGGCACCTACAAGGTCGTGCAGACCGACTTCGGCATCGCCGGCCTGCGCAAGCAGGTGCGCCGCACCATCCTCATCGACATGGACGACACCATGCGGTTCACGCCCTCGCACGTCGAGGTGGAAGAGGGCGACACCATCCGCTTCGTGCTGCGCAACACCGGCAAGATGCTGCACGAATGGGTCCTCGGCACCCCGGCCGACCTGAAGGTGCATGCCGACCTGATGCGCCGCCACCCCGACATGGCCCACGACGAAGTGCACATGGTCCACCTCGACCCCGGCCAGTCCGACGAGATCGTCTGGCACTTCAACCGCCCCGGCCAGTTCGCCTTTGCCTGCCTGCTGCCCGGCCACTACGAAGCGGGCATGGTCGGCACGGTGGAGGTCGGGCCACGGAAGGCTCGCAGGCGATAGACACCCCGCCGCCGTGCAGGACACGCGGGCGATTTTCACGGGGGTGTTGCGCCGAATCCGCGGGTGCGCTCGATTCGACGCGAGGCGGGGCCGCTCAAGCGCTCACATCAAGATACATTTCGTCGCTCCATGAGTCTCTGATGCACGCACCACGGTCTTCTTCCTTGCGGACATGGAGCTGCCTCGCAGCCCTGCTGGCCCTGTTCCACGGTGGCGCGTTGGCAGCAGACGAGCCGGCTCCGGCACCGTGGCGCCTGAGCGGCTACGGCACCCTGGGCTGGATCGACTCTTCAGCGACCGAGCCGTGGGGCTATCGACGGGACTTCACGCAGCCGGCCAAGTCTCCCGACAGCCCGCAGCCGATCGTCGACAGCCGGGTCGGGCTCCAGCTCAACTGGCGCCTGTCACCGCAATGGGAAACCCTGGCGCAGGCCGTGGTGCGCGGTCGCGGGGGCAACAGGAAGGCCGCCGAGAGCCTGGAGTGGGCGTTCGTTTCCTACCGGCCCTTCGCCGACGTCCACATCCGCGTGGGCCGCACCAGCCCTGACGTATTTCTACTGGCGGACCACCGGAACGTGGGGTTTGCGTACCCGTGGGTTCGCCCGCCGGTGGAGTTCTATGGCTGGATGCCCGTCTACTCGACCGATGGCGCGGATCTGGCCTGTGCCTGGCAGAACGGTGACACGACCTGGCGCGTCAAGGCCTTTGCTGGCCGAAACCGCCTGACGCTGGCGGCCACCGCCGGATACCCCGACATGCAGTTGCGGGGCTACCGCCTTGCCGGCTCCAGCGTGGCGAGGGAGCAGGGCGGCCTGACGCTCAAGCTCAGCTTCGCGCGCGGCCGCTACGCGGTACGGGGTGCGCCCATCCTGGACGACCTTGGTGCTGGCTTGGCAACGGCTCGCGCCGTCCCGGTTCCTCAGGTGGCGCAGGAGGCCGCCCGGTTGGCAGGTCGCACGCCCTACGACGATTTTTCCATCCGCTACATGGCGTTTGGCGCTGCGTGGAAATCTTCGGGGCCGTGGCTGTTGCAGGGCGAAGTGGCGCGGCTGGGCGGCAGCCTGGAGCCGGGCAATGGCTGGCATGCCTACGCCAGCGTCGGCTTCCGCCAAGGCCGCTGGACTCTCTTTGCGACGGCGGCCCGCACCCGTCCGCTCAGCCCATCCGAGCCATCACCAGAGTGGGAGGCTGCCCTGGCCCCGGTGCTTGGGCCTGACTCGGCGGCGCTGCTCGATGCGGTGGGAAAGGGCGCCGCGCAGGCCTTCAACCTGACCCGTCGCGACCAGCGCACCACGGCACTGGGCTTGCGCTGGGACGCAAGTGCCACTCTGTCGCTGAAGGCTCAAGTCGAGCGGGTATCGGTGTTCGCCAACGGCAGCGCGCTGTGGGCGGACAGCACCGAGGCGCCGGCGCGCGCCAAGGTGCTGTCGCTGGCGCTGGACTTCGTGTTCTGACCGATGCGGCGCGCCGGGCTTGCCAACGCCGTGCTGCGCGGGATGGGTGCGGTCCTGCTGCTGGCCTTTGCGGCCGGTGCGCGCGCCGACTACTTCGTGATCGTCCATGCGGGCAATCCCATCGAGGCGCTGACGCGGCAGCAGGTGCTGAACCTGTTCATGGGCCGCACGCGCGCCTTCCCGAACAAGCAACTGGCATTGCCGTTCGACTTGCCGCGCGACAGTGCGGAGCGGGCCGGCTTCTATGCCGCACTGACAGGCATGTCGGGGGCCCAGCTCAACAGCTACTGGTCGCGCCTGATGTTCTCGGGGCAGGTCATGCCGCCGCTGGTGCTGGGCAGCGAGTCGACCATGCTCGACATCGTGCGCCGCAACGCCAGTGCCATCGGCTACGTTCGCCATCCGCCCGCCGCGGATGCCGGCGTGAAGACCGTGCACGTGCTCGAGGATGCGGACTGAGAAGCTGTGAAAGCGAGCCGTTCCTTGCAGTTGCAGCTCCTGAAGCGCGTGGTCGGCGTGGCGCTGGCTTCTTCGGTCGTGGCCGGGGGGCTGGCGTATTGGGTCGGCCACGACCGTGCCGAGAAGGCGGCACGCCAATCGGTGACCCAGGTGGCCGCCGCGGTGGCGAGGACCGCGGCCATTGGCGCGTTCACTGCCGACACGGTGCTGCTGCGCGAAGTCACCGAAGGCCTGCTGCAGCACGCCCTGGTGCGGCGCGCCGAGGTGGTGGGCGCCGATGGCGAGTTGCTGCATTCCGGTCCGCCGGCGGCCGCATCGGCGCTGCGGGGCGGACCCGTGCCGCCGCGCGAACTGCCGCCCGACTGGCTGGCGGTCGACTTGGTGCCGCCGTTCCGCAACGCCGAGGTGGCGGGCCGCTTGTACCTGCAGCTCGACGCTTCCCATGTCGAGGCGGCGGCGCGCGAGCAGGCGTGCCTGCTCGCGTGGGCCATGGCCGGCCAGGCGGCATTGATCGCCCTGGTGCTGTACCTCGCGGTGGCTGGATCGGTCTCGCGTCCGATCGGGCAGCTGGCCCGTGGCCTGCGCGTGATGCTGCCGGGCACGGCCAACCGTTTGCTGCCGCCCCCGGGCCACGAAGAGGACGAGATCGGCCTGCTGGCGATGGCGGCCAATGCGCTGCTGCAGGCCAACGAGGACGCACTGGCCCGCGAGAGGCGCTTGCGCGCCGACCTGGAGGGGGCGGAATCGCGCTGCGGCCAGCTGCAGAACCTGGCTTCCGTTGCCGTCTTCGTGCTGGACGACGATGGCCTGCTGCTGTGCAGCACCAAGAACCTGGCGCTGGTACTCGGGGCGGCGGAACAGCCCGTTGAAGTCCTGCCTGGCGGCGAGATGGCCATGCGCTTCAGCGACCCGGCGCTGGTCCGGGCGATGCTGCACGCGGCGCGCACCACGGGTGCGGTGCAGGAGCGGGACCTGGACACCGGTGATGCAATGGTGCGTCGCGTGCGCCTGCGGCTGGCGCGGCGACTGCCGCAGCGTGACGTGCCGGAGCCCGATGGCGGGCCGGCCTTCGACGGCATGGTCCATCCGTTGTCCCCCGCCGGTTGAAGTTCACGCCTGGCCCGCTTGTTGCGATGGGGTTCGGCGTTTCCCATGTTGCATGGCCGTCCCGCGCGTCGCTAGGCTGCGGGCGGTGCGGCCTGGCCTGGTGGACCGTGAAAGCCGATGTACCGAGTTCTGCTGAAGAAGCTTCGCCGCAGCGGCGCGGCTTCGACGACCTTTGGCGATGCCGTGTCGAGCCGGCTGGCCGCGGCGCTGCCGGCGTGGGCGGCGCTGGCGCTCGGCCTGGCGGCGTCGCTGGCGATCTTCCTGCTCGTGAAGGCCCTGCTGGAGCGCGAGGCCCGGCAGCGCTTCGAGGTGGTGGTGGCCGAATCGGCGAGCCTCATCCAGAAGCGCATCGATTCCTACAACGCGGTGCTGTACAACGCCCGGGGCTTCTTCAACGCCCGCGGCAAGGTCACCCGCCCGGAGTTCCACCGCTACTTCAAGAGCCTGGACCTCGCCCGGCTGTATCCCGGCCTGATGACGCTCAATTTCGCCCGGTACGTGCCGGCCGAGGAGCGGGTCGCCTTCGAGGCGGAGATGCGCGGCGACACCAGCATGGACCCGGCGGGCTATCCGGCATTGCGCATCTTTCCCCCGGGCGAGGACACGCACTATTTGCCGCTGGAGTTCAACGAGCCGCTCGAATTGCCCTTTGTCCCCCGCTTGCTTGGCGGCGATGTCAGGCGGCTTGGCGATAAGCCGGCCGACTCCGCGCAGGCCTTGGACAACGCGCGCGACCTGAATCGGTTGGCGACGTCCGGCCTGCTGTTCCGGCTTCCGCTGGAGCCGCCGGTCGGCCTGTACATCGTTCGCCTGCCGGTGTATCAGCCGGGCATGCCGCTGGAGACCGTCGAGCAGCGCCGCGCCGCCTACCGCGGTTCACTGGGGCACGGCTTCGTGCTGGACGTGATGATGCGCGCCGCCCTGCCCGAGGGCGTGCTGCAGAAACTGCGGATCGAGATCCACGACGCCGGCTGGTCCAGCGCCCTGGTCGGTACGCCGCCCACGGCGGCCAACAAGTTGTTCGACAGCGACACGCTGCCGGCACCGCCCGGCGCGCCGCCCGCGCAGCCCCGCGCCGAAGCCCGGTTCCAGCAGTCGGCGCAGGTGGACATGGGCGGCCGCAAGTGGCTGCTGCGCTTCAGCGACCACACGTCGCCTTCGCTGGCGGAACGCACGTTGTTGTGGGGCAGCCTTGCGGCCGGCGTGCTGCTGAGCGCGCTGCTGTACGGGCTGGTGCGCTCGGTGACGGGGGCGCGCCAGCGGGCCTTGCGCGCGGTGGCGGGCATCCTGCACGACATCAACCAGCCCCTGGGCGCCGTGACCCTGCTGTCGAACAACGCGGAGCGGCTGCTGCAGAAGGGCAGGACGGGTGAGGTGCGTTCCAACCTGGGCCTGATCGTCGACATGGCGGAACGCATGGCGCGCATCGTCGGGCAGCTGCGTTCGTTCGCGCGCGACGACGACGGCGCAGACCTGCTGCTCAAGGCCGTGTCCGTGCGCGAGGCCATGGCCAACGCCGTGCTGCTGGTCGAGGCGGAGGCCCGCAGCCGGGGCGTGGTGATCGAGATGGCCGAAGCGCAGCCGGCACTGAGGGTGGTGGCCGACGCGGTGCGGCTGGAGCAGGTGCTGCTCAACCTGCTGCGCAATGCCATCGACGCGTTGGCGACCTCGGCGCGCAAGACCATCCAGCTGGCCGTGGGTGCCGAAGCGGACTGGGTCACCGTCTCGGTCAGGGACAGCGGCCCGGGCATCGAAGCCGACGCCATCGGCCGGGTCTTCGAGCCGTTCTACACCACCAAGCCCGTGGGCAAGGGCATGGGCCTGGGGCTGGCCATGTCCCGGGCCGCGGTGCGCCAGTTTGGCGGTGAATTGCGCGCCGGCAACAGGCCCGAGGGCGGGGCGTGGTTCGATGTGATCCTGAAGCGAGCGCCCGCATGACTGATCGATCCCCCCCGCAGGTGCTTCTCGTCGAAGACGACCACGCATTGCGCCTGGCCACCGAGAACGCGCTGGTCCTGGCTGACCTCACCGTGTTGTCCTTCGAGCGCGCGGAGCCGGCGCTGGCGCTGGTGAATGCCCAGTTCCCCGGCGTCATCGTCAGCGACGTGCGGCTGCCGGGGCAGGACGGCGTGTCGCTGCTGGAGGCGGTGATGCGCATCGACGCGGAGATTCCGGTGATCCTCGTCACCGGCCATGGCGACGTGCCGCTGGCGGTGGAGGCGATGCGCGCCGGTGCCTTCGATTTCGTCGAGAAGCCGGTGGGTCCTGACCGGCTGGTGCAGGTCATCGAGCGCGCATTGGCGCGGCGCCGGCAGGCCTTGTCGCGCCATCGGGCCAACGTGCACGTGCCGTGGGACGCGCTGACGCCGCGCGAGGATGAGGTGACGCGCTGGGTGGCAGCGGGCAAGACCAATGCCGAGATCGCCCAGATCACCGGCATCGCCGAAGGCACCGTCAAGCGCCACCTGACCCACGTCTTCGACAAGCTGGGCCTGTCGAGCCGGGCGCAGCTGGTGCGGTGCATGACCGAGCGGCAGCTGGCCCGGACCCGGAACGCCGGCTGAGCGGCGCAGGGGCCGCGCCGGCCGCGCCGGCATGGCCGCTCATCCAGTGTGCTGGGCCGCGGCGCCGCCTGCCGCGCGGGCGCGTGGCCCGCGTGTTCAGCCCGGCGCCACCCCGGTGAGTTCCACCAGCAGGCCGGCCAGTTCGTACTCCTGGCCGGGCACGAGGTTCGCCATCGCCGCGCTGGGGGCGTAGACCTTGTTGCCGATCTCCCACTGCTCGATGCTGATCAGCGTGTCGACGTCGCCGCCGAAGCGGCCGCTGACGACGAAGGCCGGCTGGCCGTTCACCACCGTGGCATGCACGGTCAGGTCGTCGGGGCGGCCGATGAACACGGCGCGGTCGGTGCCGTCGCCGCCGTCCATCACGTCGTTGCCGCGGCCGCCGACCAGCCGGTCGTCGCCGTCGCCGCCGCGCAGCACGTCGGCGCCGGTGTCGGCATCCCAGCCGATCTCGCCGCTGGTGTAGGGCTGCGCCAGGCTCAGCTGGCCCTGGCCGTCGGTGATCGGGGCCCGGCCGAGCGGCGCGTTCACGAGGTACAGCAGTGCGTCGGCCCAGCTGCCGCCTTCGGTGATGAACTGCGTGCCGGCGGGCAGCAGCGCTTCGGTCTCGGCACCGCTGCCCCAGGCGGCCTCGACCAGCGTGCGGACCTGCATGGCGACGGGTGCGGCGTCGAAGCCGTCGTGACGGACGCGGAAGGCATCGAACGCCAGCTGCGCCAGCTCCTGCGCGGTGGCAGGCAGCGCGGCGTATTCGTTCAGCTCGCCGAGCGTGGGCAGGCGGTCCAGCACGGCCTGGTGCAGCAGGGCCACGGTGGCGAGCTTGTCGGTGGCCTGGAAGCTGAATTGCACCCGCGCGTCCCCGATCCCGCCTTCGTCCGGCCGGCCCCAGGGGCCGATCACTTCGGCCGTTGGCACGTCGGTCAGCCGCGCGTCCTGCGCGACATAGCGGCTGCGCAGCACGCCGTCCGGGCCGAGCTGGAAGGTCCACTGGCCGGCATCGCTGGCGCCGCCTTGCAGCACGTCGTGGCCCTGGCCGCCCTCGAGCGTGTCGTTGCCGATGCCGCCGACCACCAGGTCGTCGCCGTCGTCGCCGAACAGCCGGTCATCGCCGCCCTTGGAGCCCACCGTGTCGTTGCCGCCGCCGCCGCGCAGCACGTCGTCCTCGGCGCCGAGCAAGATGTACTGGCGGGCCGAATCACCCACCACGTGGTTGGCGCCGCTGCCGCCGGTGATCGTGAGCGGACCGACCACGATGCCGAATTCGACGTTGTCGAGCTGCAGCGTGGTGCCCGCGGGCAGGCTGCGCGAGTCGATCAGCAGCACCTCCTGCCGGTCCGGATGCAGCGTGCTGCCCTCGCCCCGGCCGCTGGCGCCGGTGATGAGGATGGGCGCATTCCCGCCCGTCGGCTGCGCCTGGCCGCGCAGGTCGAGCACACGCAGCGTCACCTGGCTTTCGTCGTTGACGGTGGGCATGAAGGCATCGATGCCGGTCGAGATGACCTGGTTCAGCGCCGCCTGGTCGCCGATGCGTTCGCTGCTGGCGCCCACCAGCTGCTGGCGCAGCGTCAGGCTGCCGCCGCTGCGGCCCTCGGCCTGCACGCCGACGCCCTGCGGCAGCGACAGCGACAGCAGCGGGGCTTCGCCGGCGTTGGGCGCGGGGGCGAGCGGGATGTCGGCCAGCGTGGGGTTCTCGGTGCTCGGGTCGTCCTCGCGCGTGGGCGCGATCGGGTCGATCTCGATCACGGTGGTCTCGCCGCCGTCCTGCTCGGGGGTGGTGCGGGTCTCGACCTGGGCGCCGTCGATGACGTTGGCGTCGACCTCGGTCGCCGGATTCAGCGCGGTGCGGAAGCCGTGGCCGCCGGTGGCGGCGGCGCGGTTGCCGGCGGCGTCGCGCAGGGCATCGGCCGGCCAGGCCAGCGTGTAGGCGCTGTCGTAGGCCAGGGCGGCCTGCGGCGTGACGACGAGTCGGCCGGCGCCATCGATGCCCACGCTCGCCGGCACGGCGGCGCCGTTGCCGGCGCTAAGCAGCGTCACGCCCGAGAGGTCGGACGTGCCGGACAGCGCTTCGCTGAACTGCAGGACCAGCGGCACGTTCACCGCCACGCCCGTGGCGCCCGCGGCAGGGCTGCTGCCGGTGGCATCGAACACGGGCGCCACGGTGTCGACCGCATAGGGCGCGGACGCGACGCTGCCGCTGCCGGCCTCCCCGGCGGCGTTGCGGATGCCGCCCAGGTTGAGCGTTATCACGTTGCTGGCGCCGTTGGCGCCCGCGGTGGGCGTGAGCGTGGCGGTCCAGTGGATGTTGTCGCTGCTGGCCAGGTTGGACAGGCCGGCGTTGGTGGCCGCCAGGTCGCCCAGGTCGAAGCCGTTGACCGGTTGGCTGAACGTGATGCTGACGGCGGCGGTCTCGCCGGCGGCGAGCAGCGTGTCGTCCAGGCCGAGGGTGGCGCTCAGCACCGGCGGGGTGTTGTTGCTGGCGTTGACGTTGGAGAAGCTGGGCGCGTCGTTGCCCGAGGCATCCTGGATCGCGGCGGCATCGTTGCCGGCGCTGGGGTCGGTGTAGCTGACGCTGACGGCCTGCCCGGCCTTCACCGGCTGCGCCAGCGTCAGGCTGACGCCGTCGGCCGACACCGCGACGCCGCTCACCGCCACCGGCGCGCCGGCCACCAGCACGCTGAAGGCGCCGGCCGCCGGCGGCCTCGCGACGTCGAGCCGGTCGTCGTCGGCATAGGCCAGCGACAGCAGGGTGCCGTTCACGCTCGCCGAGACCAGGCTCGGCGCGCTGGTGTCGGGCAGCTTGGTGTCGATCGTGATGCCGGTGACGGCCGCGGAGCCGAGGCCGGCGTTGCCGGCCGCGTCGGACACGCCGCTCTGGTCCAGCACGATGGTGGCGCCGTCGGCCCTGCTGTTGACCGGCGGCGTGTACACCGCGGTCCAGACGATGTTGTCGGTGGTGGCCGGTGCACTGACCAGGCCGCCGTCGGAGACGCGCAGGTCGCTGGCGTCGAAGCCGCTGACTGCCTCGCTGAAGCTGACGGTCAGCACCGCGGTCTCGCCGGTCTTCAACGTGCTGCGGGAGAGCGACATCGTGGCGCTGGGGCGCTGCGTGTCGATCGTGAAGTTGGCCGAGGCCGGCGTGCCGTTGCCGGGAATGCCCTCGATGTCGAGCACGCCGGGCAGGTTCAGGCCGATGGTGTTCGTCGCGTCGGTGACGCCGGCGGACGGCGTGTAGGTGCTGGTCCAGGTGGTGTTGTCCGCCGTGCCCAGTGCGCCCAGGCTGCCGTTCGGCGCGCTGAGGTCGCTCAGGTCGAAGCCGGAAACGGCCTCGCTGAACGTGATGGTCACCAGCGTGGTCTCGCCGGCCTTCAGTGCGCTGTCGTCCAGCGTCAGCGTGGCGGTCAGCGGCGTCGGATCGGGCGTGTTGTTGGTGACCGGCGTGGCGGCGAGGCTGGCGGCGTCGTTGCCGCTGGCGTCCTGCGTGGCGTTGGCGTCGTTGCCGCCGGTGGGGTCGGTGTAGGCCACCGTCACCACCTGGCCGTAGGCGACCGGCGAGGCCAGCGTCAGCGTCACCGTCTTGGCCGCGGCGTTCACCGCCACGCTGCTGACCGCTACCGCGCTGCCGCCGCCCGTCACCGCGAAGGCGCCGGCGGCGGGCGTGTTGACGGCGTCGAGGTTGTTCGCATCGGTGTAGGTCAGCACCAGCGTGCTGCCGTTCACCGCGGCCGACGCGAACACCGGCGCCGCCGCGTCCATGGTGTCGATGGTGAAGTTGTTCGAGTCGGTGGTGCCGGTGCCGGCGTTGCCGGCCGCATCGGTGACGCCGGTGTTGTCCAGCGTGATGACGTTGGTGAGGTCCAGGACGCTCATGTCGGGCGTCAGCGTGGCGGTCCAGGTGAGCCCGCCGTCACTGCTGGCCACGGCGCCCAGGGTGCCGTTGGGCACGGTCAGGTCGGCGTTGGTGAAGCCGGTGACGGCCTCGCTGAACGTGATGGTGACGAGCGAGGTCTCGCCGCCGATCAGCGCGGTATCCGCCACCACCAGCGTGGCCGCGGGACGGGTGGTGTCGATGGCGTAGTTGTTCGAATCCGTCGTGCCGGTGCCGGTGTTGCCGGCGGCATCGGTCACGCCGGTGTTGTCCAGCGTGACGAGGTTGGTGGCATCGGTGACGCTGGCATCGGGCGTCAGCGTGGCGGTCCAGGTGATGTTGTCGCCGCTGCTGACGGCGCCGAGCGTGGCATTGGCGATCGTCAGGTCGGCGTTGGTGAAGCCGGAGACCGCCTCGCTGAAGGTGATGGTGACCAGCGAAGTCTCGCCGGCGGCCAAGGCGGTGTCGGCCACCACGATGGACGCGATGGGCCGCACGGCATCGACCAGCACTGCGGCGGTGTTGCCGATGCTGTTGAGCGTGAGCGTGGCGTTGTTGCCGGCGCCGTCGCGCAGCGTGCCGCCGTTGGCGTCGATGTTGCCACCGACCACGATGCCGTCGGCGTCGGCCGTGCCGCTGGCGAGGGTGTGGCGGAAGACCAGCGCGCTGGTGCCGCTGCCGGAGAGGTAGCTGGCGTAGACGGTGCCGCCGGTATCGAGCGTTAGCGCGATGCGCGGCGTGCCGCCGCCGGTGTTCACCGTGACGGCCTCGCCGAAGTTGACGGTGAAGTCGAGGTTCTGGCCCGCGATGTAGGTGGCGTTGGCCGGCACGCCGACCGAGGTGACCGCCGGCGCGGTGTTGTCGATGGTGTAGGTCTGGCCGGCCGTGAAGCCGGTGGTGATGGCGTTGCCCGGCGTGTCGGTGATGCCGGTGCCGGCGTTCTTCAGGTCGAGCCGCAGCGTGCCGTCGCCGCTGATCGTGTTCACGGTCACGGTGTAGGTGCTGGCGTTGACCAGGGCGACCGAGGCGATGGAGCCGGCGGCGGTGCCGGTGGCGGTGAGCGTGAAGTCGCTGCTGTCGACGCCGCTGACGTTCTCGGAGAAGGTGACGGTGTAGTCGACGCTGGTGGCGTTGGTGGCGGCGCTGCTGACGCGGTTGATCGACGAGACCGTGGGCGCCACGGCCTCGACCAGCACCGCGGTGGTGCTGCCCACGCTGTTCAAGGTCAGCACGGCGTCGTTGCCGGTGCCGTCGCGCAGCGTTCCGCCGTTGGCCGAGATGGACCCGGCGACGGTGACGCCGTCGCTGTCCAGGTTGCCGGAGGCGACGGTGTAGCGGAACACCAGTGCGCTGGTGCCGCTGCCGGCGAGGTAGTTGGCGTAGACGGTGCCGCCCGTGTCGAGCGTCAGGGCGATGCGCGGCGTGCCGCCGACGGTGTTCACCGTCACGTTCTCGCTGAAGTTGACGGTGAAGTTGAGGTTCTGGCCGGTGATGTAGGTGCCGTTGGCCGGCACGTTGACGGACGAGACCGTGGGGGCAATGGCGTCGACGAGCACCGCAGCGGTGCTGCCGACGCTGTTCAGCGTGGGCGTGGCGTCGTTGCCGGCGCCGTCGCGCAGCGTGCCGCCGTTGGCATCGATGCTGCCGGCCAGCGCGATGCCGTTGGCGTCGGCCGTGCCGCTGGCGACGGTGTGGCGGAAGACCAGCGCGCTGGTGCCGCTGCCGGAGAGGTAGCTGGCGTAGACGGTGCCGCCGGTATCGAGCGTTAGCGCGATGCGCGGCGTGCCGCCGCCGGTGTTCACCGTGACGGCCTCGCCGAAGTTGACGGTGAAGTCGAGGTTCTGGCCCGCGATGTAGGTGGCGTTGGCCGGCACGCCGACCGAGGTGACCGCCGGCGCGGTGTTGTCGATGGTGTAGGTCTGGCCGGCCGTGAAGCCGGTGGTGATGGCGTTGCCCGGCGTGTCGGTGATGCCGGTGCCGGCGTTCTTCAGGTCGAGCCGCAGCGTGCCGTCGCCGCTGATCGTGTTCACGGTCACGGTGTAGGTGCTGGCGTTGACCAGGGCGACCGAGGCGATGGAGCCGGCGGCGGTGCCGGTGGCGGTGAGCGTGAAGTCGCTGCTGTCGACGCCGCTGACGTTCTCGGAGAAGGTGACGGTGTAGTCGACGCTGGTGGCGTTGGTGGCGGCGCTGCTGACGCGGTTGATCGACGAGACCGTGGGCGCCACGGCCTCGACCAGCACCGCCGCGGTGCTCGCGAAGCTGATGCCGGTGGTGGCGGCGTTGTTGCCGGCGGCGTCCTTGATGGTGCCGCTGTTCAGCGTGATGCTGCTGGCCGCCGCGACTCCGTCGGCGTCGGCATTGCCGGACGCCACCGTGTAGCGGAAGGTCAGCGTGGTGGTGCCGGAGCCGCTGAGGTAGGCCGCCTGCACGCTGCCGCCGGTGTCCAGCGTCAACGCGATGTAGGGCGTGCCGCCGCCGGTGTTCACCGTGACGGCTTCGGAGTAGGTGACCGTGAAGTCGAGGTTCTGGCCGGTGGTGTAGGTGGCGTTGGCCGGCACCGTGTCCGAAGCGAGCGTCGGTGCGACGCCGTCGATGACGATGTTCTTCTGCCCGCCGAGCGAGCTGCCGCCGCCGACGGTGGGCAGGGTCAGGGTGGCATCGTTGCCGACGGCATCCCGGATCGTGCCGCCCGACAAGGCCAGTGAATTGGTGGCGGAATAGTCGAGGTCCGCGGCCGAGTCGCCGGCGCCGACCGTGTAGTTGAAGGTGAGGGTGTTGGTGCCACTGCCCGAGGCATAGGAGGCGGTGCCGCCGGAGTTCAAGGCGAGCGTCGGCGTGCTGGTCACGGTGACGGACTCGGCGAAGGTCACGGTGACGGCGATGGTGTCGCCGACCTTGTAGGTGCCGTTGGCCGTGGTGGCGCTGACCGACGAGACCGTCGGCGCCGTGGTGTCGACCACGATGTTCTTCTGCCCGCCCAGCGAGCTGCCGCCGCCGACCGCGGGCAGCGTCAGCGTGGCGTTGTTGCTGGCCGCGTCGCGGATGGTGCCGCCGGACAACGAGAGCGAGTTGGTGGCCGCGTAGTCCAGGTCGCTGGCGTTCTCGCCGCCCTGGATGGTGTAGTCGAAGGTCAGCGTGTTGGAGCCGCTGCCCGAGGCATAGGCCGCGGCGCCGCCGGTATTGAGCGCCAGCGTGGGCGTGCCGGTGACGGTGACCGACTCGGTGAACTGGACGGTGATGGCCAGCGTGTCGCCCGCCTTGTAGCTGCCGTTGGAACTGGATGAACTGACCGACGACACCGTCGGCCCGGTGGTGTCCATCGAGACGCCGAAGCTGCCGGCGCTGGCGTTGGCCGCGACGAACGCACCGCCGTCATCGGCCACCTCGTTGGCGACCACGGCGATGGTCCAGGTGCCGTTGTCGGCGTCGTCCCAGGTGCCGCCATCGGGCGTGACGGTGTACGTGGCGGTGCTGGTGCCGGCGTTCCAGCTGGCGTTGCTGATGACGAGGTTGGTGCCGCCCTTGGCGACCGTCACGTCGTTGGTGTCGATCGTGGTGTTGTCGATGGCGCCGTCGCTGTCGCTGTACACCACCGTGAAGCTGTACGAGTTCTGCCCGGCGTTGCCCTGTCCGACCGCGTTGGCGGTCACCGTGCCCAGCGTCGGCGCGGTGTTCGGCGGGGTCCAGTTGGAATCGACCGTGCCGCCGGCCGTGCGGACGTCGTTGGTGCTGTTGCCGTTGGCGCCTTCGCTGCTGCTGTTCGACGAGCCACCGGTCCCGCCCACGCCCCGGTTGTTGGAGAAGGTCATGCTGGAGCTTTGGTACTTCAACGTGCCCACCACCCGGACCGCACCCGCGCCGTCGCCGCCGGCGCCACCCGCCGTGGAGTAGCCGCCACCCCCGCCACCGCCGGCGCCCCAGTTGCCGCTGACGGTGCTCCTGGCCATGTAGACCGTGGCGCCGGTGTCCACGAAGATGCCACCCGCCGTGTGGCCGCCGCGGCCGCCGGCGGTGAGCCCACCGGAGGCTCCGGCGCCGCCGCCGCCACCGCCGATCGACGAGCCGCCACCCGGCCCCGCCGTGGCACCGGCACCGCCGGCGGCGAAGCCGCTGGCCGCTGACCCGCCCGTGCCGCCGGTGGTGCTGCCGCCATTGCCGGCCTGGGCCGCGGTGGTGGAATAGCCGCCCTTGCCGCCGATGCCGTTGCTGCCGGTGGCGCCCGAGGTGGTGCCGTCGTAGGCGCCGCCGTTGCCGCCGCCCACGCTGCTGCGGCCGCCGCCGCCGCCGCCGCCGTAGTTGTAGCCGTTGCCGCTGCCGCCGCCGCCGCCGCCGGATGCGGCATTGGCGGTGATGGTGGAGCCCAGCACCGTCACCTTCGTGCCCACGCCGCTCACCGACAGGCCGGCGCCCAACCCATCCCCGCCGTCGAGGCCGCCGAAGCCGCCGCCGTTGCCGGACAGCAGGCCCTTGGTGAGCACCAGCCCGTCCAGCGTGACGGTGCCCGACGTGATCGCCAGCACGCGCCCCTTGTTCTGGGCGTCCAGCGTGACGTCGGCCGTGCCGTCGTTGTTCAGGTCGCCGTCGATCGTCAGGTTCTCGCTGATCGCCAGCAGGTTGCCGCCCGAGACGGTGCTCAGCGACACCGTCATCGAGGCATTGAAGGTGATGGTGTCGCCGTTGACCGCGTCGATGATGTGCTGGCGCAGCGACCCGGCGCCGCTGTCGGCGTTGGTGGTGACGGTGAAGGTCGCCAGGCTCAGCGCGTAGTCGTCCAGCGCCTGGTCGGCAAAGGGCGCGGCCGCCGTGACATCGCCTTGCGTGACCTCCAGCTGCCAGTCGCCGCCCGCGCCGGTGCGGTCGTCGGACGCCGCGACGTCGGCGCCGGTCAGCGCCGCCAGGCTGTCGACGAATGCGGCACCGGCCTCGCCGGCGGCGAGGCTGCAGGAATAGACCAGGATGTCCCCGTCCGGCGCCAGCGCCGCGCCGATCTCGCCCAGCACCTCCGCCTGCGCCTGCAGCGCCGCGGCATCCAGGAAGCTGGAACCCAGCCACAGGTTGCCGGCCGCGCCATGCGCCACCACGTGCACCGATTCCGCGCCCGGGTGATCGGCCAGGTACGCGGCCATCTGTGCCAGGCCGTCGGCGGCGGCGTCCAGCACCACCACCTGCGTGCCCGGCGCCACGCCCTCCAGCAGTGACTGCGGATCTCGGACCCGGCTGTCGATGAAGATCACGTTGTCGCCGGCCGCGGCGGAGAGCGAGTCGTTCATGCTGCTTGTCCCCTGGGTGGTGTGGCAGGCGAGCCGGCCTGCACGGTGATGAGGTGTGCGCGGCTGCCCTTGGGCTCCTTCCAGAAGGACAGCGCGGCGTACTGCTCGAACAGGTCGGGCGGCAGGATCGTGGTGCGCGGCTCCAGCCGCACCTCGGGCCGCACCTTGTGCAGGCCGTGCACGCCCAGGGGCGTGTCGAACTCGGGTGCGTCGAAGAAGACGCGCTGGTAGTCGTGCTCGAACGGATCCTCGCCAATAAATTGATAGATGAGCGGCAACACCTTGTGCGGCGCCTGGGCCAGCAGGTCGTACTCCACGACCAGCAGCGAGCCCGCGTGCTCGCCGTAGAACGCCTCCTTCAGCGCCGACCAGGGGAATCCCACCAGCCGGTTGCGCTGCGCCAGCGTCTCGACGCGGCTGAAGACGGTGTTGCGCTCGGTCTCGTCGTTGAAGAGCCGGGTCAGCTCGTACGGATTGGCGCGGTAGCGCCGCTCCAGGCTGTCCATGATCCAGGCCACGTTGCGCACGCAGGCGATCACCTTGGCGCCGGGAAACTGGTCCATCAGCGCCGGCATGCGGGCGCACCACAGCCGGTTGGTGTCGAACACCACGTCCTTGTCGGCCTGGTCGGCGTAGTACGCATCGAACAGGCCGCGCACCAGGCGCCGGCGCTGCTCCTGCGTGATGACCGAGCCGAATTCCGTTCCCGCCGCGAACTGTTGCAGCATGTTGGCGAACAGCGTGGCCACCGGACTGCTCATGCCGGCGTGGAAGCGCGGGTTCTGGCGCAGGATGGCCGCCAGGAGGGTCGAGCCGGACCGGGGCAGGCCGGAGATGAAGTGATGGCGGCGGGGGCGGGCGGCGGGCAGGCTCATGGCAAGCAGGGCGGCCGCCATGTCGGGACTGCGCACGACGGCTTCAGCGAAACCGGACCGTGCAAGTGTCTGACAGGCGCTGCCGCCCGCCGCGTCTGGTTTGCGCTGCTTGACCTGTCAGAAAAAAACTGACAGCCGGCCCGAGGCCGCACCGGCTGGTGCGGAAATCCGCCCTGCTCTCGCGAGGAAGAGGCGGTGTTCGCCCGCCGGCGCCCGCCCCGCGGGGGGTCAGACTGCGGCCGTGCGCTCCGTCAGCCAGGCCAGCGCCGCGCCGCTCACCTTCGGCGTCAGGCGCTCGCGCACCATCGCGTGGTAGCGGTTCAGCCAGGCGATTTCCTCGGAGCGCATCAGGGTCTTGTCGATGCAGCGGGTGTCGATCGGGCACAGCGTCAGCGTCTCGAACTCGAGGAACTCGCCGAAACCGCTGCCTTCGGCCGTCTGCGCCGGCACGTTCATCACCAGGTTCTCGATGCGCACGCCCCACTGGCCCGGGCGGTAGAGCCCCGGTTCGTTGGAGGTGATCATGCCCGGCTCCATCGCCATCGTGGCCTCGGGCACCGCCTTGCTGATGCTTTGCGGGCCCTCGTGCACGTTCAGGAAATAACCTACGCCGTGACCGGTGCCATGGCCGTAGTCCAGGCCTTCGGCCCACAGCGGTGCACGGGCGACGGCGTCGAGCATCGGGCTGAGCGTGCCGCGCGGGAAGCGCAGGACCGACAGGCCGATCATCGCCCGCAGCACCAGCGTGTAGTCGCGCTTCTGCGCGGCGCTGGCTTCGCCGATGGGCCAGACGCGGGTGATGTCGGTGGTGCCGCCCAGGTACTGCGCGCCGGAATCGACCAGCAGCAGGCCGTCGCCGTCCAGCCAGGCGTAGGACTCCGGCAGCGCGCGGTAGTGCGGCAGCGCCCCGTTGGCATTGAAGCCGGCGATGGTCGAGAAGCTCAGGCCCACGAACCCGGGGCGCTTGCTGCGCTCGGCCGAGAGCTTCTCGTCGATCATCAGCTCGCTCCAGCGCTCGCCGCGCGCCAGCGAGGCCTCGAACGCGGCGTAGAACGCGCACATCGCGGCGCCGTCCTCTTCCATCGCCTCGCGGATGAAACGGGCTTCCGTTGCGCCCTTGCGGCTCTTGAAGAGCGTGCTGGGGTTGATGGCCTCCACCACGCGCACGCCGGGCGGCACCTGCTGCCGGAAGCCGAGCGTGATGCGCCGCGGGTCGACCAGCAGCGTGCTTCCCGCGGGCAGCGCGGCCAGGGCCGGCGCGGCCTGCGCGTAGTCGGCCAGCTTCAGCCCTTCGGCCTGCAGCTGCACCGCCAGGGAGGCGGGCACCTTGTTGCCGCCGACGAACAGCGTGGCGCCGGTGGCGTCGACGAGCAGGTGGGCGAGGAAGACCGGGTTGTATTCGACGTCGGCGCCGCGCAGGTTGGTGATCCAGGCGATGTCGTCGACGGTGGAGACGAAGTGGTGCGTCGCGCCGTGGCGCGCCATGGCCTCGCGCACGCGGGCCAGGCGCTGCGCGCGCGGCTCGGGCGCCTGCGGTGGTTCATGGGCATAGACGGCGGCAGTCGGCAGCGCCGGACGATCGGGCCAGACCTCGGCCAGCAGGTCCAGGTCGGTGCGCAGCGTGATGCCGGCGGCTTCCAGCCCGGCGCGCAGCTGCTGCGCCGCGGCCAGGCCCAGCACCTGGCCGTCGACGACGACCGTGCCGCCCTTGGGCACGGCGCGGGTCAGCCAGTCGATGTGGTGCGTGGCGGCGGCGGTGGGGATCTTCTGCAGGCCGATGCCGCTGCCCTGCAGCTGCGCCTCGGCCTGCACCCAGTAGCGGCCATCGGCGAAGAGCGCCGCGTCCGCGCGCGTGATCACCAGCGTGCCCATCGACCCGGTGAAGCCCGACAGCCATTCCCGCCCCTGCCAGCGCCCCGGCAGGTATTCGGACAAGTGCGGATCGGCCGAAGGCATCAGCAGCGCGAAAGCGTCGTGCCTGGCCAGCGCTTCGCGCACGCGCTCGACACGTTCGCGGATGGGGGAAAGGCGGGTGTCCATCGTGTGGGGCTCCGGAGAGGGAACCGGGGCCCGGGTGGGGCCGCGGTTGGGATGCCGGGACGGCGCGGGTGGGTTGGATTCTAGACAGCGGAGGGGGCGTTGCTTGGTCGATGGAGGGTCACCGATCGCCAGAGTAGCGGCAGTCGATCGGTGACAGGTTCTCTCCCGTAGACTCATTTGCCTGCCGGTGCAAGGACATCCTGAATTCGCAGGCGCCTGCTCTTGCTGGCAAGCGAAGGGCCGATAGGGCGGCTCTGGCGCGCCAAGGTGATTCCATGCATGCAACTGTCGATTTCAGTCTATTCAGTGACCCGTCAATTGCATACGCATGCATATCCGGCCCGCTGAATGTTGGGGAATCGCTCCATGAAGGAGATCAGGTCCGTGTTCTGCCCAGCAAACCGGGGGATTCATTCTCCGGTGTGCTTCGAGTCACCTCCGTCGTTCGTCTTGAAGGTGGTGCCGGAGGAATCGTCGTGGGCCTGGAGGACGTTGTCGTTTACTCGCCAGAA
Organism: uncultured Burkholderiales bacterium; assembly: GCA_946480465.1. Next base: position 19,940 of record CAMLJY010000058.1, read on the forward strand.
GATGCGAGAGCCTTGGCGGCGAGATTCGAATGCGAGGCAGGCTTCTTCGTTGATGTGTACTGAACCCGTTGATTCAGCCGACGGCAAGCCCGCTCGCCGGTCGTGCGAACCCCAGGTGCGGCGGACGGCAGGTCTTGGTCATGGCCGCTTCTCTGGGGTGATATTGCGGCGCGGGCCTGTACCAGGGCGCTACCTGCTCGATGGCATGTGCACCGGCTTTGCGTTCGCCACCGTGGACGCGGGTTGCGCCACCACCCGCGCATGCCTCGCAAACGTCCAGTAGCTCCACGCCCAGTCGATCAGCACCACCAGCCGGTTGCGGAAGCCGATCAGGAAGTAGATGTGGGCGAAGAGCCAGAACAGCCAGGCCGGGTAGCCGGAGAAGCGCACCTGGCCGAAGAGCGGGGTTTCGAGCTGCACCACGGCGGCCGCGCGGCCCAGGGTGGACAGCGCACCGTAGTCGGCATAGCGGAAGGGCAGTGGTGACTGGCCGTCGAGGCGGCGCAGGATGTTGGCCGCGGCATGGCGTCCCATCTGCTTGGCCGCCGGGCTGACGCCGGGCACCGGCTTGGCGCCGCCGTCGCGCGTGGGCGTGCTGGCCGCGGCCAGGTCGCCGATGACGTGGATCTCCGGGTGGCCGGCCAGCGTCAGGTCCGGTTGCACGACGACGCGCCCGGCGCGGTCCAGCGCGGCGCCGGCGCTGTGGGCCAGCGCCTGGCCCAGCGATGACGCGGCCACGCCGGCGGCCCACAGCACGGTGCGGGCGGCCAGGCGGTGGCGCTGGCCGTGCTGCACGAAGTCCACGCCCTGCTCGTCGATGCCGACCACCTGGCAGCCGGTCTGCACGTCGACGCCGATCTTTTCCAGCTGAGCCTGGGCGCTGCGCGAGAGCCGCTCGTCGAAGGCGCCCAGGATGCGCGGCGAGCCTTCCATCAGCACGATGCGGGCACGGCGCGAATCGATGCGGCGGAATTCGTCGGGCAGGGTGTGGCGGGCGATCTCGGCCAGCGCGCCGGCCAGCTCCACGCCGGTGGGGCCGCCGCCGATGATGACGAAGTTCAGGCACGCGCCGCGCTCGTCGTCGTCCAGCGTGCGCTCCGCGCGTTCGAAGGCGCCGATGATGCGGGCGCGGATGTCGAAGGCATCGGCCAGCGTCTTCAGCCCCGGGGCGAAGCGCGCCCACTCGTCATGGCCGAAGTAGCTGTGCGTGGCGCCGGCGGCGACGATCAGCTGGTCGTAGGGCAGCTCCTCGCCGTCGTCCAGGCGCACGGTCTTGCGCGGGGCGTCGATGTCCACCACTTCCGCACGCAGCACGGTGAGGCGGCCGCTGCGCATCTGCCGGCGCAGGATGTGGCGGATGGGGCCCGACACGGCGGGCGCCGCGACGTCCGCGGTGGCCACCTGGTACAGCAGCGGTTGGAACAGGTGGTGGTTGGTGCGGTCGATCAGGATCACTTCGACGTCGTCGGCACGCGCCAGCGCGCGCACCGCCTCGAGGCCGCCGAAACCGCACCCGATCACGCAGACGCGGGTGGTGCTTGACATGGCGCAAAGCATAGCGCCGGGGCGGCTATGCTTCGCCGCACCCCCCCTCGCTTGCACGCCCGGAACCGATGCGCCTTTTGCTCGTTGAAGACGACCGCATGATCGGCGACAGCCTGCGCCAGGCCCTGAAGATCGAGGGCCATGCGGTGGACTGGGTCTACGACCTGAGCGCCGCGCGCGCCACGCTGCAGACCGAGCGCTTCGACGCCATCCTGCTGGACCTGGGCCTGCCCGACGCGCCGGGTGCGCCGGTGAAGCCGACCGGCGGCATCGAGTTGCTGAAGCAGCTGCGCGGCCGCGGCGATGCCACGCCGGTGGTGGTGCTGACCGCGCGCGACGCGCTGCCCGACCGCGTGACCGGGCTGGATGCCGGCGCGGACGACTACCTGGTCAAGCCCTTCGAGCTGGACGAGCTGCTGGCCCGCCTGCGCGCCGTGGTGCGCCGCCATGCCGGCCGTGCCGACAGCGCGCTGGAGCATGCCGGCGTGCGGCTCGATCCGGCCACGCGCGAGGTGACGAAGGACGGCGCGCCGGTGCTGCTGTCCGCGCGCGAGTTCGCGGTACTGGAAGCGCTGATGCAGCGCCCCGGCGCGGTGCTGTCGCGCGCGCAGCTGGAAGACCGGCTGTACGGCTGGGGCGATGCGGTGGAGAGCAACGCGGTGTCGGTCTATGTGCACCAGCTGCGCAAGAAGCTCGGCGCCGAGTTCATCCAGAGCATGCGCGGCGTCGGCTATTTCCTGTCGCGCACCTCGACGTGACTTCCCTTCGCGCCCGCCTGCTGCTGTCGCTCATCGCGACCCTGGTGCTGTCCGCCGCCATTGCCGGCGCCATCAGCTACCGCAACGTGCTGCGCGAGACCGAGGCGCTGTTCGACTACCAGCTGCGGCAGATGGCGCTGTCGCTGCGCGACCAGGGCGAGATCGCGCCGGGCGACGCCGCGGCGCTGCAGGACGAGGACCTGGACTTCGTGGTGCAGATCTGGCGCTTCGATGGCCGCGTCGTTTACGCGTCACGGGCGCACCGGGCGCTGCCGTCGCGCACGGTGCTGGGCTTTGCCGACATCGTGGTCGACGGCCAGCGCTGGCGCAGTTTCGGCGTCGCCGCGCGCGACCGGGTGATCCAGGTCGCGCAGCCGGCGCGTATCCGCCAGCGCCTGGCCGCCGATGCGGCGCTGCGCAGCGTGCTGCCGCTGCTGGCGGTCACGCCGCTGCTGGCCGCGGCCCTGTGGTGGCTGGTGACGCACATGCTCAAGCCGCTGAAGCAGGTGGCGACCGAGCTGCGAGCACGTGATGCCGACAGCCTGCGGCCCGTGCCGGCCGACGGGCTGCCCGACGAGGTGGTGCCGATGGTGGGGGCGCTCAACGCCATGCTGGGGCGCCTCGGGCAGGCCTTCGACAGCCAGCGCGCTTTCGTCGCCGATGCGGCGCACGAGCTGCGCTCGCCGCTGACCGCGCTGAAGCTGCAGGCGCAGCTGGTGCGGCGTGCGCCCGGCGAGGCGGCGCGTGCGGAAGCCATCGATGCGCTGGTGGCCGGCGTCGACCGCGCGACTCGCCTCGTCGAGCAACTGCTGACGCTGGCGCGGCAGGAGCCGGGTGCCGCCGCCGCGCCGCTGCAGACGGTGGTGCTGGCGCCGCTGGCGCGCCAGGTGCTGGCCGATGCCGGTCCGCTGGCGCAGGCCCGCGGCAGCACGCTGGAGCTGCAGGCCGACGAGCAGGCCACTGTGCAGGGCGACCCCTCGGCGCTGGCCGTGCTGCTGCGCAACCTGGTGGACAACGCGCTGCGCTACACGCCGGCCGGCGGGCGGGTCGAGGTCTCGGTCACGCGGGACGCGGACGCGGTGCACCTGCGCGTGGACGACAGCGGCCCCGGCATTCCGGCGGCCGAGCGCGAGCGGGTGTTCGAGCGCTTCGTGCGCGGCAGCAGCGCCGCCCCGGAGACGGGCAGCGGCCTGGGCCTGGCCATCGTGCGCTCGATCGCGCAGCGGCATGGCGCGGCGCTGGTGCTGGCGCCGTCGCCGCTGGGCGGGTTGCGGGTGGACTTGTCGATGTCCGCGCCTTCGCGCGCCGAACCGGCCGCGGGACCGGGCCGGGCATGAACTCCGGCAGGCGTGCCCGGTCACCCGTGGCGGTGAATGCATGCAGTCACGCGCTGCCGCGCAAAAAGAGCGGCCCCAGCCGCCGCGCCGCCTCGCGCAGCGCCGCGTCGTCGTAGCCGGCATAGCCGAACACCCAGCCCCGGCGCGGCGCGTCGACGGCATAGAAGGACAGCGCGGTCAGCATCACGCCCGCCTCGCGGGCGCGGCCGCTCAGGGCGGCATCATTGCGGCGGCCGCTCACTTCCAGTGTCAGGTGCATGCCTTGCTCGCGTGGTTCCAGGCGCAGCGCGCCACGGCTGGCGCGGGCCAGCGCGGCGATCATCACGGCCTGGCGCGCGGGGTACAGCTCGCGCATGCGGCGCAGGTGGCGCAGCAGGTGGCCGTCGGTGATGAAGCGGGCCAGCTGCAGCTGCAACTCGCCGGGGTTGTGGCGGTCGCACAAGGCCTTGGCGCTGGCGAAGGCGGGCGCCAGCCCCGCCGGCAGCACGATGAAGCCCAGCCGCAGCCCTGGGTGCAGCGACTTCGAGAAGGTGCCCACGTACAGCACCCGCTCGGCATGCGCCAGGCTGGCCAGCGCGGGGATGCGGTGGGTGCCGTACTGGAACTCGCCGTCGTAGTCGTCCTCGACGATCCAGCCGCCGGTGCGGCGCGCCCAGTCCAACAGGGCCTGGCGGCGTTCCAGGCTCATGCGCACGCCCATCGGGAACTGGTGCGTCGGCGTCACCACCGCCATGCGGGCCTGCGGCCAGGCCGCTTCGCCGCTGGCGATGTCCATGCCTTGGTCGTCCACCGGCACCGGCCGCACCCGGGCGCCGTGGCCCAGCAGGCAGTTGCGCAGGCCGGGGTAGCCGGGGTCCTCCAGCAGCACCTCGTCGCCGCTGTCCAGCAGCAGGCGGCCGATCAGGTCGATGGCCTGCTGCGAGCCGGAGCAGACGATGACCTGTTCGGCGCTGCAGCGCAGCCCGCGCGAGAACAGCAGCCACTGCGCGATGGCTTCGCGCAGCACCGGCAGGCCGGCGGGGTCGATGTACTGCGAGGTGGCGATGCGGTCGTCGGCGCTGCCGCGCCGCGCCAGCCGGTCCCACAGCGCGTGCGGAAAGCTGGCCACCTCCGGCGCGCCGATTCGGAAGGGCGCGGCCGCCACCAGCGGCGGGCGCCAGCGCAGCGCGGTGTCGGCGATGAGGCGGCCGCGTGCCGACAGCTCGTGTTCGGACGGCACCGACGGCGGCCGCAGCGCGGCCAGGCCCGGCGCCACGTAGCTGCCGTCGCCGACACGGGCGACGACGAAGCCCTCCGCCCGCAGGCGCTCCAGCGCCCACAGCACGGTGTTGCGCGCCACGCCCAGCGCCTGCGCATGCTCGCGCGAGGGCGGCAGGCGTGCCCCGGGCGCCAGCGTGCCGTGCTCGATGGCCTGGCGCAGCTGCAGGTACACGCGCTGGCGCAGCGGTGGGGGCGGGGCAGTGGTTCCACGGCGCATCGGAAATTGGCTCCTTCCGTGCGGCAGTATCCCGCTACGCTGCAGGAACCATTTCACCGGAGCCCCGCATGTCCGCCGCCGCCCCCGTCCACCGCTACACCGCCCGCATCACCTGGGACCGCGGCGACCAGGCCTTCATCGACAAGCGCTACAGCCGCCGCCATGCCTGGCATTTCGACGGCGGCGCGGTGGTGGCCGGCTCGTCGTCGCCGCTGTCGGTGCCGCTGCCGATGTCCGACGCCTCCGCGGTCGATCCGGAGGAGGCCTTCGTCGCCTCGGTTTCCAGCTGCCACATGCTGTGGTTCCTGGGCCTGGCCGCGCAGGCCGGCTGGGTCGTCGATGCGTACGAGGACGAGGCCTCCGGCACCATGGGCCGCAATGCCGCCGGCAAGGTGGCGATGCTGGAGGTGACGCTGTGCCCGCGCGTGCGCTTCGGCGCCGGCCGCCGACCCGACGATGCCGAGCACGAGCGCCTGCACCACGCGGCGCACGAGGCCTGCTACATCGCCAACTCGGTCACTTGCCCGATCCACTGCCAGCCGGTGGCCGAAGGGGGTTGACGCGATGTACCACGTGAGCCACTTCGACGAGCAGCGGCCCGAGCTGCTGCATCCGCTGATCGAAGCCCATCCCCTGGGCCTGCTCGTTCGCGGCGGCGGCGAGGGCGCGGCGCCGCAGGCCGATGTGATCCCCTGGATGCTGGAGCCGGGACCGACGCCGGCGGGCACGCTGGTGGGCCACGTCGCCCGGGCCAATCCCGTGTGGCGCGAGGCCGCGGGACGCCCGGTGCTGGTGGTGTTCCAGGGCCCGCAGGGCTACGTCAGCCCCGGCTGGTCGCCGTCCAAGGCCGAGCACGGCAAGGTCGTGCCGACCTGGAACTACAGCATGGTGCAGGCCCGCGGCGTGCTGCAGGCCGACGAGGACCCCGCGGCGCTGCTGGACATCGTCACCCGCCTGTCCGGGCGCCACGAGGCCGGGCGGCCAATAGCGTGGAAAGTGAGCGACGGGCCGCCCGGTTTCATCGACGCGCTGTTGCGCGCCATCGTCGGCGTGCGGATCCCGCTGGACAGCCTGGTGGGCAAGCTGAAGCTGAGCCAGAACCGCCCGGCGGCCGACCGCGACGGCATCCGCCAGGGCCTGCGGGACGACGGCGGCGACGAACGCCGCGCGCTGGCCGACTGGATGGCGCGCGTGGCGCCGGCGGGGCGCTGAGCCGCTCGCGCGTCAGCGTTTGGGGGCTGGCGCGCAAACGACGCGTCCACGTCAGCCGGCGGACAAGGCCGCCTTCAAGAACTCGACGCAGACGCGGACCTTGGCCGAGCCGGACAGGCGCGAAGGCATCACCGCCCACACGTTCGCTTCCTGCCGCCAGCTCGGCAGCAGGTGCACCAGGGCGCCGCTGTCCAGCAGCGGCTGCACCTCCCACACCGAGCGCAGCATGATCCCGTGCCCGCCCAGCGCCCACTGCACCGCGATCTCGCCCTGGTTCGTCGACAGCGGGCCGGTCACCTTCACGCTCTGCGTGCGGCGCCCGGCACTCAGCTTCCACACGCCGAAGGGATGGTCGCGCTCCTTGATCACCAGGCAGTCGTGGCCGGCCAGGTCGGCCAGCGTGCGCGGCGTGCCGCGGCGGGACAGGTAGGCCGGCGACGCGCACAGCACGCGGTGGTTGGCGGCGAGGGGCTGCGCGATCAGGTGCGGCGCGATCTCGTCGCCGACCCGCACGTCGATGTCGAAGCCTTCGGCCGCCACGTCCACCAGGCGGTCGAAGACCTCGAAGCGCACCGACAGCGACGGATAGCGCTGCACCAGCGCCGCGATGACCGGCGCCACCCGCTGGCGCCCGAAGCCGAAGCTGGAGCTGATGCGCAGCAGGCCGCGCGGATGGCGGCGCGCGCTGGCGGTTTCCTGCGCCAGCTGTTCGATCTCGTCCAGGATGCGCTGCGCGCGCTGGTAGATGCGCTCGCCGTCGTCGGTCACCGTCACCCGCCGCGTCGTGCGGTGCAGCAGCTTGGTGCCCAGGTCTGATTCGAGGATGCGGATGCGCTTGGTGACGTAGGCCGGCGACACGCCCAGTTCGTCCGCGGCCGCCGAGAAGCTGGCCTTGCGGGCGACGACGCTGAAGACCCGCAGGTCTTCGGTGGCCGGTGTTTTATTCACGTGGCGTGCATGATGGGTTCACGGCCGAGGGATTGTAGTTTTCGCGTGCACAACCAGAATCACGCCATCCCGCACGAACCCTTCGAGGAGACCCAGCATGGCCCAGCGTTTTCGCATCGCCGCGATCCCCGGCGACGGCATCGGCAAGGAGGTGATGCCCGAAGGGCTGCGCACGCTGGCCGCGGCCGCGAAGCGCTTCGACATCGACCTGCAGATCACCGAGTTCGAATGGGCCAGCTGCGACCACTATCTGAAGACCGGCCAGATGATGCCGGACGACTGGAAGGCGCAACTGCAGGAGATGGACGCCATCTACTTCGGCGCCGTGGGCTGGCCGGCGACGGTGCCGGACCACGTCTCGCTGTGGGGCTCGTTGCTGAAGTTCCGGCGCGAGTTCGACCAGTACATCAACCTGAGGCCCGTGCGCCTGTTCGATGGCGTGCCATGCCCGCTGGCCGGGCGCAAGCCGGGGGACATCGACTTCCTCGTCGTGCGCGAGAACACCGAGGGCGAATACACCAACCTCGGCGGCGTGATGTACGCCGGCACCGAGCGCGAGATCGTGATCCAGGAGTCGGTGTACTCGCGCCACGGTGCCGACCGGGTGCTGAAGTTCGCCTACGAGCTGGCCAACGGCCGGCCGCGCCGGCAGCTGACCGTGGCCACCAAGTCCAACGGCATCGCCATCAGCATGCCCTGGTGGGACGGCCGCGCCGATGCGGTGGGCGCGGCCTATCCGGGCGTGAAGGTCGACAAGCAGCACATCGACATCCTGTCGGCCCGCTTCGTGCTGCAGCCCAACCGCTTCGACGTGGTGGTGGCCAGCAACCTGTTCGGCGACATCCTGTCCGACCTGGGCCCGGCCTGCACCGGCACCATCGGCCTGGCGCCCAGTGCCAACTTGAATCCTGAGCGCAAGTTCCCGTCGCTGTTCGAGCCGGTGCACGGCTCGGCGCCGGACATCTACGGCCAGAACATCGCCAACCCGGTGGCCATGGTGTGGTCGGGCGCGATGATGCTGGACTTCCTGGGCCGGCGCGATGCGCACGACGCGATCGTGCGCGCCATCGAGCAGGTGCTGGTGGAAGGGCCGCGCACGCGCGATTTGGGTGGTCAGGCCTCGACGGCGGAGATGGGCGAGGCGATTGCGCGGCTGGTGGCCGAGGGCGCCTGAAGGCTGCAGCGTCGCGGCTGCTAACTAACGGGCAGAGCGGCAGTACGGCACGACCACGCCCTCGTGGTCGTAGGTACCGGTCGCGGACAGGTCGTGGAACCGGGCCGTGACCTGTTCCTGGCGCATCTTGGCTGCTTCGGCGACAGACACGTAGCCGTAGTACGTCGCCAACTTGTCGCAGAAGGCGCCGCGAACAAGGGCGATCTCCTCAGGGGTGTGCGCAATCAGCTTGGCTTCGAAGAAGAGGGCATACGCACGCTGGTACGAGGCGCTGCGGGCGTTCGGGTCATAAGAGTGATTGGGGGCGGCCAGGAAATTCAGTCGCTGCGCCTTCGTGTGGCTTTCCGGCGTCAGGTAGAGGACGTCCGGAATGGACCGGCTGATGTCAATCAGGCTGCTCCCCGAAGACTGGAATCCAGTCTTGCTGGCGCGGATGGTCACGTGCGAGCACCCGAAGGTGTTGCGCAGGGAAAAGGCGTAGGTGCCATCTTTGCCGGTCTTGACCGTCACGGTCTCGCTGAGGGTGGACGAGCCGTGCCCGATACCCCAGCTCTGCTGGTAGCACTCCAGGTTGACGGTGGCACCTTTGATGGGCTCCTTGGTCGCTGCATCGCGGACCGTGCCTTCCCCGGGTGGCACGCAACCGTGCCAGCCGAAGATCGCATAGAGGAGGAACAGCCCGGCGGCCCATGAGTGCCATCTCTTCATTGGCGAAGCTCCTGCTGTGAAATTCATGCCCTTGATTCGCGCAGGGGCCTCGATCAGCTGCACCGCACCCGCCGTCGCCCGCCGCCCGCGCAGCGTCATGATGCCAACTCGCAAGGGGACGTGCCGCCTGTCCTGGGAGCCACGATCCCGAGGAGACAGCATGCCCGCCCAGGCCACCTTCCGCCTGCGTGTCCCGGCCTGCGGCGCGCCTGCCGTGGCCGCGCACCCCGCCACCGCCGATGCGGTTGGCGTCGGATATCGTCGCCATCGACGAGAGGGGAATGCGATGGGTGTTGCCGAGCTGAATCCGTTCAGGGCCGCGCTGGTGCGCGGCGAGCCGCAGGTGGGCCTGTGGCTCTCGATGGCCGAGCCCTACGTGGCCGAGCTGTGCGCGAGCACCGGCTTCCAGTGGCTGCTGATCGACGGCGAGCACGCGCCGAACGACGTGCGCTCCATCCTCGGCAGCCTGCAGGCGGTGGCGCCCTATGCGGCGCAGCCGGTGGTGCGGCCGGTGCAGGGCGACACGGCGCTGATCAAGCAACTGCTGGACATCGGCGCCAGGACGCTGCTGGTGCCGATGGTCGACACCGCCGAGCAGGCCGCCGCCGTCGTGGCCGCCACCCGCTACCCGCCGCTGGGCGTACGCGGGGTGGGGGCCGCGGTGGCCCGCGCCTCGCGCTGGAACGGACGGGCCGACTACCTGAAGACGGCCGATGACGAGGTCTGCCTGCTGGTGCAGGCGGAGTCCGCCACCGCGCTGCGCCATCTGACGGCGATCTGCGCGGTCGAGGGCGTGCACGGCGTCTTCATCGGCCCGGCGGACCTCGCCGCCTCGATGGGCCACCGCGGCAACCCCGGCCACCCGGAGGTGCAGGCGGCGATCGACGAGGCCATCCGCACCATCGTCGCCAGCGGCAAGGCCGCCGGCACGCTGACCAGCGACGCCGCCGCGGCGCGCCGCTACCTGGCCATGGGGGCCACCTTCGTCGCGGTGGGCATCGACGTGCTGCTGCTGGCGAATGCGGCGCGCCGGCTGGCCGCGGACTTCGGCGTGGCGGCCGGCGCCGATCCGGCACCGGCACCCACAGCGGGCTACTAGGAAGCTCTACGCCATATGAGCTGGAAGCGGAACCTCGCAGCCGAGGTCGTGGAGTCGCTTGAGCAGGCGACGAATCGTCTTGGTGCGGTCGTGTGTGTCGAAGTGGTCCGCGCCGAGGTCGCTGTACTCAGTGCCGTCGCGCAGCATGAGATACATCGCCGTGAGCATCGAGGCCGCCACGGCGAGGATGGCCTTCTTGGCGCTACGGCGGGCCTTGATGCGCAGGAATTGCGCGCGCAGGTAGCTGGTCTTGACCCGCACTGCGGCCCAGGCACAAGTGACCAGCGTGGTCTTGATCCAGGTCCCGCTCTTTCGGACCCGGGTGCTGCGGCGCTTGCCGGCGCTTTCGTCGCTGCGGGGGCACAGGCCCGCCCAGGACACAAGATGACCCGAACTCGGGAAGCGCGACATGTCCACGCCGATCTCCGCCACGACGACGCTGGCTGCCAGGTCAGAGATCCCCGGCATCGTCGTCAGCAGGCGCGCGCGCTCTTGGATCGGCGCCAGCGCTTTTCCCACGGCCGCATCCAGTTCGGCCAGCGTGCGCTGCAGCGCATCAATGACCTGCAAGTGCAGCCGCAGCATGGTGCGGTGATGCTCGGTGATGCGCCCGCGCAGCGCCTCGCGAAGCTCGGTCGTCTTGTTGCGTGCCGTGCCCTGCGCCAACGAAGCCAGCAGCGCGGGGTCTGTTTGCCCGGCCACGATCGCATCGAGCATCGCGCGGCCGCTCTTGCCCAGCACGTCAGACAGCACGCTGCCGAGTTTGAGGTTGGCGTCTTCGAGCACCTTCTGGATGCGCAGCGAGTGCTGAGAGACTTCTCGCACCAACTGCTTGCGCGTTCGAGTGAGGTCGCGAAGCTGTTGTATCGCCTGCGGTGGCACGAAGCTCGAGCGGATCAGTCCGTGCGCGAGCAGGTCGGCGATCCACATCGCATCGTTGACGTCGGTCTTGCGGCCCGGAACGTTGCGGATGTGCGCCGCATTGGCCAGCACGAGTTCGAACTCGGCCTCCAGCACGTGCCACACCGGCTTCCAGTAGATGCCGGTCGCTTCCATGCCCACGTGCGTGCAGTCATGCTCGGCCAGCCAGTCGGCCAGCTCCAGCAACTGCGCAGTCGTCGTGCCGAAGCTGCGGACCTCCTGATGCATCGGTGGCGAGACACAGCGCACGCAGGCCACGATCGTGTCCTTGTGCACGTCCAGGCCCGCGCAGCGCGGATAGAGCACTTGCATGAGAACCTCCTGACAGCGGTGGGGTACCGCAGGCAGTCCTCGTCTTCGAACTCTACTAGCCGTGCTTCGGGGCGTCGCCGCCCTCTGCCACATTCCGGGGTGCTCGCAGGACTGCGGGTCCAACTACTGAACGGGTTCGCAACACCAAGCAAACGCCGACCTCATCAGCGGTGCCCCGATCCATCCTACGACCACCCGTCCTCGCCCGCGAGCCGCGCCCCATGCTTCATGCCCCGGGGTCGGGCCCGCCCGATGGCGAACTACTGAGCCACCTCTCCCGACGCGCAACGCGCGCAGAGGCAGGCGCGCAGGCGCTGGTCCGCCGGGATGCGTGCCAGCACCTCGGCCGGAATGCGGGCGCGGCTGCACCAGCAGTCGACCCCGAAGCGGCCGCAGGCCGCCGGAACGCAGCCATTCGGCCCACCGCACAGGGGGCAGTGCAGGTTGGGCAACGGAACGGCGGGCGGGCTGGTGTCGGGCATCGGCGCAGTATCGCGGCGCTGGCGTGTCGCATGTCGCACCAGGCGCGGCGGGGGCACGCGCACCAAGCCCCGCCGGTGGCGCCGGCGCTGACGCCAGCCGACAATCCGGCCCGTCCGTCGAGCTTCCCTGCGGCCTTTCCAGCGGCCGATACCCATGCCCTTCGCCTCGTTCCGCTCAGCCCGCGCGGGCCTGCTGGCTTTCACCGTGGCTGCCCTCTCCGCCTGCGGCGGTGGTGATGGGGCCGGCGACGAGACCGCGGCGGCGCGGCGGTCGCCGGCGGCCACCACCGCGGCCGCGGGCCCCGGCGAGCTGAAGTCCGCCGCCCTCCTGAACACCGTGCCGCTGGCCGATCTGGCGGCGGTGCTGGACAGCGTGCCGACGCTCGGCCAGCGGGCGCGCTACCCGGTCACCACCTACCGCCTCACCTACCTGACGCACGACGGCGAGGGGAGGGAGGTGACGGCCTCGGCCCTGGCCGCGGTGCCGGTGAAACCCGAAGGGCGCCCGAGCCCGGTGATGTCCTGGCAGCACGGCACGTTGTTCGAAGACCGGCGCGTGCCGAGCAACAACCCCACGGTGTCCGAGCCGGCGGTGCTGCTGGCCTCGCTCGGCTACATCGTCGTGGCCGCTGACTACGTGGGTTATGGCGCGTCGAAGGGCGTGCCGCATCCCTACCTGATGTCGGCACCCACCGCGTCCGCGGTGGTGGACCTGCTGACCGCGGCCAAGACCTGGCGCCGGACCCGTGGCGTGCCCGACAACGGCCAGCTCTTCATGGCCGGCTACTCCGAAGGCGGCTACGCCACCATGGCGGCGCTGCGCGCGATGGAGGCCGCCGGCAGCCCGCACCTGGCGGAGCTGGTCGGCATCGCGCCCGGCGCGGGGCCGTACAGCGTGACGGCGACGATGGACGCCATGCTCGCGCTGGTGCGCGAGCGCAACGACTTCCTGCGCCTGGTGGCCTGGCCCGGCGTGCTGAAGAACCTGAGCAGCAGCACGCGCGCACGGCTGCGCGACCTGCTGCTGCAGGAAGCCATCCCGCCCGAGGCGGACGTGACGCTCAGCTCGACCTTCATCGACCTGTACCTGGCCGACGACACCGCGGCGCTGGACGCCCTGAGCAACGTGCACGACTGGAAGACGAGCTTCCCCGTGCTGCTGCACCACGGCCGCGACGACCGCACGGTGGGCTACGGCGTGGCCACGCAGACGCTGGCGGCGCAGCGCCTGCGCGGCTCCACCCGCGTGTACCTGACCCCTTGCGATCCGGGCGAGGGCGTGCCGGCCGGGCACCTGGAATGCGTGCTGCCGTACTTCACCTTCATGCTGTCGGCCGCGGCCGGCGCGGCACACGACCTGTGAACGGCGTGGGGCGGCCCGGCGCGCGGCGTGGCCGGCCGGGCGAAGCTCAGCGCGTCAGGTCGAAGGGCGTCACCGGCGGCGCATCGTTGCCCCAACTGCCGCGGACGTAGGTCGCCACCGCGGCGAGGTCGTCGTTGCTGATCTCGTGGCCGAAGGGCGGCATGCCGAAGGGGCGGGGGTTGCCGGCGGTCGCCGGCGGGTAGCCGCCGCCGGCGATGGCGACGACCACATTGGCGGCGGAATCCATCGTCACCGCCCGGTTGCCGGCCAGAGGCGGGTAGATGCCGGGCACACCGCGGCCCTCGTCGCCGTGGCAGTCGGCGCAGCGCTTGTCGTAGACGGCCTTGCCGCGGGCCATCTGGTCGGCGTCGCGTGCGATCGGCGCGCGGCGCGGCGGCGGGGTCTGCGGCAGCGCGCGCAGGTAGGCGGCCATGGCCTGCAGGTCGGTGTCGCTCAGGTGCTGGGTGCTGCGCAGCACCACCTCGGCCATCGGTCCCATCACCGAGGCGCCCGGGGCCTGGCCGGTCTTCAGCAGTTGCACCACGCGCGGGGCGTCCCAGGCCGCCAGGCCGGCCTCCGCCGGCGAGGTCAGCGAAGGCGCGTACCAGTCCTGCATCGGCAGCGCGGCGCCGGCGAGCGACTCGTCGTCGCGGATCGCGCCCAGTGCATTGCGGGCCGAATGGCAGGCGCTGCAGTGGCCCAGGCCGCGCACCAGGTAGCTGCCCCGGTTCCAGTCGGCAGGACGCGCGGGGTCGTCGCGGTGCGCCTCGGGCGTGAAGTACAGCGCCCGCCACACCGCCAGCGCGGCCTGGCTGTCGTACGGAAAGCGCAGCGCATGCGGCCGCTGCGGCGCCCGCGCGGGCGGCAGGCTGCGCAGGAAGGCGAAGATCGCGTCGCTGTCGGCCCGCGTGACGCGGGTGTAGTGGGTGTACGGGAAGGCGGGGTACAGCAGGCGCCCGTCGCGCGAGCGGCCGTTGTGCATCGCGCGCCAGAAATGCGAGGCGTTCCAGGCACCCAGGCCGGTGTCGGCATCGGGCGTGAGGTTGCTGGAGAAGACGGTGCCGAAGGGCGTCTCGATGCCACGGCCGCCGGCATAGGGCACGCCACCGCGCAGGCTGTGGCAGCCGATGCAGTTGCCGGCGCGCGCCAGGTACTCGCCGCGCGCCAGCAGCTCGGGCGCGGCGGCGCCGGCGGCGGGGGGCGGCTCGTCGGTGACGGGCGATTCGTCGCGCAGGTTCAGCGCGGCCACGGTGCCCGCCAGCGACGCGGCCAGCACCAGCGCGCCCAGCAGCACGGCATGGCGGCGCTTCACGGCCGCAGCTCCGACACGCCAGCGCAGCGCGGCGTGGGCACGGTGGGCGGGGCCGATGCGGCGGCGCCTGCAGGCGGCGGCGTCGCGCCCGCGGTTTCGGGCTGGGCACCGGCGGGCTCCGGCCTGGCGCCCGCGGGGACCGGCTGTGCCGGCAGCCAGTTGGCCAGCGCATTGATGTCCTGCGGCGTCAGCTGTTTCGCGATCTGCGCCATGCAGTCGGGCTCGGCGCTGCGGCGCAGGCCGATCTGCCAGCGCCCGAGCTGCGCGATCAGGTAGTCGCGCGGCAAGGCCAGCAGGCCGGGCGTGGCCGGTTCGCGGCCCATCAGCATGGCGCCGTGGCAACTGGCGCAGGCGGGCAGGCCGCGCGCGGGGTCGCCGCGGCGCACCAGGGCTTCGCCGCGGGCGCGCTGCGCGGGGTCGGGGTCGGTGCGGGCGGGCGAGGGGTAGGGCAGGTCCAGGCTCGCGAAGTGAGCGGCCATCTCGTACAGGTAGGCATCGCTCAGCGGATCCACCAGGTAGGTCATGCGGGCGTTGCGGCGCCGGCCTTCGCGAAAGTTCAGCAGCTGGTTGTAGAGGTAGCCGGCGGGTTTGCCGGCGATGCGGGGGAAATAGCCCTCGTTGCCGGCGCGGCCCTCGGCACCGTGGCAGCCGGTGCAGGCGAGCACGCGCTGGGCGATGGTGTCGGTGACGGGACGGCGGGCCGGTGCCGGGGCCGGGGCGAAGGCGGGGGCGGGGGCGGGGGCGGGAGCGGGAGCTGGAGCGGGAGCGGGAGCGGGAGCGGGAGCGGGAGCGGGCTGCGCCAATGCAGGCGGGGCCAGCGGCAGTGCGGCCAGCACGGTCAGCAGCAGGCCCGCCGTGCGTCCAGGGGCGTCGAAGCGCATCAGGGCACTATGCCGTGGATCGTGCCGAGCCACCCCGATCTCCCCTTGACCCCGTTCGGGCATGCGCGCCGTGCAAGCCTGCATCACGACCTCGACGGAGCCTTCGCCATGATCACCCGCCGTTCGCTGCTGGCCGCTTCCTGCGCCGCCCCGCTCACGCTGTCCGCCGCCTGCCAGGCTGCCGGTCCCGCCGCTGCCGGCAGCACCATGAAGCCGTACCGCGACGAAGCTGAATTCGGCGCCGCGCTGGAGCGCTGGCGCAGCGCCGCGCAGAAGCAGCAACGCGTGCGTGCACGCCTGGCGCCCGCCGAGTCCGCGGCGCCGCTGGCGCTGCAGGCCGCGCCCGCCGCACCCGCCGCACCCGCCGCACCCGCCGCTCTCGCGAAGAGCGCCGATGCCGCCGCCGAGTCGATCACCAACGTGCAGACCGCCGGCGTCGACGAAGGCGGCATCGTCAAGCGCGCCGGCGACCACCTGGTCATCCTGCGCCGCGGGCGGCTGTTCACGGTGCGGGTGGGCGGCGACCAGCTGCACCCCGTGGCCTCGATCGACGCCTTCGCCCCCGGCAGCGACCCGTCCGGCGCCTGGTACGACGAACTGCTGGTCTCGGGCAGCACGCTGGTGGTGATCGGCTACAGCTACGCGCGCGGCGGCACCGAGATCGGCCTGTTCGACCTGGGCGCCGACGGCGCGATGAGCTACCGCGCCACCTACCACCTGCGCAGCTTCGACTACTACTCGTCGCGCAACTACGCCAGCCGCCTGATCGGCCGCAAGCTGGTCTTCTACAGCCCGACGCTGCTGCAGCCCTGGGGCCCCGCGCCGCAGCAGCTGATGCCGGGGTTCCGGCGCTGGCGGCCGGGCGCGCTGCCGGCGGATTTCGAGCGCATCCTGCCCGCCACCCGCGTCTACCGCAGCGACGACGACTTCGACCCGGCCGAGCCGCTGGCGCTGCACACCGTGACCTCCTGCGACCTGGACGCGCCGACCCTGCGTTGCGAGTCCACCGCCGTGCTGGGTCCCGCCGGGCGGGTGTTCTACGTGTCGCAGGGCTCGGTGTACGTGTGGACCTCGCCGATGCGCCGGCATCGGCCGGCACCGGACCGCGCTGCCGGGCCGCCGCGCGCGCTGTCCGCGGTGTTCCGCATCCCGCTGGACGGTGGCGCCCCCACCGGGCTGAAGACCGCCGGCGTGCCGATCGACCAGATGTCCTTCCTCGAGGATGGCCAGGCGCACCTGAACGTGCTGCTGCGCGAGTCCGGCGACGGCGAGGGCATGTGGGGCAGCGAAGGTGGCGTGGGCGGCCGCCTGGCGCTGCTGCGCGTGCCGCTGGCCGCTTTCGGGGACGGGCGCGGCAGCGCGCAGCGCGAGCATTACCGCGTGCTGCCCGCGGTCGGGCCCGGGCCGCTGCAGAACCGCTTCGTCGGTGACTGGCTGCTGTGGGGCGGCTCGGCGGCACCGCGTGCCGCCTCGGCCGCGTTCCCGGCCAGCGGCGAGCCGGGAACGGCGGCGTGGGCGCTGCGCTATGCCGGCGGTGCGGCACCGCAGCCGCTGGCCCCCGGCCACACCGTCGAGCGCATCGAGGCCATGGGCGAGCATGCGGTGCTGGTCGGCAATGCGGGGGCCGACCTGCATTTCAGCGCCGTGCGCCTGGGCCGCGGCCGCGCCGCGCTGGCGGGCCGCCACGTGGAGCGCGGCGCGCGCCAGGGCGAGACCCGCTCGCACGGCTTCTACTTCCGCCCCACCGGCGCGGAGGAAGGACTGCTCGGCCTGCCGGTGCTGCACCCCGCCGGCACGGCCGGGCTGCCGGCCGTCTTCAGCGGCGCGCAGGGCGCGGCCGCCGTCGTCTACCTGCGCCAGCGCGAGCTGTCCTTCGCCGCGCTGGGCGTGCTGAGCGCCCGGCCGGGCGTGGCCGCTGACGATGGCTGCAAGGCCTCCTGCGTCGACTGGTACGGCAATGCGCGGCCGATCTTCCTGGGCGAGCGGGTGTTTGCGCTGCTGGGCTACGAGCTGGTCGAAGGCACGCTCGCCGGCCGCGGCCGGTCCGAGCGCATCGACGAACGCCGGCGCATCAACTTCGCGCCGCGGGTGGCCCGGGACGGGCGCTACTCGCCGTTCAACTGAGGTGGCGCGGGAGCGGCCCGGCCCTAATCCTCGCTTCATCCACCGCTAACGCAGCGCTCACATGCGGGACCCAGACTTGCCGGCATCCCTACGAGATTGCGCGAGGAGCCGATCATGAAAGACAGCTTCAAACCCCTGGGCTGGGCCCTGCTGGGCGGCGGCCTGGCGCTGGTGACGACCGCCGGCGCCATCGATCTGCCCTGGTTCGGCCAGAAGGACAAGCAGCCGCGGGCGGCCGAGGCGCCGCCGGCCGCCGTGGCCCCCGTGGCCGCTGCCGCGCAGGCGGCTGCGCCCGCGCCGGCGCCGGTGGTGCCGGCCGGTACCGCGCCGAACTACCGCGCCATCGTGCAGCAGTACGGTCCGGCCGTGGTCGGCATCAGCGTCGAAGGCCTGCGCAAGACCGGCGGGGACGAGGCCTCGATGCCCGACCCGATGCAGCGCTTCTTCCGCAACATGCCCGGCTGGCGCGGCCAGGTGCCGCCGATGGAGCAGCCCTTCCGCGGCCAGGGCTCGGGCTTCGTGGTGGCCGACGACGGCCTGGTGCTGACGAACGCGCACGTGGTGCGCGATGCGCAGGAAGTGACCGTGCGCCTGGCCGATCGCCGCGAGTACCGCGCCAAGGTGCTGGGCTCCGACCCCGCGACCGACATCGCGGTGCTGCGCATCGAGGCCAAGGGCCTGCCCACCGTGCGCATCGGCGATCCGAAGTCGCTGATGGTCGGCGACTACGTGCTGGCCATCGGTGCGCCTTACGGCCTGGAGCAGACCGCGACCTCGGGCATCGTCAGCGCCAAGGGCCGTTCGCTGCCGGGCGATGCCTTCGTGCCCTTCATCCAGACCGACGCCGCGGTGAACCCCGGCAACTCCGGCGGCCCGCTGTTCGACGCCGCGGGCAACGTGGTCGGCATCAACTCGCAGATCTACTCGCGCACCGGTGGCTTCCAGGGCGTGAGTTTCGCGATCCCGATCGACGTGGCGCTGAAGGTGCGGGACCAGATCGTCGCCACCGGCCGGGCGCAGCATGCGCGCCTGGGCGTGCAGGTGCAGGACCTGAACCACACGCTGGCCGAGTCCTTCGGGCTCAAGCGCCCGGACGGTGCGCTGATCGCGTCCGTCGATCCGAAAAGCCCGGCGGCCGCGGCGGGCCTGAAGGTCGGCGACGTGATCCTGCAGATCGACGGCGAGCCGATGGTGCAGGCGGGCAGCGTGTCCAGCCGCATCGGCCTGTCCAGGCCGGGCCAGAAGGTGACGCTGAAGGTCTGGCGCGACCAGGCCGAGCGCGACATCCAGGTGACGCTGGCGGCCGCCAAGGGCGAGACCCGTGCCGAGGCCGAGGCCGGCGGCGATGCCGAGAAGGGCGGCCGACTGGGCCTGGCGCTGCGCCCGCTGACGCCGGAAGAGCGCCAGCAGGCCAACGTCGACCAGGGCCTGCTGGTGCAGGGCGCGCAGGGCCCCGCGGCGCGCGCCGGCCTGGAGCAGGGCGACGTGGTACTCGCCATCAACGGCAAGCCGGTGAACTCGATCGACGACATCAAGCGCGTGCTCGACGGCAAGCCGCGCAGCGTGGCGCTGCTGGTGTGGCGCGAAGGCGAACGCGTGTTCGTGCCGGTGCCGCTGGGCTGAGCCCGGACGCCGGACAGTCCCTGCGGACTGTCTGGCGCCTGGCGAAGCGGCCGGGCATGCAGGCCCGGCCGTGGGAGAGGGTGACAGGGGCACGGATTGCCCGGACGCCGGACAGTCCCTGCGGACTGTCTGGCGCCTGGCGAAGCGGCCGGG
>CAMLJY010000059.1 GCA_946480465.1 uncultured Burkholderiales bacterium
GCCGGTCGTTGCCGGCGCCGCCGCTGAGACGGTCGTTGCCCGCGCCGCCCATCAGTCGGTCCGCGCCGGCGCCACCGGCCAGCATGTCGTCGCCTGCCTGGCCCTGCAGCAGGTCGTCGCCGTCGCCGCCGTCGAGCAGATCGTTGCCGGCCGCGCCCGCCACCTCGTCGTGGCCCGCGCCGCCGTGCATCACGTCTGGTCCATCGCTGCCTGCCAGCGCGGCGTCGCCGCGGTCGTCGCCCAGCGTGCCGATCCGGTAGCGCACCGCGGCAGGCGCGGCGGCGGGGCTGGCGGCCAGCTGCAGCGGGTCGTACAGCGGGAGCAGCGCACCGGGATCGAAGCCGGCACCGCCCAGAAGATCGCCATAGAAGCCGTGGAAGAAAGCCGTGGCATCCTGCCGCGCCTGGTCGAGGCGGCCGACGATCTGTTCGCGCGGCAGGTCCGCCTGGTTCACGATCTCGTCAAGCTGGGCAGCCAGGCCCCGGTAGACGGGCAAGGGAACCGATTGCGATGCCGCCACCGCGGCGATCAGGTCGTAGGTGCCGGGCACGGTCTTGAAGTCGCCCTGTACGCCGCCGAACTCGTCCAGCGTGCCGGCATTCAGCACCCAGTCGTTCAAGTACGCGTCGATTCCCAGGTACTGGAAGATCGGCGCGCCCGGCCAGGGGCTGTAGGGTTGCAGGCCCGGGTCGCCGTTGAAGACGTGCCGCGCCATGCCGCCGGCATCGATCAATCCGATGGCGAAGATCGAGTCCAGGCTCTGCGCACGCCCGTCGACGATGGCCTGGGCCACGGTCGACTCGATGGTCCGCGATGAAGCCGGGAAGTGGGCGGCGGGGTCGAACGCGGCACCGAACCGGCCCTGGTACTGCGCGCTCGCATAGTAGAAAACGAACGCGGCCAAGGGCGAGCTGCCGCCGTTGACCCCCACCGCGCCGCGGAACCACTGCCAGGCGGAATTGCTCACCGAGGGATCGGGCTGCAGGTGGGCGATGTCCAGCTGGGCAGGCCCGAATGCGGCATCGAAGTCCGCCAGAGCCGCCTGCACCACGCCCCGGTCGGTCGAGTTCAGCCGAGCACCCAGCGCGGCCAGGTCGAGCGGCGCGCCGGCCGCATCGCGCGGGACGTGCGGCACGCCGGCGTCGGTCAGGCTGATCTGCGCCAGCACGTAACGGTAGACGCGGGCGCCGGCGTACAGCTCGGCATCGCCGATGCTCCGCAACAGGCCGTTGACGATGGCCTGATCATCGGCACCGAAACTCCACTTACTTTCCATGACACTCCGTTGCAGGGTTGAATGACGGGAAAAGGGCGCGGCGAGGCAGCTGCGGCCTGGCGCCGCGCCCAGCGCGCAAAGTGATCGGCCGCTGACGGCGGATCGACGTCAGTTCGGGCCGATTCAAAAGGCGAACACAGGCTGGCCGTAGGCCAGCATCGGCAAGCCGGCGCGACGCGCGCGGAACCGGGCCCTGCGCAGCAGGCGCTCCACGCCCGACGGTGGCACGGTGATCACCCGATGACGGACAACGCGTCGGGGCGATCGAACTGATGCAGTTCCAGGCCGCCACTGGGCGGCAGCGGCCATCCGAGCCGCTCGACGAATACCTGGTGCCGGTAACGCGCCAAGCGCGTGATCAGGTCGTGGGACAGGGTGCCGGACGCACCTTCCGCGATTTCCATCGTTTCCCCGCATCCGAATGCATCGATCGGCATTGGAGCGAAGACCCGGGTGCGCCACAACTACCAACTCTCATAGGCGGGCCGCGCCGCCGGCGTCGACCCGGCCCGATCGTGCCCGGAGCCGAGGGCGCCGCTGGCTGCGGCGCGCGCCACGGGGCACCGATCAAGCGCCGAACGCCCGCCCGAAACGTGCCCGCAGGTCCTGCAGCCGCTGGAGCGGCTCGTTCGCGATCACCAGGCGCAGGTAGCGCGCGCTGTCCTCCAGGCCCCAGTTCTCCATCGAGGTCGCGGCCACCCCTTCAGCCAGCAGCCGGCGCGAGGCCTCGGCACCGCTGATGCCATGACGCGCGAAGTCGATCAGCAGCGACCAGCCACCGTGCGCCGGGACCACGTCGAAGTGCGGGCTCAAGGCGCGGACGACCGCATCGTGGCGCTGCTGCCAGGTGGCGGTGCAGGCGGCGATGCCGTCGTCGTCCGTCTCCAGCGCCAGCGCCACGGCCTGCTGCGCGATGCCGACCGGGCACACCACGTTGGAGATGGCGACGCGGCCGATGGCTTCCGCCGCCGCGAGCGGGCACACCACCCAGCCGACGCGCCAGCCGATCATGCGGTATTCCTTCGACGCGGCGCCCACCGTGACCGTGCGCTCGGCCATGCCGGGAAACCGCAGCGGGTTCAGCCGCGGCGCGCCGGCGAAGACGATGCGCTCCATCGCGCTGTCATGGATCATCCATGCACTGGCCGCGATGCAGGCATCGCACACCGCCTGCCATTCGTCGCGGTCGAACACGGCGCCGCTGGGCATCGACGGGCACATCATCAGGAAGGCCCGGGTGCGCGGCGAGACCGCGTCACGCAGCGAATCCAGGTCCATGCGCCACCCTTGCGGGCCCGGCAGCAGGCGCACATAACGTGGAATGCCGCCGGCCAGCTTGACCCGGTTGACCAGGCCGACGTAGGTGGGGCTGGTCAGCACCACCTCGTCGCCAGGATCGATCAGCGCGAGCAGCGCGTTCAGGATGCCGCAGAGCCCGCCGGCGGAGATGAAGCACTGGCGCCGCCAGTCGTAGTGGTGGTCCGGCAGCCCGCCGTTGCGCGCCACCAGCGCGGTGGCGGCGCGCCGCAGGCGGTCGTGGCCGAAGAAGGGCAGGTAGCTGTTGGCAGCGTCGTTGCGCACCTCGGACTCGGTCAGCGCCAGCGCGGACGGCGGCGGCGGCAGGTCGGTGTCCAGGTTCTCCAGGCGCAGCACGCACGGGTCGGCCAGCGCATCGGCGGCATCGCCCATGCGTTCGACGCCGATCGGCGTCATCAGCGCGGTGCGCCGGGCCGGCTCGGGCAGGTCGGACAATGGCATGGCAGCACTCCAGCAAGGCGGGTGGGGGACGAACGGGGCGCGTGGGGCGCCCCGCTGTTTAATATATTAACTGGGAGGCCGATGCCGAAGAACGCCCAGCCGATCGCCAAGCTCATCGCCCAGGCGCTGGAGCAGCGCATCGTCGAAGGCCTGCACGCGCAGACGGTGCCGCTGCGCCAGGCCGAGCTGGCGGCGGAGTTCGGCACCAGCCACATTCCCGTGCGCGAGGCGCTGGCTTCGCTGGCGGAGAAGGGCCTGGTGCAGATCATTCCGAACCGCGGCGCGGTGGTGGTGCCGCTCAGCGCCCAGCAGTGCCGCGAACTGGCGCAGATGCGGGCCGCACTGGAGCCGCTGGCGCTGCGCCGCTCCGTGCCGCGCCTGACCGGCGACATGCTGGCCGCCGCCCGGCAGGCCTGCGACCAGGGCCGCCGCGCCCGCACGCTGGCACTGCGGGCGCAGCACAACTGGGCCTTCCACCGCGCGCTGTACTCAGGCGGCGAGCAGCCTTTCCTGATGGGGCAACTGGAGACCCTGTGGCGCCACGCCGACCGCTACCTGATGTTCGCGTGGACGCACGCGCGCTACGAAACGCGCTCCGACGATGAACATGCCGAGTTGCTCGCGGCCTGCGAAGCGCGCGACGTGCGCCGCGCCTGCACGCTGACGCGGCGGCACATCGAGGCGGCGGCGGACGTGGTGGAGCGCCTGCTGGGCGAGGCGGACGGCTGATCCGGACCGCGCTGCGACGGCTGCGCGCGTGAAACCGACCTGTCCGCCGCGCTTGCGGCGTCACCCCACCGGCGTGAATGCCAAGCCAGTCTCGGCCAGGCCCGTCAGGTCCAGCGTGCCGTCGGCGCTGTGGAAGCCGAGCATGGTCTTCGTCTGATTCGCCGGGTCCAGGCCCTGCAACTCGAACGTTGCCCGCCGGATCGAGCCCGCGCGCCCACGCCCCGCTGCGGCGGCGTGATAGGGTTCCGTCCCGGTGTGACGCCCCCAAGACCGACCGTGTCCGTTCCAAGCCAGATCGTGCGCGCCGCTTCTTCCGCCTGGAGCCTGCTGCTGCTGGGGACGCCCCGTCTGGTCCGCGATGACGGCAGCGCCGTGCACGTGCTCGAACGGCGCGATGCCGCCATGCTGGCCCGCGTCGCGCTGCAGGGGCCGCAAGCGCGGGACGCGCTGGCCGAATGGACATGGCCCGAGGTCCCGCGCGAGAAGGCGATGAACAGCCTGCGCCAGCGGCTGTTCCGGCTGAGGCGGCTGGCGGGCATCGAGCTGATGGCGGGTCCGCAGCGGGTGGCCCTGTCCACCGGCGTGACGCACGACCTGGCGCCTTTGCTCGAGCGTGACTGGAGCCCTGTGGCGGCCGGCGAAGATGGCCCGGCGCATCCGGCCCGGGACGCGGAATTCCTGGACGGTTGCGACTACCGGGACGAGCCGTCGATCCAGCACTGGGTCGACGAGATCCGGTCGCGCTGGCGGCTCCTGCGCCGCGATGGCTTGCTGCGGGCCGCCGGCACGTTCGAGCGCGCGTCGAAGCTCGCCCGTGCGATTGAATCGGCAGAGGCCGCGCTGCAACTGGACCCCTTGAACGAGGGATCACACGCCTTGTTGATGAGGCTGCGCTACCTGGATGGCGACACGGTGGCCGCGCTGGCCGCCTACGAGCGCTGCAGCACCATGCTGCGCGACAGCTTCGACGCCGAGCCGTCGCCGGCGACGCGCGAACTGAGCGAGCTGATCCGCCGCGGCGCGATGACTGCCATCGATCCCGCGCCGATGCTGCCGGTGGCGATGCTGCGGCCGCCACGCCTCGTCGGTCGTGACGTCGACATGGCGCGGCTGCGGGCAGCCAGCCGGTCGTCCGGCATGGTGGCGATCGTTGGCGAGGCCGGCATCGGCAAGAGTCGCTTCCTGGCGGAGTTCGCGCGCTCGATCGCCGCACCGGACGGCGAGGCGTTCCGGGTGGCCATGGGCGATCACCTGACGCCGCTGGGCGTGCTCGGCAGCTTGACCATCCATTGGATGGCGTCGGTGGGCTGCGTGAAGGCCGCGCTGCCGGCCGAGGTGCGCGCTTGCCTGGAAGCGGTGCAGCCAGCCACCCGACCGGCCGGCCCAGCGGCCGTCCAGCAGCCGCCGCTGGTCATGGCGGAGCTGCGGGCCGCAGTGGCCCGGCTGCTGCGCTTGCTGCACGAAGGCGGCAAGCGCTGGCTGCTGATCGACGATCTGCAGTTCGCGGACGAGGCCACCCAGGCGATCCTTCTCGAGGCCTGGCTGCTGGCAAGCAGCGACGAGAGCGCGCACGTGCACCTGCCCAGGCTGATCTGCGCCTTCCGCGCTGGCGCGATGGCGGCGTGCTGGGACCGCGTGCGCGAAGTGGCAACACCTTCGCAGCTTCACGTCCTTGCACTGCAGCCGTGGCCGGTGGCAGCGGTCCGCGATCTGCTGGAGGACCTTCGTCAGTGCGGCATCGCATGCGATGTGCCTGCCGATGCCTTGGCCCGGCAGGCCGGGGGTGTTCCGCTGCTCGTGCTCGAACTGATCAGGGCCGGCATCCTCGGCGACGGTGCAGCGCCCGGCGCTGCGCCGCCGCTGGCGCTGATGGCCCGCCGTGTCGAGCAATTGCCGCCGCCGGCGCAGCGCCTGCTTCGGGTGGCCGCGCTGGCCGGATCGGACTTCGATGCCGCGTTGGCTGCCCAGGTGCTGGGATGCCACGTGCTGGATCTGGTCGAGGCTTGGCGGAGCCTCGAACAAGCCCAGATGCTGAGCGAAGGCCGCATCACCTCGGACACCCTGACCGAAGCGGTGCGCGCCGGGATGCCCGGGCCCATCGCCGCGACGCTGCATGAATCCCTGGCCCGCGCGCTCCAGGCGCGCGAGGCTGCCGCCGCCGTGGTGGCCCTGCACTGGGAGCGGTCGGGCCACTGGCCCGAGGCTGCGAAGGCCTGCGAGGAGGCCGCGCGGGTCGCCCGCCAACGCGCCTGCCGTGCCGAGGAACTGGCCCTGCTGGCGCGTGCCGAGCGGGCCTGGTCGGCCAGCGGCCGCGCGGACGATGCATTCCGCTGCGGGCTGGCCAGCGTCGATGCGGCGGCGGTGGTCGACACGCCCGACAAGGTCGACGCGCTGCTCGACCGCCTGGCGGGCGCCGCGGACACCCAGGCAAAGGCCCTCGATGTGTTGCTGGCCCGCGTCCGGCATTGCATCTGCAAGGCCGACCTGGCCGGCGCGCTCGAGCCCGCGGGCGCCGCGCTGTCGCTGGCGAAGGCCTTGGGCGATGACGAACGCCAGGTCGTGGCGGCCGGATGGCTCGGGCTCGCGCTGTGCAGCGCCGGCAAGGCGGCCCCCGGCCGATCGGTTTTTGCCCAGCACCGGCAGCGTGCCGAGGCGGCCGCGCCGAGGGCATGCCTGGACTTCTTCGGCGCGCTGGGCTACGCGATGTTCCTCGTGCACGACTACCAGGAGGGGAGCGACGCGACGAGGCGGGCGCTGGCAGTGGCGACGCAACTCGACGACGCGAGCGAGATGATGGTGCAGGCCATGAACCTGTCGGTGATCGCGGGCGCGCTCGGGCAGCGCGGCGATGCACTGAGCGCCGCCCAGGCCGCCCACCTGCAGTGGGAAAGACTGGGCCGACCCGGCGGGGTCGATGCGGCCGGCACCTGCTTGCACCTGGCAAGCCTCTACCTGGCCGAAGGGCGGTACCGGGATGCCGGCACGATGCTGGATTGGTGCCGCAGCCAGTTCATCAGCGGCAACGCCATGATCCGCGTCGCCCAGACCGAATTCCGCATCGCGCGGCTCTACCTGCGGCTGGGCCAGCCCCAGAAGGCTCGGCAGGCGATGCGCCCCTTGCCGGCCGACGCGCCGGCCGGCACCACGCTGGCACGGGCCGTGGTGGAGTGCCGGATCGACCAGTGCATGCTGGGTCGCGTGCCACCGCGCAAGCTCGCGGACCTGCAGCTCGCGCTCGCGCAGGCCGGCGACGACGTGGCGCTGGCCGACCGGGTGTCGGCGCTGCTGCTGGCGTCGAGCTTGTCCGAGCCCGCGGAAGCGCTGGACCTGGCCCAGCGCGCCATGGCCGAAGCCGAGCATGGTGCCGACCAGCCGGCACGGCTGAGCGCGCTGAACCGGCTGGCCGAGGCCCATCGGGGCCTTGGTGAGCTGCAGCGGGCCGTTTCATGCTGCCGCGAGGCCATGCAGCTTGCACGGGGCACGCTGCCGCTGGATGCCGAGGTGGTCGAGACCTGGTGGATTGGCCACCAGGTCCTGGCGCAAGCCGGCCTGCAGGACGAATCGTCGCGTGCCCTCCAGGAGGCGATCCGCTGGATCGACCAGGCCCGGCCCCATGTGCCGCCGGAGTTCGTCGACAGCTTTCTGCATCGCAATCTCTTGCACCGGCAGATCATCGGAGCCGCGGCGGCCGCCCGGGTGGTCGCGTCCTGAAGATCTGCTGACGAAGGCGGCCACTGAAGCGCCCCGTGCGGGCGCCCCGCGCGCGAAGGGCGCCCGCGGTGCGGCCCGCGCCGGCCCTTTCGTTCACAGCTTCTCAGCCCTCCGCGGGCAGGTAGGCCAGGCCGGTGTCGGCCAGGCCCGTCAGCTCCACGCTGCCGGTGTTGAGCGGGCTGCGGCAGGCCAGCACGGCGAGCTGGGCCTGCGTCATGGCGCCGCCGTCCAGCAGCGCGGTGAACTCGGCGAGGGCGGCGGCATCGGCATCGTGGCCGACCACGTTGCGGTACACCAGGCGCACGAAGTCGGCGTTCGAGCGCGAGCCGGCCAGCTGCGCGAACGCGTGGGTGCCCAGCGCCGCTGCCACCAGCGCGTCGTAGCCGAGGCCGTCGTCCAGCAGCTTCAGCCCGATGCCGGCATAGGCGTGGTTCGTGAGGCTGGCCGTGCCGAACAGGGCCCGCAGGATCTGGGCCGTCTCGCCGGCATGGCCGTCGCTTCCGGTGTCCAGCGCGAGCGACACGTCCCCGAAGGCGATGCGTTCGACCTCGACCAGCAGGTCGCGGCCGTCGCCGCCGGCGGCCGAGTCGGCGATCCACCACAGCGACGCATCGCGCGTCAGCACGTAGGCTTCGCGCGGGGCGGCATAGCGCGCCGTGTCGATGCCGGCGCCGCCCTCCAGGACGTCGTCGCCGCCGCGCCCGGCCAGCTCGTCGTTGCCGCGCATGCCGTGCAGATGGTTGGCCGCGGCATTGCCGGCCAGCGCGTCGGCGCCGTCACCGCCATAGGCCACTTCGATCTCGGTGTCCTCGGCGATCGTCAGCGTCCGGCCATCCAGCCGGCTTTGCGCACCGGGCTGCAGGTCGATCAGGCTGTCGGACGTGATCGCCGCCGCATTGAGCGTGTCGCGGCCGTCCGCGTCGCCGAGCGTCGCGCGCGCCGGCTGTGCCGCCGCCCAATCGCCGAATTCGTCGGTGTACACGAAGACATCGTCGGCGCTGTCCGCGCTGCCGATCAAAGTGAGCGACCAGGCGTGCAAGGTGCCGGCCTGGCCGGTGCGGTCGTCGATGGCCTCCAGCGTCCAGCGCCCGGCTGCGCTCTCGCCCAGGCTCAGCACGGTGCTGAAGGTGAAGCCCAGGCGATCGGGCACGGTGGGGTAGAGCATGGCGGGGTTGTGTGAAATGCCGGACATCAGCCGGCTTTCGGTGCCCGCGGGCGACACGAGCCGCAGCGACACGTCGCCCAGGCTCCCGTGCTCGACGTCGACGTGGACCTCGACGCGCTCGACGCGCAGATCCCGCGTGACGTCCACCGCCTGGACCAGCGACGACGTGCCGTCGGGGATCGCTGCCGCCGTCGTCACGTCGACCCGGTGCTCGAGCAGGTTCGCGGCGGTCGCCGGCGTGTCGCCCCAGGTCTCGGCCAGCCTCACGGCGGCATGGGCGTCGACGAGCCCGAAGCCGAGCTGGTGATCGACCGCGTCGTAGTGCAGGCCGCCGCCGTTCCACCCGCCGGCGCCGTTGCTGCGCCAGTCGTTGTGGGCCGCGTCTGTGATGCGGGCGCTGAAGGCCAGGATCTGCTGCACGTCGCGGTAGCCCAGCCACGGGTGGGCCTGCAGCATCAGCGCCGCGATGCCGGAAACCGCGGGCGCGGCGAACGAGGTGCCGGAGATGCTGGCGAACTCGCCATCGTCGTAGCCCAGGCGTCCGCTGCGGTCGGTGGTCAGGATGTCGCCGAAGCCGCGGTCGCCCGCGCCGCCCGGCGCGGCGACCAGCACCGACGCGCCCGGTGTGGTGTAGCGGGTTGCCGCGCCCTGGTGGTCGGTGGCGGCGACGGTGATGGTGTAGCGGTTGTTCTGGAAGCTGTGCAGGTTGGTGTCGTCGCCGATCTCGGCCTCGTTGCCGGCGGCCTGCACGACGATCGTGCCCAGGCCGCCGCGCCCGCCCCGCACGAGCTGCGCCATTGCGGCGACGATGGGCGCCGCGGACTCGGCTTCCATGTTGTCGGCGAAAGGCCAGGTGTCGTCGAACGGAAAGCGCGCGCTGATGCCCCAGCTGTTGTTCAGCACGTCGACGTTCATCGCGTGGGACAAGCCGTTGGCGATGTCCTGCCCGAAGTCGGTGTAGCCGGTGTACACCGAGACCAGGGTCGACCCGGGCGCAACGCCGATCGTGCCCGTGCCGTTGCGCGCGGCGCCGATCACGCCCGCCACCGCGGTGCCGTGGTCGTCCGACGGGCGCACCGGCTCGCCGCCCGGCGCCAGGTCGCGCGCCACGACGCCGAGCGTCGCGTCGACGGCCGGTGCCAGGTCTTGATGGCCCGCCTCGACGCCGTTGTCGAACACCGCCACGCGCACGCCGCGGCCGTCGAACTCCGGCCACAGCGACAGCACGTTCACGCCGTGCTCGGGATACAGGTGCCACTGGCGCGGCAGCAGCGGATCGTCCGGCAGGGCGCCGGGCTCGGCATCGTCGTCGGCGATGGTGATCTCGGCGGTCGCCGGCCCAAGGACGGCGCCGGCGGGGTTCGACAGCGTGAGCGTGAAGACCTCGTCCGGTTCAAGCGCCGTGTCATCGATGAGCGGCAGGTCGACGACGATGCTGGTCTGCCCGGGCGCGAAGCGCAGCTCGCGCGGGGCGCCGGTGGCCACGTCGGCATCCGGGCTGGCGGTGCCGGCCGCCGCGCCGAGCGTCACCACGACCTCCTGCGCCGAGGGGCCGCTCAGCAGCACCTCGACGCGCACCACGCCATCACCTTCCATGACGCGCAATTCATCCGTTATCAAGACCTCCACCTCCGCGCGCGTCCGGAAGGCGAACTGCGCGTTGGCCGCGCTCGCGTTCCCGTCGCGGTCGAACACGGCACCGTCGCCCAGTTCGACGACGTAGCCGGTGTCCCGCCGCAGGGGCTGGGCGGGATCGATGCGCAGGTGGTTGCCGTCGAACTCGATCGCGTCGCTGGTCGACACGTCGTAGTTCGCGACGACCGCGCCGCCCGCTTCGCGCAGCACGATGCGGCCGTGGCCGGGCACGATGGGCTCGTTGAAGGTCAGCACCAGGTCGCTGCCGGCGGAGGCGTCGAGCGCGCCGCTGGCGGGGCTGAAGTGCAGCGGCGTCGGCGCCGACGCGGCCGTGAACAGCGCGGCGCCGATGCGCAGTCCGGCAAAGAACAGGACCTCCACGTTGCGCAGCTGGTCGATGCCTTCGCGGTCGGACGACACGGTGAGCCAGCCACTGGCCGGGTCGTGGCTGATGTCGACCTGGTCGAGCGCCGTCATGAAGAACGCGCCGTCTTCGCCACCGCCGCCGTCGATCGTGTCGTCGCCGGCATTGCCTGCGAAGCTGTCGCTGCGCGAGGAGCCCGTCAGCGTGTCGTGGAAGTACGAGCCGATCACGGCCTCGATGTCGACGAGGGTGTCGTCGCCGTCGGCGCCGCTGGCGCGCCCCGATTCCAGGTCGACGGTGACCCGCCCCAGCGCGCGCTGGTAATCGACGTTGTCGAAGCCGGCGCCGCCGATGATCAGGTCGTCGCCCGTGCCCCCTGCCAGCAGGTCGTCGCCGTCGCCGCCGTCGACCCGGTCCATGCCCGGCCCGCCCGACAGCCAATTGCCCAGATGGTTGCCGACGAGCTGGTCGTCGAAGCGCGAGCCCCAGGCGCGCTCGATCGAAGACAGCGTGTCGGCGCCGTCGGCGCCGCTCGCCAGGCCCGCCCGCAGGTCCACCTGCACGGGGCCCGCTGCCGCCACGTACGAGGCGGTGTCCTCGCCGTAGCCGCCGTCGATGAGATCGTTCCCGGCGCCGCCCTGCAGCACGTCGTCGCCGCCGCCGCCGTTCAGCACGTCGTCGTCGGCGCTGCCGCGCAGTTCGTCCGTTGCGGTCGTTCCCTCGAAAAGGCCTTGCGGCCCGAAACGCCAACCCAGCATCTGCGCCAACGGGCGCAGCGCCGCCTCGACCGCGTCGCGGCCTGCCAACTCATTGATCACGGAGTTCCCTCGTTCGCCGGGACCACGCAGCGGGCCTCTGGCGGAAGCCGGGGAGTCTAGTGAGGTGATCGGGCAGGCACTGGTACGGAAACGGCTGAGCAGGCCTTCGAACGCGGGGGCCGGCGGGGGGGGGCGGGAGGCCTCCCGTCTGCCTCCCGTCTGCCTGGCCGCATACCAACCCTTTCATTAGACATAAGAACGATTGTGGGCTGTCGCAGGGCTACCGCACCAGCGCCCGTGCCAGCCAGCTCGCGCCCGTGCCAGCCAGCTCGCGCCCGTGCCAGCCAGCTCGCGACCGCGCCAGCCCGCTCCCGCCTGTACCGGCCGTCCCCGTCGCACCGGCCGGGTCGTCCATCACCCGCCCGGGTCGCGCCTGACCCGCTGGCCGCGCGCTGGCGCACCGGGCGCCGCGGCACGACCGATGCGCCGGAGGCCACTTCCGCCACCGCCTCGCCACCGTCGCGCCGCCGCCCACCACCGTTGCCGCGCCGCCGCCTTGTGGCCGCTCACGCGTGCTGGCATCGCCTTTGCAACCGCCCCCTCTGTCGCGCGTCGCGAAGGAGATCGGTGCCATGGTCCAAGTGAGCTACCCGGGTGTGTACGTCGTCGAGAAGGCCAGCGGCGTGCGCACGATCAGCGGCGTCGCGACCTCGATTGCGGCTTTCGTCGGCTTCACGCGCAAGGGGGTGCCGGACAAGGCCGTCGCGATCACGAGCTTTGCCGATTTCGAGCGCGGCTACGGCGGACTCGACCGCGACAGCCCGGTGTCGTACGCGGTGCGCCAGTTCTTCATGAACGGGGGCACGCAGGCGCTGATCGTGCGCGTCGCCGTGGGCCACGCCACGGCAGGCTGGACGCTGGCAAGCGCCGCCCCGGCCGACGTGCTGCAGGTGGAGGCCGCCAGCCCCGGCCTGTGGGGCAACGCGCTGCGGCTGAGCGTGCAGGCCACGGGCGTGCGCAACCCGGACGCGGACTTCAACCTCGTCGTCTCCCAGCTGCAGCCCGACGGCAGCACGCTCGTGCCGATCGAGACGCACCGCAACCTCAGCCTGGACGCCAATTCGGCACAGTTCGTCGAGTCGGTGGTGAACAACGCCTCGGCCGCGATCCGCATCACGCGGCAGCCCGGCCTGGTGTTCGCGCAGGCGGGGCTGGCGGTCAGCGGCGCGATCACGTTCCCGGTCGCGCCGACGAATGCGACCCTGGGCGGCACGGTCGACGGCACCACGCCCTTCCTGCTCACGCTGGCCAACGCGCCCTGGGCGAACATCGGCGACCTCGTCGACGAGGCCAACGCGGCCATCGCCGCGGCTGGCCTCGCGGCGCAGCTGCAGGCGTCCGAGACGGGCGCCGACGGCCAGGCCGGCAACGGCCACCTGGCGCTCGAATCGCTGACGCCCGGCGAATCCTCCAGCGTCGTCATCGCGGGCGGGTCCTTCGGCGGCCTGGCCGCCACCCTCCAGATGGGCCTGGCCAACGGTGGCCGCGAGTTCACCGGCGCGGCGGAGCACCGGCCCGCCGTGGTGACGAACGAGGTGCCCGCCAGCGCCGGCGCCGATGGCACCCGCGGCGGCGCGGTGGACCTCGTCGGCAATGAACTCGCGAAGACCGGCATCCATGCGCTGCTGGACGTGGACCTGTTCAACCTGCTGCTGATTCCCGAAACCTTCGAGATGACGGCCGGCCAGGAAGCCGCCGTGATCCCGCCCGCCATCGCGCTGTGCGAGCAGCGGCGCGCGTTCTACATCGTCGACGCGCCGTCCAACCGCACGCTGGCCGACATCGGCACCTGGGCCAACGCGGCGTCGCAGTCGCGCAATGCCGCCACCTACTTCCCGGCCGTGCGCATCGTCGATCCGCTCGACGGCCTGCGGCCACGGGCGATGGCGCCGTCGGGAACGCTGGCCGGCGTGTATGCCCGCACCGATGCGGCGCGCGGCGTCTGGAAGGCCCCTGCCGGCACCGACGCCACGCTGAACAACGTGCTCGACCTCGCGCTGCCGGTCAACGACCTCGAGAACGGGCAGATCAACCCGCTGGGCGTGAACGCGCTGCGCAGCTTTCCGGCCTATGGCCGCGTGTCCTGGGGTGCGCGCACGATGAAGGGCGCCGACGCGCAGGCCGACGAATACAAGTACGTCCCGATCCGCCGCCTCGCGCTCTTCCTCGAGGAAAGCCTGTACCGCGGGACGCAGTGGGTCGTGTTCGAGCCGAACGACGAGCCGCTGTGGGCGCAGATCCGCCTGAACCTCGGCGCCTTCATGAACGGCCTGTTCCGGCAGGGCGCGTTCCAGGGTCGGACACCGCAGGAAGCCTTCTTCGTCAAGTGCGACAAGGAGACCACGACGCAGGCGGACCGCAACCTCGGCATCGTGAACATCCTCGTGGGCTTTGCGCCCTTGAAGCCGGCGGAGTTCGTCGTCCTCACGATCCAGCAGATCGCCGGCGATCTGCAGTAAGGGAGTCCGAACATGGCCCAGTTCGCCGTCAACACGCACCGCTTCGATCCCTACAAGAACTTCAAATTCCGCATCAAGTGGGACGGCCGCTACGTGGCCGGCATCAGCAAGGTCGGTTCGCTCAAGCGCAGCACCGAGGTGGTCGAGCACCGCGAGGGCGGCGACCCGTCGACCGCGCGCAAGTCGCCCGGACGCACGAAGTACGAAGCCATCACGCTGGAACGCGGCGTCACGCACGACCTGGAGTTCGAGGCCTGGGCCAACAAGGTGTGGCACGTGGGCGCGGGCCTGGGCGCCGAAGTCAGCCTGAAGGACTTCCGCAAGGACCTGATCCTGGAGGTCTACAACGAGACCGGCCAGGTGGTCATCGCCTACAAGATCTACCGCTGCTGGGTGTCGGAGTACCAGGCGCTGCCCGACCTGGACGCCAATGCGAACGCGATCGCGATCCAGACGCTGAAGCTCGAGAACGAGGGGTGGGAACGCGACGCGGACGTCGCGGAACCGGCCGAGCCGGTGCTGGCGGGGTGATCCCATGCGTGCCTTCGGCGCCGCCGCGGACCTGGACCTGGACTTCGCCAGCGCCGACCGCCCTGCCCTGGTGACGGCCCTGCTTGCGCGCTGCGGCACGCAGGACGACGGCTACTGGTGGGCGCAGCAGGTCGGCTGCCGCACCGCGGCGCTGCTGCGGCTGGCGGCCCTGACCGACCGCTGCACGAGCATGGCGCTCGCGGCCTCGTGTGCCGAGCCGGGTTGCGGCGAGGCCTTCGAGTTCGAGCTGCCGCTGCCGGCCCTGGTGGACCGCGCCAGCGGCGATGAACCGATGCCGGTCCAGCTCGACGCGGGCCGCATCGCGGCGCTGCGCCGGCCGACCGGCGACGACCTGCGCCGCTGGCGCGATGCGGCGCCCGCGTCGCGCGACGAGGCTGTGCGCACGATGCTGTCGGCGCTCGTCGTCCGCGGCGAGGCCGCCCTGGACGATGCCGCCCGCATCGCCGAAGCGATCGCCGGGATGGACCCGCTGATCGCCTTCTCGGTGTCCTGCCGTTGCCCGGCCTGCGGCGCGCCGGCGGAGGTCGGCGTCGACCTGGAGGCCCTGGCCCTGAAGCGCCTGGCGGCCCGGCAGCAGGCGCTGCTGCTGGAGATTCACCGCCTCGCGTCGGCCTACGGCTGGACCGAGGCCGAAGTGCTGGCCGTGCCGCCGATGCGGCGTGCGCGCTACCTCGAACTGCTGGATTGCCGATGAGCGACTACTTCGCCGCCCTGATGCGGTCCAGCGGCCTCGCGGCCGGTGGCGCGCCGCTCCCGGCCGCGCCGCGCGCCCAGGTGCCGCGGCCGGATGAGCCGGCGGTGCAGCGCCCCGCGCTGCGCGCGGCGGTGGCCGAGGCGCCCGGTGCCGCGCCGCACGGCGCGATGCCGGACGGCGCCCCGCAGGCGCGAGGCGGGCCGGCCGGGCGGGAGGGGCCGGCCGGGCGCAGCGCGCCGGCCGCCCCGGAGGCCGTCACGTCCGCGACGCCGCGGGCAGCGCTGCCGCTGGCGCCCGCCACCCCGCCCGTCACCCCGCCCGTGACCCCGCGGGCGGCGCCGCCGGTGCCCGCGCTGCTGCCGGCATCCGCGCACCCGTCAGCGCTGCCGCCCGCGTCCCCTCCTGCGCCCGGCGCGGCAAGGCCGCCGCAAGCCCCGGTCACGGCGCAGGCGCTGGTGCGCGCCGCCTTGCGGTGGGTGGCCGATGGACCGCCCGACGCGCGAACGGCACCGCCGCTCGCGCACGGGCTGGCACCGCAGGCCGCACCGCGCGTTCACGTTTCCGAGCCGATCCGCGCACCGGACGAGCCGGATCGCGGCGCATCCCCGCCACCGCGTCCGCACGGTGAAGGTCTGCGCGCATCGCCGGGTCCCGAACCGCCCGCCCTCGCCGCCCGGCCCACCGAGCCCTGGCCCGCGGCCCTGCGCCCCGGCTCGCCCCCGTCCCCAGCCAGCCCCGCCGACATCCCCGCCGCGGCAGCATCCACGGCAGCATTCACGGCAGCGCCCACGGCCGCATCCACGACGGCGCCCTCGCCGACGCACGCCGACACCGTCGAGGTGTCGATCGGCACCATCCACCTGCGCGTCGATGCGCCGGCCCCGCAGACCGTCGCGCGCATCGCACCGCCGCCAGTGCCGTCCCGCGCCGTGGGCAACCCGCGCGCTGAGCACGGCGCCCTCGCCCGCCGCGCGCTGCGAAGGATCTGACGATGGCCCTCGCGGACTCCGGACGGGCGATCGGCGCCGTCACGCGCCTGCTGCAGGACCACCTGATCCGGCGCGGCTTCGAGGTCTCGATCGGCAAGCCCGAAGACGCGGCCGGGAACGACACCAACGCCAAGCTCAACCTGTTCCTCTACGAAACCGTGCTCGACGCGCACCTGCGCAACCTGTCGCTGCGCGAGGGCGAACCACCGCCGCTGTGGCTGGTGCTGAAGTTCCTGCTCACCGCGTTCGACCGCGAAGAAAGCAGCGACACCGCTGCCGCGCACGACCTGCTCGGCCGCGGCATGTCGGCGATCCACGAACTGAACTACCTGCGGCTGGATGCGCTGGTCGCGCCCGACGTGCAGCTCGCGCTGGAGCACAACCCCGAGCCGCTGAAGCTGAGCTTCGACGAATCGAATGCGGACCTGCTGTCGAAGATCATGCAGGGCAGCGACGAGCGCTATCGCCTGTCGGTCGCGTTCCAGGTGCGGCCGGTCATGATCGTGCCGGGGGCGCTGCCACGCTCGTCGCTGCTGGTCGGCGTGGACTACAGCAGCGTGCCCGAGACCCTCATCGGCCGCGACGGCGTGCAGATCGAGGTGGCGCCGTCGCTG
Organism: uncultured Burkholderiales bacterium; assembly: GCA_946480465.1. The sequence continues at coordinate 16,765 of CAMLJY010000059.1, forward strand.
GGCCCGCGCCTGCACCGCGTGGAGCCCGACCGCTTCGAGGCCGGGGCGACGCTGACCCTGCACGGCGACGACGTCGGCGGCAGCGCGCTGGAGGTGGTGCTCGGCGACGTGGTGCTGCACGTCATCGAGCGGCACGCCGGCCGCCTCGTCGTCAGCGCCGAGGGCAGCTCCGGCACGCCGATCGCGTCCGGCACCACGCTGTCGGCCGGCGAGATGCCCCTGGTCGTGCGGCGCCGGCTCTCGCCCACGCGCGCGCGCTCGAGCAACCTGCTGCTCGCCCAGCTGCTGCCCACCCTGACCGGCGCGACGCTGGTCGCCGGCCACCTGGAGCTGCAGGGCCTGCTGCTCGGCGGCGACACGGACGACGTGGTGGTGTCGTTCTACCGCGAGTCCGATGGCAGCACCGCGCACCTGTTCGACACGGTGACGACCGCCGCAGACCAGCGCACGCTGGCCCTGCCCGGCGCCGGCGCCGCGGTGCCGGCCGGCACCTACCGCGTGATCCTGCGCGTGAACAACCAGCAGGCGAAAGCCAGCCCCAGGGTGGTGGTGCCATGAGCCCGCCCGGCCGCCCGAAGGGCGAATTCCGGAGGGCGCAGCCCGAAGGTGCCCCAGTGATCCCGCCCGGCCGCCCGAAGGGCGAATACCGGAGGGCGCAGCCCGAAGGCGCCCCAGTGATCCCGCCCGGCCGCCCGAAGGGCGAATACCGGAGCACGCAGCCCGAAGGTAGCCCAGTGGACGCCTCCGCCCGGCGGTTCCGCAGGAGGGTGGTCCGGTGACCGCCAACCCGGTCGCCTTCCTGCCCGGCGTGCGCGGCCGCGACGTGCTAGCGCACCATTGGCTCGGCCAGGTCACGCTGCGGCTGCGGCGCGAAGTCTGCTGGCTGTGGCGCGAACGGGAACTGCAAGGCGGCGACGCGGCCGCCGCGGCCGTGCCGCCGCCCGTCGACCGCGCGCTGGCCGCGCTGGACCTGGTGCGCTACGAACGCGACAAGCGCGCATTCTTCGCCACCGACGTGACGGCGCGGCACCTCAGCGAGCGCATCGCCGCCGCCGCTGCACCGCTGGCCGGCGACAGCCGCGGCTCGTTCGGCTGGGTCACGCGCCACCTGCGGCTGGAGCCGGTCGAGTGCTTCGTGCTCGCCGCCGCGCTGCTGCCCAGCATCGACAGCGCTGCCGGCCAGGTGATCGCGAGCTGCCTCAACGACCCCTCGCGCAGCGCGCCCACGCTGGCGCTCGCGCAGCGGCTGTGGGACGAGCCCGATGCGCTGCTGCACTGCTTCGACCCCGCCCATCCGCTGCTGCGCCACGGCCTGCTCGCCGTCGCGCTGGGTGCCGGCCCGAACGATTGGCACGCGCCGCTGTCGGTGCCGCCGCTGGTCGCGCGCGAGCTGTTGTTCGCCGGCGGCCCGCTGCCGCCGGCGCTGGAAGCGGTGGTCCCGCAGACGCTGCCGCAGGCCCTGCACGCGGCGGCCACCGCGCGCGTGGCGGCCGGCGCCGCCGCGCCGGGCATGCGCATCGTGCCGCTCATCGGCGCTGCCGGAGCGCCCTTGGCGGGCCTGGCCGCGGCCTGCGCCGAACGCGCCGGCATCGCCACCCTGCAACCCAGCGCCACGCTGCCGCGCGAACACCTGGCGCAGGCGCTCGCCGCCGCATGGCTGCGCGGCACCGCGGTGTACCTGGACGGCGCCGTGCTCGCCGATGCGTCGTCGCACGGCGGCGAACCCGGCCCGCCGCCACTGCCCGGACTGCCGCTCACCTTGTTCGTTGGCGTCCACGACCGCGCCGCGCTGCGCGGACTGCACGCCACGCTGCCGGCCATCACCGTGCCGCCGCTCGGCTTTGCCGAACGCCTGGTTCAATGGCAGCGCGCGCTGCCGTCCGCCGGCCCGGTGCTGCCGGAGCTGGCGCGCCGCTTCCGCTACGAGCAAGCGGCCATCGAGCGCGTCGGCCAGGAGCTGGCCGCCCTCGCGCGCGCGCCCAGCAGCGCCGAAGTGCTGGCTGCCGCGCGCGCCGACCTCGACCTCGGCACGCTCGCGCAACCCGTCGCTCCCCGCTTCCGGCGCAGCGAGCTGATGCTGCCGCCGGCCCAGGCCGCGCAGGTCGACGAGATCGTCGCCGCGATGAACAACCTCACCCGCGTGCACTGGGAATGGGGCACCGCCCGCGCCTGGAACGAAGGCGGCCTGGCCGTACTGTTCGCCGGGCCGCCGGGCACCGGCAAGACGATGGCGGCCGAGGCGATCGCGGCGGACCTCGAGCTGCCGCTGTACCGCATCGACTTGTCGCAGGTCGTCAACAAGTACATCGGCGAGACCGAGAAGAACCTGCGCCGGCTGTTCGACGCCGCCGACTCGGCCGACGTGATCCTGTTCTTCGACGAGGCCGACGCGCTCTTCGGCAAGCGCACCGAGGTGAAGGATGCGCACGACCGCTACGCCAACCTCGAGATCAGCTACCTGCTCGAACGCATGGAGCGATTCAAGGGCCTCGCGATCCTCGCGACGAACCGCAAGAAGGACCTCGACGAAGCCTTCCTGCGCCGGCTGCGCTTCGTCGTCGACTTCCCGCTGCCGGGCGCGGCCGAGCGGCTGCGCATCTGGCGCAGCGTGATCCCCGCCGGGGTCGACGCGGAAGCGCTCGACCTCGAGTTCCTCGCGCAGCGCTTCGCGCTGGCCGGCGGCCACATCCGCGGCATCGTCTTCCAGGCCTGCCTGCAGAGCGCGGCCGAAGGCGCGCCGCGCCGGCTGGACATGCCCGCCGTCGTGCGCGCCGTGCAGCGCGAGTACGACAAGCTCGACCGCGCCAACAGCCTCGACCAGTTCGGACCGTATGCGCCACTGGTCGCGCCGCAAAGGAAGGACCGATGAACGGACTGCGCCACGTGCACATCGATCGGCTGGAGCTGGACTTGCGCGGCATTCCGGCCGAGACCGCGCAGGCGGCCGCCCGCGCGCTGGGGCCGGCGCTCGCCCAGGCCCTGGCGCGCCAGGTCCCGGGTCTCGCAGGCACCCGGTGCGTCGATACCGCACGGATCGATGCCGGACGGATCGCCGGCCCCGCGTCGCCAGCGGCGCGGCAGCTGGCGGCCGGCATCGCGCAGCGCGTGGCGCGCAGCCTGCGAGGGGGCGACGAATGACCTTGCTTCGCGGCGCATTGATCGAATACGGCACGTCGCTGATCGGGCCGATCCCGAACGTCGTCATCTTCCAGTTCAATCCGGAGTCGCTGGCGCGCACCCTGCAGATCCCGCCGCGGCCCACCGGCGCGACGCAGCGCGAGACCACGCAGGCGGGCGAGAAGACCTTCGAGCAGATCAGCTTCAAGGCGCATTTCAGCGCCGCCGACATGCTCGGCGAGGGCAAGGTGCTGGCCGGGCTGTTCGGCATCGGGCCGCAGCTGGCCGCGCTGGAGAAGATGGTGCTGCCGAGCGCCAAGATCGCCGGCTTGCTCGGCGCCGCGATCGACGCCATCGGCGACGCGCTGGGTGGTGGAGGCGATGACGCGCCGGCCCAGCCGATTCCGCGCGAGACCTACCCGCGCATCCTCTTCATCTGGGGGCTCACGCGCGTGCTGCCGGTGACGATCGACTCGATGGCCATCGCCGAGCTGGAGTACGACTCGCTCCTGAATCCGCTGCGGGCCGAGGTGGACATCACGCTCAGCGTCATCGCCGTCGATGACTGTTCCGACGACGCGCTTGCCAAGGGCGCCCTGGAGTACTCGACGATCGCCAAGGAGGCGCAGGCGATCGCCAACCTCGCCAACACGGCCGGGCAGATCGTCGAACTGATCCCGCTGTAGGAGCCACGATGTTTCTTCCGAACTCCCGCTACGCCAAGGTCGCGACCGTCCAGGCGACGGCATCGACCGGCGAAACCGTGACGGCGCTGAAGCTGCGCCGCCTGGCGCCGGCCGCCGGCGAGCCCCAGCAGGTGCAGTCCGGCGACCGGCTCGACCTGCTGGCCCACGCGCGCACCGGCGACGCGACGCAGTTCTGGCACGTCGCGGATGCCAACACGGCGCTGGACGCGCGCACCCTGACGGAACGGCCGGGCAGCATCGTGGCCGTGCCGAGGAACTGAAGTGAAGTCCGCACGCTCACTTCGCTCGTTGGTGCGCTGACATGGCCGGGCAACGTTTCCGCATCTGGTTCGGCGACAACGCCGCCACGGAGGACCTGCTGCGCCGGATCGAGGAGATCGAGGTCACGCAGGAAATGGATGCGTTCTGGGAGGCGCGGCTGACGATGGCCCTGTGCCTGGACGCGAACGGCGCGTGGCTGCACTGGCCCGGCGACGCCAACGAGCCGTTCTCGCGCGCGCGGGTGGAGATCGACGTCGGCAACGGCCGCTTCGCGCCGCTGATCGACGGGCCGCTGGTCAGCATCGACGCGCAGCTCGATTCGCAGCCCGGCCGCAGCACGGCGACGATGGTCGTGCGCGACGACAGCGCCTTCCTGAACCGCGACGAAGAGGTCGAGCCCCCGTTCGAGCACCGCAGCGACAGCCAGATCGCCGAGGAGCTGTTCGGCCGCTTCGAGCAACTCGCGAGCACGCGCATCGAAGGCACCGGCACCGTCCCCGAGACGACCACGCGGCGCGGCACCGTCCTGCAGTTCCTGCGCGAACTGGCCGCGCTGAGCAACCGCCACGCCTACGTGCTGCCCGGCGACGAGCCCGGCGCCAGCATCGGCTGCTTCCTGCCCGACCCCGAGGGGCCCGCCGAGCTGCCGCCGCTGGTGCTGATCGGCGAGGGCCGCAACCTGTCCAACGCCAGCGTGACGCAGGACCCCGACGGCGCGGAGCGCACGCAGGCGCAGGTGCTGCGCGTCGATGACCAGGGCGTGACCAGCTTCGAGACCAGCGCCGAGGACCTGGGCCTGATGCGCCAGCTGCCGGCCCTGCCGGCCGACCTGACGCCACGGCGGCTGCTGAACCCGTCGGACAACACGCGGCAGGACCCGGCCGGCGCCGCCAGCGCGCAGGCGAAGCGCAGCGCCTACGTCTACGCGCTGACGAGCCACGTGATTCCCGGCTGTTATGCCGCGGTGCTCGCGCCGTACCAGAAGGTGCGCGTCGATGCCGGGGCCACGCCCTACAGCGGCGACTACCTGATCACCAAGGTGGTCCACCGCATCACGCCGTCGCTGTACCTGCAGGAGCTGGAGGCGAAGACCGATTCGGTCAGCGAGGTGTCGGGCGCCGCCGTCGCCGAGGCGCTGGGCGGCGGGCTGCAGTTGTCGGTGTCGGCCAGCGTGGGGATCTTCTGATGCCTGACCTGATGGAGCAAACGGTCGAACGGCTCGTCCAGCGCGTCGCTTCGAGCTACTACGGCAAGTACCGCGGCATCGTCACCGACGTGGACGACCCGGACAACCAGTGCCGCATCCGCGCGACGGTGCCGGCGGTGCTCGGCGAGCACCCCTGCGGCTGGGCGCTGCCCGCGGCGCCGTTCGCCGGCGAGGGCCACGGGGTGGTCATGCTGCCGAAGGTGGGCTCGGGCGTGTGGATCGAGTTCGAGGCCGGCCGGCTGGACAACCCGATCTGGTCCGGCGCCTGGTGGGCGAGCGGCCAGCGGCCCAACCCGCAAGGGGCGGGCGTGCGCGTGATCGTCTCGGAGAAAGGCCACAAGGTGATCCTCGACGACGAGGCCGACGAGGTGCAGGTGGTGCATGGCGACAGCCTGGTCCCCAAGCTCATCAGGATCACCGGCAGCGAGATGGTGCTGACCTGCGGCGCCTGCGAAATCAGGATCACCAACGAGGCCATCTCGCTGAACAACGGCCTGATCAAGGTCGGGCTGGCGGGGGTGAGCCTCGTCAACGGGGCAATGACCTTCGGGGTGCCGCCATGACGCCCATCCTGACCACCACCAGCACGGTGATGTGCCCGCACGGCGGGCAGGCGCAGCTGCTGACCACGAACGGCGAGATGCTGATCGACGGCGCGCCGGCGCTGCTGCAGACTGACGTCCACCCGATCGTCGGCTGCACGTTCACGCCCGCGGCCTACGTGCCGTGCGTGTCCATCCGCTGGGTCACCGCCGCCACGCAAACCAAGGTGCGCGAAGTGCCGGTGCTGCTGCAGACCAGCGTGGGCCTGTGCCTGAATGCCGCGCAGGCGCCGCAGGGCACCGCGATCGTCGTGCAGGTCCAGCAGAAGGCGAAGGGGACCTGACGATGGGCCTGTCCAGCGGCCGGCACCTGGCGTTCCCGTTCCGCATCGGCAGCGACGGCCGCACCGCCGCGCCGGCGAACGACGATGCCCACGTGCGCGACGAGCTGCTGCAGCTGCTGCTCACCGCGCCGGCCGAGCGGCTGTTCCTGCCCGAGTTCGGCGGCGGCGTGCGGCGCCTGGTGTTCGAGCCGGCGTCCGAGGCGCTGCGCGGCGTCGTCAAGGCCCGCATCACCAACGGGCTGTCGCGCTGGCTGGGCCACCGGCTCACGGTCGAGCTGATCGACGTGGTGTGGAACGACGGTGCCGCGACGCTGGAGCTCACCGTCAAGTACCGCCCCGCCGGCAGCAGCGATTCGCGGATCGTCAAGTTCCAGCGCACGTCGAAGTAACGCCCGAACGCCATGGCCGCCCTCACCTTCCCCGATTTCGTCGACGACCGCGCGGACGTGCTGGAGAGCCACGGGCTCGATGGGCTCGCGCTGGCGCTGGTGGCGCTGCCCGCCGGCCCGAACCCCGACCACGCCGAGATCGACCTGCGCTTCATCAACGGCCTGCACGTGGCGGCCATCCTCGCCGACGTCGGCGCGGATCCGGTGCGCGCACGCCAGGTGTTCCGCATCCGCGGCGGCTCGCGCATCGTGGCAGGCCATGCGAGCGGCCAGGTGCAGGTCCGGTCCGTGGCCGCGATCGACGCGACGCGCGTCGCGCTGCGGGTGGAACCGGTCGGCGACTACTCCACCTACACCATCGAGCTGGTGTGGGACGCGAGCCGCATCGATCCGTTCTTCAGCCGCATCGCCTTCAAGTTCCGGCCCGGCTGCTTCACCAACGACTGCGCGCCGGTGCAGACCGGCCGGCCGCCGGCGCCCACGCCCGGCATCGACTACCTCGCGAAGGACTACGACTCCTTCCGCCACACGCTGATGGTTGCGATGGCCGAGCGGGTGCCCGGCTGGGTCAGCACCAGCGAAGCCGACCACGACCAGGTGCTGATCGACCTGTTCGCCGCCGCGGCCGACGAACTCAGCGACTTCCAGGACCGCGTGATGGCCGAGGCCTGCCTGGCCACCGCGCGCAAGCGCGTCTCGCTCGCGCGGCATGCGCGCCTGGTCGACTACCACCTGCACGAAGGCAACCAGGCGAGCACCTGGCTGGCCGTGGACGTGGTGGACGGCCAGGCCCCGTTCACGCTCGACGACCAGGAGCTGGTGGTGTGGACCGGCAGCGACCCGACGCAGGACGATGCGGTGTTCTTCGCGAGCCGCCAGCGCCGGCTCGAACCGGCGCGGCGACAGCGGCTGGACCCGCTGCTGAACCGGCTGCGGCTGCACACCTGGCGCCATGCCCAGCCGGCCCTGGCCGCGGGCAGCACCAGCGCCGACCTGGCGCCGCCGGGAGGCCTGGCCTCGCAGGCCGAGGCCGACGCATTGCGCGACCTCGTGCGCGATGGCCTGTGGCGCGAGATGCTGATCGCCGAGCGGCTGAACCCGCTGACCGGTGCCGAGCCCGGCCGGCAGCGCGCGAAGCGGCAGCTGCTGCGCCTGCTGCCGGGCAACGACGCCGACCGCGGCGCGGCCGAATCGGTGCTCGACCCGGTGACCGGCACCTGGATCGTGCGGGTGAACTGGCGCGACGACGACGCGCTGCGCCACGACTACAGCTTCACCACCTTCTGCCCCGGGCCGCCGCCGACCACGGTGGAGGACGTGTCCATCTTCTACGGCAACCTCGTCACCGTGCACGAAGGCCGGCCGCTCGAGGTGCACTTCCACGAAGGCGGCAGCGTGCTGCCGACCGAGACCGAAACGGTCAAGCACCGGCATTACGCACGCATGGACCGCTTCGGCGACGGGCGCGACTGGGTGCTTGCGCAGCTGCCGGACGACGGGCCGCTGGCCTACCTGCCGCCCACAGGCGGCGGCGCGCCCAGCGGCGAAACGCCCGCGCGCTCGACCCTGTGGCTGCAGGTCGAGCCACCAGGCGCCGCGCGCGAGACCTGGGACGAGGTCGAGAGCCTGGTGCACAGCGACGACTCGGCCGAGCACGGCGACCACTACATGGTCGAGACCGACGAACACCGGCGCAGCCTGCTGCGCTTCGGCAACGGCACGAACGGCCGCCTGCTGCCGGCCGGGGCGACCGTGCATGCCGAATACCAGGTCGGCGGCGGCCACGCCGGCAACGTCGGCGCCGACCAGCTGGTCAACGTCCAGCCGCTGGCCGGCGCGTTGAACGGTGCGGTGGTGGCGGTGACCAATCCGTTCGACGTGATCGACGGGCGCGACCCCGAGACCGCCGAACGCGTGCGCCGCCACGCGCCCGAGGCCTTCCGCGCCCGGCAGCTGCGGGCGGTGACGCTGGCCGACTGCGTGAACCGCGCCGAGGAGGTGAGCGGCGTGTCGCGCGCGGTCGCGCGTTACGCCTGGACCGGCAGCTGGCGCACGGTGCGCATCGCGATCGACCCGGCCGGCTTCACCGCGCTCGGCGACGAACGCTCCGATGCCTCGTGGGCCGAGCTGCATCCGCGCATCGCGGCGCACCTGGAAGCCGTGCGGCTGATCGGCGAGGACATCGAGCTGCGCCCGCCGCGCTACGTGCCGCTGGACATCCGGATCACCGTCTGCGCCGCCGACGCGTTTTGGCGCGAGGACATCCGCTTCGTGCTCGAGCAGGAGTTCTCCGACGGGTGGACCGCCGACGGCCGGCGGGGCTTCTTCCACCCGGACGAGTGGAGCTTCGGCCAGTCGCTGCACCGCAGCGCGATCGAGGGCCGCATCCACCGCATCGCCGGCATCGAACACGTCGTGGCCATCACGATGAAGCGCTTCTCGGCACCGCAGCCGGGCGTGCCCGGCACGGAGCTGCTGGAGATCGGCTTCGACGAGGTCGTGCTGCTGGCCAACGACCCCGACCATCTCGAACGCGGATCGATCCGCTTCGAGGTGCAGGGCGGGAGACGATGATGGCGTGCAACCCGCTGATCACCGACCCCTTCGTCTTCCCGAAGCGCGCCGACAACCGGCCCGGCCTGCCGCGCATCTCCTATCGCATTGGACGTTACCCGGACTTCCTCGAGGCGATGAAGCGCGGCCTCGATGCCGCGCCCGAACTTGCCGCATGGACCCACCGCGATGCGGACGACCCCGGCATCGCGCTGCTCGAAGGCGCGGCGATCCTCGGCGACATCCTCGCGTTCTACCAGGAGCATTACGCGAACGAGGCCTTCCTGCGCACCGCCGCCTGGCGCGAAAGCGTGGCCGAGCTGGTGCGGCTCACCGGCTACCGGCTGGCGCCGGGCATCGGCGGCCGCGCCACGCTCGCGTTCGAGGCCCGCGGCGACCAGCCGGTGGCGATCAGGCCAGGCTTTCCGGTCAAGGCCGAACTCGAAGGCATGCCGGCGCCGGCCGACTTCCAGACCGAGGCCGAACTCACGGCCTGGCCGCACCTGGGCCGCTTCAACCTCTACCGTGCGCGGGCCTATGCCGCCACGCTGGCGGCCGGGGCCACGGCGTTCGAGCTGGCCGGCGTGGACGGCGCCACCGACACGCAAAGCCTGGCCGCCTTCGAGCTGAAGCCCGGCGACCGCCTGCTGCTGCATCCCGCGGAGCCGGGCTGGACCTCCAGCGGTTCGAGCCTGACGGCGCAGAAGGCGCCGCAGGTCGTGAAGGTGAAGAAGCTCACCCGCCTGCTCGGCCGCGTCATCGTCGACGTCGACGCGCCCCTGCGCCAGTCGTGGGCGCAGCCGGTGGCCGCCTACCGCATCAACCGCAGCTTCCGCCACTTCGGCCACAACGCGCCGCCGAAGACGATAACCAACAAGAAGAGCGGCAGCGAGATCGTCGGCGCGCTCGAATCGGCCACCCTCTTCGAGCGCCACGTCTACGCGAACCACGACTGCAACAACACCAGCGCGTCCATCCCGCTGCCGCCCGAGCTGATCCCGCTCGACTCGGAAGTGGCCGACCTGCAGGCCGGCATGCGCGTGGTCGTGCAGACGCGTGTCGCGACAGGCGGTGCCGCGCCGGTGGCGCTGAGCGTGGTGCGCCGGCTGGCCGCGATCGAGGCCCGCACGATCGGCTTCGGCAACCTCAACGGCGTGAGCACGCTGCTGACGCTGGACGAGCCGCTGGTCAAGCACGCGATGGCAGGCTCGCCGGAAGCCGACGTGCGCGACTACGCCGTTCATGAAGTCACCAGCCCGCCGCTGGCGCTGAAGCCGGTGTCCATCCCCACGGACAGCGGTTTCTCGAGCGGCACCGGCGCACTGCGCTACTACGGCACCGCGGCGCAGGCGCAATCCCTGGCCGGGCGCCGGCTGTACCTCTGGCATCCGGACGGGCGCAGCGCCGACCTCGTCTGCACGAACACGGCGGCGAGCTTTGCACCGCCGACGCCGAACGTCGCGAAGATGTGGTCGCTGAGCTTCGACCGCCCACCCGCGCCGTTCACGCGCGCCGACTTCGACGAGGCCGCGCCCACCGTGACCGTCTTCGGCAACCTCGCCGATGCGTCGCAAGGCAAGGCCGAGCGCAGCGCCGTGCTGGGCCATGGCGACCACCGCCAGGCGTGGCAGACCTTCCCGCTGCCGGCCGCCCCGCTGACCTACTTCCTGTCGCCCGGCGGCATCCCGCCGCAGGCGCCGGCGCTGGACGTCCAGGTCGGCGGCCGCTCGTGGACCCGCGTCGACACCTTCCATGGCCATGGGCCCCAGGAGCAGATCTACATCGTGCGCGAGGATGCCGAAGGCCGCAGCTTCGTGCAGTTCGGCGACGGCGAGACCGGAGCACGCCTGCCCTCGGCGCTGAAGAACGTCGTCGCGGTGTACCGCAGCGGCACCGGCGCGCGCGGCGCGATCAAGCCCGGCGCCACGCCGACCGCGGGCGAGCGGCCACCCGGCTTCGACAAGGTGTCGCTGGCCGGCATCGTGTCCGGCGGCGCCGATCCGGAGGACGGCGACAAGGCGCGCGAAGCCGCGCCCGGCCGGGTGCAAAGCCTGGGCCGGCTGGTCAGCCTCCGCGACCACGAGACCGAGACCCTGGGCGTGCCGGGCGTCGTCACCGCGGCGGCAGCCTGGGACCTGCACGCCGGCGTGCCGGCGCTGGTCCTGCGCGTGCTGCTCGAAGCCGGGCGCGAGGCCGAGTTCGCCGCCGTGCGCGCCATCCTGGCGAACGCGCAGCGCTGCCGCGGGCCGGACCGGTTCCCGCTGGTCGTGCAGCAGGCGCTGCTGCGCCATGCCTTCGTCGACCTGAGCTACGCGCACGACCCGAGCTACCCGACAAAAGACGTGGAGGCGGCGCTGAAGGCCGCGCTGGGGCTGGCCGGCGATGCGGCGCACGAACGCAGCGGGTTGTTCGGCCTGCGGGCGCGTCGGCTCGGCGACCGCGAGTACGCAAGCCGCATCGAAGGGCGGCTGCAGAACGTGGCCGGCGTGCGGTGGTGCAAGGTGACGGCGCTCGGCCGCTTCGGCGGCGGCGGTGTGCAGAACCCGGGCACCCTGGCCCTGCCGGCGGCGCCGCGGCCGCTGTCGCAGGTGCTGGCCTGCGGCGCGCACGAGCTGCTGCAGCTCGCGCCGCAGCACCTGACGCTGACGCCGGTGGCGGAGCCGGCAGCCGGGGCATGCGCATGAAGGCCGCGCTGCCGCCCCCCCGCGCAAGGAGGACCGCATGACCCGCGTCCCGCTCTTCGATCGCCTGCCCGAGATCTACCGCACGCGCGATGCGGAAGTCACGCCGCCGAACCAGCTCCGTGCCTACCTCGCCGCCATCGAAGGCCCGTTCGGCGCGCTGCACGAGCACATCGCGCAGCTCTACGACGACCTCTTCATCGACACCTGCGACGACTGGGTCGTCCCCTACCTCGGCGACCTGCTCGGCACCACGCACCTGAAGGGCGACCCGCGCAGCTTGCGCGCCGACGTGGCCGACACCATCGCGCTGCGGCGCCGCAAGGGCACCCTGGGCGCGGTCGAGCGGCTCGCGGTCAACCTCACCGGCTGGGCCTGCCGCGCCGTGGAACTGCGCGACAACCTGGCATGGACGCAGCACCTGAACCACCCACGCGCGGATGCCGGCGGCGAACCGCCGCAGGCCGACCCGGCGCTGACGCGCTTCCACGTCCCGCGCGGCGGCACGGCCCCGATCCGGGATCCGGCCGCGCTGGCGCTGCTGGGCACGCCCTTCGACGCCTTCGCCCACACCGCCGACGTGAAGCCCGCGCTGGGCGACCAGCGCCACGTCAACCTGCCCAACCTCGCGATCTTCCTGTGGCGGCTCGCGGCCTACCGCCTGCCGCGCGTGCTGCCGCTCGCCCGGGGCCTGGCCGACCTCGGCGCGCAGCCCGCCGGCCTGGCGCGCTTCGCGCTGCGCTTCGACCTGCACCCGCTCGGCCTGCCGGTGCGCCTGTTCAACACCAGCCGCCCCGGCTTCCTGCGCGCGGGCACCTCGGGCGGCCTGGTCTCGCCGCTGACCGAAGCCGACGCCGTGCCGGGCCCGATGCTCGACGCGCGCCTGACCAGCGGCACGCCGGCCGGCCGGCCGGAGGCCGGCGTGCAGGTCGACTTCTACGACGCGTCGGCCGTGCCCCCGGGCGGCTTCGACCTCGGTGACGTCGGCCTGCACCTGTTCATGCCGCAGGCGCTGCAAGCGCTGCTGGTCCCGCCCCCGCCGGAAACCGCATGGCGGTGGCTGTTCCGCGGCGACAACCTGTGCGCCTGGGAGACCGGGCTGCGCCGCCCGCTGCGCCTGGGCGAGATCGCCATCGACCCCGACATCGGCCGCGTGCTGATCGGGCTCGAATCGGCCGCGCAGGCCGGCGAGCTGATCGCCGACGACAACGGCGCGCTGGTGTCGCGCCTGTTCGTCAGCTTCACCTACGGCGCCGCCGGCCCGGTCGGCGCCCACCCGGTCACGCGCGCCTTCCCGGCCGCCGGTCCCGCGGTGGAGCTGCGCCGCGTCGGCGCCATCGCCGGCGGGCTCACGCTGCAGGACGCGCTCGCCGGCCTCGACGCCGCGACCGATCCGGTGGTCGTCGAGATCCACGACAGCCTGGTGCACCGCCTCGACCTCGCCGCGCTGCCGGGCACCGCGATCGACGGCACCGCGTCCCTGCGGCTCGCGCGCTCGCTGACGATCCGCGCCGCCGGAGCACACCGTCCTATCGTGTTATTGGCGCGGCCACTGTCGTGGCGGCCGGTCGTGGCGGCCGACGCCACGCCGTTCACGCCCCAGGTCCGCCTCGAAGGGCTGTACATCGCGGCGGACGACACCGTACCCTTCCCCGCCGGCAGCGCGCTGATCGACCGCGCGGCCGTCGCGCGGCTCGAGATCGTCGGCTGCACGCTCGCGCCCGGCGGCCACGGCCTGCATGACGGCACGCGCGCCGCGGCGCAGCCCGCGCTGCGCCTGGCCGCCGGATACGGCTTCACCGACCCGGGCGACGAAGCCGGCTTCGCGCCCACGCCCGACGTCGTGATCCAGCGCTCGATCACCGGCGCGCTGGGCGTGGACGAGCGCTACCGCCTCGCGATCGAGGACAGCATCGTCGACGCCGGCCTCGGCTTCGGCGACGCCGCCACCGGCCAGCTCGCCATCGGCTCCGCCAGCGACTCCGCCGGCGGCTGGGGCGCGGCGCTCGATTTCGGCGGCCTCACCTGCTTCGGCCCGGCGCGCGTGGCGGCCGCCGGCGGGCTCGGCGGCATCTTCACGCAGCGCTTCGAGGTGCTGGACGACCAGCACGGCTGCATCAAGTGGACGGCCTTCAGCGGCGACGGCGACCGCCTGCCGCCCAACCACTTCTGCGTGCATGCGCCGGATGCCCGCATCGTCTTCACGTCCGAGCGTTTCAACGACCCGGGCTATGCCCAGCTGCGGCGCGAGACCGACCGCCGCGTGCGCGAACTGGGGCCCGACGACGACGCGATGGGCGCCTTCGGCTTCCAGCTCGAAGCCCACAAGTGGACCAATCTGCAGGTGCGGCTGCGCGAGTTCATGCCGGTGGGCGTGAGACCGCTGCCCGTTCCGGTGACGTGACAGGGGGGCGGCCATGCATGGCGATTTCTCGCAACTGAACTTCGACCCCCACGTGCACGAACGCGGGGTGGACCCGCGGGCCGACGGCCTGCTGCGCAACGTGAGCGGCGTGCTGCACCAGCAGGGGCGCGTGAGCACCGACGTCGACCTGGCCACGGGCGGACTGCTCGCACTCGGCTGGCGCGGCCAGGCCGGGCGCGACACCATCGGCGCGGGCGTCTGCGCGGTGCCCGCGGGCGAGCCGGAGGGTTTCCGCGTCGAATCGGCCGCGGTGGCCGATGGCGCCGTGCGCGTGATGCTGCGACCCGGCCGCGCCTGGGCCGACGGCATCCTCACGCGCCTGCCCGGCGAGGCGCCCGACCCGGCCGCCGCCGTCGAGCGGCTCGCCGCCTACTTCGGTCCGCCGCTGTCCGATCCCGCGCCCACGCCGGACCAGATCGACGACGGCGTGCGCGACGCGGTGATCCTCGAAGTCTCCGAAGAGGCACTGAACGGCTTCCAGTACCCGCAGCAGCTGATCGAGCCCGCGCTCGGCGGCCCCGACACCTCGGCGCGTGCGTTCGTCAACTTCCGCATCCGCCTGCTGCGGCTCCCGGACGGCGAGGACTGCCACACCATCATCGCGAAGCTGGAGGACGACCCGTCGAGCAAGGGTCGCCTCACCGCGTCGCTGGCCCCGGTGGTCGCGATCGCCGGCGACTGCCCCGTGGTGGGCGGCGGCGGCTACACGGGCTTCGAGCACCACCTCTACCGCATCGAGATCGCCGACGTGCCTCCGGCCGCGCCCGCGCGCTTCAAGTGGAGCCAGTGGAACGGCGGGCTGGTCGGGCGTGGCCGCTTCGATTCGACGACCGACCCGGACCGCGTGATCGTCGACGCCGGCCGCGCACCCATCGTCCACAGCGGGCTCACCGAGTTCTACCTCGAGGCGCTGCAGTACGACGAGCTGCTCGGCACGTGGGCCGTCGTCTACGGCAGCACCGCCACGCTGAACACCGACCACGACCTCGAACTGGCCGCGCCGGCCAGCTTCGGCACCATGCCGTCGACCACCGGCTCGGTGTTCTTCCGGCTGTGGAACGGCATCGCCGACGTCTCCGCATTCACCAACGCCGCCGACCCGGTGGCGCTGCGCGACGGCATCCGCCTGGCGTTCGATGCCCCCGCCGCGGGCAACTACCGCCCGGGCGACCACTGGACCCTCAGCGTGCGCGCCGGCGAGATCTTCAACCCGCAGGTGCTGCTCGACGAGGCGCCGCCGGTCGGCATCGTCTACCACCGTGTACCGCTGGCCGAGATCCACTGGACCAGCCATGGCGACACCACGGCCGGCGGCACCATCGAGGACTGCCGCAGGCGCTTCCGGCCGCTCGTGAACCAGAAGACCTGCTGCACCTTCCTGATCGGCGACGGCGTGGCGAGCTTCGGCGACTTCAACTCGCTCGAAGAGGCCGCCGCGCACCTGCCGGAGGCCGGCGGCGAGCTGTGCCTGCTGCCGGGGCTGCACCGGGCCAACCTGCGGCTGGAAAACCGCCGCCACGTGAAGATCCACGGCTGCACCGGGCGCTCGATGGTGCTGCCGCGCACCGAGACGCGCCTGCAGCCGATCCTGCACGTCGTCGACGGCGTGGGCATCGAGGTGTGCGGCCTGGACCTCGTCACCTACGACGGCATCGCGGTGCGCATCGATGGCAGCGCCGCCGGCGGCTGCAGCGACGTGCGCGTGCACGGCAACCGCATCGTCGCGCGCACGAACGCCATCCGCGCGACCAACGCGGCCCAGCTCGCGATCGCGGACAACCGCCTGCACCTGCTCGACACCGTGGACGGCCGCGCAACGGTCTCCGTGCTGGCCGACGACGTGCTGGTCGAGCGCAACACGCTGCTGATGCTGCCCTTCGTCGACGACACGCCCGACGAGCCGGACGTTCCCGACGACGACCCCACGCGCGACCCGGCCGACCCGTGCGCGCGGCCCGAGATCCTTTACCTGCACCCGGTGTTCGTCGTGCAGTACGCGTTCGCGGCCTGGAATTTCCTCGCGGCGGCGCTGGTGCCGCGGCAGCCCTACCGCGCCCTGGGCGGCATTCACGTGCGTGCCGGCTGCGAGCGGGTGCGCATCCTCGAGAACCTCGTCGCCGGCGGCGGCGGCGACGGCATCACGCTGGGCGGCGACCTCGACCCGGCCGACGGCGCGCCCCCCGCGCCGCCGCCGGTACCGGAGGGGCCGGCCGCCGGCGACTTCACGGCGAGGTCCGCGGCCGTCAACGTCACGTCGGACGGGCGCTTCCTCGCGCTGGTGCAGGACGAGCAGGGCCAGCCGCTGGCCGACGTGGACCTGTACCTCTCGGCCGAGGCCGTCGCCACCGACCGCAGCGACGCCCGCGGCATGGCCAGCGTGAAGGCCGCGCCGGGCGCGTACACGCTGGACGCGTCGCCGCCCTACGAGGTGCTGCGGGTCACCGAGGCGCGTGACGAGGGCGTGCTCGTCAACGCCGTCACGCTCGTCGCCCGCACGGCCATCCGCGCCCGCGGCTTCATCCATCGATTGACGATCGAAGGCAACGACGTCTCGATGATGGGCCTGTCGGGCATCGGCTTCGCCACGCGCCGCGGCGCGAGCCTGCGCGGCCCCGTGAAGGCGATCCCCGCGAACGACCCGAAGGCCGCCCTGCTCGCCCACGTCGACCAGGTGATCCTGGGCCTTGCGCTGACGCCGCTGCTGCGCGCGACCGACCCGCTGCGCGACCTGGTGATCCTGAACAACCGGCTGCACCACAACCTGCGCCACGCCTTCACCGACGCGCTGCTGGCCGACGCGCAGTTCATCGGCCGCGGCGGCGTGTCGCTGCCGGTGGTGGAGTCCGCGCGCATCGCCGGCAACCACGTGCACGACAACGGTCCCCGCGCCAGCGATCCGGCCTGCGGCGTGTTCGTGGGCCATGGCGACAACCTGGAGGTCAGCGACAACGTGCTCGCGGCCAACGGCGCGGTGGCGAGCGATGCCGGGCAGAACCGCCATGCCGGCATCCGCGGCGGCATCTGCGTGCGCTTCGCCGGGGCGATCAGCACGCGCTTCTCCAGCGCCAGCGGGCGCAACGCCGCGCTGCGCGTGCACGACAACCGCATCGACCAGCCGGCCGGCCGTGCATTGACCGCCATGGCGTTCGGCCCGGTCTCGATTGCCGACAACCACCTGAACAGCGAGTTCAGCGGCCTGTTCGGCTTCCTCGACACCTTCGTCGGCGGCGTGCTGCTGCTCAACCTGGGCGGCATCCACCGCATGCTGGCGCGCTCGCACGGCAGGTACCTCGGCCAGACCGGCGACGCCACGGCCGGGCGCGGCTACGCGGCCCTGGCCGAGCGATCGCTGCCCGGCGGCGAGACGCTGTTCGGCGACAACCACCTGCGCCTGGGCATCGTCAACCGCTCGATCACCTCGCTGCTGCTGATGGCGGCCGACGATCTCGGCTGCGCGTCCAACACCTGCGCCGTCTACCGCGGCGACCCGTTCTTCGCCAACGCAGTGCTGATCGCCGACACCCTGCGCGCCACCGCCATGCGGCTGCGCGAGGACGTCCGGCAGACCATCTCGCTGCTGACGCGCGCGATGCGCATGAACATCACGGCGCTGAACCAGGCCGACCACTGCATCGTCGCGCAGCCGGCCGCGGCAACGGGGAACCCGCTGCCCACGGTGGACCAGCCGAACCAGGTGCCCGCCTTCGACGCCTGCCGCGACCTCTTCGCCGAGCCGTCGGACGTGTGGGACTTCCTCGTGCGCGTGCTGTCGGCGAGTTCCGGCCAGCTCGGCGGCACGCTGCCGGCCGATGCGTTCACGCCCGCCGAGCTGGCCGGCGTGGCGCGGCAGGCCACGGCAAGCGCCCTCGCGCACGTCAACGCCACGCAGGTCGCCACCATGCAGGCCTACCAGGCCGAAGCCGCGCGCCTGGCCGCCAAGCATGGCGCCAGCCACCCGGCCGCCATGGCGCTGTCGGCGCAAGCCCAGGCCGGCGCGCAGGCCAGCCGCCTGCTGGCCGCCAGCGCCGAGACGGTGGCCGTCACGCCGCCGGTGGCCGCCGCCGGCGGCGCCACGTTCAGCGGCCGTTTCGTCAACGACCGCGGCCAGGGGCTGGCCGACCATGCGGTCGAGCTGGTGCGGGGCAACGGCACGCGGGTGGACATCGTCGGCCGCACCGATGCCTCGGGCCACTTCAGCGCCGGCTACGACGCCGAGCGCACCGCCGCGCTCGCCCGCGAAGGCGAGCTGTTTGCCCGCGTGACCGACCTGGCCGGCAAGGAGGTGCTGCGCGACAAGACCGCGCTGCGCTTCGCGCCCGACACGAACCTGCAGACCACCCTGGTGGTGCCGGTGCGCGTGGTGCCGAAGTCGGTGGCGGTCACCGGCACGGTGATCCACGGGCCGGCGGTGCCGCAAGCGCCGGCCCCGGCGCCGCGGCCGCCCGCAAAGACCGCGCCGAAGAAGCCGAAGTGAAGTCCCAGCGCATGGCCACCACCCGCGCCGCCCTGTCCCGGCCCGCCGCCACGCCGGCAGCCCCGGCCGCTGCGCGGGCCGGCGGTGGCGGGAGCGCCGCGCACCGCCCGCCGCGCTCGGCCCACGCCTGTGCATGCGGCGGCGGCTGCCCGCGCTGCGCCAGCAAGCTGCCACTGCAGGCCGCCGGCGGGCGCCCAGCCGGCTTCGACACGCCGCACGGCGACGCCAAGGCCGCGGGCGTGCGCTTTGCCGGCCGGCGTGCGGCGTGCATCGCGCCGTACGGCTTTCGCATCACGATGGACACCGACCGCAATGACGCATCGGCCGCCACCGGGCGGCTGCAGCTGGCATTCCGGGGCGAAGGGCTGTCACGCTTTCACGGCGGCACGCAGCAGCCGTTCGCCTTCGGTCCGCGCGACAAGGACGCGCGGGGCAAGGTCTGCGATTGCGACTGCATGAGCTACCGCCAGCACATCCGCGGCATCGCCTTGCGCCGCGGCCCGGCCGACCCGGCATTCCAGGCCGAGACGCGGATCACCTCCGGCCACCGCGTGCTGGCGCTGGACGGCCAGTGGCACGAGGAAGACGTGTCCACCATCGTCGGCCGCAGCGCCCAGGGCTGCGAGCACGAGTACGAGGACCACCCCGGGGTGATCGACACCCGGGGCACCGGCACGATGTGGCTGGTGCGGCTGAACTTCCTGCTGCAGGTGTGGGACCGCTGCACGCAGCGCAGCCTGCGCGAGTCGAAGCAGACGCTGTCGATCGGCGGCGACGAGCCGCCACGCTGGATCCACTGGGACGGCGGCTGGGGGCCGCTGAACCGGGCCGACCTGCGGCAGTCCTACGCCTCGGACGGACAGGCGGCGACGCAGGCACCGGGTCCGCCGGCCGGCGCCGGACCGGGGGTCGCCCCAGGGGCCGACCCTGGGGCCGATCCCCCTGCCGAACCGGATGCGACGCCATGACGCGAACCACCGCGACACCCCCCGCCCCCGGCGCGCCCGGCACGGTGCCGCGCCGGGTCGCATCGTCACGCGCGCCATCACGCGCCGGATCACCCGCGCCATCCGCCGCACCATCCCCCGCGCCCGACCCCGGCCCGCCGGCGCCGGCCCCGCTGCGGCCGGCAGGCGCCTGCGCCTGCGGCGGACGCTGCCCGCGCTGCCTGGCCCGGTCCGCCGTCGGCGCCCCCGGCGACCCGCTCGAACGCGAGGCCGACCGCATGGCGGACGGAGTCATGCGGATGGCGTATCCACCGGCGCGCGAGCCGGCGGCGGGGGCGCAGACGCCGCCTGGCCCGCGCGGGCCAGGCGGCCGCTGCGAAACCAGCGAAGCCGGCGCCGAAACCGGAGGCAATACCCGCGGTGAAAAGTCCGGCGAGCGCACGCTGCGGCGCGAACCGGCCGCCGGCACCTTCGCGCCGCCCGCCGGCGTGCCGGACTCGGTGCGGCAGGCCCTGCAGTCCCCCGGCCGGCCGCTGGAAGCGGCCACGCGCACCTTCTTCGAACCGCGCTTCGGGCTGGACCTGGGCGGCGTGCGGGTACACACCGGCGCGCTGGCCGAGCGCAGTGCGGCCGACATCGACGCCCGCGCCTACACCGCCGGCGCCGACATCGTCTTCGCCGCCGGCCAGTACGCGCCCCACGGCGCCGCCGGGCGCCAGCTGCTGGCGCACGAACTCGCGCACGTCGTTCAGCAGTCGCACGGCGTGCAGCGCCTGCAGCGCGCCTGGAACCCCTGCGGCAGCGGCGAGACCTGCCCCGAGCGCGAGCCGGGCGAGATCGGCCGCGCACGCGCGGCGACGCTCGGCACCGGCACGCTGGAGTCGCCCGAGCACGGCATCATCGTCCAGCCCTTCGCCATCGGTTCCAGCAATGCCGCGTCGCTGTCGCGCGACCCGACCTGGCGGGGCTTCCGGCGCGAAGTCGACACGCGCAGCGACCGCTGGGAAATCCTCGGCTTCAGCGACTGCCGGGGCGACGAGGCGCTGAACCGCGACCTGCGCGACGCCCGCGCCAAGGCCGTGCTGCGCCAGCTGCCGAGCAGCGCGCGCGGCAAGATCGACGCGGCCCACGGCGCGCCGCCCGGCGACTGCGTCAGCGACGACGCCACCGAGGCCGATCGAGCGCTGAACCGCAGCGCCGTGTTCATCCAGACCGTCGCGAGCATCGACTTCCCGGACGAATCGGTGACCGCGCCGGCCTGTCCACCCGCCGCCGCGACCACGGCCGGCAGCATCGGCGACTACGTTTCGCTGGTGTTGTGTGCCGAGACCCTGTTCCCTTCGTTCTCGCCGCGCGAGATGCTGTCGCTGCTGCGGCAGCTCTATTACGGCAACGAAGCCTGGTCGCGCACCCGCACCCGCTTCTGGGAGGACGTGATCCCCTGCGGGCTGAGCCTGGCCGACCCGCGGCCGACACTCGGCGCCCCGCTGTTCGATTCGCTGCGCCGCTCCCAGGTGGTGGCCGGCGTGGACATCGGCCACGTGTTCACCGGGCTGGAGTCCATGGTCTGCCCTTCGGCCAGCGTGGAGCTGGAGACGCCCGGCCCCAACGCCGTGGTCGCGATCAGCAACGAGGCCTTTGCGACCTGGGGCGGCGACCTCGGTTCCGCCGCGGCCCGCAAGGTGCACGACGAGGTGGACCTGGGCACGGTCAACCCGTGGCGCACGTACTTCGGCACCCCCGGCTCGCCGGCGAGCCATGAAGACCTGGAGGGCGACATCGACAGCTTCGCCATCCGCGCCGGGCTGTCGGGCTCGTCCTGCGCCGCGACCCCGCTGACCACGCTGCCCGCCTTGAGCGATCCGGTGTCGAAGATGCTGCTCGACTACTACGACGCGACGCCGGCCGCCGGCGCACACCGCACCGACTACGCGCGCTGCGTCGTGCAGGCGCTGGGCGGGCGCGTCGCCGGCCGCCGCATCACCAACAAGGCCGACGTGGTCGACGCGATCCGGCCTGGCGTCGAGTCCTTCGCGCGCACCTTCTACCTCGGCCTCGTCACGGTGCCGCTGTTCGCCATCGGCGTCACGGAAGCGATGCTGCTGTTCAGCTACTCGCACGAGGCCTGCGAGCTGTTCGTCGACTGGCTGGAATCGAAGCTCTGAGGTCCGGGCCCTGCTGCAGCTCAGTGCCTTGCCGATGCTTCGCAGCCGTAGAGCACGGTGCCGTCGGGCAACTCCACCCGCCGCAGCAGGCCGCGGCCGACCAGCGCGTGCAGCGCGCGCTCGACGTCGGCCTGCGCCGGGGCGGACCCGCTGCGCGAGAGCCACCAGCGCCTGATCCCATCCGCGGAGTCGGCGGCCTGCGGGTGGTTGGCGAGGTGCTCCAGGATGGCGTCCACCAGCGCACGATGGGAGAAGGATTCCATGTCAGGCCACCTCGGGGCGCCGCAGCATGGCGCTTGCACGCAAGCGCAGTGCCAGCGCGGCCCTGGCGGGCTGGCGCGGCCCGCCGGCAGGCACGGTCCCATCGGCGCACCAGTCCGGCGACAGGGGGCGCGGCGGGTCAGGATCGACCCGAGGGGCAGGCAGTACCCGCCTTTGCGTTGTCGCGGAAGAGCAGCAGCTCGGGGCGCGGGCGGCGTGCTTGTGGCGTGCAGCGTGCAGCGTGCAGCGTGCAGCGTGCAGCGTGCAGCGTGCAGCGTGC
>CAMLJY010000060.1 GCA_946480465.1 uncultured Burkholderiales bacterium
CGACGACCCCGCGCGCTGGCCCGAGGCCATCGAGCAGGTGCTGCGCGCGCACCGCGGCACGCTGCCGCCGGAGCGCGATGCGGCACCCGACCCCAGCCGCCGCGCCCGCATGCTGCGCCGCCTGCTGGACGACGTGCTGCAGACCCCGCTGCAGCTGGGCACCGAGACACCGCTGCGCCTGGCCAGCCTGCCGCCGGCGCGGGTGCTGAAGGAGATGGAGTTCCACCTGCCCGCCGCGCCCATCGACGCCGCGTCCCTGAACCGCCTGCTGCAGGCCCTTCGCTACCCGATGCCGCGACTGGGCTTCGACACGCTGCGCGGCTACCTCAAGGGCTTCATCGACCTGGTGCTGGAGCACGAGGGCCGCTACTTCGTCGTCGACTGGAAATCCAACCACCTGGGCGAGCGCCCGCAGGACTACGCCGCGGCCCCGCTGGCCGCCGCGATGGCAGCGCAGGGCTACCACCTGCAGCACCTGCTCTACAGCGTCGCGCTCGACCGCATGCTGGCGCACCGCCTCGCCGGCTACCAGCGCGCGCGGCACTACGGCGGCATCGCCTACCTCTTCGTGCGCGGGCTGCGGCCCGGCTGGCGGCAGCCCGACGGCACGCCCTGCGGCCTGTACTTCCACCGGCCGGGCGACGAGGCGCTGGACCGGCTCTCCGCGCTGCTCGAAGGGAGCGCCGCATGACGGCCCATCCCGACGATCCGGTCGACGCCGCCGATGCCGCGCTGGCCGCTGTCTTTGCGCGTCATGCCGAACGCTGGGCGCTGGCGCAGGGGGCCGCGCCGGCGCAGGCGCAGGCGGTGCGGCGCGCCGCCGAGCTGCTGAGCCTGGCCACCTCGAACGGCCAAGTCTGCCTGCTGCTGGACGAGCTGCCCCGCGGCGACGGCCTGCCCGCCGACAGCGCCGGCTGGCGCGCCGTGCTGCAGGCCAGCGGCATCGTCGGCAGCGCCGCCGCCCCCGGCAGCCGGCCGCTGACGCTGGACGACGACGGCCGGCTCTACCTGCAGCGCTTCTTCGACCTGGAACGGCGCCTGGCCGCGCGCCTGTGGCAGGCGGCCGCGGCGCCGCCGCAAGCGCTGGACGCCCCCGCCCGTGCGCGGCTGGACGCGCGATTCGGCCCGGCGCCCGCCCAGGCCCCTGACCAGCCCCCTGCCCCGTCCCCCGCCCCGCCGGCCACCGCGCCCAAGCCGGTCCTGGGGCGGGCCAAACGCCAGGCCGCCGCCGACCTGCGCCAGCGCGACTGGCTGGCCGAGCTGGCCGCCGAGATGCCCGAGACGCCCGAGACGCCCGAGACGCCCGGAGTGTCCGAAGTGCCCGGAGCGCCCGGAGTGCCGGAGGCGCCGGAAGCCCCCGAAGCGCCAATAACGCCCGACGTGCACGGGGCCCGCACCGCCCAGGACATCGACTGGCAGAAGGCCGCCGCCGCGCTGGCGCTGCGACAGCGCCTGGTGGTGCTGAGCGGCGGCCCCGGCACCGGCAAGACCACCGCGGTGGTCAACCTGCTGGCCTGCCTGGTCGAGCAGCAGCCGGGTTGCCGCATCGCGCTGGCCGCGCCCACCGGCAAGGCCGCCGCGCGCATGGCTGAGGCGCTGCGCGAGCGCGCGCGCCACCTGCCCGCCGCGCTGCGCGGGCAGTTGCCCACCGAGGCCTTCACCGTGCACCGGCTGCTCGGCAGCGCGCCCGGCCGGGCCCCGCCGGGCGCCGGCGCACCCCCGCTGCTGCCGGTGGACGTGCTGATCGTCGACGAGGCTTCGATGCTGGACCTGGCGCTGGCGACCCGGCTGGTGGAGGCGCTGCCGGCCGAGGCCCGCCTGGTGCTGCTGGGCGACAAGGACCAGCTCGCGGCCGTCGAGTCTGGCGCGGTCTTCGCCGAACTCAGCGCCGACCGCCGCCTGGGCGCGGCCGCCGTGCGCGAGCTGGCCGCGGTCTGCGGCGTGCCGCCCGCGGCGGTGGCCCAGGCCACGCGCGGCACAGCCGCCTCCGCGCCCGCGCTGCCCGACAGCGTGGTCTGGCTGCAGCGCAACTTCCGCTTCGCCGCCGGCACCGGCATCGGCCGCCTCGCCGCCGAGATCAGCGCCGGCCGCGCCGGCGAGGCCCTGGCCACGCTGCGCGACCCGGCCCAGGCCGCTTCGCTGCGCTGGCTGGACGATGCCGGCCCCACGCCCGGCGCGGCCACGCTGCAGGCCATCGCCGCCGGTTATGCCGCCTACTTCGATGCCGTGCGCAGCGACCCCTGCGATGCCGCCGCCGTTGCCGCGGCTTTCAACCGTTATCGCGTGCTGTGCGCGCTGCGCAGCGGCCCGCGCGGCGTGGACGCCATCAACGAGCACGCCGCCCGCCTGGCGCTGGCCGCACTGGACCTGGCTCCGCCGGGCGCGCCGCCGCCGGCCTGGTACGTCGGCCGACCGGTGATGGTGCTGCGCAACGACTACCTGCTGAAGCTCTTCAACGGCGACATCGGCATCGCCTTGCCCACCGGCCCCGACGGCGCCCTGGCCGTGCACTTTCCGGATGGAGCCGCGGGCGCGCCCGGCGGCTGGCGCGCGATCGCACCGGCGCGGCTGCCGCCGCACCAGACCGCCTTCGCGATGACGGTGCACAAGTCGCAGGGCTCGGAGTTCGACGCCGTGCTGGTGCTGCTGCCCGAGCACCGCAGCCGCGTGCTGACGCGCGAGCTGCTCTACACCGGCGTCACCCGCGCGCGTGAACGGGTGGCCGTCAGCGCCTCGGCCGAGGTGTTGGCCGCCACCATCGCCGCCGCCACGCACCGCCATTCCGGCCTGCTGGCGCGGCTGCGCGCGCTGCAGGCCGGCGAGACGGCCGGGCCTGTCGGGCCTGTCGGGCCTGTCGGGGCTCTCGGGGCTCTCGGGGCTCTCGGGGCTCTCGGGACGGCCAGGGAGGCCGGTGGGGCCGGCCCCGCCGGCGCTTGAAGGCGGCGATGCCGCCTCCAGCTGGGCTCGATGCTGCCCATCGCGCTGCTGGCGCTGCTGCACCTCTACATCGGCTGGCGCATCGCGCCGCTGCTGCCCGGCGCCGCCGGCTGGGCCTTCGCCACGCTGCTGCTGCTGGGCGCGCTGCTGATCCCGGCGGCCTTCCTCGGCCGCCGCGCACGCCGCCGCGCCACGGCCGACCGCTGGAGCTGGGCCGGCATGTCGGCGCTGGGCCTGTTCGGCATCCTGCTGGTGCTCACGCTCGCGCGCGACGCGCTGCTGCTCATCGCCTGGCCCTTGTCCACGCTGCTGCCGCTGCCATCGCTGGCCCAACCCACTGCGCAGGCCGTGCCCCTGCTGGCCGCCGCCGCGGCGCTGTGGGGCCTGGCCAATGCGCGCCGCACCGCGCGCATCAAGCGGGTGGACGTGCCGATCGCGGGCCTGCCCGCCGCGCTGCAGGGCTTCCGCATTGCGCAGCTGAGCGACGTCCACGTCGGCCCGACCGTCAAGCGGTCGTATGTACAGGCCATCGTCGACCGCGTGAACGGCCTTGCCGCCGACGCGGTGGCGATCACCGGCGACCTCGTCGATGGCCGCGTGCAAGACCTGCATCAGGATGTGGCCCCGCTGGGCGCGCTGCGCTCGCGCCACGGCAGCTTCTTCGTCACCGGCAACCATGAGTACTACAGCGGCGCCGCCGACTGGGTGGCCCACCTGCGCACGCTGGGCGTGACGGTGCTGCTGAACGAGCACGTGCTGCTGCAGCACGGCAGCGCCCGGCTGCTGCTGGCCGGCGTGACGGACCCGATGGCGCACCACGTGGAGCCGGCCCAGCGCAGTGACCCGCGGCGCGCGCTCGCCGGCGCACCGGCCGACGCCGCGCCCCGCGTGCTGCTGGCGCACCAGCCCCGCAGCGCCGAGGCCGCGGCCGCCGCCGGCTTCGACCTGCAGCTGTCGGGCCACACCCACGGCGGCCAGATCTGGCCCTTCAACTTCTTCGTGCCGCTGCAGCAGCCCTACACCGCCGGGCTGCACCGCCTGGGCCGGCTGTGGATCTACACCAGCCGCGGCACCGGCTACTGGGGGCCGCCGATGCGCCTGGGCGCCCCCTCGGAGATCACGCTCGTGCGGCTGGTTGCGGCCTGAACCGCAGGGCCGCCCCAGGGCCGAAGGCTCGAGGGCGCCACCCGAATCCCCCGGGACACCGCGCTGCTGACGCCCAAAAGCCCTGGCGCGCCCGGGGTCACGCGAACCATTCGGTAACGAAAAGGCCGCGAATCGGAACACCGATTGCCTGTCAGCGCCGGCGCTCGCCAAAGCGCGACCGCCCGGTTCTTCCTGCCCTCCTTCTTACCTGAAAGGTGCCTCATGAAAAAGGTCCATGCGTCCCTGGTGGCGCTCGGCGCGCTGTGCCTGGCCTCGACGGCGGCCACGGCGGCAACGTATTCGTTCAACGCGGTGTTGAACGCCGGCAATGAGGTGGGGTCGGTCAGCAGTCCGGCCACCGGCCTCGCGGCCCTGGTCTACGACGACCTGGGCACGGCGAGCCTCGCCGACGACACCTACGACTTCGCGCTGTCGGTGTTCGACCTGTCTGGCCCGGCCACGGGCTATCACATCCACGGCGCGGGTGCGCCGGGCGAGAACGCACCGGTGCGCGTCGCCCTCGATGCCGCGCCGTTCATCTCGCTGAACGTGGGCGGCTCGCTGCTGGTCGGCGGCGACGACGTGGCCCCGCCATCGTTCGGCGCCACGCCGCCGGATGCCACCAACCCCGGCTACCCGGCGATGTCCTTCCTGGACATGCTGCAAGGCGGCCTGGCCTACGTCAACGTGCACACCGCGGCTTACCCAGCCGGCGAAGTGCGCGGCCAGCTGATCCAGGTCACCCCGGTGCCTGAACCCGGCACCTGGGCGATGCTGCTGGCCGGCGTCGCCGCGATCGGCGCCATCGTGCGCCGCCGCGTGAACGACCGTTGACCACCGCGGGCCGCGGCCTGGGGCGCGGTCCGGCACGGCTGCTTCGATTAGCATCGACGCGCCGTGCCTTCCCGCATTCCACCCCTGCGCGTCAGCGCCTACACCGCCACCACCGCCGTCGGCCCCGGCCTCGGCGCGCTGCGCGAGGCCATGGCGCACAACCGCAGCGGCCTGCGCCCCAACGATTTCACCCGCCACCCGCTGGCCACCTGGATCGGGCGCGTCGCCGGGCTCGAAGAACACCCGCTGCCGCCGCATTGGCAGGCCTGGGATTGCCGCAACAACCGCCTGGCCTGGCTGGGCCTGCAGGCGGACCGCTTCCTCGACCATGCCCTCGCCGCGCGCGAGCGCCACGGCGCCGACCGCGTCGCGCTGGTGCTGGGCACCTCCACCTCCAGCATCGGCGCCACCGAGGAGGCCTACACCCGCCTCGATGCCGACGGCCTCTTCCCCGCCGCCACCCGCCTGCCGCGCCTGCACACGCCGCATTCGCTGGCCATGTTCGTGCAGGAGGCGCTGGGCCTGGCCGGGCCGTGCATCACCGTCTCCACCGCCTGCTCCTCCAGCGCCAAGGTCTTTGCCGACGCCGAGCGGCTGATCCGCCTGGGCCTGGCCGATGCGGCCATCGTCGGCGGTGTCGACACGCTGTGCGGCAGCGTGCTGTTCGGCTTCAACTCGCTGGAGCTGGTGTCGCCCGAGCCCTGCCGGCCCTTCGATGCCCACCGGCGCGGCATCAACCTCGGCGAGGCCGCCGGCTTCGCGCTGCTCGAACGCGGCAACGGCCCGCTGCAGCTGCTGGGCTACGGCGAGGCCAGCGACGCGCACCACATGTCGACCCCCCACCCGGAAGGCCTGGGCGCCGAGCGTGCGCTGGACGACGCGCTGGCCCGCGCCGGCATCGGCTGCGAGCGCATCGGCTACATCAACCTGCACGGCACCGCCAGCGCCAAGAACGACGAGGTCGAGGCGGCGCTCGTCGCGCGCCGCTTCGGCCCCGCGGTGCATGCCAGCTCCACCAAGGGCATGACCGGCCACACGCTGGGCGCGGCCGGCATCGTCGAAGCCGCGGTCAGCCTGCTGGCGCTGGACGGCGGCTGCCTCGCCGGCACGCCGAACACGCAGGTGCTGGACGCCGCCTGCGGCCCGCAGATCCGCCTCGCACCGGCCTCGGCCCGGGTCGACGTGGTGCTCAGCAACTCCTTCGGCTTCGGCGGCAACAACTGCGCGCTGATCTTCGGCCGCGGTGCGGAGGCCGGCCGATGAAGCCGGCGGCCGGCCTCGACGATCTCGGCACCGCCATGCCGCTGGGCCCGCTGGCCATCGCCGGCGCCGCCTTCTGGTCGCCCACGCTCCCCGGCTGGCCGCTCGCCCGCGCCGCGATGCGCGGCGAAGCCCAGCCGCAAGACCCGCCGGCGCGCCGCCCCGCTCCCGAGCTGCTGCCGCCGGCCGAACGCCGCCGCGCGCCGGACAGCGTGGCCCTGGCGCTGGAAGCCGCCGCCGCGGCCGTGGCCGCCAGCGGCCTCCCGCCGCAGTCGCTGCCCAGCGTCTTCGTGTCCGCGCATGGCGACCTGGCGATCAACGACCACCTGTGCAGCATGCTGGCCAGCACGCCGACGCTGATCTCGCCGACCAAGTTCCACAACTCCGTGCTCAATGCCGCGGCCGGCTACTGGACCATGGGCGTCGGCTGCCACGAGGCCAGCACCGCCCTCACCGCCTACGAGCACAGCTTCGCCAACGGCCTGCTGACGGCCGCCGCGCAGTGCCTGGCGGACGAACGGCCGGTGCTGCTGGTCGGCTTCGACGTGCCCGTGGCCGGCGCGCTGCGCTCGGTCACGCGCAGCGCGGGGCTGATGGCCGTGGCGCTGGTGCTGTCACCCGAAGTGAGCGGCCAGGCGGAAGCCGTGTTCGACGCCGCGCTGCAGCCGCGCGCCGACGGCAGCCCCGCGCCGGCCCTCGAATCGCCCGCCGCGCAGGCCCTCGCCGGCAACGCGCTGGCCGACGCGCTGCCCTTCTTCGAGGCGCTGGCCCGCGCCGACCGCCCCGCGCTCGCGCTGCCGCTGTCGCCGCGGCAATCGCTGGCGCTGCGCTTCCTGCGTTGATCGCGCGTGAATCCACGGGCCGAGGACGCGCGCGCATGACGACGGCCCCGACGACCGAGCACGAAGGAGCCACCGCCGCCGCCCAGCGCTGCGACGTGCTGATCATGGGCGGCGGCCTCGCCGGCCTGACGCTGGCACTGCAGCTGCGCCAGCGCTTCCCCGGGCTCGACATCCACGTGCTGGAACGCCGTGCCCACCCGGTGCCCGAGGCGGCGCACAAGGTCGGCGAGTCCAGCGTCGAGCTGGGCGCGCACTACTTCGCCGAGGTGCTGGGCCTGCGCGAGCACCTGGAAACCAAGCAGATCAAGAAGTTCGGCTTCCGCTTCTTCTTCAGCGAAGGCGAACGCCGCATCGACCAGGTGACCGAGATCGGCGCCAGCCGGCTGCTGGCCGTGTCCAGCTACCAGATCGACCGCGGCATCTTCGAGAACCACCTGGGGCAGCTGGCGCAAGAACGCGGCATCCGCTTCGACGACGAGGCGCGCGTCACGCAGCTGGCGCTCTCCGAAGGCAGCGGGCCGCACCAGGTGCACTGGCGCCGCGGCGACGCGGTCTGCCGCACCGAAGCCCGCTGGCTCATCGACGCCTGCGGCCGCGCCGGCCTGGTCAGGCGCCAGCTCGGCCTGGCGCAGGACAACGCGCACGGATGCCATGCCGTGTGGTTCCGCGTCGCGCACCGCATCGTGCTGGACGACTGGAGCGACGACGAACGATGGCGCGCCCAGTGCACGCCGCCCGAGCGCTGGCGATCGACCAACCACCTGGTCGGTGCCGGCTACTGGGTGTGGCTGATCCCGCTGGCCTCGGGCTCGCACTCGGTCGGCATCGTCGCCGACCCGCGCATCCATCCGCTGGAGACGATGGACAGCTTCGACAAGGCGATGGACTGGTTCCGCCGCTTCCAGCCGCGCCTGCACGACGCACTGGACGAGCAGCGCCACACGCTGCAGGACTTCCTGTTCTTCCGCAAGTTCTCCTACGGCTGCCGGCAGGTCTTCTCGGGCCGCCGCTGGGCGCTGACCGGCGAGGCCGGGCTCTTCCTGGACCCGTTCTATTCCCCCGGCAGCGACTACATCGCCATCGCCAACAGCTTCATCACCGACCTGATCGCGCGCGACCTCGGCGGCCAGGCGGTGGACGCTCATGCTGCAATTTATGACCAGCTGTACCACTCGTTCTACGAGAGCACGCTGGCCATGTACCAGGACCAGTACCCGCTGTTCGGCGAACCCGAGGTGCTGCCGGCCAAGGTGATCTGGGACTACAGCTACTACTGGGGCGTGCTGTGCCCGCTCTTCATGCAGCAGCGGCTGACCGACCTGCGCGCGCTGTCCGCACTGCGCGAGGAACTGGCCTGCTGCCAGCGCCTCAACGTGCAAGTGCAGCGCCTGCTGCGCGCCTGGGGCCCGGTGGCCCGCAAGCGCAATGGCCCACGCATGCTGGACCAGGCCGCGCTGCCCTGGTTCGCGGCGCTGAACGCCAGCCTGAACGAGCGCCTCGACGATGCCGGCTTCCGCCGCCGCATTCGCGACAACGCGCAGATGCTGCGCGAACTGGCCGCCGAGATCGCCGACCGCGCCACCGGCCAACACCCCGCGCTCGATGTGTCGGCGCTGCGCCCGCTGATCGAGCCGCGCAACCCGGCGGCGCCACAGCGGCTGTTCGCCGAGCCCACCGACGCCGGCTGAGCGCGCCCGGCTCGCGCGAAGGAAAGGTGCCTGCCCCGCGCGGAAGCGGTAGACAGGCCCTGCCGTCCCCGGCGGCTTCAACGCTGCTGCAGCGCGGCTTCAACGGCTGCTTCAGCGCTGCTGCAGCCCCGCCAGCGCCCCCAGAACGTGCTGCGTCGGTCCATCGGTGTCGCCGCTGCGGTGCGCCAGCCCCAGCGGCCGCCACAGCGCCGGGCGCAGCGGCAGCATGCGCACGCGCGGCTCGGGCGGCGGCGCGCTGGCCTCCTGCGGCAGCAGTGCCGCGCCGTACCCGGCCGCCACCAGGCTCTTGATCGCGTCGTTGTAGTTCAGCTCGATGCGGGCGCGCGGGTGCTGCCCGCCGCGCGCGAACCATTCCGCCGTCAGCCGCGACAGCCGCGTGCCGGCATCGTTCAGGATCAGCGGCTGCGCGGCCAGCCAGGCCGGCGTCGCCCGGGCCGGCGCGGCCCAGGCCGCCGGCACGAAGGCCATCACCGGATCGCGGCGCCAGCGCAGCAGCGTCAGCCCGGGCACCGGCGCCTGCGGCAGCGCGATGATCCCGAGGTCCAGCGTGCCGGCGGCGATGCGCTGCAGCGTCTCGGCCGAGGTCAGCACGGCCACCTGCACGTCGATGCCGGGTTGCTCGCGCCGCAGCAGGTCCAGCGCCTGCGGCAGCAGATGCGCGATGGCGCCGGTGGACGCGCCCACCCGCACCCGCCCCTCGCGGCCGGCGACCTGGCGCCGCACCGCATCCAGCGCCTCGTCCGCCTCGGCCAGCAGGCGGCGGGCACGCTCGATCAGCGCGGCGCCGGTGCCGGTGGGCGTGACCGCCCCGCGGCCGCGCAGCAGCAAGCGCGTGCCCAGGCGTGATTCCAGGTCGGCCACGTGCAGCGTCACCGTCGGCGGCGCCAGGTGCAGCGCACGCGCGGCGGCGGCAAAGGAGCCCAGGTCGGCCACCGCCAGCAGCGTGCGCAGGCGGTCCAGGCTCAGTTCCCGCATGGCACCCTTCGTTCAGCATCCATGAACGACACCTTTGTGCAATTCAACTTGTGCAATCCTACGGCGGCCACGAGCATGGCGGCTCCTTCCCATGACAAGCGCTCCAGGAGCACACGCATGAAGAAACCGCTGGTGTTCATCGATGGCGACCAGGGCACGACCGGGCTGCAGATCACCGGCCAGCTGCAGCAGCGCGCCGACGTGCAGCTGCTGACCCTGCCCGAGGCCGATCGCAAGAACCCGCTGCGCCGCGCCGACGCCCTCAACCGCTGCGACGTTGCCATCCTGTGCCTGCCCGACGCCGCCGCGCGCGAGGCGGCAGCGATGGTCGAGAACCCGGCCGTGCGGCTGATCGACGCCAGCTCGGCGCACCGCACCGATCCGGCCTGGGTCTACGGCCTGCCGGAGCTGTCGGCCGGGCAGCCCGAGCGCATCCGCCGCGCCCGCCGCATCAGCAACCCCGGCTGCTACCCCACCGGCGCGGTGGCGCTGCTGAGGCCCCTGGTGGACGCCGGCCTGCTGCCGCGCGACCACCCGGTGAGCATCCACGCCATCTCCGGCTACTCCGGCCGCGGCCGTGCCGGCGTGGCGGCGCACGAAGGTCCCGGCGCCGGCGCTGCGCTGCCGCTGCAGGTCTACGGCCTGGCGCTGGAGCACAAGCACGTGCCCGAGATCCAGCAGCATGCCGGCCTGGCCGAGCGGCCCTTCTTCGTGCCGGCCTACGGCAACTACCGCCAGGGCATCGTGCTGACCATTCCGCTGCACCTGCGGCTGCTACCTTCCGATATGAGCGGCCAACGCCTGCGCGAGGCGCTGGCGGACCGCTACCGCGGCAGCCGCCACGTGCAGGTGCTGCCGGCGGAGCGCAGCGCCGCGCTGGAGCACCTGGACCCCCAGCGCCACAACGGCAGCAACGACATGAGCCTGGCCGTCTTCGACAACCCCGCACGCGGCCAGGTGCTGCTGGCGGCGGTGTTCGACAACCTTGGCAAGGGCGCCAGCGGCGCGGCGCTGCAGAACCTGGACCTGCTGCTGGGCGCGCCGGGCTGACGCAGGGCCGTCCGGGTCCCGCGTCGCCCCGGCGTGCATCAGCACGGTGGTGATCGCCTCCAGCAGGAGGCGCTGCTGCTGCGGGATGGCCTGCGGCACCGGCTGGTGGCCAAGGCCGCGGCGTGATGCACTTCAGTGCGCCGCGCCGCGGCACGTTGCGCCGCGCCGCGCCACGTTGCGCGGCGCCAGCGCCCGCGTCAGAGCTTTTGCGACTGCATGAAGTCGTCGAAGCCGGCTTCGGCGAAGCGGAACCACAGGTTCTGGTCCCGGCGGAAGCTGGCGTAGTCGTCGTACACCTTCTTCCAGTTCGGGTTCTTGCCCGAGATGTCGCTGTACAGCGCCATCGATTCCTTGAAGGCCGCCTCCAGCACGTCCTTCGGGAAGCGGAAGAGCTTGGTGCCGCCGGCCACCAGTTGCTTCAGTGCTGCCGGGTTCTTGGCGTCGTACTTGGCCTGCATGTCGGTGTGGGCGACGGCCGCGGCCGCTTCGACGATGGCCTTGTACTCCGACGACAGGCCTTCGTAGGCCTTGCTGTTGACGTAGAAGTCCAGCTGCGGGCCGCCTTCCCACCAGCCGGGGTAGTAGTAGTAGGGCGCCACCTTGTTGAAGCCCAGCTTCTGGTCGTCGTACGGACCCACCCACTCGGCCGCGTCGATCGTGCCCTTTTCCAGCGACTGGTAGATCTCGCCGCCGGGAATGTTCTGCGGCACGCCGCCGATCTTCTCGAGCACCTTGCCCGCGAAGCCGCCGATGCGCATCTTCAGGCCCTTGACGTCGGCCACCGACTTCATTTCCTTGCGGTACCAGCCGCCCATCTGGGCGCCGGTGTTGCCGCCCATGAAGTTGACGATGTTGTACTGCTTGTAGAACTCGCGCATCAGCTTCATGCCGTTGCCTTCGATCATCCACGCCGTCATCTGGCGGGAATTGAGGCCGAAGGGAATGGCGCAGCCCAGCGCGAAAGTTTCGTCCTTGCCGAAGAAGTAATAGGGCGCGGTGTGCGCCACTTCGACGGTGCCGTTCTGCACGCCGTCCACGACGCCGAAGGCCGGCATCAACTCACCGGCGGCATGCGTGGTCACCGTGAACTTGCCGCCGGACAGCTCGCCCACCTTCTTCGCGAACACGTCGGCGGCGCCGAAGATCGTGTCCAGCGACTTCGGGAAGCTCGAGGCCAGGCGCCAGCGCAGCGTAGCCTGTGCATGGACAGCCGGCGCGACACCTGCCGCCAGCACACCCGCGAGACCCGCACCACCCACAAACAATCGACGTTCCATGCACAGCTCCTTTGCAAAATCGCAGTGAAGTCGAGCGGAATTCTAGGAACCGCAACTGTTGGTGATAGCAGGTAAAACCCCCGCTTCAGCACTGAAACCACAGGCATCCTGCGCGAAGGCTGGAAAGCACGAAAACCCCGCGGGCATCTGCTGCCTGCGGGGTGCGCGCGCGGTGGACCGGCCGGCCATCGGGCCTCGATCCACCCGCCTGGGGCAGCCGCGCCGGCCGCCCTTTTCAGACCTTAGAGCTTCTGCGACTGCATGAAGTCGTCGAAGCCCGACTCGGCGAAACGGAACCACAGGTTCTGGTCGCGCCGGAAGGCCGAGTAATCCTCGTAGACCTTCTTCCAGTTCGGGTTCTTGCCCGAGATGTCGCTGTACAGCGCCATCGATTCCTTGAAGGCCGCTTCCAGCACGTCCTTCGGGAAGCGGAAGAGCTTGGAGCCGCCGGCCACCAGCTGCTTCAGCGCGGCGGGGTTCTTGGCGTCGTACTTCGCCTGCATGTCGGTGTGGGCGTAGGCCGCGGCCGATTCGACGATGGCCTTGTACTCGGCCGACAGGGCGTCGTAGGCCTTTTGGTTGATGAAGACGTCGATCTGCGGACCGCCTTCCCACCAGCCGGGGTAGTAGTAGTAGGGCGCCACCTTGTTGAAGCCCAGCTTCTGGTCGTCGTACGGGCCCACCCACTCGGCCGCGTCGATCGTGCCCTTCTCGAGCG
Source organism: uncultured Burkholderiales bacterium (assembly GCA_946480465.1). The sequence goes on from CAMLJY010000060.1 coordinate 12,749, forward strand.
ACTGGTAGATCTCGCCGCCGGGGATGTTCTGCGGCACGCCGCCCAGGCGCTCGAGCACCTTGCCCGCGAAGCCGCCGATGCGCATCTTCAGGCCCTTGATGTCGGCCACGGACTTCAGCTCCTTGCGGAACCAGCCGGCCATCTGGGCGCCGGTGTTGCCGGCGGCGAAGTTGATGATGTTGTAGTTCTTGTAGAACTCGCGCATCAGCTTCATGCCGTTGCCTTCCTGCATCCACGCCGTCATCTGGCGCGAATTCAGGCCGAACGGAATGGCGCCGCCGATCGCGAAGGTCTCGTCCTTGCCGAAGAAGTAGTACGGCACGGTGTGGGCGCATTCCACGGTGCCGTTCTGCACGCCGTCGACCACGCCGAACGGAGGCATCAGCTCACCGCCGGCATGCACGGAAATCTGGAACTTGCCGCCGGTCATCTCGGAGACCTTCTTCGCGAAGACCTCGCCGCCGCCGTAGATGGTGTCCAGCGACTTCGGAAAGCTGGAGGCCATGCGCCAGCGGATGGTGGCCTGGGCATGCACCGCCGGGGCCATGCCGGCAGCCAGCACGCCGGCCAGGCCGGCACCACGAACAAAGGAACGACGTTCCATCACTTGTCTATCTCCTGGTGAACTTGAACTGTTGGAGGAACCGCTGGACACGGTGGGGACGAGCGCACCGTGTTGCCGCTCGTCAGCGTAGGTCGCGGACCTAAAAACTCCCTGAAATCAGGGTAAGTCCGGAGTGGAGCGCCTTGCGGCGAACGTGGACGTTCCAGCCGCGCAGCGGCTCATGGGCCGCCCGCATGGCGGGAGCGCCCGGGGTTCCTCCCCGCTCGCCTGCGCGGCAAGCGGCAAACAGCAAGCCCAACGGGACGGGCCGCGTGCGGGCGCGGCCGCGATGCGCCGCGTCAGGACCCCGCGACCTTCATGCGCTCGATCAGCATCGAGCCGACGGTCTTGCCGCCCATCGTGTAGACGTCGGCCCCGATGGCGGCGATGCCCTTGAACATCTCGCGCAGGTTGCCCGCGATGGTGACCTCGTGCACCGGATGCACGATGCGGCCGCCCTGCACCCAGTAGCCCGCGGCCCCGCGTGAATAGTCGCCGGTGACGTAGTTGACCCCCTGCCCCATCAGCTCGGTGACGAAGAGGCCGCGGTCGAGCTTGCGCAGCATCTGCTCCAGGTGGTCGCCGGGCTGCGTGAGCCGGCTGGACAGGCGCAGGTTCTGCGAGCCGCCGGCATGGCCGGTGGTCTTCAGGTTCAGCTTGCGGGCCGAGTAACTCGAGAGGAAGTAGCCCTGCACCACGCCCGCATCCACCACGCGGCGGCGGCGCGTGCGCACGCCTTCGTCGTCGAACGGCGCGCTGGCCTTGCCCTTGGCCTGGTGGGGATCCTCGTCGACGTCCAGGTGCCCGGCCAGCACCTGCTGGCCCAGGCTGTCCAGCAGGAAGGTGGCGCGCCGGTACAGCGCGCCGCCGCTGGTGGCCTGCACGTAGGCGCCCAGCATGCCGGCCGCCAGCGAGGACTCGAACAGCACCGGCACCTCGCAGGTCGGAATCTTGCGCGCGTTCAGCCGCGACAGCGCGCGCTCCGCCGCATAACGTCCAACCGCCTCGGGCGAGGCCAGCTCCATCGCATCGCGCATCGAGCTGTACCAGGCATCGCGCTGCATGTCCGGCTCGCCGCGGCGGCGCGGCTGCGTGGCGATGGGCGCCACCGAGATCGAGTGCCTCGAACTGGCATAGCCGCCGCGGAAACCGCGGCTGTTGCCGGCCCAGAAATGCGATTGCTGCGCCGAGGTGGCGCCGCCTTCGCTGTTGGTGATGCGGCGGTCGGTGGCGAAGGCCGCATCCTCGCAGCGGCGCGCCAGCGCGGCCGCGCCGTCGGCATCGACGTTCCAGGGGTGGAAGAGGTCCAGGTCGCGGCTGGCTTCGTCGGCATTCGCGAGGTCCTCGGCCTCGGGCAGGCCGGCGGCGGGATCCTCCGCGGTGAAGCGGGCGATGTCGTAGGCCGCGCGCACGGTCTGCTCGATGGCCTGGCGCGAGAAATCGGACGTGCTGGCATTGCCCCGGCGCTGGCCGAGGTACACGGTGACGCCGAGCGACTTGTCGCGGTTGCGCTCGACGTTCTCGAGCTCGCCCTTGCGCACCGAGACCGACAGGCCGGCGCCCTCGGACACCTCGGCGCCCGCATCGCTGGCGCCGAGCTGGCGCGCCACGGCCAGGGTGTCTTCGATGATCTGCTGGAACTGCTCGCGTTGGAAGGCGAAGCCCTGGGAGGTGGTGGAACCGGACATGCGCTGCACGGGAGCTGGGGTGGGCGACAATCATAGCCACGCCCACCGGCCCCCCCTTCCCTCACAGCCCCTCGCTGCAGCCGCGCCGCGGCCCACGCGCCCATGCCCCGCCAAGCCCCTCCCGAGACCGACGACGCCGACCTGGACGCGCGCCCCAGCAAGACCCGCCTGAAGCAGGAAGCCCACGACCTGCAGGCGCTCGGCCGCGAGCTGTCCGAACTGCCGGACGACCGCCTAGCCGCCATCGACATGCCCGAGGCACTGCGCGAGGCCATCCTGACCTACCGCCGCACCAAGTCGCACGAAGGCCGGCGGCGCCAGCTGCAGTACGTGGGCAAGCAGATGCGCGCGGCCGATGCCGAGCCGCTGCGCGAAGCGGTGGCGGCCTACAAGCTGGGATCGGCCAAGGACACGCTGCGCCTGCACGAGACCGAACGCTGGCGCGACGAGCTGGTGGCCAACGACGAGGCGCTGACGCGCTGGACGCAGCAGTTCCCGCAGTCGGACCTGCAGCGCCTGCGCAGCCTGATCCGCTCGGCCCGAAAAGACGCGGCCAGCACGCCCGAGCAGCGCAGCGGCCGCGGCTACCGCGAGCTGTTCCAGTTCATCAAGCCCTGGCTGATCGAGGCCGAGGCCGACGACGAGAGCGAAGGCGAGGACGATGGCGACGAATGACTTCGACCCGGTGCGCATCGGTGTCGTCTCGGTCAGCGACCGGGCGTCCACCGGCGTCTACGAAGACAAGGGCATCCCCGCGCTGCAGGACTGGCTGGGCCGCGCGCTGCGCAACCCCATCGAGTGGCACACCCGGCTGATCCCCGACGAGCAGGACGGCATCAGCGCCACGCTGCGCGAACTGGTCGACACCGTGCGCTGCGACCTGGTGCTGACCACCGGCGGCACCGGCCCCGCGAAGCGGGACGTGACGCCCGAGGCCACGCTGGCCGTCGCGGACAAGGAAATGCCCGGCTTCGGCGAGCAGATGCGCCAGATCAGCCTGCGCTTCGTGCCCACGGCCATCCTGTCGCGCCAGGTGGCGGTGATCCGCGGCAACGCGCTGGTCATCAACCTGCCCGGCCAGCCCAAGTCCATCGCCGAGACGCTGCAGGGCCTGCCCGAGCAGGGCGTGCCCGGCATCTTCGCGGCGGTGCCCTACTGCATCGACCTGATCGGCGGGCCGTACCTGGAGACGGACGAGGCGGTGTGCAAGGCCTTCCGGCCGAAGTCCGCCTTGCGCGCCAGCCGCCCCCCGGCGGGCGCGTAGCCCGGCGCCGCGGCGGCCGGCACCCGCCGGAGGCATCGACGCCCGCGGCGCCCCGGCATACGATCACGACGCTTCGTGGCGGAGTTCAATGGGCATGCCCAGGTGCTTGCGCTTCATCGGCCTCTTGCTGGCGCTTTTCGGCCTGCTCACCGCGGCCGGCGCCACCGCCATGCCGACCGTTCACCTGGTCACCGATCCGGAGAAGGAAAGCGGCTTCCTGGCCGCCATCACGCAACGCGCCTTCGAGCGCGTGGGCTACCAGGTGCGCATTTCCTACATGCCCTGGGCCCGCGCGCTGCGCATGGTGCTGGACGGCGAGGCCGAGGCCTTGCTGGGCGCGTACCACACGCCCGAGCGGGCCCTGCGCCTGCTGTACACCGAGCCCATCGGCAGCTCGGACCTGGTGTTCTTCACGCTCAAGGACTCCGGCATCCGCTACCAGACGCTGGACGATCTCCGCCCGTACCGCATCGGCACCATCATCGGCGCCAGCTACACGCCCGAGTTCGACACGGCCGGCTTTCTCGCCAAGGAGCCGGTGTCCGACTACCTGCTGAACCTGCGCAAGCTGCTGGCCGGCCGCGTGCACGTGATGGTGGAGAAGCGCTCGGTCGTCGAGCATGCGGTGGCCGCGCACTTTGCGGGTGATGCGCCGCGCATCACCGCGCTGGACAAACCCCTGAAATCGGCGCAGTTCTACAACGCCTTCTCGCGCGCCGTGCCCGGCCACGAACGCAAGGTGGCCGACTTCAACGCCGGGCTGCGGTCCATCACCGCCGACGGCACGCTGGCCGCCATCATGGCCCTGCGCCTGCACGAATAGCCCGGCGCCGCCTCTCAGCCACACACTACCGCCAGGCGCGGATCTGCCCACGCCGCGCCAGCCATCGCGCCCCGGCCGCCTTGCGCCCTTGCGCCCTTGCGCCCTTGCGCCCTTGCGCCCTTGCGCCCCTGCGCCCCCCCTGCGCTCCCGCTCCCGCTCCCGCTCCCGCCCCCGCCCCCGCCCCCGCTCCCGCTCCCGCTCCCGCTCCCGCTCCCGCTCCCGCTCCTGCGCCCAGCGCCCCTCGCCCCTCGCCCCTCGCGCCCGTGTTGAACATCCGCTCCGCCGGGCAGCAGCCGGCGGAGCGATCCGCCGCGCAGCCAAACGTTTGCCAATACGGCAACCATCGGTAACGCACGTGTGCCCCGAGGGATGCCGCCCCGGTTACAGGCCAATGACGCGGGCCCGGCCAGGGCGTCGGTGGATGTTGCGCCACCTGAATCAGCAAACGTTTGCTATCTGCTGCAACCGCATGAAACCGTTTCCACCGCGTGCGCCCACACACTGCGCGCCGCGGTGACCCAGCCCGTCCTCGGGTCGCCACGCCCACCCGACGCTTCCCTCCAGGAGTTCCATGACCAAGGCTTCATTCCCCCACCCTGGCGCCCTGCTGCTGGCGCTTTCAGTGGCCGCGTTCAGCGGCTGCGGCGGCGGCTCCGGCGACGCGCCGCCGGCACAGGCCGACCGCTCCGACAGCCCGCCCGCCGGCCCGCTGGCCATCGCGCGGCCGGGCGACGCCGCCGCCGCCCCCGCCACCGACCCCCAGTCCGCCAACCAGCCGGCCAACGGGCGCTCCGCAGCAGCGGCCGATCGCAAGTTGGCCCAGGTCGCGGTGGCCGGCTCCGCCGTCTTCGCCCAGCTCGACCCGGCGGCCACGTTCAAGAGCCTGGGGTGGAACGCCGGCCTCGTGTGCAACGGCCGCGACATCGCGTTCGCCAACCTCGCGGAGACCGGCCTCTCCGGCAACGGCGTCGGCAGCCCCTACGGCGCATTGCGCTTCGCCAAGGTGAACGATCCGCGCCACCCGCAACGCAAGGTCTACCTGATGCGTGCCAATGTGAACGACGCCAACCTCACCGGCTCACCGAACTGCGTGGTCGGCTGGCCCCCGGGTGGCTCGGGCGGCCTGCCCGTCGGCGAGACCTTCTGGCTCACCTTCGGCCTGCACCTGCCTTCGTGGACCACGGTGCCGGAAGAGTCGGTGATCGCGCAATGGCACCAGGCCGGCCCGAGCGGCCAGCCGCTGATGGCGCTGTCGGCGAAAGGCGGCCAGCTGGTCCTGACCGTGCGCCACAACGCCAGCGCCACGCCCTCGCCGGCCACGAACACGACCCAGGTGTACACGCTGCCCGGCAGCCTGCCGGTGGGCGACTGGACCTCGATCGTCATCAAGGCGCGGATCTCGGCCGACGGCACCCAGGCCCCTTTCCTCACGCTGTGGCGCGACGGGCAGCAACTGGTGGACCACCGCGGCCCGGTGGGCTACCGCACCGGCGCGGAGAAGCCCTTCGCCATGCTGGGCCTGGACACCTGGGGCCACGCCAGCGGGCCCAACAAGTGGTCCGCCGGCGCGCCGACGAAGGCGGTGCTGCTGGCCCGCCCCACCTTCGTGAAGGACACCGGCGGCAGCTACACGGAGGCCGACCTGCGCGCCCACGTCGCACCTGCGGGCACGCCCATCGGCGACGGACCCACCGGGTCCTGGGTCAAGGTGGCCGATGAATTCCAAACCTTCACGGTGAGCGGCACCCAGACCGTGCGCTACGGCCACGGAAGCACCTGGGTCGAGAAGCAGCTGAGCGGCACGGTCTATTGCGGCAATTCGACTTTCGGCGATCCATTGGTCGGCCAGCGCAAGCAATGCGAGCTGAAGCAGGCCGGCGTGGACCTGCGACTCAAGCCATTCGCCTCCAATTCGCCATGGAACACGCCCATTCCGGCGAATGCGACCTATGCGCCGGCCACCGATTCACGCGTGCGCGATTTCCGCGGCCATGGTTCACCGATCAACGTCATGTCCGACTGGTACACCCAATGGGTGTGGTACGCCAAGCCGACCGACCCGCTGGTGACCATCAACGTCTCCGCGCTGAACCTGGACAGCAACCGCGGCAAGGACTATTGGATCGCCAACGCGCGGCCGGGGAACGTGAGCCTGCGCATGCCGGCCGATGCCCATCCCGATCCGGGCCGGGGTGACGGCGTCCGCGGCACGACCTGGACCGACTTCGAGAACAAGGACGCCCACATCACCATCATCGACCCGGACGGCAAGACGTCGCACGAGTTCTACCACGCAGAGAAAGACGCCGCGACAGGCGCCTACAAGGCACTCGCCTACGCCCGCGTGCCGCTCGACGGCCTGGGCGTGAACATGGCCGGCGAAGGCACCAAGGCCCTGATCGGCAGCTACTGGAACCCGGACTTCCTGACCTACGGCTGGGGACCCGCGCGGGCCTACGGCGGATCGTCCCTCGGCGGCCTGATCCGCGCCGGCGAGATCACCGGGGGCTCGATGAACCACGCGCTGGCGTTGCTCCTACCGTTCGAAATACTCGGCCGAGCGCAGAACGACATTCCGCTGTGGCCCGCCACGCGGACGGAGTACCACGACGACTATCGCGGCACCACGGTGCTGGGCACGCGCTTCGCCATCCCCCGCAGCGTCAACATCGAGTCACTGGGGCTGACGACGGCCGCCGGCCGCACCCTGGCCCGCACGCTGCAGCAGTACGGCGCCTTCGTCGTCGACTCGGCCGGTTCGATCAACCTCAACGCCGACGGCGTCGCCGCCCAGCCCGACGCAGCCGCCCTGCGCGCCGCGGGGCCGGACCTGGCCCGCATCAAGGCAGCGATGACGATCGTGAATCCCTGAGACCCGGCGACATCGGAAGTCCCCGCCCAGTGCACGGCGGGGCGTCCGCGGGGACTGGCGGCCTTCATGAGTCGGCCGCCGCTCCCCGCGGCTGCCGACGTGAAGCCGGATGAAGCACATCCGGCTCCCTGACGAAAGCGAAATTCGGCGCTGTCCGCGGCCGCCTCGCAACTCCATACTCCTTGCCCGCAGCCTGGCGCTCCGACCGCGCACCGGGCAAGCACAGGGAGGGACACGTTGGCGAAGACCGACCGCCTGAGGGACGTGAAAGCCTGGCTCGATGCCGGGCGCTGCGTGACGCCGGAATTCCTGATGCGCGAGCTGGAAGTCTCCCGCTCGACCGTCACCCGCTACATCCGCGCACTGCGCGAAGACTTCAACGCCCCGCTCGCCTTCGACGAAGCCCGCGGCGGCTGGTGCCTCGATCCTGAGCAGGCCACCATCGGCCGCCAGTACGAACTGCCCGGCCTCTGGTTCAGCGCCGAGGAAGTGCACGCCCTGCTGACGATGCAGCACCTGCTGTCGCAGCTGGACCCCGGCGGCTGGCTGGGACCGCAGATCGAGCCGCTGCGGCGGCGCCTGCACGAGATCCTCGGAACGGGGGCGCCGCCCGAGGCGGACGTCGCCCGGCGCATCCGCGTGCGCACGGTGGGCGCACGAAAGGTGCACCTCCCGCACTTCCAGGCCGTGGCCTATGCCCTGCTGCGTCGCCGCCGGCTGGTGCTGGGCTACTACAGCCGCAGCCGCGCGGAAAGCAGCGAACGCGAGGTCTCCCCACAACGCCTGGTGCACTACCGCGACAACTGGTACCTCGACGCCTGGTGCCATTGGCGGCAGGGCCTGCTGCACTTTTCGGTAGATGCCATCAGCGCAGTACGAGTGCTGGACGCCGCGGCCCGTGAAGTCACCGACCGCGAGCTGGACGATGTGCTGGGGGCCGGCTACGGCATCTTCGCCGGCCGGGAGGTCCAGCGCGCCACGCTGCGCTTCTCCCCCGACCGCGCCCGCTGGGTGGCCGCCGAACGCTGGCACCCCGAACAGCACGGCCGCTTCGACGCCCAAGGCCGCTGGCTGCTGACCTTGCCCTTCGCCGATCCGCGCGAGTTGGTGATGGACATCCTGCGGCACGTGCCGGAGGTGGAGGTGCTGGCGCCGGCGGAGTTGGAGGAGGAAGTGCTGCGGCGCTTGCGGGCGGGCTTGGCCGCAATGGGCGCCGCGCCATGACCGATGCCCATAGCTCCCACCCGGCTACGCCGCCAGCAGCATGAACTCCACTTTGATGGCTTCGTAGGGAAAGACGATGCCGCCGTCTTCCGCCTTGTCCAGCACCCCGGCATTCAGCAGTGCCGTGACATCGCCGTGCACGGCCTTCACGTCCCGCTCCACCCGGCGCGCCGCCTCACGGATCGACATCGGCCCGGCGCCACACAGCACCTTCAGCAGCTCCCAGCGCTTTGCCGTCAGCACCTGCCACAGCAGTTCCGGCGTCGCGAAGCTGATGCGAGCCGAACGCTCGGGCTTGCCGCTGTGCCAGGCAGCGGCGAAGTCGGCCATGGCGTCGGTGGGTGGGCGAACGTCAAGGGTCACGGTTTTCACGGGTCCACCTCGCAATGTCTTCATGGAAGGCGGCCAAAAGCGCCTCCGGCGTGGTGAAAGCGTACTTGGACTCGGCAGCGCCGAAGTGGCGATGGTCTCCCTTGCCGGACTCGTTGTCGTAGCGCAGCACGCACTCGCCGTTCACGACATAGGCCAAGCGGTACTTGAACTCGTGAGTCGAGCCTACGACGGGGACCGGCACCTTCCACAGCACCATCTCGGCAAAGGCATTCTCCGAGTAGACGATGCGTGTCCGCGCCACGAGGGCCAACACCTCGAACTGTTGTCAATTTGTCCAACACACGACCACCAGCTCAAGCCGTCGCGATCGCGCGCTTTCGTTCGCGCCATGTCCCCGCTATGCGGGGCCTCTCGAGCGCCGCCTTAACGGGCGGCGCTCGACCTCTTTTCACGACAGTCCGATCGACACCGCCGCACTGGACACAACCACAGGTCCCATAACCCGTTCAGGCTCATTCCATGCACGCAGGGCTCGCCACCATGGTCGCGGTCGAACCTGAACGCCACCCACCCTCAATCCCCCCAACGGAGAAGCTCGCATGACCACCTCGTCCCCCGCCCTGACCCTGGCCACGCTCCATGCTGCCGTGAGCGGATCGGGCGCCGCGCTGCGGCGCGTCGCCACGCTCCAACCTGCAGGCGGCGCCGGGGACAAGGTGTTCCCGCCCACGTACGAGGGCGGCAAATACGCCACCGAGAAGCGCGTGGTGGACAGTGGAGAAATCGTCGACTGCGTACTGCTCGATTCCGTGCAGTCGCAGGCCAACCGCATGGAACTGGCGCTGCTGGATGCCCAGCGGGCGCGCCAGATGGAACTGCCCGTGCTGACGGTTCGATTCGAAGACCCCCGCTTGCGCAAAGCCTTCTCGGTCAGCAGCCTTGAAGCGCCGCACCGCATCGCCGACGCCCTGCTGCGCGACAGCCTTTGCGACGGTGTCGTGTTCCGCAAGTCCGCCAAGGGTCGGGTGCTGGATGACGCCGACATCCGCAACGCCACCGGGCTGTTCGGCCTGAACCCCACGGCCCTGGTGTTCGGCCTGTGGGACTCCACCGGGCCGCGCGGCGGCTTGGGCGTGAAGTTCCCGCGCGCCCTCGTGTCGGAGATCGTGGGTTACCGCGCACAGACCGGCACCAAGACCAGCAGCCGGCTCGACCCGGCCCAGATCATGAAAGAGTCAGGTACGGTGTACGAGCGAAAGGATCCTGGTGATGCCGATCTCGCCTGGACGCGCGATGCCGAACTGGCCGTGCGTGACAAGAACCAGCCCAGAAAGCTGGGCAAGGAAGGCAAGCCTTCCGAAGCCAACCACGGGAACGTGACGCCCACTTTGGCCGATGGCGGCGTGACCTTCTCCCACGCCCTGCAGACCACGGTGATATCGCTGCCGGCCCTGCGCCGCCTGCGCTTCCCCGCATCCGGCAAGGCCGATTCCGACCCCATCGTCGATGCGACCGCCCGCACCGTGCTGGCCGCCCTGGGCCTGCTCGGTGCCACCCTGGCGGCGGAGGCTGGCGCCGACCTGCGTTCACGGTGCTTCCTGCTGCCCACCGCGGCACTCGAATGGGAGCTCTTGGGTCAAGCGGGTTCGGCCACGCAGCGCTTCGCGCTCGACAGTTCGGCCGCGCTGGCACTCTTTGCCGATGCGCTGAAGGCTGCGCGTTCGCTGGGCCTGCCCTGGGAGGGAGAGATCCCCTTGCAGCCCACCGAAGAGCTGCTGCAGCTCGTGGCCCGCAGTCAGGAACTGGCCGCCGCGACCGTGGAAGGGGCCGCGTGATGTTTGCCCTTGCCGCCGACTTCCTGATGGGTTGGGCGATGGCCAGCGGCGATGGCGCACGCAAGCTGAAGGCAGAGTGGCCGCCCCATCCCGATCGGGTGTTCATGGCCTTGGCAGCGGCCTGGTTCGAGACCGGCTGCGATGCTGCCGAAGGCGAGGCCCTGCGCTGGCTGGAGGCGTTGCCTCCGCCCTCGCTGTGCGCCAGCGGACATGAGCAGCGAGATCCGGTGACACACTACGTGCCGGTCAATGACGCCGGCCTGTCGAGTTCCAAGGCCGTCACCGTCCTGGTCGAGGCGGTTGAGTTCGCATGGGACAGGGCCAAGGATGCAGGGCTGTCGCAGCTTCCCGAGTTGCGCAGCAGACAGCCGCGTTCATTCCCCGTGGCCATCCCGCATCATCCGGTGCTGCACCTGTGCTGGCAGACGGAGGCACCTGAACCGCACCGGACTGCATTGGCCATCTTGTGCGCCAAGGTCACCTGCATCGGCCACTCCGCTTCCGTGGTGCGCATGTGGATGGACGACACGCCGCCGCCCGCGACCTGGATACCCGGCGATGGGCCGATGGCCATGCGCATGCGGGTCTGCGGTCCGGGGCGGCTGAGCTACCTGGAGCAGCGCCTGAACAAGCAGGCCGTGTTGGCCCATGCCGAAATGAAGCAAGCGTTGCTGACGGCCAAGGGCAAGGTCAAACAGCAATTGCAGCGCGCACTCGACGAACGCTTCCCGAGCCCACCTGTTTCTCTGCGACCAGAGCCAGGCCTGTGGCAAGCCTACGTGCCGGCGAGTGGCGTCCAGGCTCCAGCCACACCCTGTGATCGCGGCGTCTTCGACGAGCGGCTCGTCGTGTTGTCCCTGAGTGGTCCACGCCTGGGCTTGCGCTCCACGCTGAAGGTCATGGCAGCGCTTCGTGGCGCGATGCTGGCCGGCTGCGCTCAGCCCTTGCCCAGCTGGCTGAGCGGGCACGATGCGCAGGGCGCGCCCCTGCGTGAGCCGCACGTGGCCTTGCTGCCCCTGGCCTTCACGGGCGCGCCCCACGCGGATGGCCGCCTCCTGGGCATTGCGCTGGCATTGCCGCGCAGCGTGAACGCCGCCGAAGCCGCCCGGGTGCTCGAACCCTGGCTGCGCGATGCAAGCAATGGGCAGCCGCGGGAGTTCCGGTTGTTCGACGGTCGCGCACTGGACTGCAGGGCGATGCTGGACCTGCGTGAACGTCCGCCACGCACCTTGCAGGTTAGCGAATGGATCGGCCCTTCGCGCCGCTGGGGCACGGTGACCCCCATCGCGCTGGACCGGCACATCGGTGGCCCTGGCGCATGGGATCGCGCAGCCGAAACCGTCGCGGACGCCTGCGAACGCATCGGTTTGCCCCGGCCGATGGATGTATTGCTGCATCCCAACTCGCTGATCGAAGGCGTGCCTCCCGTACGCAGTTTCGAGCCCATCGTGCGCAAGCACGATGGCGGGCGCCTGGCGCAGACACACGCCGTCATCACCTTCGCAAACGAAGTGCTCGGCCCGGTGGCTCTGGGTGCCGGCCGCTTCCGCGGCTATGGTCTGTGCAAGCCCGTGCGGAGCAGCGGAGGCCAAGATGAGTGAGTGGGGGACCACCGAGTTCCGTGCCTTCTTCGAGTCGGTGTGGGGTCACGCACCATTTGCCTGGCAGGCCGAGCTGGCACGCCAGGTGCTGGAAGCAGGCGGCGACCAAGCCGGTTGCTGGCCTGAGGCCATCGCCCTGCCCACGGCCTCGGGCAAGACCGCCTGCATGGACGTGGCGGTGTTCGCCTTGGCCGCCCAGGCAGGCCGGCTGGAGCGGGGCCAGCCCTTGAGCGCTCCGCGCCGCATCTGCTTCGTGGTCGACCGCCGCGTCATCGTCGACGAAGCCTTCGGGCGCGCACAGGCGCTCGCCGCGGCACTGGCCCAGGCCAGCAGCGGCATCGTGGCCGAGGTGGCTGCGCGCCTGCGAGCTCTCAGTGGATGTGCTCTGCCGCTGGCCGTGCAGTCCCTTCGCGGAGGCCAACCGCGCGCTGACGATTGGGCCGCGACGCCGTTGCAGCCCACCATCATCACCAGCACGGTGGACCAAGTGGGCTCGCGGCTGCTGTTTCGCGCCTACGGTCCCTGGCCCGGCATGTGGCCAGTTCATGCCGGGCTGATTGGCAACGATGCCCTCATCTTGCTGGACGAAGCGCACTGCGCCCAACCCATGCTGCAGACACTGCGCTCGGTACGCCGCTACCGATCCTGGGCAGACCAGCCACTGCCGGCGCCCTTCGAAGTGACCGTGCTCAGCGCCACGCCGCCGGGTGAGGCTGTGAAGGTCTTTCACGATGAGTCGGACCAGCGGCGAAACCCCGCCCACCCGCTGGGCCGGCGCCAGTTGGCGAGCAAGCCGGCTCGACTGGTGTTGGCCGACAAGGCCAAGGGCAGCAACGCCGCACGACGGCGGGCCGAGTTGGCCGCCAGGTTGGCCGCTGAAGCACTCCAACTGGCCGGCCATCCCATTGCTGGCCTCGGAAGCCGGCCGGCCGTGGTGGTGTTTTGCAATCGCGTGGATACAGCGCGCCAGGTGGCCGATCTGCTGCGCAAGGATGCAGCCCACGTGCACCTGCTGACCGGACGCATGCGCCCGATCGACAAGGACGATGTGATCGCATCCGCACTGGAGCCGCTTGCTTCCCGCCACGCCGATCAGCGCAGGCTCGAAGCCCCCACCTTCGTGGTCGCCACGCAAACGCTCGAAGTGGGCGCCGACCTGGACCTCGATCTGCTCGTGTCCGAATGCGCCAGCCTGGACGCGCTGCGTCAGCGGTTTGGACGGTTGAACCGCGGTGGCCGCGCGATCACGGCACAAGCCGTGGTTGTGGCAGCAGCCCATGACGCCGAGGCCGGCAGCAACGATCCGGTGTACGGCGCTGCGCTGGCCACGACCTGGGCCTGGCTGCAGCAGCAGGCTCAACAACGGCCGGAGCGCACGCTCGACTTCGGCATCGCCGCCCTGGAGCAGGTGCTGCCGTCCGGCGAAGTGCTCGCGGCCATGAATGCACCCGCGCCTCAGTCCCCTACCCTGTTGCCGGCGCATCTGGATGTGCTGGTGCAAACGGCCCCGGTGCCGGAGCCAACGCCCGACATCGCGCTGTTCCTGCACGGCCCCCGCAGCGGCCCAGCGGATGTCCAGGTGTGCTGGCGATCGGATCTCGATCCATCGAGCCCCGCAAGTGCCTGGATCGAGGTGCTGTTGCGATGCCCGCCCTCGGCACCCGAGTGCTTGCCGGTGCCGTTTGCCCAGGCTCGCCGCTGGCTCGACAACCTACCGGCTGCCGCTGGCGCCGACCTGGAGGGTCACCCGGAAGACGATGCAGACGACGCACGCACCACCCGATCGGCGCAGCCCGCGCCGGCGCGACATGCACTGCGCTGGCGGGGCCGCGATGCGAGCGAACGAATCGAGGGCGGCGGCGCACTGCGGCCGGGTGACGTGCTGGTGCTGCCGGCCCAGGCCGGTGGCTTCGATGAACTCGGCACGCTGGGTGCCGAGCCGGTCGCCGACTGGGGTGACCGGGCCCATGCAGCGATGCGCCGCAGTGCCGTGCTGCGCCTGCACGCCAGCGTGCTGGCGCAATGGCCTGAGGGCCCCGAGCGCCAGGAACTCGATGAGCTGGTGAGCAGCGGTGCCGCGGCGTGGGAAGAAGACCCGGTGGCCTTTGCGAAAGCACTGAAGGCGGCCCTGCGGACCTGGGCGCAAGCGCTGGAATCAGACGAAAAGTGGCGCTGGCTGCATGCGCTGGTGATACAGGCAGCGGACTCGGCCCGACTCGAACGCGCGCTGGTGCCACACCCTTGCGGAGGCTGGATCATCGAATTGCGGCATACGCCCGTCATGACAAGCCAGCACGGCATCCAGGCCGCAGCGGCCTTCTTTGGGGACGAAGACGATGCCGCATCGTCGGGCCACTTCAGGTCACTGCTGATCGAACCGCAGAACGATGGCCACAGCCACTTGGGCGGCGTGGCCGCACTGGCACAGCACTATGCCCAGCGCTGCGGACTGCCCGCGCCACTGGTGGACGCGGTACGGCGTGCAGGTGCCGGTCACGATCTGGGCAAGTCAGACCCTCGGTTCCAGGCTTGGCTGCGCAACGGCACGCCCTGGGTCAGTGGCCCGCTGCTGGCCAAATCCGCCGAGCTGCCGCAAGGTCGGCAAGAGAACCAAGCAGCCCGTGAACGAGCAGGCTACCCCGAGGGAGGGCGGCATGAACTGCTCTCCGTCCGGCTGCTGGAGTCGTGGCCGGAGGCCTTGCCCCAAGACCCGGACCTGCGCGAATTGGTGTTGCACCTCGTCGAAAGCCATCACGGCCACTGCCGGCCACTGGCCCCTGTGGTGCTGGACCCCCAACCCATCGAGGTGACGCTTGCCGTTGATGGCCAGATCTTGCGCGCCAGCAGTGATACGAGGCTGGAGCGGTTGGACGCTGGCCCAGCGGACCGCTTCTGGCGTCTCACGCGGCGCTATGGCTGGTGGGGCCTGGCATGGCTCGAAGCCTTGCTCCGCCTGGCCGACCACCGCCGCAGTGAGTGGGAACAACAGCAAAGTCGGAAGGCAACCGAATGAGCGAATTTCAACTGACGGGCTTGCGCGCGGACAACCCTTTGGGCTTTCTGGCCGCAGTAGGCACCTTCCGCACGGCGGCCGGTGCTCATGGCGCCCAGGCCGTGCACATGCGCTGGGCGGTGAACAACGGCGCCTGGTCGCCCCTCTTGCGCATCGGCCCTGCGGGCAGTGAAGGAGACGGCAGCGAACAGGGCGCGCCAAGGTCTGAAGCAGAGTTGGTGGACCGCCTGGACTTGATCCTGAAGGGCTCCACCGGCCGCTCGGCCTTCGACATTGGTGACGACCTGACGCTCAGTCCCGCAGCGCTGCGCTCAGTAAGCCAAAAAGCGGCATTCGAGGCCCAGCCCCAGGCCCGCGACTTTGCGGATTTCATCGCGGCATTCGGCTGCGACGCGGTGGAAGCGATCGAGAACGGCAAGCCGAGCGGCAAGATGGCCGATACCGCCTTTCGAACGATGAGCGGCGCGGGCCATCAGCATTTTCTCGGCTTCATGCGAACCTTGACCGAAGACTGCACGCCTGCCCACCTGCTGCGCGCACTGTTCTCACCGTGGCGCTATGACGATCCGCAGGAGGCGCACACCCTGCGCTGGGATCCGATGGACGATGTGCGCTACGCGCTGCGCTGGCGCGACTCCAGCGGCGATCCCGAACGCAAGCGGGGTGGAGCCATGTGGGGTGCCAATCGCCTCGCCATCGAGGCCCTGCCCATGTTTCCCACGATGCCAATCGAACGCAACGAATTGGCCACGACCGGATTCTCCAGTTCACGAAAAGAAGGAACCCACTGGACCTGGCCGGTCTGGACCGGTTGGTGCTCTGTCGATGTGGTGCGATCGATGCTCGCACTGCAGCAGTTGCAGGCGCATCACCCGCCCCGCGCCCAACTCGCACGCATGGGAGTCGCGGAAGTGTTCCGTTGCCAGCGCATACGCCAAGGCAAGTACCGCAACCTGACGCCGGCCCTGTCCGTGTGATCGCTGAAGCGGAAAGGCGCGGTTCCGTCAGCATCCCGCAGTTCACGCGTTTCATGCTCCGTTGGCCCCCACACCCGTCGGTAGCCACCATGTCAAGCGATACAAGCCACACACCGGCCGGAAGCGAACTGGCTGCGCCAACTCGCAACCAGACCCCCCTCCCCCTCGACGCCCCACCCCTGCCCGCCGGCACCCCGCACCTGCCGGCGCGCATGCTCAACGAGTACGTCTACTGCCCCCGCCTGGCCTACCTGGAATGGGTGCAGGGCGAGTGGGCCGAGTCGGCGGACACGGCCGACGGCAAGCATGTGCACCGGCGCGTCGACAAGCGCAGCGGCACGCCGCCGGATCCCTCGGCGCCCGAAGAAGCAGCCGCACCAGTCATCCACGTCCGCTCCATCGAACTATCGTCCGATGTACTTGGCATCGTCGCCCGGCTGGACCTGGCCGAGTTCGAAGGCCGCCGCGCCGTGCCGGTGGACTACAAGCGCGGCAAGCGGCCCCACGTAGCGCGCGGCGCCTACGAGCCCGAACGCGTGCAGCTCTGCGCCCAGGCGCTGCTGCTGGAAGAGCACGGTTACGAGGTGCCGGAAGGCGTGCTGTACTTCGCCGCCTCGCGCGAGCGGGTGAAGGTGGAGTTCGATGCGGAGCTGCGCGCCGCCACGCGTGAGGCCGCCGCCGGCTTGCGCCTGGTGGCCATGGGCGGGCAGATGCCGCCGCCGCTGGAGAACAGCCCCAAGTGCCCGCGCTGCTCGCTGGCCCCCATCTGCCTGCCCGACGAGCTGCACTACCTGCGCACCCAGGAAACGCCACCGCGGCCGCTGGCGGTGGGGCAGGCGCCTGCATTGCCGATGTACGTGCAGGCACGCGGCGCCAAGGTGGCCAAGAAGGGCGACGTGCTGGAGATCTCGGTCGACGACGAGAAGGCCGGCACCGCCCGCCTCATGGACGTTTCGCAGCTGGTGCTGCAAGGCGGCGTCTACCTCACCGGCCCGGCCCTGCACGAGCTGATGGCGCGCGAGATCCCCGTCACCTGGCTCTCACACGGCGGCTGGTTCCTCGGCCACACCGTGAGTTTGGGCCACAAGAACGTCGAACTGCGCTCGGCGCAGTTCCGCGCCAGCTTCGATCCGCGCCGGTGCCTGCAGCTGGCGCGGGACCTCGTGGCGGCCAAGATCCGCAACCAACGCACGCTGCTGCGCCGCAACTGGAAGCGCGGCGATTTGCCCGAGCGGCTGCTGTCCGAGTTCCGCAATGACATCGACGCGGCAGAACGCGCGCACGACCTGCCGCAACTGCTGGGCGCCGAAGGCAACGCGGCGGCGCGCTATTTCCGCCACTTCCACGAGATGCTGTCATTGCCGGAAGGGGAAGACCGCGCGGACTGGGCCTTCGATTTCGAGCGCCGCACCCGCCGTCCACCCACCGACCCGGTGAACGCATTGCTGTCCTACGCCTACTCGCTGCTCACGCGCAGCGTGGCCGTCACGCTCACTGCCGTGGGCTTCGATGCGTATCGTGGCTTCTACCACCAGTCGCGCTACGGCAAGCCGGCACTGGCGCTGGACGTGATGGAGCCCTTCCGCCCGCTGATCGCCGATTCGGTGGTGCTGACCGCGATCAACAACGGCGAGATCGGCCCCGCTGACTTCGTGCGCGCCGCAGGCGCCGTGAACCTGAACGAACGCGGGCGCCGCGCCTTCATCGCCGCCTTCGAGCGCCGCATGAGCCAGGAGATCACGCACCCCCTGTTCGGCTACGCCGCGCAGTACCGGCAGATCGTGGAAATCCAGTGCCGCCTTCTTGGCCGGCACTTGATGGGCGAAGTGGACCGCTACCCGAACTTCACGACACGATGAGCGACGAGCACCTGTACGTCGTCACGTACGACATCGCGGACGAGAAGCGCTGGCGCGCCATCTTCCGCCTGATGCACGGCTACGGCGAGTGGTTGCAACTGTCAGTCTTCCAATGCCGCCTGAGCCGGCGGCGCCATGTGGAGCTGTTGAGCCGCTTGACGAACACGATCTCCGCCACCGACGATCACGTACTGGTGGTGGACCTGGGTCCGGCGGAGAACGTCGAGCCCCGGGTACACAGCCTGGGCAAGCGCACGTTCACCGGCATCGAGCGTGCGCCCGTGATCGTCTGACCGCCGGCCCAGCACCGACCGCCCGACCCCGCGGGTCCGCCGGTCGCGGCAAGCGAGCGCTTCGGTGCCGGCCCCCGCCGCCGACAGCGCTCGCACAAGGCCAACTCTTTGAAAACTCGACACTTTTCGATCGAAGCGCCGAACGGGAAAGGCGACCCCGTGGCGGCGCTGTCGCGGATTCGGCCGAGCCCTCGCGGTGCTGCGGCAGAATCCGCGCCGTTCCTTCGTTTGCGAAGGGGCTCCCTTCCGAGGCGATTGCGCCTCGGCCTCATTGAAGCGGTGGCAGGGGCTGTCCGTGTGGCTGGACGACAAACCCTTCCGAGGCGATTGCGCCTCGGCCTCATTGAAGCCCGCCGCCCCATCAGCCAGGAAGGAAGACCAATCGTCCCTTCCGAGGCGATTGCGCCTCGGCCTCATTGAAGCCGTTTGTGGCTGCGGACCGCAGGTGCGCGGCGATGCCCTTCCGAGGCGATTGCGCCTCGGCCTCATTGAAGCGTGGTCTGCCCGGTCAGCTGGCCGATCTGGGCACCGGTCCCTTCCGAGGCGATTGCGCCTCGGCCTCATTGAAGCCGCGCGTCCCAGGTCCACTGCCACACCGGTTCGCCGGGCCCTTCCGAGGCGATTGCGCCTCGGCCTCATTGAAGCCTCACCATTCCACCGGACCGGAGCGGCCTTGGACTTCCCTTCCGAGGCGATTGCGCCTCGGCCTCATTGAAGCGCCACCACGGGCAGCGAGGAAAAGCTCAAGAACACGGTCCCTTCCGAGGCGATTGCGCCTCGGCCTCATTGAAGCACCGCTCGGCAACGTCTGGCCGATAGTCAGCCAACGACCCCTTCCGAGGCGATTGCGCCTCGGCCTCATTGAAGCTGCGCAAATTGGTGTCGATCAGGCGGTTTTCGGCGTCCCTTCCGAGGCGATTGCGCCTCGGCCTCATTGAAGCACGGAACGCGGCATCGTGGACCACTCCGACCCGTCGCCCTTCCGAGGCGATTGCGCCTCGGCCTCATTGAAGCTAGCCGCTCGCGACCGGCGCGGCCACGCTGTAGCCCCCCTTCCGAGGCGATTGCGCCTCGGCCTCATTGAAGCGCGCCGCTCAGGTCCGCGTCGCGCAGGTCCGCGCCTATCCCTTCCGAGGCGATTGCGCCTCGGCCTCATTGAAGCGGCGCGAATGCCGGCAGGACTACAGGACTACATGATCAGCGGGCCCCTTCCGAGGCGATTGCGCCTCGGCCTCATTGAAGCTCGATACGAAGCGAAATGCCATCCGGCCTGTTCACGCCCTTCCGAGGCGATTGCGCCTCGGCCTCATTGAAGCCTGCCGTCGCGCGATCGGAGCGCCAGATTTGTCGCCCCTTCCGAGGCGATTGCGCCTCGGCCTCATTGAAGCGCGCGTACTGGCAGGCCGAAGCCACGGCAGCGACCGCCCTTCCGAGGCGATTGCGCCTCGGCCTCATTGAAGCGTGCCGCCCTTGATCGCGTTGAAGATCACGACCTCCCCTTCCGAGGCGATTGCGCCTCGGCCTCATTGAAGCTTGAAGGCTGCGCGCGCTTCAACGGGCTTCCCGCACCCCTTCCGAGGCGATTGCGCCTCGGCCTCATTGAAGCGATGTGTGCGATGACCACTTTGCATCGAAGTGGGCCGCCCTTCCGAGGCGATTGCGCCTCGGCCTCATTGAAGCGATGGATCTCGTCCACAGCCGATCGGGACGCTCATTCCCTTCCGAGGCGATTGCGCCTCGGCCTCATTGAAGCATGCGCGGCTTCCACAGCAAGGCTCAGGCAGACGCCTGCCCTTCCGAGGCGATTGCGCCTCGGCCTCATTGAAGCAACGCGAACCTCGGCCAGCAATTGAGCATGTTCAACCCTTCCGAGGCGATTGCGCCTCGGCCTCATTGAAGCAGCCTCCGAATCCACGCAGCAGGCCTGGGGCCCACCCCTTCCGAGGCGATTGCGCCTCGGCCTCATTGAAGCATGTCGCTCTTGACAGCCTGGATGACCGCGATGGCACCCTTCCGAGGCGATTGCGCCTCGGCCTCATTGAAGCTTGAAGGCTCCGCGCAGCGCCAGTACATTCGACGTCCCTTCCGAGGCGATTGCGCCTCGGCCTCATTGAAGCGTGCGCTCGTTCGTCGACTTCTCCGACGGCATCAGCCCCTTCCGAGGCGATTGCGCCTCGGCCTCATTGAAGCCTTATGAGCGAAACCAAGGGCGACCCCGAAAAACTGCCCTTCCGAGGCGATTGCGCCTCGGCCTCATTGAAGCAAGTTGGCGCGCAGCGTGTTCGAGCGTCAGGAGGTGCCCTTCCGAGGCGATTGCGCCTCGGCCTCATTGAAGCGCCGCGCGCCACGCCCTTGTTGATGTGGACTGGCAGCCCTTCCGAGGCGATTGCGCCTCGGCCTCATTGAAGCAGGTCAGTGATGCAGATTTCCTCGGGAAAAAGGATCCCTTCCGAGGCGATTGCGCCTCGGCCTCATTGAAGCGAGATCGCTTACCCGGACGGCGTGCTGCGCGCCTGGCCCTTCCGAGGCGATTGCGCCTCGGCCTCATTGAAGCCGGCGAGCGTGACGAGGATTGAATGCCTCGGTTTAGCCCTTCCGAGGCGATTGCGCCTCGGCCTCATTGAAGCCCGTCGAACTTCAGGCCGGCGATCAGCGCCTCGTGACCCCTTCCGAGGCGATTGCGCCTCGGCCTCATTGAAGCGCTTCTCCAACAAGGTCTTCGCTGCCTACGATGCGTTCCCTTCCGAGGCGATTGCGCCTCGGCCTCATTGAAGCAGCGATCACCCCGCACTGACGGGTGAGAAACAGGGCGTCCCTTCCGAGGCGATTGCGCCTCGGCCTCATTGAAGCGCGCTTGTAGCCGCGCGCAAAATCCGGCGCACTGCCCCCTTCCGAGGCGATTGCGCCTCGGCCTCATTGAAGCGTGATCATCTTCACCGTCGACCGCGACGACGACTGGCCCTTCCGAGGCGATTGCGCCTCGGCCTCATTGAAGCCTGTGGAAGCCGCGCAGGTAGTACTTTGTCGCGCCCCCTTCCGAGGCGATTGCGCCTCGGCCTCATTGAAGCCCGACGGAGGAGCGCAACTGGGCCGTCGACCCCAGCCCTTCCGAGGCGATTGCGCCTCGGCCTCATTGAAGCCTCGAAGAGGATTTCGGGACGACCGCGCTGACCGCGACCCTTCCGAGGCGATTGCGCCTCGGCCTCATTGAAGCGCCTTCGTCGCGAAGAGCGTGTCGATGTCGCCCTCGACCCTTCCGAGGCGATTGCGCCTCGGCCTCATTGAAGCCTGCCCTCATCGCCTGCGGGGTCGACCCAACGCAGCCCTTCCGAGGCGATTGCGCCTCGGCCTCATTGAAGCTGACCACCCGCCCTCGTAGCCCTCCCACGTGACCATCCCTTCCGAGGCGATTGCGCCTCGGCCTCATTGAAGCTCGGTGAATCGAAGTTGGGTCAGCTCGATGCGCCCTTCCCTTCCGAGGCGATTGCGCCTCGGCCTCATTGAAGCATCGCGCGCCTGCTCGGCAATCTGGCCAAGCACTGGACCCCTTCCGAGGCGATTGCGCCTCGGCCTCATTGAAGCCCCGACACGGTGCCGGTACCCGAGGCCGGCAGCGCTCCCTTCCGAGGCGATTGCGCCTCGGCCTCATTGAAGCTTTGCCTTCGCCCCGCAAGCGGCGACGTAGGCGGCCCTTCCGAGGCGATTGCGCCTCGGCCTCATTGAAGCGCGGCGCATCCGCTCGGTGTGCTGCAGCGGCTGATCGCCCCTTCCGAGGCGATTGCGCCTCGGCCTCATTGAAGCTCCCTCCGAACTTCGTCTATTCGTTTCACGCCCGGAACCCTTCCGAGGTGATTGCGCCTCGGCCTCATTGAAGCGGGTCGCACAGCTGCGACTCGAAGCCCGGGGGCCAGTCCCTTCCGAGGCGATTGCGCCTCGGCCTCATTGAAGCAACGTCGAGCACGGCAACGGCCTGGCGGCCTGGGATGACCCTTCCGAGGCGATTGCGCCTCGGCCTCATTGAAGCTTGATGCGCTATCACGGCACCGGCGGACAGTGGGCGGCCCTTCCGAGGCGATTGCGCCTCGGCCTCATTGAAGCCGATCGCGATGGCGCACTCTCACGAGTGGCCAGATGCCCTTCCGAGGCGATTGCGCCTCGGCCTCATTGAAGCAGCAGATAGCAACCGCCAGTCTTGTCGCCGCTCGGCCCCTTCCGAGGCGATTGCGCCTCGGCCTCATTGAAGCGACAGCACGCGCAGGAAGCCCTTCCCCTGCAGGAAGCCCCTTCCGAGGCGATTGCGCCTCGGCCTCATTGAAGCGGAACGTCGCGCTGACCGCTGACGAATGGGCCGCACCCTTCCGAGGCGATTGCGCCTCGGCCTCATTGAAGCGCCACACGCCATTCCTCGCCGTAGTCGGCCCGGGCCCCTTCCGTGGCGGCTGCGCCTCGGCCCTATTGAAGCGGGACCACGGGCGCCGGCAAGGCGCGTCTCTTCGACCTTCCGAGGCGATTGCGCCCCGGCCTCATTGAAGCAACGACGGAGAGTCCTCCTCAAAAGCGACTTCGCCTCGCCCCTGCCCGCGCCCCCCGCCCCAGCCGATGTCACACCAACCTCGACGCGAAGACGCACCACGATGCAAATCGTCGCGCAGCTTCAGAAATCGCGTGCCCACGTTCGCCGCCAGAATCCGTCCACCGTGTCACGACGATGCGGATGCAGCACAGGGAGGACACTTTGGCAAGCACCAAGCCAGAACCGCGACTCTTGATCGAGGTCGATCGTGCAGCCACCCAACTCGTCTTGAGCGAAGGCGTCTGCGATGGCCAGCGGACCTTGATGTCGGCAAGCATCGTCTCAGGCTGCGGTGACTCCGGAACGCCGCCCGGCAACTACAAGGGCGTGGAACGCGCGGCCCCATGGCCGGCAACTTCGAGAAGCCGCCATTGCCGGAGTGGATGCTGAAGCGGTTCATGGATGACCAAGCAGCGCGCTACCTGTACTGTTCGCACGGCTGTGTCCGGCTCTCGAACCAGAACATCACCAAGCTGTTTCAGGTGACGACTCAGCCGCGCCTCGTGAACATTCCACTGCACGTCGTCATCACATGACTCGCATCGCTCAGCGTCTGGTGTGGACACTGGTCGCCTTGCTGGCCGTGGCCGGCGCGTTTGCCGCGGGCACCTGGTGGGGCCACTTGAGATCGAGCCTTCAGCAGGAGAGCCGATATCCCTGGAACCTGCACGGCAAGATCGCCCAAGCCGATCTGCGCTGCGAAAGGTTCTCGCGGGACGCGGGGGCCTTCATGATCCAGACCATCGATGGCGGCCGGACGCTCGTCGTCGGCGTGTTGAATCGTGCGAGCGGCGAAGCCTCCGTGCATGCCATCGACGACACGGGCAGGTTCGCAACAGACACGGTGCCGGTCGATTGCCGGAAGCAGCCCGCGAAAGCACCGGCAGCGTCCAGCCGGTAGGGTGGACGCCGCCATGGGCTGGCGCTGCCGGGCCCGTGTCCTGGCTCGACGCCGTGCCGGCCGCCCCGGACTGATGGCGGCCGTGGTCATCAAGCCCGGGTCAAGCCTGCACCCCCACCGCCACACGGTGCCGCCCCTCCGCAAACGCCGCAATGGCCGCTCCTTCCAGCCGATAGCGAACCCATTCGTCCTGCGGCTTCGCGCCGGTGGACCGGTAGAAGTCGATGGCCGGCTGGTTCCAGTCCAGCACGCTCCATTCGA
>CAMLJY010000061.1 GCA_946480465.1 uncultured Burkholderiales bacterium
GTTGGCTTGGTTATCGACCTTAGGGCCTGACAACGGGCCAACATCTACCAATGACTGCACAGCATGAGTGGCTGAAGGTCGACTCGATCGACCTCGAAGCCCAGGGCGTCGCCCGAAACAGCGAGGGCAAGGTCGTCTTCATCGAAGGCGCCTTGCCTGGAGAAGAAGTCCAGGTCCAGGTGGGCCGGCGCAAGAACCAATGGGAGCAGGGCACGCTGGTGGCCCTGCGCCGGGAGAGCCCGCTGCGCGTGCGGCCCGGCTGTCCCCACTTCGGCCTACACGCAGGGGCCTGTGGCGGCTGCAAGATGCAGCACCTGGACGCGGGCGCGCAGGTGGCCGTGAAGCAACGCGCGCTGGAGGATGGCCTGCAGCACCTGGCCAAGCTGCGTCCCGAGCGCATGCTGCGCCCGATCGAAGGGCCGACCTGGGGTTACCGGTACCGTGCTCGCCTGTCAGTGCGCCATGTGGCGAAGAAGGGCGTCGTTCTAGTCGGATTCCACGAACGAAAGTCGCGCTATGTGGCGGACATGCGCGCCTGCCCCGTGCTGCCTCGCAAAGTGAGCGACATGTTGCTGCCGCTGCGGGAGCTCATCGCCGCCATGGACCAGCGCGATCGGCTGCCTCAGATCGAGCTCGCGGTGGGGGAGGGCAACCAGAGTACCGTGACGGCGCTGGTCCTGCGCCACCTTGAACCTCTGAGCGAACCCGACCGCGCGCGCCTGCAGGCGTTCGGCGAGAAGCACGCCGTTCAATGGTGGCTGCAACCCAAGGGGCCTGAAAGCGTGCACCTGCTGCAGGAGGGCGGACCGGAACTCGCGTACTCGTTGCCAGAGTACGGCGTGACGATGCCGTTCAGGCCAACCGACTTCACCCAGGTGAACCACCACATCAACCGCGTGCTGGTCGCTCGCGCCATGGGCCTGCTGGCCCCCCAGGCCGACGAGCGGGTCATCGACTGGTTCTGCGGCCTCGGCAACTTCACACTCCCCATCACTACCCGAGCGCGCGAAGTCCTCGGCATCGAAGGCAGCGAGGTACTCGTGCAGCGCGCACGGGAGAACGCGGCACGCAACGGCCTGGCAACACGGGTGAGTTTTGCGGCACGCAACCTGTTTGAACTGTCGGCCGAAGACCTCATCGCGTTCGGGTCGGCGCAGAAGTGGCTCGTCGATCCACCGCGCGAAGGCGCATTTGCGTTGGCGAAGGCGGTAGCCGACCTCCATGCCGAGCCCCGCGAAGCTTGGCAGCCGCCGCAGCGCATCGTCTACGTCAGCTGCAACCCGGCCACGCTGGCACGCGACGCCGGATTGCTGGTGCATCAAGCGGGATACCGCTGCACTGCCGCGGGAGTGGTCAACATGTTCCCGCATACCGCGCACGTGGAGAGCATGGCGGTCTTCGAGCGGGCATGAGAAAGGGCCCGCGCAGGGCCCTTCAAAGAGGCGACCCCGGGCTGTGCGCCCGGGGTGCATGGCAATGTCAGTCCCGCTCGCCGCCGAAGATCCCAAGGATCGACAACAGGCTCTGGAACACGTTGTAAACGTCCAGGTAGATGGCCAGCGTGGCACTGACGTAGTTCGTCTCGCCGCCATCCATCACACGCTTGACGTCGTACAGGATGAAGGCCGAGAAGATGCCCAGGCACAACACCAGCAGCGTGATCATCAGCGCCGACGACTGCAGGAAGGCATTGGCGATGAACGCGAAGAACAAGATCCAGGCGCCGATGGTCAAGAACTTGCCCAGGGCCGACAGATCGCGCTTGATCACGGTGGCCATGGTCGCCATCGCGAAGAAGATCGCGGCGGTGCCGCCGAACGCCATCATGATCAGCGAGGAGCCGTTCTTGAAGCCCAGCACCATCGCAAGCAAGCGCGACAGCATCACCCCCATGAAGAAGGTGAACGCGAGCAGCAGGTAGACGCCGGTCGACGATTCTTTGGTCTTCTCGATCGCGAACATGAAGCCGAACGCGCCGGCCAGGAACACGATCATGCTGACCATCGGGCTCAGCGCAGTGACGATGCCCGAGGCAACCCCCAGCCAGGCGCCGAGCACCGTCGGCACCATCGACACCGCCAGCAACCAATAGGTGTTGCGCAGGACCTTGTTGCGGTTCGCTGCCACCCCACCCGAACCGGCATAGCCGGGGTAGCTTTGCAGGCCTTGTTCGTTCATGAAACCTCCACGCTGTTGAAAGACGGCGATGCCGCAATGGATTCGCGGCGCGGATTCTAGTTCCCCGTCGAATCGGGAAACCACGCTGCATGATGATGCACACTCCGCCGTCCCCAGATTCGAGGAGCAATCCGATGAAGAACAAGCCCACGTTGACGCTGGACGACGTGCGAAGCATCGCGCAGGCAGCCGAGAACGAGGCGAGCTCGCACCAATGGGCCGTGACGATCGCGATCGTCGACGACGGCGGCCACCTGCTGTGGCTGCAACGGCTGGACGGTGCCGCTCCGATCTCGGCCCAGATCGCCCCGGCCAAGGCGCGCACGGCAGCGCTGGGCCGGCGCGAGAGCAAGGTCTATGAGGACATGATCAACCAGGGCCGGTACTCGTTCCTCAGCGCCCCGGCCCTCGAAGGCATGCTGGAAGGCGGCGTTCCGGTGATCGTGGAGGGCCAGTGCATCGGCGCCGTCGGTGTCAGCGGTGTGAAGTCGAACGAGGACGCGCAGATCGCCCGCGCTGGCATCGCTGCGCTGAGCCTCTGAATCAAGGGGAAGCCCCTCGGGCAAACCCGAAGCGGATATACTCCCGCGGTTTACCCGCCAACACCGCAGCCTAGCGAAACTCTCCCGAAGTTTCCCCCGCCGGACCCCTCGCAAGGAGTGGAGCTGGGCGTGCGCGACTTCCGGAGCCTTTGTCTTGCTGCCTGTTCTGCCTCCCGCTCTCCTCGCACTCGCAGACGGCACGGTCTTTCGTGGCACTTCGATCGGCGCTGCCGGTCGCACGTCCGGTGAAGTGGTGTTCAACACTGCGCTCACCGGCTACCAGGAAATCCTCACCGACCCCAGCTATTGCCGGCAGATCGTCACCCTGACGTATCCGCACATCGGCAACTACGGCGTCAACCCCGAGGATGTCGAAGCCACCAGAGTCCATGCCGCCGGCCTGATCATCAAGAACCTGCCGTTGCGCGTTTCCAACTTCCGGCAGGCGATGACGCTGCCTCAGTATCTGGAGCGCGAAGGCACGGTCGCCATCAGCGACATCGACACGCGCCGCCTCACCCGGGTGCTGCGAACGACCGGTGCACAAAATGGCGTGATCGCCGCTTTTCCAGTGGGCTACCAGATCTCCGACGATGACGTCGCTGGAGCGGTGGCCGAGGCCCGTGGTGCGCCCAGCATGTCGGGTCTGGACTTGGCGAAAGTGGTGTCGGTGCGTGAGCCCTATGAGTGGACGGAGACCGAGTGGGTCCTGGGTTCCGGCTACGGGCAGCAGTCGCAGCCGCGCTTCCACGTCGTCGCCTATGACTATGGCGTCAAGCGCAACATCCTGCGCATGCTGGCCAGCCGTGGTTGCCGCATCACCGTGGTGCCGGCCCAAACCGCCGCGGACGAGGTGCTCAAGCTGCAGCCCAGTGGAGTGTTCCTCAGCAACGGCCCCGGTGATCCCGAGCCCTGTGATTACGCGATCGATGCCGCCCGCACGCTGATCGACAGCGGCCTGCCTACGTTCGGCATCTGTCTGGGCCACCAGATCATGGCGCTGGCGTCCGGTGCCAAGACCTTCAAGATGAAGTTCGGCCACCACGGCGCGAATCACCCCGTGAAGGACCTGGACAACGGCCGCGTCTCCATCACCAGCCAGAACCACGGTTTCGCGGTGGACGAGAAGACCCTGCCCGCCAACCTGCGCCCCACGCACGTGAGCCTTTTCGACGGCACCCTGCAAGGCCTGGCCCGCACCGACAAGCCCGCGTTCTGCTTCCAGGGCCACCCGGAAGCCTCCCCAGGACCCCATGACATTGCCTACCTGTTCGACCGCTTCGTGGCGCTGATGGAGAAGCAACATGCCTAAGCGCCAAGACCTCAAGAGCATCCTCATCATCGGGGCCGGCCCGATCATCATCGGCCAGGCCTGCGAGTTCGACTACTCCGGCGCCCAGGCCTGCAAGGCGCTGCGCCAGGAGGGCTACAAGGTCATCTTGGTCAACAGCAACCCCGCCACGATCATGACCGACCCGGAGATGGCCGATGTGACCTACATCGAGCCGATCTCCTGGCAGGTGGTCGAAAAGATCATCGCCAAGGAACGGCCCGACGCCATCCTGCCCACGATGGGCGGCCAGACGGCGTTGAACTGTGCGCTGGACCTGCACAAGCACGGCGTGCTCGCCAAGTACGGTGTCGAGATGATCGGCGCCAACGAGAAGGCGATCGAGAAGGCCGAGGACCGCCTGAAGTTCAAGGACGCGATGACCTCGATCGGGCTCGACTCGGCCAAGAGCGGCATCGCGCACTCGATGGAAGAGGCCTGGGGCGTGCAAAAGCGCATCCAGGCCGAGATCGGCGGCACGGGTTTTCCGATGGTCATTCGCCCGAGCTTCACGCTCGGCGGCACCGGCGGGGGCATCGCCTACAACCCGCAGGAGTTCGAGGAAATCTGCAGGCGCGGCCTCGATCTCTCGCCGACCAACGAACTGCTGATCGAAGAATCCCTGATCGGCTGGAAGGAATACGAGATGGAAGTGGTCCGCGACAAGGCGGACAACTGCATCATCGTGTGCTCGATCGAGAACCTGGACCCGATGGGCATCCACACCGGCGACTCGATCACCGTGGCCCCGGCCCAGACGCTGACCGACAAGGAATACCAGCTGCTGCGCAACGCCTCGATCGCGATCCTGCGCGAGATCGGCGTCGACACCGGCGGCTCCAACGTGCAGTTCTCGATCAACCCGACCAACGGCCGGATGATCGTCATCGAGATGAACCCGCGGGTGTCGCGTTCGTCGGCGCTGGCGTCCAAGGCCACTGGCTTCCCGATCGCGAAGATCGCCGCCAAGCTGGCGGTGGGCTACACGCTGGACGAATTGCGCAACGACATCACGGGCGGCGCCACGCCCGCGAGCTTCGAGCCCAGCATCGACTACGTCGTCACCAAGATCCCGCGCTTCGCCTTCGAAAAATTCCGCGAGGCCGATCCTCATCTGACCACGCAGATGAAGTCGGTGGGCGAGGTGATGGCGATGGGCCGCACCTTCCAGGAAAGCTTCCAGAAGGCGCTGCGCGGGCTGGAGACCGGCATCGACGGACTCACCGAGCGCGAGACTGACCGCGACGAGATCGTCGAGGCCATCGGCAATCCCGGCCCCGAGCGCATCCTGTACGTGGGCGATGCCTTCCGCATCGGCATGACCCTCGACGAGGTCTTCGACGAGACCGCCATCGACCCGTGGTTTCTGGCACAGATCGAGGACATCATCGCCACCGAGAAGCAGTTGGCGGGCCGCACCTTGGCGAGCCTGTCGGCTGCCGAACTGCGCTACCTGAAGCAGAAGGGCTTCTCCGACAAGCGCCTCGCCAAGCTGCTGGGCAGCAACCAGCACGACGTGCGTCGTGCACGCCATGCGCTGAACGTGCGCCCGGTCTACAAGCGGGTCGACACATGCGCCGCGGAATTCGCCACGCAGACAGCCTACATGTACTCCACGTACGACGAGGAGTGCGAGGCCGAGCCGACCACGCGCAAGAAGATCATGGTGCTGGGTGGTGGGCCGAACCGCATCGGCCAGGGCATCGAGTTCGACTACTGCTGCGTGCATGCGGCGTTGGCGATGCGCGAGGACGGGTACGAGACCATCATGGTCAACTGCAACCCGGAAACCGTGTCGACCGACTACGACACCTCCGACCGGCTGTACTTCGAGCCGGTGACGCTGGAAGACGTGCTCGAGATCGTCGACAAGGAGAAGCCTGTCGGTGTGATCGTCCAGTACGGCGGCCAGACGCCCCTGAAGCTTGCGCTGGACCTGGAGGCCAACGGCGTGCCCATCATCGGCACGACGCCGGACTCGATCGACGTTGCCGAGGACCGCGAGCGCTTCCAGCAGTTGCTGCACGCGCTCGGGCTGAAGCAGCCTCCCAATCGCACCGCCCGCACCGAAGAGCAGGCGTTGGCGCTGGCGCACGAGATCGGCTACCCGCTGGTCGTGCGCCCCAGCTACGTGCTAGGCGGCCGCGCGATGGAGATCGTGCACGGCGACAGGGACCTCGAGCGCTACATGCGCGAGGCGGTGAAGGTCAGCGAGAAGTCGCCGGTGCTGCTGGACCGTTTCCTCGACGACGCGATCGAGGTGGACGTCGACTGCATCAGCGACGGTACCGACGTGATGATCGGCGGCATCATGGAGCACGTGGAAGCCGCGGGTATCCACAGTGGTGATTCGGCCTGCTCCCTGCCGCCCTACACGCTGTCCGCCGCGCTGCAGGATGAACTGCGCCGCCAGACCACCGTGATGGCGAAGGCACTGAAGGTCGTCGGGCTCATGAACGTGCAGTTTGCGATCCAGGGCGAGGGCGACAAGGCCGTCGTCTACGTGCTGGAAGTGAACCCGCGTGCGTCGCGCACCGTACCCTTCGTGTCCAAGGCCACTGGCCAGCCGCTGGCCAAGATTGCGGCGCGCTGCATGGCGGGGCAGAAGCTCTCCGACCAGAAGGGCGCCGGCGGTCGGCCACCGCACGAGGTGGTTCCACCGTATTTCAGCATCAAGGAAGCGGTGTTCCCCTTCAACAAGTTCCCCGGCGTCGATCCGATCCTCGGCCCGGAGATGCGGTCCACCGGCGAAGTGATGGGCGCCAGCCGTACCTTCGGCGAAGCGATGCTGAAGAGCCAGCTGGGGGCTGGCTCGAAGCTGCCGACCAAGGGCACGGTCGTGATCACGGTCAAGGACAACGACAAGGCGCGCGCCGTATCGGTGGCCCGTGATCTGGTCGCGCTCGGCTTCAACGTGGTGGCCACCAAGGGCACGGCGGCGGCCATCTCCGTGGCCGGTGTGCCGGTGAAGACGGTGAACAAGGTCAAGGATGGCCGGCCACACATCGCCGACATGGTGAAGGCGGGAGACATCCAACTGGTCTTCACCACGGTGGATGAAACCCGCACGGCCATCGCGGATTCACGCTACATCCGCACGGCGGCTTTGGCCAATCGCGTTAGCTACTACACGACGATGGCCGGCTGCGAAGCGGCCACTGAGGCGCTGAAGCATCGCGATGACCTGACGGTGTTGTCCCTGCAGGAACTGCACGCCGAACTGCACTAAACTCCACGCCGTTCCCCCATCCGCCGCTGGCTGCCCTCGGGCCCCGGCGGCTTATTTCTTTTGCTGAAGCGTTTTCGACCATGACGACCATTCCCCTGACCAAGCGCGGCGCCGAAAAGCTCAAGGAAGAACTGCATCGCCTGAAGACCGTCGAGCGCCATGCGGTCATCCAGGCCATCGCCGAGGCACGCGCCCAGGGTGACCTGTCCGAGAACGCCGAGTACGACGCAGCCAAGGACAAGCAGGGATTCATCGAAGGCCGCATTCTCGAGATCGAGGGGAAGCTCGCAGCGGCCCAGGTGATCGATCCGACGGCACTCGATGCCGGTGGACGGGTTGTGTTTGGCGCCACTGTCGATCTGGAAGAGGAATCTTCGGGCCAGGAAGTGACCTATCAGATCGTCGGCGACGACGAAGCCGACCTGAAGAAGGGCTTGATCTCGATCAGCTCCCCGATCGCGCGCGCGATGATCGGCAAGGAAGCCGGTGACGTGGCCGAGGTGCAGGCACCGGGAGGCATCAAGCGCTACGAGATCGTGGAAGTTCGCTACGTCTGATGGCCGAGCGCCTGCGTCGGCTCCTGCCGGGCCTGTGGGCCGGCATGCTGCTGTGCGTGGCGCTGATTGCCACGCCCGCGCCGTTTTCAGTTCTGCCCGCAACGGACGCGGGGCGCGTCGTGGGGCGCATCTTCGTGCAGGAGGCCTGGCTCAGCCTCGGGATTGCCGTGTGGCTGATCGCGGCAGAGCGCCGCCGCGCTCTGAACGCGGCCAGCGCCGGAACCGGCTCCGTCCTTAGCATCGACTTGTTGCTGCTTCTCGGCACGGTCTTCTGCACCGTGGCTGGACACTTCGGCATGCAGCCGCTGATGGCTGGCGCGCGGGGCGGCGCAGGTCCTCTCAGCTTCGGTCAATTGCACGCCATCAGCGTGGTCTTCTTCGGTGTGAAGACGCTGCTGGCGGTGTGCCTCGCCTGGCGGGCCGTCAGACCTTCTTCTTGATGCTGGTCGTGCGCGGCTTGGCGCGCTTGATCGAACCACCGGCGGTCACACGCTGGTTGCCGAACACCTTGACCTTCTTGACCTGCGGCCGGTGGTTGGGGCTCTTGGAGAACTTCAGGATCTTGACGGTGCGTGGGCCGGGTTGGCGATCTTCTCGCTCCACTTGCTCCTTTGGCGGCAGGGGTCGCCACAGCACCAGCAACTTGCCGATGTGCTGCACGGGCGCGGCGCCGAGCTGGTCCGCCAAGGAGGCGAGCGCGGCCTCCCGCTGTTCGCGGCTGTCGGAGAACATGCGGACCTTGATCAGGCCATGAGCCTTCAGGGCCGCCTCGGCTTCCTTCAGTACCGCGGGCGTCAGGCCTTCGGCCCCGATGAGCACGACGGGGTCAAGGTGGTGGGCTTCGCCCCGCTTCTCTTTGCGTGCGGCGGGTGTCAGTTGGAGTGCAGGCATCCTCGTATTATCCCTGTGAGATGAAGATCAAAACGAAGAGCAAGAAGCTCAACAAGGCCTGGTTGCAGGATCACTTGTCGGATCCCTACGTCAAGCTTGCGCAGAAGGAGGGCTACCGCGCGCGTGCGGCCTACAAGCTGAAGGAGATCGACGAGAGCTTCCAGTTGGTGCGGCCAGGGCAGGTGGTGGTCGACCTCGGTTCCGCACCGGGCGCGTGGAGCCAATACCTGCGGCGGCGCTTTGCCCCCAAGGCTGCCGGGGCCGGTGGGGCGGCGGTCGGCGCGCTGGACGGCACCATCATCGCGCTCGACATCTTGCCGATGGAACCGATCGAAGGCGTGCACTTCATCCAGGGCGACTTCCGCGAGGACGCCGTGCTGGCCGAACTGGCCCGATCCGTCGGTGGCCGCCCCGTGGATCTGGTGGTCTCGGACATGGCACCCAACCTGTCGGGCATCGAGTCTTCGGATGCGGCGCGCATCGAACACCTCATCGAGCTCGCGCTGGAGTTCAGCCAGCAGCACCTCAAATCCGAGGGTGCCTTGGTCGCGAAAGTGTTCCACGGCAGCGGTTACAGCCAGTTGGTCGAGCGCTTCAAGAGGGTGTTTCGGGTAGTCAAGCCAGTCAAGCCGAAGGCCTCCCGTGACAAATCTGCGGAAACCTTTCTGCTGGGCGTCGGTCTCAAATTCCCAGCCAGGGGTGCTGCAGCGATCGACCAGGGCGAAAAGGGCCCGGTTTGACCTCTTTACCCGCCGTCCCTGCTCCCCTATCACAGGGCTTGACTCGAATAGAATCGCCCCCATCTCCCCGCGGTAACGGGTGAGTCCTTCACGGGATTTCACAATCCGTCGAAGGTTTGGCTAAAGGAGCCACGGTGAACAATCAATGGTTCTCTAAGGTCGCTGTCTGGCTGGTGATCGCGCTGGTGCTGTTCACCGTGTTCAAGCAGTTCGACCGCGGGGTGTCTCAAGGCTCGCAGATCGGGTACTCCGAGTTCCTCGATGAAGTGCGGGCCCGGCGCATCAAGTCCGTCACCCTGCAGGAGGGCTACGGTACGTCGGAGATCCTCGCGATCACGACGGACGACAAGAAGATCCGCTCGACTGCCACGACGCTCGATCGCGGCTTGGTCGGCGACCTGATCAAGAACGATGTCAAGTTCGACGTCAAGCCGCGCGAAGAACCTTCCTTGCTGATGAGCCTGCTGCTCAGCTGGGGCCCCATGCTGCTTCTGATCGGCGTGTGGGTCTACTTCATGCGCCAGATGCAAGGCGGCGGCAAGGGCGGCGCCTTCAGCTTCGGGAAGAGCCGCGCGCGCATGCTCGACGAGAGCAACAACTCAATCACCTTCGCTGACGTCGCTGGCTGCGACGAGGCCAAGGAAGAGGTGAAGGAGCTCGTCGACTTCCTGAAGGACCCGCAGAAGTTCCAGAAGCTCGGCGGCCGCATCCCCCGCGGCGTGCTGATGGTCGGCCCCCCGGGCACGGGCAAGACGCTGCTCGCCAAGGCCATCGCCGGTGAAGCGAAGGTGCCGTTCTTCTCGATCTCGGGCTCGGACTTCGTCGAGATGTTCGTCGGCGTCGGTGCGGCCCGCGTGCGCGACATGTTCGAGCAGGCGAAGAAGAGCGCGCCGTGCATCATCTTCGTCGACGAGATCGACGCGGTCGGCCGCCACCGCGGTGCCGGGCTCGGCGGCGGCAACGACGAGCGCGAGCAGACTCTCAACCAGATGCTGGTCGAGATGGACGGTTTCGAGACCAACCTCGGCGTCATCGTGATGGCGGCCACCAACCGGCCCGACATTCTCGACCCCGCGCTGTTGCGTCCCGGCCGCTTCGACCGCCAGGTCTATGTGACGCTGCCCGACATCCGAGGCCGCGAGCAGATCCTGAACGTGCACATGCGCAAGGTACCGATCGGCCAGGACATCAAGGCCGACATCCTGGCGCGCGGCACCCCGGGGTTCTCAGGTGCCGACCTGGCGAACCTGGTCAACGAGGCGGCGCTCTTCGCTGCGCGCCGCAACGCGCGCGTGGTCGAGATGGTCGACTTCGAGCGGGCCAAGGACAAGATCATGATGGGCACCGAGCGCAAGTCCATGGTGATGGACGAGAACGAGCGCCGCAATACCGCCTATCACGAGGCTGGCCACGCGCTGATCGGCCGGCTGCTCCCGAAGCTGGACCCCGTTCACAAGGTGACGATCATTCCGCGTGGCCGTGCCCTTGGCGTCACGCTCTCGCTGCCCGAAAAGGACCGCTACAGCTACGATCGCGTCTACATGCTGAATCAAATCAGCATGCTGTTCGGCGGCCGGATCGCCGAAGAAGTGTTCATGAACCAGATGACGACCGGCGCGTCCAACGACTTCGAGCGCGCGACACAGATGGCCCGTGACATGGTGACGCGCTATGGCATGAGCGAGAAGCTCGGCCCGATGGTTTACGCCGAGAACGAGGGCGAGGTGTTCCTCGGTCGTTCGGTGACCAAGACCACCAACATGTCCGAGGACACGATGCAGAAGGTCGACGTCGAGGTTCGGCGGATCATCGATGAGCAGTACGCGATCGCGCGCAAGCTGATCGAAGACAACAAGGACAAGATGCACGCGATGGCGACCGCGCTGCTGGAATGGGAAACCATCGACGGCGAGCAGCTGGACGACATCATGTCCGGAAAGCCGCCGCGGCCTCCGAAGGACTGGACACCTCCCGCGACCCGTCCGAGCGGACCCAGTGGCCCCGTCAGCACGGACGGCGCGCCCGCAACGGCTACCTGACCCTCAGAAGACTCAACTGCGCACAGCACGGGGCCGACGAGGCCCCGTCGTCGTTTTCGATGCATTGGCAGACCGCTCGCTTCACCCTCGTCCTGGACCGCCCGCTTGTCATGGGCATCGTCAACACGACGCCCGACTCGTTTTCCGATGGTGGACGATTCGCTGGCTTCGGTGACGCCTGCGCGCACTGCGAACGGTTGCTCGAAGAGGGTGCTGACATCCTCGACATTGGCGGGGAATCGACGCGGCCAGGCGCACGCCAACCAGGCCCTGAGGAGGAGTTGGCCCGTGTGCTTCCAGTCCTGCGTCATGCAGTCAGCCTGGGGTGCCCTGTGTCCGTGGACACCAGCCGCCCCGAAGTGATGCGGGCGGCGATCGATGCCGGCGTGGACATCGTCAATGACGTGCGGTCGCTTGGACGACCCGGAGCGATCGACGCCGTGGCGGCCTCCGGCGTCGGCGTCTGCCTGATGCACATGCGCGGCGAGCCGGCGACCATGCAGGCGCAGACCGACTACGAGGACGTCGTGCAGGAAGTGCATGGCTTCCTGGCGACCCGCTTGCACGAGGTTTCCGTGGCAGGCGTGTCTTTGGACCGTATCGTGCTGGATCCCGGCATCGGCTTCGCCAAATCTGCTGAGCACAATTGGGCCTTGCTTCGCGCGCAGCGCCGGCTGCTCGACCTGGGCCGCCCTCTGCTGGTCGGCTGGTCACGCAAGTCCTCGCTTGGCGCGCTCACCGGTCGTCCGGTGGACCGGCGCATGGCCGCGAGCGTGGTTGCCGCCCTGGCTGCGGTGCAGCGCGGGGCGATGATCGTGCGGGTGCACGACGTCGCGGAGACCGTGGACGCCTTCAAGGTCTGGCAGGCCGCAGGCCTGCTGGGCAACGATGTTTGAAGAAGAAGGATTCGACAACGATGGCACGTCAGTATTTCGGCACCGATGGGATTCGCGGCGAAGTGGGCTGCGAACCGATCACGCCAGACTTCATGCTTCGGCTTGGCCATGCCGTGGGCCGCGTCCTGCGCCGGTCCGCGCAGCGCCCCGTGGTTCTCATTGGCAAGGACACGCGGATTTCCGGCTACATGATCGAATCCTCGCTCGAGGCAGGCCTGGCCTCCGCTGGCGTGGACACGCTCCTGACCGGACCTCTCCCGACCCCCGGCGTCGCCTATCTGACGCGGGCGTTGCGATTGGATCTGGGGGTCGTGATCAGCGCATCTCACAACCCATATCAGGACAACGGCGTCAAGTTTTTCTCCGCACGAGGCGAGAAATTGCCGGATGAATGGGAGCTGGCGGTCGAAGCGGCGCTTGACGAGCCGCCGCAGTGGGTGGATGCGGCGACGCTCGGAAAGGCGCGCCGGGTCGAAGACGCACGCGGCAGATACATCGAGTTCTGCAAGAGCACCGTCGGCAACGACCTGTCGCTGCGCGGATTGCGCATCGTGGTCGATGCGGCCCACGGGGCTGCCTATCATGTGGCGCCCGACGTCTTTCACGAGTTAGGCGCCGAAGTCATCACGATCGGCTGTAGCCCGGATGGCGTCAACATCAATGACGGCGTCGGCGCAACCGCGCCGGCTGCCCTCGTTGCTGCGGTGGAACAGCATCGTGCCGACTACGGCATTGCGCTCGACGGGGACGCCGACCGACTGCAGCTGGTTGATGGCGGCGGCCGCCTCTTCAACGGCGACGAGTTGTTGTATGCCATGGTGGCCGATCGACTCTCGCTGGGCCTGGCCGTCCCTGGTGCCGTCGGGACGCTCATGACGAACATGGGTGTCGAAGTTGCTCTTCGCCAGCGTGGCGTGGACCTCGTTCGCGCCAAGGTGGGAGATCGCTACGTGCTTGAAGGACTACTAGCGAGGGGCTGGTTGCTGGGTGGCGAGAGCTCGGGGCATCTGCTGGCATTGGACAAGCACACCACAGGCGATGGCATCGTCAGCGCACTGCAGGTCCTGCAGGCAGTGCAACGGGCCCGCGCCTCGCTCGCCGAATTGCTCGAGGGGGTGCAACTCTTCCCGCAAACCCTGCTGAACGTGCGCCTCGACCGCATGGCTGATTGGAAGGAGAACGCGCGCCTGGTCGCCGAAGCTCGCGCCGCCGAAGCGGAACTGGCCGGCACGGGGCGCGTGCTGATCCGTGCGTCCGGCACGGAGCCGGTGCTGCGGGTGATGGTCGAAGCGCGCGATGGTGTCCAGGCCGCCCATTGGGCCCAGCGCCTGGCGGACGCGGCGGGCGGCTGACCCTCGCGAACGCTGCGGCCCCGGTCCGGATGCTTCTGATGTCGCTGGCGCCAACGAGCAGACGGCGCGTCGGTGGCTTGGATTTCAGTGGGTCTGCCGCCGATGCGTCAGTCACTGCCTAGCCGGTGATAGACGACGAGCCACTCGTGGCGGTCGGTCGGCCGCTGCTCGCGGGCGACCTCGCGCCATGGGGCCGCCAGCGCAGCCAGCGACCCGCCACGCTGAACCAGGACGAGGGTGTCACAGGGAGAAGCGGCGTCACCGTTTTTCGCGTCGACTTTCAGCCGCGCGTGGAACTCCAGGGCTGCAATCAGCGGCAGGTTTGAATCCAGTGTGGCGACGCAGCCTGCGGTGGGAAGCCATGGTCGAATCCGCTCGATGGCCGGACGGTAGCTTCGGCCGTGATCGAGCAGTGGCAGCCACAAGGTCATCAGGAGCAGCCAGCACAGCGCTACACCGCCAGCCGGAAGGACCAGGCTCTTCCACAACGCCGTACGTTGCCTCCCGGTTCGCCAGCGGACAAGCCAGACCCAGGCAGCGGTAGCCGCCGAGGCCCACGCCACCGACGCCCATGAGAGCGGCATCTGAAAGCCCGGGGCCAGGCGCTCCAGGTTGGCTGCCGGCTTCGCCGGCACGCCCGTGACCATCGATAGGTAGATCACCCAGATCGTGAGCCCGCAGACCGAGAAGAAGAAGACCGAGAACCAGTCGATCCCCGCAGAGGTCGATCGATGAAGCGTGGGCAGGGCGAAGGCGGCGAGCGTGGCCGTCGCCGGCAGGCCGAGCATCAGCGCCCGGTCGGCCCCCCCCATCACGACGCAGCTGGCCAGGGCGACAGCGAGCGACAGCAGCGGCACCGAAAGATGCGGATTCACAAGATGCCGGCGCCAGCGCCAGATCGTCCACAAGGCCAGGACCCAGGCGGGCCAGAGGAACCAGGCGAAAAGGCGGACCAGTTGCACCGGGTCTGGCGCCCCCCCGACGCGCCATCGCCAGGCGTGAACGGGCCAGGCAGCCAGCAGCGCCAGCAGCAGAGCGGCTATGCCCCACGGACGGAGTGCGCGAAGGGCTGCCAGCTTCGGATGGGATGTAAGTGCGATGGCGCCTACGCCCAGTGCCGCCGCCATCGCAGGCGCATCGCTTGCCGCCAGTGCGGGCAGCGAAAGCAGCAAAGCGGCCCGCGGTCCCCAGGTCTGCCGCGCGCCCGCCGCCAGACCCCACTGAAATGCCCCGATCGCGGCCAGCTGCGCCAACTCGGGGGTGGTCTCATGCCCCAGTTGCAGCAGGCCGAGTGTGGCGATCAGCGCCAGCAGGGCGCCGTCCGCGACCGCGCGTGCGTAGTCGGTGGGGTCGGCTTCGCCGCCGAAGGCAAGGGGTAGGGGCTGCGCCGCTTCGGTTCGGGCCAGGTTGAAGGCTGCATACCAGACCGACGCCAAGGTGAATGCCAGCAGTAGTGCAAACGGCAAGCGCGCTGCCAGCGGCGCCTCGATCCATGGGGTCAGCAGAGAAATGCTGGCTGCGCCGATCCAATGTGGCAGCAGCGACGCACCGGTCGCGATGCCTCCCAGCATCGGGTCGAGCCATGAAGTCCTGCCCTCCGCCATGGCCAGCATCTGGCCGAACGCGATCAGGTCGGCGCCGCGCCAAGGGTCCCGGCCGAGGAGCCCTGGAAGCAGGTAGGCGCCGCAGAACAGCAGCAACGCCAGGCGCGGAAGGCGTCGCGCAGCGTCATGCGTCACCAATGCAGGCCGAGGCAGGGGTGTCACCGTTCGATCTTGCTGGAGCGGGCAGTAAAAAGGGCAGCCGAGGCTGCCCTGTCGTCCGAATGCATCGGGATCGTCTTGCGTCAGGCCGACTTCTTCGCGAGGCCCACGCGCGCAAACTT
This sequence comes from uncultured Burkholderiales bacterium, assembly GCA_946480465.1. The sequence goes on from CAMLJY010000061.1 coordinate 15,640, forward strand.
GTTGCGGAACTTCTCGACGCGGCCGCCGAGGTTGTCCACGCTCTTTTGAGTCCCCGTGTAGAAGGGATGGGTTTCGCTGGTGGTTTCCAGCTTCACCAGCGGCAGCTCACGGCCGTCGTCCATCTTGACGGTTTCCTTGGTCTGCACCGTCGAGCGGGTGACGAACTTGAAGCCGTTGGACAGATCCACGAAGCAGACTTCGCGGTAGTTGGGGTGAATGCCTTCTTTCATGAGAACCTCTCGCCGTGAGTATCGGCAGCCACGCACGCACCATGCGCGCGCACTTGCCCATTGCGCAGAACCGCCCGAAGCGGAAAACCCGCGATTATAGCTGCGTGACCAGGTCAGCCACCACGCCGCATCATGTCGAAGAAATCCAGGTTGTTCTTGCTGGACTTCATCTTGTCGAGGATGAACTCCATTGCCTCGATCTCGTCCATCGGATACAGCAGCTTCCGGAGGATCCAGGTCTTCTGGAGGATCTCCGGCTTTAGCAGCATTTCTTCGCGGCGGGTGCCCGACTTGTTGATCAGGATGGACGGGTAGACGCGCTTTTCGGCCATGCGACGATCCAGGTGGATTTCGCAGTTGCCGGTGCCCTTGAACTCTTCGTAGATGACTTCGTCCATGCGGCTGCCGGTGTCGATCAGCGCCGTGCCGATGATGGTCAGCGAGCCGCCTTCCTCCACGTTGCGCGCCGCGCCGAAGAAGCGCTTCGGACGCTGCAGCGCATTCGCATCGACACCACCGGTCAGAACCTTGCCGGAGGAGGGCAGCACGTTGTTGTAGGCGCGGGCGAGGCGGGTAATCGAGTCCAGGAGGATGACCACGTCCTTCTTCAACTCCACCAGCCGCTTGGCACGCTCGATGACCATTTCAGCCACCTGCACATGGCGCGCCGCAGGCTCGTCAAAGGTCGAACTGATGACCTCGCCGCGGACCGTGCGCTGCATTTCCGTCACCTCTTCCGGCCGCTCGTCGACGAGCAGCACGATAAGGTGGATCTCGGGGTGGTTGGCGACCAGCGAGTGCGCGATGTGCTGCATCATCACCGTCTTGCCAGTCTTCGGTTGAGCGACCAGCAGCGCGCGCTGTCCCTTCCCGATGGGCGCGATCAGGTCGATGATGCGGCTGGTGATGTTCTCTTCGTTCTTGATCTCTCGTTCGAGCTTGAACTGCTCCTTCGGGAAGAGCGGCGTCAAGTTCTCGAACATGATCTTGTGCTTGCTCTCCTCGGGCGTCAGGCCGTTCACGCGGTCGACCTTCACAAGCGCGAAGTAGCGCTCGCCGTCCTTTGGCACGCGCACCTCGCCTTCGATCATGTCGCCGGTGTGGAGATTGAAGCGGCGGATCTGGCTGGGCGAGAGGTAGATGTCGTCGGTCGACGCCATGTAGCTGGTGTCGATCGAGCGCAGGAATCCGAAGCCGTCAGGCAGGACCTCGAGCACGCCATCGCCGAAGACCTGCTCGCCGGCTTTGGCGCGCTTCTTCATGATCGCGAACATCAGCTCCTGCTTGCGCATGCGAGCGACGTTGTCGATCTCCAGCGACTCGCCCATCTTGATGAGCTCGGAGACGTGGAGCGCCTTCAGTTCTGACAGATGCATAACGGGGAAACACCGTGGAGAGGTGGGCTGGGCGCCTTGCCAGGGACGTGCAGCCGGGATGCGGGCAACCAACCGTTGCGCACAAGCCTCCGCGTCTACCGGGAGGCAAAACAAGCGCTGGGGTGTGGGCCGGAACCACGCGCTCGTTCGGTGCCGGTGGCGCCGGCGGCGTGGTGGCAGATCCTGCGGCAGCGGGCGCGAGGCCCCGTGAGCTGATGGCTCCTGGGCTGTACCGCCCGCAGCATTGAAGCGAATTATAGGTGCGGCTGCAGGAACGCCGTCAACTGCGCCTTCGACAGGGCGCCCACCTTGGTTGCGGCGAGCTGACCGTCCTTGAACAGCATCAGCGTCGGAATCCCTCGGATCCCGTACTTCGCGGGCACGTCTCGGTTCTCGTCGACATTCAGCTTGGCGATCTGGAGCTTGCCACCCAGTTCCTTGGCGGTCTCGTCGAGGATCGGTGCGATCATCTTGCAGGGCCCGCACCACTCCGCCCAGTAGTCCACGAGAACGGGGGTCTCGGACTTCAGCACGTCGGCATCGAACGAGGCGTCGGTGATGTGCTTGATCAGTTCACTGCTCATCGCTGTTCCTTCGGAAGGAGAGAGGCCCGGAAAGGAGCCTCGAAGAATTCTGACATAAGGGCCCCGCCCCCAATCGGGCAGGGCCCTCGCAAGGCGTGCCAATCGCAGTGATAGCCCGCGGCTGCGGCAAGGGTGTGAGATGCCTCACGGTCACCGCGATCTGGTGCATGTTCACCATGCTGTTCAGGACTTCGTGGATCTGGCTCGCAAGGTCCAATCGCGGGAGCCTCGTTCATTGCACCCAATGCCCGTTTCCTCGTCGGCCCCCCCTTCGGCTGCAGCACGCCAACAGGCCGTGCGCCACTTCGGCCGCTTTCAGCTGCTGCAGCTCGCAGGCAAGAGCGCGCGCACCATGCTGTGGCTGGTGGCCGACCCCCGCAATGGCCAGGACCTCGTCCTCGCGATGCCGCGCCGTCGGCCTGCCGACGGGGCTGCGCTCGACCAGTGGATGCAGTCTGCACGGCGTGCCGCCCGCATCGATCACCCTTCACTCGCCCATGTTGTCGAGGTGGGCGAGGTGGAGCAGTGGCCCTACATTACCTACGACCGAGGGAACAGCGCATCCCTCGCCGAGATGCTCACCGGAAAGGGCATGGCGGCCACGGAGTTGGTCCCACGCGCCTTGCAGGCACTGCAGGGCCTGGCCTTTGCCCACGAAGCCGGGGCATCACACCGGGACCTTCAGGCGACGATGCTGCTGATCGGCGAGTCGGGCCCCTGCCGGGTGATGGGGGTGGGGGTCGCGCTGGGCACGGGCGACTCCGCAGCCGTGGGCGGCCTGCATGCGCATCGCCTCGCCGCCGAAAGGGACGTGCTGGCACTCGGCTTGGTGATGCACCACGCCCTGGCGGGGCAGGCGCCGCTCGGGCAGGCCGACATCGGCGCAGTGATCGAGCGCATGCCGCCGCTGGGCCGCGACATCGTGCGGCTGCCCTGGAGCACGGCCCACCAGATTCCGGAGGCGCTTCGGGCGATCGTCAACCGTGCTACCGACCGGCAAGAGCGGCAGCGCTACCGTAACGCGCGCACGCTGCAGCATGCGCTGGAAGGCTGGTTATCCACGCAGGCCGGGATCGGGGGGGGGCCGGCGGCCCAATTGCTCGATCGCGTGCGCGCCAACGGCGTGCTTCCGGCCGTGCCAGGGGGCGCTGCACGCGCCGCGCGTTTGGCGTTGATGGAGCGTGAACGCACCAGTGAACTGGCCGAGATCGTGTTGCAGGACACCGCGCTGGCCTTCGAACTGCTGCGCATGGTCAACAGCGCACAGGTGCGGGCGGCGATGGCAGCGGGCAGCGGGCCCGTGATGACGATTCGCAGGTCCATCGCAATGCTGGGCCTGGATGGGGTGCGGCGTGCCGCGCTGTCCCTGCGCGCCTGGCCGGGACCACTGAATGACGCGCACGCAGCAGAGATGGAGCGGCTCCTCGAGCGAGCGCGCCGCGCCGCACGGATCGCGCAATGGCTGCGACCGCGCGGCTATGACGCCGAGGTGGTCTTCCTCATCGCTCTGCTGCAGAACCTGGGACGGCTGGTGCTGCAGTACCACTTTCCGGAGGAGGCTCAGCAGATGCGCCGCCTGATGCAGCCGGCGCCGGCAGCGAAGGCAGGGGAACCCGACGAGCCGGGCATGACCGAAGAGGGTGCCGCATTCGCGGTGCTGGGCACCGACGTGGAGTCCCTGGCCTCTGCCGTGACGCGCCAGTGGGGCCTGGACGAGTCGATGCTGTACATGATTCGCCGCGTATCGCCAACTGCACCGATCCGGTCTGCGGACAGCGACGACGACGTGCTGCGGCTTTCAGCCAGCTGTGCCAACGAAGTGGTTGACGTGTCCAGCCTGCCGCCTCCGCAGCAGTCGAATGCACTGCAGCGCATAGCGCATCGCTATGCCCGGGCGCTGGGCTTGACGCTACGCGATATCCAACTGGCCTCGCAGGGCGTGGCACCGGGTTCGGAAGAAGACACGGCTGCGGGCCGTGCATCTCAGCTGGGAGGACTGAATTGAGCGCTGCTGTGGTGGCTCCCCGCCAGGGCCGTCGCGTGGGCCGCTTCGTGCTGCGTGAAGAGCTGGGGCGAGGTGCGCAGGCGACCGTCTGGCTGGCGCACGACGAGCGCCTGGACCGTGACGTGGCATTGAAGCTCCTGAATCCCGAAGCGGATACGCTGGCCGTGACGCAGTGGCTGCACGAAGCGCGGGCGGTGAGCCGGCTGTCGCATCCGAACATCGTGCCTGTGTTCGAGGCCGATGAACATGCCGGGCAGCCGTATCTCGTCTTCGAACTGGTGCGTGGCCACACGCTCGCCGACGCACTGCGCCGCAACGGCGCCATGGCACAGCGGGATGCCGGCGCCCTGATGACCGGCGTGCTCGATGCATTGCGCGTTGCGCACGAACAAGGCATCGTCCATCGCGACTTGAAGCCCTCCAACATCCTGCTCGACGGGCAGGGGCGGGGGCGGGTCATGGACTTCGGCATCGCTGCCCGCGTTGCCGAGGCCGGGGATGGCCGCATCGTCGGCACGCCCGGCTACATGTCGCCCGAAGCGGCCAAGGGGCTGTCGCCAACGCCCCAGATGGATGTGTTTTCCGCTGGAATGCTGCTCGCGGAACTGCTCATGGGCAAGGGTCTGGTGCGAGAGCGGGACCCCTATACCGCCCTGCATCGGGTGATCCACGAGGACCTGGTCCTGCCCGAATCGGTGCCGGCGGACGACGGCCTTCGTGCGGTGGTTCAGCGTGCCATAGCGCGAGACCCGGCGCTGCGATTCAGCACCGTTGCGGCCATGCGGGAGGCCTTGCAGGCCTGGCTCGAGCCCCAGGGCGGCGGAGAGGGCGGCAGCTCGAGCGGGACGCTGGACTTCCTGCTCCGGCGCATGCGCCACAAGAGCGACTTCCCGACGCTGTCGGACTCGGTCGTGCGCATCCAGCGCATTGCGACCTCCGACAAGGAGAGCCTCAACAGCCTCGCGAACGAGATCCTCAAGGACGTTGCGCTGACGAACAAGCTGCTGCGCATGGTCAACACCGTGCACTACAGCACCGCAGGCGGCGGATCGATCAGCACCGTATCCCGCGCCGTCGCGCTGGTCGGCTTTGCGGGCATCCGGAACATGGCCTTGTCGCTGGTGCTGATCGAGCACATGAAAGACAAGGCGCACGCGAGCCGCCTGCGGGAAGAGTTCCTGCGCTCGCTCATGGCCGGCCAGCTCGCGAGCGAGCTGACGCCGGTGTCGCGCGACAGCGAAGAAGCATTCCTCGGTGCCATGTTCCACAACCTCGGCCGCCTGCTGACCGAGTACTACTTTCCGGAAGAGGCGCAAGCCATCCGCGAGCAGACACAGTCCGCCGGGACACGCGCGGAGACGCCGCCTCCAGCCGATGCGATCGCCGAGCGCGTACTGGGGATCGGCTTCGAGCAGCTCGGCCTGGGCGTCGCTCGGTCCTGGGGCCTGCCGGATGCCCTGCAGCGCTGCATGCGCAAGCCGACCGGAGATCCTCCCTCTCGGGCTGTCGAGCGTGGTGGCGAACGCCTGCGCTGGCTGGCGTCCGCGGCGAACGAGGTGGCGGAGACCATCATGCGCAACGATCCGGAACAGGCAGGAGCGAGGATCGATGGCATCGCTGATCGCTATTGCCGGGCCCTGGGGATCAGCCAGAAAGACCTGCAGGAGGCTGTTGCTTCGGCTCGAACCAAGCTGGCCCAGCTGGCGCCCGCGATGGGATTGCAGATGCCTGCGGGATCGGCCCAGCGTCTGCTGGGCAAGTCAGCCGAATCGGGTGGGGCGAAGGATGCGGGCGACTCGCTATCCCCGTACGAACTTCACGCCACGATGCCCCTGAGTCAGGCCCCTGCGACGGTCTCGGCGCCCGCGACCCAGGCGCAGTCGCCCGACTGCATTGCCCAGGTCCTCGCGGCCGGCATCCAGGACATCACGAACACGATGGCCGGCGAGCAGTTCCGGCTCAACGAAGTCCTGAGGATGATCCTCGAAACCATGTACCGGGCCATGGGGTTTCAACGCGTGATCTTCTGCCTGCGCGACCCCAAAGCAGAGGCCTTGCTCGGGCGGTTCGGACTCGGAGCCCAGGCGGACGTACTGTCCCGCTCCTTCCGCATCGAGCTTAAGCGGACCGCCACGCCAGATCTGCTGGCGGCGGTGTGCATCAAGAACGCCGACACCTTGATCGCGGACGCTCGCGCGCCGCACATCGCCCAACGACTCCCGCCGTGGTATGTGAAGCACATTGATGCGGCGTCCTTCCTGCTGTTGCCGATGGTGATGAAAGGCGCGCCCTTCGCGCTGATCTACGGCGACAAGGCGGACCCCGGTGCCCTGGCGCTGGGAGAGCGCGAACTCGCGCTGCTGCGCACGCTTCGCAACCAGGCGGTGATGGCATTTCGCCAAGCCTCGTGAGCCTGACCGCTCGAAAGCAAATGAAAATGGCCCCTTACGGGGCCGCTTCTTTTCGGGTCCTTGGACTCGATTACTTCTTTGCGGCGTCGCCCGCCGGCGTGGTCGTGCCTTCCTTGACGGCCTTCTTCGTCTCGGCCTTCACTTCAGCACGCGTCTTTTCGGACTTGGCAGGAGCGGCGGCGGCACCGGCTTCACCGGCGGGCGTCGACTTCCCTTCCTTCACGGCTGCCTTGGTTTCGGCCTTCACGGCAGCGCGGGACTTGTCCGAGCCGCCAGCGGGAGCGGCAGTCGCGCCGGCGCCTTCACCGGCGGGCGTGATCTTGCCTTCCTTGACGGCCTTCTTCGTCTCGGCCTTCACTTCGGCGCGGGTCGGCGCGGAAGCGGCTTGAGCGAAGGTGGATTGCGCCGTCATGGCGGCGGCAACGGTGGCGATCAGCGAGAGAGCAGTTTTCATCTTCATCAGGAACTCCTGTTTGGACTCAAGGGGGAAAGGGGGCACTGCGTCGAGAGATGCCGGAATGCGGTCCAAGCTTGCGTGGCCGTGCCGGCTGCTCACCTGGATGCATCACGTCTCGATGCGGACCTTATGCCTCCTCCATCATAACGTCGCGTGGAGGTAGGGGTTGACCTCCAACAAGGTTACGTGCTTGCGCCAAGTGTTCGCGCGAGAAAGCGTTGCGCTGATGCCGCACTTGCCCATGCGGACCCGGGCAACGGCGTGCGCGGGCCGAACCTAATCGCAGAAAGGGAGGGGCGAAGAAGGGGAGGCGGATGGGGTGACGAGCCTGACCCCGGCACTGGTTGCAACGGTTAGGGCTGCTTCGTTCCCGACCTGACCCGGTTGGCCGCGCTTCCATGCGAGGAGGCCCGTCACGGCGGATTGTAGGCGAGGGCGCATTCCCCTCGCATCGGCGTCAGCCCCATCCGCCGTGCATCAGCGCAGCTGCAACTCTTCACCGCCGAACTCGATACCCAGCGGCTCGATGAGCAGTCGCTTCGGTCCGCTTTCGACCTGGCCGGCGATGCGTGCGCCGATGCCCAGCGACTGCGCGATCTCGACGCAGCGCGGCGCCTCCGCCCTCTCGACGAACAGGGCGAAGCCCGCGCCCATGTTGAGCGTTCCGTACGCCTCTCGATCGTCCTGCCTGGCCTGCTGCTGGATGAACTTCAGCACCGGCGGCACCGGGGGCAGCGTGTGGATGCGGTAGGTCAGCGCGGCCGGATGGCGCAGCAGCTTGCGCCAGCCATGGCCGGTGATGTTGGCGCAGTAGTGCGGCGTGATGCCGGCGGCCCACAGTGCTTCTGTCACCGGCGAATACAGCGTCGTGGGGGCGAGCAACGCCTCGCCGTAGCTGAGGCCCGGCGCCACCTCGGTCAGCCAACCTTGGGGCAGCCGCTCGACCAGCTTGCGGGCGAGGCTCAAGCCATTGGCATGGATGCCGCTGGAGTCGAGCAGCACGATGGCGTCGCCGGGGCCGAGACGGTCGCCCACGGACAGTCGCTGTTTCGGATTGATCAACCCCGTACAGGAGGCGGCGAGGTCGATGCGCCCCGCCTCGACGATGCCGGCCAGCGCCGGCGTCTCACCGCCGCCCCAGGCCACGCCACAGGTGTCGCAGGCCCGCTTCCAACCGGCGACCAGGGCCTGCGCCCGTTGCGCGTCGCCGAACCAGTCCGACCCGCCGGCTGCCCAGTAGGCCTGCACGACGAGGGGTGTCGCCCCGACGGTGATCAAGTCGTTGATCGCCATGGCGATCGTGTCCTGCGCGATGCCGTCGTACCAGCTGCGGCCGGTGAGCGCCGCCACCTCGTCGGCAACCAGGGCCTTGGAACCCAGGCACTCGACGATGGAGGCGAGGTAGAAAGGGCCGACGTCGACCACGTAGGCCGACTCGCCGCGCGATGCCGAGACCTCTTCGAACCCGTGGCGGGCGAGGTGGCCCGCGGTTGCGGCCGCAGCCCTCTGCGCAGCCACCTTGAGCGGATCGATGAGGTCGTAGTTGACGCCCGCCTGCTCGTAGCTGAGGGTGTCGGGCGCGGGCTGATTCGGTGAGGCGTTCATCGCCGAGATTATCGGCGAGCACCATTCGCGCCCGGTACGCCCGGCCCGGCGCGGGCAGGCCCCGACCCTAGAATGACCCAATGTCGCATGTCGTCCTGGCCCGCAAATACCGGCCTCGCAGTTTCGATCAGATGGTGGGCCAGGAGCACGTGGTGCAGGCCCTCGGCAATGCGCTGGCGAGCGGCCGCTTGCACCATGCCTACCTGTTCACCGGAACGCGTGGCATTGGGAAGACGACGGTCAGCCGGATCCTCGCGAAGAGCCTCAACTGCACCGGCCCTGATGGCCAGGGTGGGGTGACGGCCCAGCCCTGTGGCCAGTGCCAGGCCTGTACCGAGATCGATGCCGATCGATACATCGACTACATCGAACTCGACGCGGCCTCGAACCGTAGCATCGACGAGATCCGCGACCTGATCGAGCGCGCCGCCTACAAGCCGAGCGTCGGCCGCTTCAAGGTCTTCATGATCGACGAAGCGCACCAGCTGACCAAAGACGCCTTCAACGCCCTACTGAAGACGCTCGAAGAGCCTCCGGAGTATCTGAAGTTCGTGCTGGCCACGACCGATCCGGAGAAGATGCTGCCGACCGTGCTGTCGCGATGTCTGCAATTCAACCTGCGGCCGATGGCGCCTGAGGTCGTGCATGCCCACCTCAAGGCCGTGCTCGATGCAGAGCAGGTGCAGGTTGACGCGGGATCCCTGCGTCTGCTGTCGCGCGCAGCTCGCGGGTCGATGCGCGATGCCTTGTCCTTGACCGACCAGGCCATCGCCTACGGCGGCGGCAAGCTCGACGAAGAGGGCGTGAGGGCGATGCTGGGAAGCGTCGACCGGCGGCATGCCGCGCGCCTGGTGCAGGCGCTGGCGCAGCGCGATGGCCCGTCCGTGCTGCAGACGGTCAACGAGTTGCGCGGCTGGGGGCTGTCGGCGTCCGGCACGCTCGAGGAGATCGCGTCTCTGCTGCAACAGATGGCCGTGCAGCAGGCCGTGCCGGGAGCCCTTGACGAGAACGATCCCGAGGCCGCTGAAGCCATGCGCCTGGCCGGGCTGATGCCTGCCGACGAGACGCAGCTGCTGTACGGCATCGCGATTCATGGGCGCGCTGAACTGAGCCTGGTGTCGGACGACTACGCGGCATTGACGATGGTGCTGCTGCGCCTCTTCGCGTTTCCCTCGGCTGCAGGCACTGCCGCGCCGTCGCCTGCGCCCCGCAGTGCGCCGCTGCAGGCGGCGCCGCGCGAGGCGCGCCTGTCGACCGCCGCGCGGCCGGTGGCGCTGCCCAAGCTGCCGCCGGCGGCGGGAGCACCGCAGCCGGTTGCGCCGCCTGCGCCCGGCACCCTGGCTGCGCCATCGCTGCCTCCCACGCCGGCACCGGCGCCCGCACACAGGGCCGCGCGAGTGGCGTCCGCGTCCGAGCCTCCACCTTGGATCGACGAGGCCGTGCCCGATGATGCAGGGGCTGCCTCACCGAACCTGGCCGACGGTTCGACCCCGAGGCCTGCTTCCTCTCCGGCAGCCGCGCCGGCGCCCGCGATTGACTTGTGCACCACGGCAGAAGGTGACCGCTGGGCGTCCCTGGTGCGTCCGCTGCTCGGGCAGGGCGGCCTGACGGCGCTCGTGCGTGAGCTGGCCGTACAGGCCCAGCTGGTCGAGGTGCAGGGCCGGACCTGGCGCTTGCGGGTCGAGCGCGAGACGCTGCGCACGCCGGCGCTGCGCGACAAACTGCTCGCCGCACTCGTGCCCGTGCTCGGTGCTGAGGCGCAGATCGAGCTCGAGGCCGGCGTCGTCGAGGACTCCATTGCGCGCCGCGAGCTTGCTGAGCGCGAAGCGGCCCAGCGCGAGGCCGAGCAGGTGATTCACAACGATCCGACCGTCGGCGCGCTGATGGCACAGTTCCGCACCGCCCGCATCGTGCCGGGATCGATCAAGCCACTCTGACCGAATCGAGGAAGCTCACCATGATGAAGAACCAACTGGCCGGCCTGATGAAGCAGGCCCAAGCCATGCAGGACAACCTGCGCAAGGCGCAGGAGGAACTGGCGACGATCGAGGTCGAAGGCCAGTCGGGCGCCGGCCTGGTCAAGGTCGTGATGACCTGCAAGCATGACGTCAAGCGCGTGACCATCGACCCCAGCCTGCTGGCCGACGACAAGGACATGCTGGAGGACCTGGTCGCTGCCGCCTTCAACGATGCCGTACGCCGCGTCGAGACCACCACGCAGGACAAGATGGGGCGCATCACGGCGGGCATGCCGCAGATTCCGGGCATGAAGTTCCCGTTCTGATGCGCGGCCGCGTCGCTAGCGCGTTAAGGGGGCGGCCATGACACGTCGGCCGCGCGGCGCGTGACCGAGCCAGGCCTCGACGCACTCGTGGAAGCCTTGCGGCGCCTGCCCGGCGTGGGCGTGAAGTCAGCGCAGCGCATGGCGTTCCATCTGTTGCAGCATGACCGTGACGGCGCGCTGGCACTGGCCTCCGCGCTGCAGGCGGCCGTCACAGGCATCGGCCATTGCGCACGCTGCCACACCTTCACCGCGGATCGGGTCTGCGCGACCTGCCGCGACCCCGAGCGCGATGCACGTCAGCTGATGGTGGTGGAAACGCCCGCCGACCAGGCTGCCCTGGAGCGAACCGGCAGCTACCGGGGCCTGTACTTCGTGCTGATGGGCCGACTGCGGCCACTCGACGGCATCGGTCCCGCCGACATCGGCGTGCACCCGTTGCTCGAGCGGGCCGCCGACGGCGTGGTCGAAGAAGTGATTCTTGCCACCGGCTTCACGGCCGAAGGCGAAGCCACCGCGCATGTGCTGGCCCAGGCCATGAAGGCGAGGGGGCTCTCGGTGACGCGGCTGGCCCGTGGGGTGCCGGCGGGCAGCGAGTTGGAGTACGTCGACCTCTCCACGCTCGCGCACGCCCTGAACGACCGGCGCTGAAGGGCAGCACCGGCCCACCGTCCAGGCCTTGACGGTTTCAGTTCGGGGCGGGACGCGTGCGCGCCGTGACGGTCGGCTTTGCGATGCGGCGACCGGTGGTGCTGGCGGGCTTGGCGGCGACTTTCCCCGCAGCCTTGGGCGCCGGCTTGGCCACCACCTTGACCAACCCTCGTTCCACGGTACGAGTCCGCGGCGCCGGGGTCGCAAGCATGACGATGATCGTCTGGCCCGGCTTGAACATGCCCTTTGGCGAAGTCTTGTTCCAGCGCGCCACCTGGCTGGCCGACACGCGATACCGCCGTGCCACCGAAGCCACCGACTCGCCCTTGCGGCCGGCACGCAAGCTCACGCGGCGCAGAGGTGGCCGGTCGGGCGCAAGGGCCAGCATCGCGTTGTCCGCGACGTCTTCGGTCACGTCGGCGTGGCGCTTGTCGTCCCGCGCGACGAGCAGCGTGGACCCTGCCTTGACCAGCATGCCTGGCGGGATGCGATTGATCGCGCGAAGCTCGGCCTCGGACATGCCGACCTGGCGCGCCGCTTCAGCCGGCCTGAGCGTGCGCGGAGCAACCCATGCGGTCCAGCTGGCCAGCGTGCCCTTGTGCTGCAACAGGCCGCGCACGAAGGAGTTCGCGTTGTCGTAGGGCAGCAGCACCTGGGGTGTGCCGGCGGCCAGGATCACCGGCTTGTTCATCTGCGGATTCAGTTGCTTGAACGCCTCGACAGACATGCCGGCCAGCTTGGCCGCGAGTTCGACGTCCAGGTCGCGCGTGATCGGCACCGACAGGAAATACGGATGGTTCTGCAGCGCCGGCAGGGTCAGCGCAAAGGCTTCCGGCTTGGCGATGATGTTCTTTACCGCCTGGAGCTTGGGCAGGTAATTCCGGGTTTCGTCGGGCATGCGCAGGCTGAGGTAGTCGGTCGACAAGCCGGCCTTCTGGTTGCGCTGCTGGGCACGCTGAACGTTGCCCTGTCCCCAGTTGTAGGCGGCAAGCGCCAGCTGCCAGTCCCCGAACATGCCGTGCAGCACCTGCAGGTAGTCCAGCGCCGCACGGGTGGATGCCAGCACGTCGCGCCGATCGTCGCGGAAAACGTTCTGCTTCAGCGCGAAGTCGCGGCCGGTGCCGGGGATGAACTGCCACATGCCCGAGGCCTGGGCCGTGGACATCGCCTCCGGGTTGTAGGCGCTTTCGATGAAGGGCAGCAGCGCCAGCTCCATCGGCATGTTGCGCTTGGAGAGCTCCTCGACGATGTGGAACATGTAGCGGCCGCCTCGCTCGGTCATGCGCTGCACGTAGTCGGGCCGCGACGAATACCAGAGCTCCCACTTGCGAACCAGCTCGCCGTCGAGGTTCTCCATCGCGAAGCCGTCGCGCACGCGCGACCACAGATCGGCCAGTGCCGCGGCGTCGTTGGGGTCGATGGTGACCTGCGGACGCAGCGGATCGATGGCGACCGGCTCGGGTTCGGGGGCCAGCTCGACCACCGGCGCAGGTGGAGGAGGTTCGGGCGCAGGCGCTGGCGGCGGGATGACGGCGACCGGCGGTGGCGGCGGCGCCGGCGGCTGGGGTGCCGGGGCCGTGGCGCAGGCGGACAAGAAGAGGCAGAGGGCGGCGAGGGCCGGGGCAGTCAGGCGGGGCAGCAGCGTCGTCATCGGATTCGAATCTTCCGTTCGCGCAACGCGCCGGACCGAGCCGGCGCACTGTTGGTGGCGAACCCTTCGCGCCGCGCAGCGTGGACGACGCCCGGCACCGTGCAGCGCAGGAAGGGAGGAAAGGCCCGCGTGCGGGCGAGGGTTGAACACAGCATCGTTCCGCGGCTGACGAGCGACGGGCGAGCGCAGTGGGACGCCGGGCGGCCGGAAGCGGTCCGGGGGCCGGCGGGAATGCGTGAGCGTAGCGCGGCTGGCATGTGCTGGCACGCAGCCCGCGCGCGAGTTTCATTCGGTAACGCGGCGGCACGGGCAGGAAAAACGATCATCGGGTCGAAACTGGCCCCGCGAGCCGCGCCCGGCCGGCCCAATGCGGGACGCGTCATTCGGGTGATATGGGCAGGGGCGTGACGGGTGGCACTCAGCCGCCCCCGATGCCTCACTAGAATGGCCGCCAGCGCGAGCCCGCCGGCACCAGGTGCAGCCTGCACCGGCGCCGCGTCCGCCGGATCGACGATGGCCTGGTGGCCGTCGTGCAGCATCCAGATGGAGTGGCCTGAGAAGGCGGGCAGGGCGATCAGTGTCATGACGCGCGAATCATCAATTATAGAGTTGGCCCAGTGGCTCAAGAGCCCGCCGGGCCGCTACCTGCTGGCCTGGGAACAGCCGCAACTGGACCGCGGCGTCAGCGATGTGTTCGGCTTCCATGCGCTGCAATTGGGACTGCCTGAACTTGACGCATTGCGCGCCAATCGCATGCCGCACCGCTGGGTCGCCAGCGATGCGCTGTACCAACCCGAGGCCTTCGAGCTGCCGCCGGTGGACGACTCCCTCTCCACGCTGGCGCCGCACTCCGGCCTGGCGCTGCACTGTGAGTTTGACGCGCTGCCATTTCCCAACCAGAGCCTGGACCTCGTCGTGCTGCCGCACGCACTGGAGCTGGCACGCGATGCGCACGACACGTTGCGGGAGGTCGAGCGCGTGCTGGTGCCCGAGGGCCGGGTCGTGATCACCGGCTTCAATCCGGCCAGCCTGTGGGGACTGCGCCAGCGGACGGGCCGGCTGCGGCGTGGCATGGGATTCGGCGGCAGCCTGTTCCTGCCTCGCGCAGGTGATCTGATCGGCTACTGGCGGCTGCGCGACTGGCTGCGGCTGCTCGGCTTCGAGGTGGAACGTGGCCGCTTCGGTTGCTGGCGGCCGCCCTTCGGTTCGCAGCGCTGGATCGATCGCGGCGGCTGGTTCGACCGAGCCGGCGAACGTTGGTGGCCGGTGCTCGGCGCGTCGTACTGCCTGGTGGCAGTCAAGCGGGTGCGTGGCATGCGGCTGGTGGGCTTGGCGCGCAGCCAGAAGCCGGCGAAGGCCACGGCCCCGGCTGCCGTCGCGCAGCCGCGGGTGCGGCAGTTGGAAGAACACGGATGAGGAACCTGGATGACTGATGCGGTCGTGATCTACACCGATGGTGCGTGCAAGGGCAACCCGGGCCCGGGCGGCTGGGGCGCGTGGATGCGCTGGGGCGAGCACGAGAAAGAACTGTTCGGCGGCGAGCCGTCGACGACGAACAACCGCATGGAACTCACTGCGGTGATCGAGGCGTTGGCGGCACTGAAGCGACCGACGCCGGTCGCCGTGTACACCGACAGCGAGTACGTGAAGAACGGCATCACCACCTGGATCAAGGGCTGGAAGAACCGCGGATGGCGCACGGCCGACAACAAGCCGGTGAAGAACATGGAGCTGTGGCAGCGGCTGGACGCCTTGGCGGCGCAGCACCAGGTGAGCTGGCATTGGGTGCGCGGACACACCGGCGACCCGGGCAACGAGCGCGCAGACGAACTGGCCAACCGCGGCTGCGCGGCCGTGCGCCGCCAGGGCCTTTGAGCCGACGTTACAGTGCGCAACCCCGCCCCGCGCTTTCTCCTGGCCTGAGCTGATGAAGAAGGTTCACACGACCATTGCCGTGTTCGCCCTGGTGGCCGCAGGATTCTCCGCCTGGTGGTTGCAGAACCGTCCGCAGGTCACCGCTGCGAGCGTTGCTGCATCAGCGGCCGGCCCGGCCTCTGGGGTGGCGCGAGGACCTGCTGCCGGACCCGGTGCACCGCAGGGACCGGTGGCCGTGGAGATTGGCAGGGCCGAGCTGACGCGCATCGAGGAGGACGCGCAGGCGGTCGGCTCCCTGCGCTCCAACCAGGGCGTGATGCTGCGGCCCGAAGTCAGCGGGCGCGTCTCCAAGCTCGGCTTTACCGATGGGCAGCGCGTGCGCCGCGGCCAGGTGCTGGTGCAACTGGACGACTCGCTGCAGCAAGCGCAGCTGCAGCAGGCGCAGGCCCAGGCCAACATCGCCCGCACGAACCTGCAGCGCAACCGCGAGCTGGTGGCGCAGAACTTCGTCAGCCAGAGCGCCGTCGACCAAGCGCGAGCCAACGTGGAAGTGGCCGAGGCGCAGGTGGCGCTGGCCCAGGCGCAGCTGCAGCGCATGAAGGTGCTCGCGCCTTTCGACGGCTTCGCCGGCATCCGCAGCGTGAACGTGGGCGACTACGTGAAGGATGGCGCCGACCTGGTGCAGGTCGAGGACGTGTCGACCGTGTGGGTCGACTTCCGCTTGCCGGAGCGCTACCTGGCACAACTGAAGCCGGGGCAGGAGGTCGCCGTGGCGCTCGACGCACTGCCCGGCCGTCCCCACAGCGCACGGGTGGAGGCGATCGATTCGCAGCTCGATGCCAGCGGCCGCTCGGTGCTGGTGCGCGCGCGCCTGGCGAATGCCGGCGGCACGCTGCGGTCTGGCCTCTTCGCCCGCACGCGCATCGTCTTCAGCACGCGCGAACAGGCGGTGACGGTGCCTGAAGAAGCACTGGTGCCCATGGGCGACCGGCAGTTCCTGATCAAGGTGGTCGACGGGCCCGACGGCAGCAAGATCGGCCAGCGCATGGCCGCGCGCATCGGCGTGCGGCGCGCCGGACGGGTCGAGGTGCTGGAAGGGCTGCAGGCGGGCGACCTGGTGGCGGTCGCGGGCCAGGCGCGCCTGATGCGCGGCGAGCCTCAACCGGTGCGCATCGTGCAGCTGGGCGACAAGTCGGGGGGCGAGCGTTCCGGCGCCCGACCCGGCGGCGCCAGCGCGCCGGCCG
This sequence comes from uncultured Burkholderiales bacterium, assembly GCA_946480465.1. The sequence continues at coordinate 32,011 of CAMLJY010000061.1, forward strand.
CTGCCGCACCGGGCCGCGCGGCCAGCGCCGCGCCCGCGGGCGAACGCTCGGCGCTGGCCACGCAGCGGGTTGCAGTGAACCTGGTCCGCTGACGGCTCCGGCCCCGCGAGGAGAAGCGCGATGAAGCTTTCCGAGATCTCGGTCCGCCGGCCGGTGTTCGCGACGGTGATGTCGCTGCTGCTGATCCTGATCGGCGCAGTTTCGTACACCAAGCTCAGCGTGCGCGAGTACCCGCGCATCGACGAACCGGTGGTCACCGTCAGCACCCGGCTGATCGGCGCGTCGTCGGAAGTGATCGAGTCGCAGGTGACGAAGCCCCTGGAAGACTCCATCGCCGGCATCGACGGGGTCGACATCATGACCTCGATTTCGCGCGCGGAGCAGAGCTTCATCACCGCGCGCTTCAAGCTCAGCAAGGACCCTGACTCGGCCGCGGCCGACGTGCGCGACCGTGTCTCCCGGGTGCGCGGGCGCCTGCCCGACGCGACGGACGAATCCATCGTCGCGAAGGTGGAGGCTGATGCCTTCCCCGTCGTGTGGATTGCGTTCACCAGCGAGACGATGTCGCCGCTGGAGATCACCGACGTGGTCAACCGCATCGTCAAGCCGCGGCTGCAGACGATTCCAGGCGTCGCCGACGTGCCGGTCTTCGGCGAGCGCAAGTACGCGATGCGCATCTGGCTGGACCCCGACAGGCTGGCCGCCTACCGCCTGACGACGCAGGACGTGGAAGATGCACTGCGCCGCCAGAACCTGGAGGTGCCGGCCGGCCGCATCGAAAGCCAGCAGCGCGAGTTCAACGTCACCGCGCGCACCGACCTCAACACCGAGCGCCAGTTCGCCGAGGTGGCACTGAAGGTGGTGAACGGCTTCACCGTGCGCCTGAAAGACGTGGCCCGCATCGGGCAGGCCGCTGCCAGCGAACGCCAGAGCGTGCGCCTGAACGGCACGCCGGCGATCTCGGCGGGAGTGATCCGCAATGCGACGGCGAATCCGCTGGACATCTCCGCCGGCGTGCGCGAGATGCTGCCCAAGGTGCAGGAGGACCTGCCACCCGGGTTGACCGTGCGCATCGCCAACGACAACTCGGTCTTCATCGACCGCTCGGTGAAGGCGGTGTACACCACCATCGGCGAAGCGGTGGGCCTGGTGGCGCTGGTGGTGTTCGTGTTCCTGCGCACGCTGCGCGCCTCGGTGATTCCGCTGGTGACCATTCCGGTCAGCCTGATCGGCACCTTCGCGCTGATGGCCGCAGCCGGCTTCACGATCAACACGCTGACGCTGCTGTCGCTGGTGCTGGCGATCGGCCTGGTGGTGGACGATTCGATCGTGGTGCTGGAGAACATCTTCCGGCACATCGAGGAAGGCGGCGGCCACCTGATGACGCCGTTCCAGGCCGCGCTGAAGGGCGTGCGCGAGATCGGATTCGCGGTGCTGGCGATGACGATGACGCTGGCGGCCGTGTTCGCGCCGCTTGCCTTCACGCCGGGACGCACCGGGCGCCTCTTCGTCGAGTTCGCGCTCGCGCTGGCGGGCGCGGTGATCGTCTCCGGGTTCGTCGCGCTCACGCTGACGCCGATGATGTGCAGCCTGCTGCTCAAGCACAACCCGAAGCCCAACGCCTTCGACCGCGGCATGGAGCGCTTCCTGGTGTGGGTGACGCGGGGCTATGCCCAAGCGCTGCGCTGGGTTCTCGGCGCCCCCCGGCCGGACGCCACGCGCCCGGTCGCGCCGCAAGGAGGACCGGCAACGCCGGCGGTCGGACGGCCGCGGGGCCAGCGCTGGATCGTGCTGGTGGTGATGGTGGCCTGCGGTGCCGGCAGCTGGGTGCTGCTGAAGGGCCTGCGCAGCGAGCTGGCGCCGATGGAGGACCGCGGCGTGGTGCTGGGTTCGATCAACGCGCCCGACGGCGCCACCCTGGAGTACACCGCGCGCTACGGCCGCGAGCTGGAGCGCATCGCGGCCAAGCACCCGGAGCTCGACCGCGTGTTCGTCTCCTCCGGCAACCCCACGGTGGCGCAGGCCATGTCGTTCATGGGCGCGAAGGACTGGGCAGAGCGCGAGAAGACCACGCAGCAGATCGCGCGCGAGCTGCAGCAGCAGTTCGCCGGGCTGCCCGGGGTCAACGCGTTCGCCTCCACGCCTCCGAGCCTGGGCCAGGGCTTCCGCGACCGGCCGATCAATTTCGTCATCGTCACCAGCGACAGCTACCAGAACCTGGCTGCGGTGGCGCAGCAGATCCTGGCCGAGATGGCGAAGAACCCGGGCTTCGTCGCGCCGGACAGCGACCTGCGGCTGAACAAGCCCGAGTTGTTCATGGAGGTGGACCGCGAACGCGCGGCCGATGCCGGCGTCAGCGTCGACCAGGTGGCTCGCACCGTCGAGACCATGCTGGGTGGCCGCGCGGTAACGCGTTATAAGCGCGGCGCCGACCAGTACGACGTGATGGTGCAGACCCAGAGCGCCGGCCGCACCACGCCCGAGGACATCGAGAAGCTCTTCGTGCGGGGGCGCGGTGACGTGATGGTGCCGCTTTCGTCGCTCGTCAAGGTCCGCGAGTCGGTGAGCCCGCGCGAGCTGAACCACTTCAACCAGCGGCGCTCGGTGTCCATCACCGCGAACCTGGCGCCGAACTACGCCTTGGGCGACGCGCTGCAGTTCATGGACGACACCGCGCGCAAGGTGCTGAAGCCGGGCTATGCCACGGAGCTGAACGGGGTGTCACGGGAGTTCCGCACGTCCAGCGGTGCGCTGGCATTGGTTTTCGTGCTGGCGCTGGTGTTCATCTTCCTGGTGCTGTCGGCTCAGTTCGAAAGCTTCATCGATCCCTTCGTGATCATGCTGTCGGTGCCGCTGTCGATGGTGGGGGCCCTGGGCGCCATGCAGCTGACCGGCGGCACGCTGAACGTCTATTCGCAGATCGGGTTGATCACGCTGGTGGGCCTGATCACCAAGCACGGCATCCTGATCGTCGAATTCAGCAACCAGTTGCGCCAGCAGGGCCTCTCGGTCCTGGACGCAACCATCGAGGCCGCCAGCCTGCGCCTGCGGCCGATCCTGATGACCACCGGCGCCATGGTGCTGGGCGCCTTGCCGCTGGCGCTGGCCCGGGGCGCCGGCGCCGAGAGCAGGCAGCAGATCGGCTGGGTGATCGTGGGCGGCATGACGGTGGGCACGCTGCTGACGATCTTCGTCGTCCCAACGGTCTACACGCTGTTTGCGCGCAAGGCAGTGCCGGGCGAGAACACGACGCCGGAGGTGGTCGAAGCCGTGGCGGACGAAGCGCCGGCCGCGGCGCACTGAGCGCGTGGACCGTCCCGCGCGCAGCGCAGGCTCAGACCAGGCCGTCGAAGGGGATCACCTCGACGACTTCGCCCGCGCCGACGTGCCCCTGCGCATGCGGCAGCACGATCAAGCCGTGGGCCTGGCTCATGCTGTGCAGGATGCCGGAGCCCTGCGCGCCGGTGGGGGTGACCTGCCAGCGGCCATCGGCGCCGCGCTGCAGCGTGCCGCGCTGGTACTCGGTGCGCCCGGCCTTCTTGCGCAGCGCGGCCGTCGTGGCGGCATGCACGGTGGGCAGCGGATCCGGCGTGGCACCCGCCATGGCCAGCAGTGCATCGCGCACGAAGGCATAGAAGCTCACCATCACCGCGACCGGGTTGCCCGGCAGGCCGAAGAGGATGGCCTCGCCGTGGCCGCTGCCATCGGCTGAAGCGGGACCGATGCGGCCCACCGCCAACGGACGGCCGGGCCGCATGGCCAGGCGCCAGAACAGCACTTCGCCCAGCTCGGCCATGATGCGCTTGGTGTGATCCGCCTCGCCGAGGCTGACGCCACCGGAGGTGATCACGACGTCCGCGGCCTCGGCCGCCCGCGAGAAGGCTTCGCGCAGGGCATCCGGATCGTCGCGCACCGCGCCGAAGTCCAGCGCTTCCACGCCCAGGCGCTGCAGCATGCCCCACAGCGTGTAACGGTTGCTGTCGTAGACGCACCCATCCTCCAGCGGCTCGCCGAGCGAGCGCAGTT
>CAMLJY010000062.1 GCA_946480465.1 uncultured Burkholderiales bacterium
ACAACGGCATGAAGCTGACCGCGCGCCTGGGCCGCCACGCGCTGCAGTACGGCGAAAGCCTGTTCTTCGGCGACAACGGCATCGCGCGCGCGCAGGGCCCGGTGGACATCGACAAGCTGCTCGCCTCGCCGAACGCGCAGTTCAAGGAAATCATCCGCCCGGTGCCGCAGCTGTCGGCGCAGCTGCAGCTCACGCCCGAGGTCTCGCTCGGCGGCTACGTGCAGTGGCGCTGGGAAGAAGACCGCCTCGCACCGGCCGGCAGCTACTTCTCGACCGCGAACATCCCCTGGGGATCGCAGCAGTCCGAGTTCGTCAGCATCCCGGCCGGTACGCCGATCTCGGGCAACTACGTGCTGGCGCCGGGGGCAGACCAGAAGCCGAAGGACTCGGGCCAGTTCGGCCTGCAGCTGAAGTGGCGCGTCGGCGAGACCGACCTGGGCGCGTACTTCGCGCGCTATCACGACAAGTCGGGCCAGCTCTACGGCAACCTGAACCCGGCCGCGCCGCCCAGCGCCATGGGCAGCAAGCCGGGCACGTGGTTCTACCTGTTCCCGTCGGACGTCAAGACGCTGGGCGTGAGTGCCTCGCACTCCTTCGGCGACTTCAACGTGGCCGGTGAAGCCTCGGTGCGCGCCGACATGCCGCTGCGCAGCACCAACATGATCTACCCGGGCGGTGTCGGTGCGCCACAGCCGCACCCGGCGATGGGCCGCACCGCGCACCTGAACCTGTCGACGCTGGCGACCTTCGGGCCGAGCTTCATCGCCCGTGAATCCAGCCTGGTCGCCGAGATCGCCTGGAACCGCGTGCTGCGCAAGGATGACCCGCACAAGGAGCTGGACAAGGCTGCCACGCGCGACGCGACCGCGCTGCAGTTCATCTTCACGCCCAGCTACCGCCAGGCGCTGCCCGGGCTGGACCTGAGCGTGCCGCTGGGCGTGCGCTACGTGCTGGACGGCCGCTCGTCCGTCACTGGCGCGGGTTGGGGCGCCAAGGGCACCGGCAGCGCCAACCTCGGCATCGAGGGCAGCTACCTGGGTGTGTGGCAGTTCGCATTGAACTACACGCACTACATCGGCAAGGCCACGCCTTTCGTCGACTTCTCGCCCATCCTCGCCGGCGGCACGCCGGTCTACGGCAGCGGCAACCCGCTGGCCGACCGCAACCACGTGGCGCTGTCGCTGCGCCGCACGTTCTGATCATGGAGTCCACGATGACGCTTACCCGCATCACGCTGGCGGTCGCCCTGGCGGCCGCGTTCGCACCGGCCCTGGCCGCCGTGCCGGCCGACGAGGCCGCCAAGCTGAAGACCGAGCTGACCCCCTTCGGTGCCGAGAAGGCCGGCAACAAGGACGGCAGCATTCCCGGATGGACCGGCGGCCACACCACGCCGATCGCCGGCGACAAGCCGGGTGGCCGCCGCGGCGATCCCTTCAAGGACGAGAAGCCGCTGTTCTCGATCACCGCGAAGAACGTCGACCAGCACGCCGGCAAGCTCAGCGAAGGGCAGAAGGCGCTGCTGAAGAAGTACCCCGACAGCTACCGCATCGACGTCTACAAGACCCACCGCACCGCGGCCGCGCCTCAATGGGTCTACGACAACACGCTGAAGAACGCCACCCGGGCCAAGCTCAACGGCGACGTGGTCGAAGGCGCCTATGGCGGTATCCCGTTCCCGATCCCGAAGACCGGCGCGGAGGTGATGTGGAACCACATGCTGCGCTGGCGCGGCGCTTCGTGGGAATTCAACATCAGCCAGTACCAGCTCACCGCCGACGGCAAGGCGGTGCTGACGACCGACGGCCGCGCCGAGCAGCAGATGCCGTACTACTTCCAGGACGGCAGCGCCGAGGCCTTCGCGAAGAGCAACGAGTTCTGGCTGATCCGGCTGGTCAATGCCGGCCCGCCGATCCGCGCCGGCGAAGCCGTGCTTGGCCGCGAGAACCTGGACGGCAGCAAGAGCCAGGCCTGGGTCTACCTGACGGGCCAAAGGCGCGTGCGCAAACTGCCCAACCCCTGCTGCGACACGCCCACGCCGGCGGCCGCGGGCGTGATGAGCTTCGACGAGATCGAGGTCTGGACCGGCCGGCTCGACCGCTTCGACTGGAAGCTCGTCGGCAAGCAGGAGATGTTCATCCCCTACAACGCCAACCGCTTCCTGCAGCCGAAAGCCGACGCCGAGGTCCTCGCGAAGAACCACTTCAACCCCGACCACATGCGCTGGGAGCTGCACCGGGTGTGGGTGATCGAGGCGAACCTGCGCCAAGGCCAGCGCCACCAGGCGCCGAAGAGCCGCTACTACTGCGACGAGGACACCTGGATCTGCGTGCTCGGCGACCGCTGGGATGCCAAGGGCCAGCTGTGGAAGACGCTGTGGGCGCAGACCTTCGTCGCGCCCGACCTGCCGGGCAACCCCATCGGCTCGTTCGGCTTCAACGACTTGATTTCGGGCCAGGGCTTCATCGGCAACCTGTACAACGCGAAGGCCTCGCAGTACGCGGTGAAGCCGCGCTTCCCGGACAGCGTGTTCTCGCCGGACGCGCTGGCCGGCGAAGGCGTGCGCTGAAGGCGGAGCGGACGGCGATGCGCCTGCTGCCGATCTTCGCGCTGCGCCGGCTCGTGCCGTGTGCGCTCGCGGCCTTGCCCGTGCTGGCCGCGGCTGCGCCGGCCACCCCGGCGCTGGAGCGCGCCGCCATCGCCGTGCGTGCACCGGAGCGCGCCGTGCTGGTCGGTGCCGCGCTCGCTGGTGAACGCATCGTCGCGGTCGGCGAGCGCGGCATCGTGGCCCTGTCGGACGACGGTGCACAGCACTGGCGCCAGGCTGCCGTGCCCACCAGCGTCACGCTGACGGCGGTGCGTTTCGCCGATGCGAAGCAGGGCTGGGCCGTCGGCCATGGCGGCACGGTGCTCGCGAGCGACGATGGCGGCGAGCGCTGGATGCGCCGGCTCGACGGGCGGCAGGCCGCGCAGATCGTGCTCGACGCCGCACGCGCCGGCGGCGATGCACGTGCGGTGCAGGAGGCCGAGCGCTTGCATGCCGATGGGCCGGACAAGCCGCTGCTGGACCTGTTGCTGCTCGGCGGGCCGCGTCTTTTGGTCGTTGGCGCCTATGGCCTGGCGCTGGCCAGCGAGGACGCCGGCCGGACCTGGCAGTCGTGGATGCCGCGCCTGCCGAATCCGAAGGGCCTGCACCTGTACGCCGCGCGCCAGCGCGGGCAGACCCTGCTGCTCGCCGGCGAGCAGGGCCTGGTGCTGTTGTCCACCGACGCGGGGCGAAGCTTCCGCCGCATCGAAACGCCCTACAAGGGCAGCTTCTTCAGCGCCGAACTGCTCGGCGAACAGGAGATCGTGCTCGCCGGCCTGCGCGGCACGGTGCTGCGCTCGACCGACGCTGGCGCGACCTGGAGCCCGGTGACCGTGCCCATCCCGGCCTCGGTCACCGCGACGGCGATCGGACCCGGCGGCCGCCTGCTGGCCGCCAGCCAGGCCGGTTTCGTGATGGCGCTGCAGGGCGACCGGCTGGTGCCGCTGAATGCGGCGCCCCTGCCGCCGCTGAACGGGCTGCTGCCGCGCGCAGGCGCACCGGTGCTCGCGTTGACCGTGCAGGGCGCACGAAGCGCACCAAGCGCACCAAGCGCATTGAGCGCGCAAGGCACGCAAGGCGCGCACGGCGCGCACGGCGCCCCGGGCGCCGCGGCCGAACCAGGACCCGCCAAATGATGGCTCCCACGAACCCCGCTCCCGGCGCGAAGGCGTCCGGCTTCGACCCACGCTCGGGCTCGCTGATCGAGCGCGCGCTGTTCAACCACCGCGCCATCGTCGTGCTGCTGTGCGCGCTGGTCACCGTCCTGCTCGGCTGGCAGGCCACGCGCCTGCAGCTGAACGCGAGCTTCGAGAAGACGATTCCGGCGGAACACCGCTACATCCGCAACTTCCTGGTGCACCAGGGCGAGCTGACGGGGCTGGGCAACGCCGTGCGCATCGCGGTCGCGAACCCGCAGGGCAGCGTCTACGACGCGAAGTACCTGGAGACGCTGCGGCAGCTCTCCGACGAGGTCTTCCTGCTGCCCGGCGTCGCGCGCAACCAGATGAAGTCGCTGTGGACGCCGACGACGCGCTGGGTCGGCGTCACCGAAGAGGGGCTCGAAGGCGGCCCGGTGATCCCCGACGGCTACGACGGCTCGCCGAAAAGCCTGGAGCAGCTGCGCGCCAACATCGCGCGCTCGGGCGAGATCGGCCAGCTCGTCGCGCTCGATGCGAAGTCCAGCGTGATCTACGTGCCCCTGCTCGCGCACGACGCCGAAGGCCGGGCGCTGGACTACGCCGCGTTCGCGCAGCGCATCGAGACATTGCGCACGAAGTACGCGGCCCAGGGCGTCGACATCCACATCACCGGCTTCGCGAAGATCGTCGGTGACCTGATCGACGGCGTGCGCGCGGTGCTGGGCTTCTTCCTGCTCGCGGTCGCGATCGCCACCGCGGCGGTGTTCTGGTACACGCGCTGCGTGCGCTCGACGCTGCTGGTCGTCGCGGCCTCGCTGGTGGCGGTGGTCTGGCAGCTCGGGCTGCTGCCGGCGCTGGGCTACACGCTCGACCCGTACTCGATCCTCGTGCCCTTCCTCGTCTTCGCCATCGGCATGAGCCACGGCGCGCAGAAGATGAATGGGATCATGCAGGACATCGGCCGCGGGCTGCCGAAGCTGGTCGCCGCGCGCTTCACCTTCCGGCGCCTGTTCCTCGCCGGGCTGACCGCGCTGTTGGCCGACGCAGTGGGCTTCGCGGTGCTGCTGGTGATCGACATCCAGGCCATCCGCGAGCTGGCGATTGCCGCCTCCATCGGCGTCGCGGTGCTGATCTTCACCAACCTGATCCTGCTGCCGATCCTGCTGAGCACCACCGGCGTCAGCGCGACCGCCGCCCAGCGCAGCCTGCGCGCCGAGGCCGCCGATGCGGCGGGTGCCGGCAAGCACCCGCTGTGGGCCTTTCTCGACCGCTACACGCAGCGGCGCCACGCGCTGATCGCGATCATGGCCGCGGTGCTGCTCGGCGCGCTCGGCTTCGCGGCGAGCACGCAGCTGAAGATCGGCGACCTCGACCCCGGCGCGCCCGAGCTGCGCGCGGACTCGCGCTACAACCGCGACGTCGCCTTCGTCAACGCAGCCTACGGCGCCTCCAGCGACGTGCTGGCGGTGATGGTGAAGGCACCCGACGGCCAGTGCTCGCGCTACGAGACGCTGAACAAGGTGGACGCGCTCGAATGGCAGCTGCGGCAGCTGGACGGCGTCGAGAGCACGAACTCGCTCGCGCTGCTGAACCGCCGCGTGCTCGCCGGGCTGAACGAGGGCAGCCCGAAGTGGTACGAGTTCCTGCCCAACCAGGACATGCTGAACACCGTGACGGCCGGCGCGCCGCGCGGCCTGTACAACGACGCGTGCTCGCTGCTGACGCTCAGCGTCTACCTGCGCGACCACAAGGCCGAGACGCTGGCGCGCGTGGTCGATCACGTCGAGGCCTTCGCCGCGGCCAATGACACGGCTGACGTCAAGTTCCTGCTGGCGGCCGGCTCGGCCGGCATCGAGGCCGCGACCAACATCGTCGTGAAGGACGCGTGGCGCACGATGCTGGCGTTGGTCTACGCCGCGGTCGCGCTGCTCGCCTTGGTTACCTTTCGATCGTGGCGCGCGGTGGTCGTCGCCATCCTGCCGCTGATGCTGACTTCCGTGCTCGCCGAGGCGCTCATGGTCGCGCTCGGCATGGGCGTGAAAGTGGCCACGCTGCCGGTGATCGCGCTGGGCGTGGGCATCGGCGTGGATTACGCGCTGTACATCCTCAGTGTCACGCTGGGGCAGCTGCGCGAGGGGCGGAGCCTCTCGGAAAGCTACTACCGCGCGCTGCTGTTCACCGGCAAGGTGGTGATGCTGACCGGCGTGACGCTGGCGATCGGCGTTATCACCTGGGTCGCCAGCCCCATCAAGTTCCAGGCCGACATGGGCCTGCTGCTGGCCTTCATGTTCCTGTGGAACATGCTCGGCGCGCTGGTGCTGCTGCCCGCGCTCGCGCATTTCCTGTTGAAGCGTTCGCCCGCGGTGGCGGAGAACTCGGCTGCGTTCTATGGCGCGTTGAAGGCACGTTCCCGACCCCAGCCGCCCCATGACGCACGACAGCCCATTCCTCATGACCTGCTTCAACCGGCGACCAACAGCCCTCCCGGCGGTGTGAACCGGCGAGCCACGACCACCATGAAAACCACTCCCTCAGCGCCGCGCCGCCGCGTGGCCGTCATCGGCGCCGGCCCCGGCGGACTCGCGGCCGCGCTCGCCTTCCACCGTGCCGGCCACGAGGTGCGCCTGTTCGAGCGGCAGGAGGCCGTCAAGCCGCTGGGTGGCGCGGTGCTGCTGTCCTTGCCGGTGCTGTCGGTGCTGCGCGACATGGGCGTGGACATCCACGCGCTCGGCGCCTACGGCGTCACCGAGTTCCGCAACCACCGCGGCCGGCTGCGGGCGCGGCTGCCGTTCAATCCGCGCGCCGAGGCCCGCGCCGGCATTCCCGGCTGGCACTACGGCATGCTGCGCTCGGCGGCGGTGGAACGCATGCTCGCGGTGATGCCACCCGGCCTGATCCACGCCGGCAAGGCTTTCACGCGTTATGTCGAGACGGTGGATTCGGTCACCGCCCATTTCGCGGACGGCAGCCACTGGGAAGCCGACCTGCTGGTCGGCGCCGACGGCATCCGCTCCACCGTGGCGCAACAGACCTTCGGCGAGCTGGGCCTGTTCCACTGCGGCATCCAGGTCTGGCTGGCGTGGTGCCACTGCGACGGGGTGCCGCGCGACGTCGGCTGGATCTCGCACTCGCGCAAGGTGCAAGCCAGCTTCTTCCCGATCCTGCACGACGGCCGGCCGGCGGTGGAGTGGTGGGTCGTCGAACCGTGGAACGAAGGGCAGCGCTTCGAGGGTGACGTGCGCGCTCACCTGATGCGCCATCTGAGCGGCTGGGCCGACCCGCTGCCGCGCCTGGCGGCGGCCACGGACTTCGAGCGCCATTGCTTCCGCTGGGAGATCTACAACCGTCCGGCGCTGCCGAGCTGGTCCAAGGGCCGCGTGTCCTTCGTCGGCGATGCGGTGCACCCGGTCTCGCCCTACGCCGCCTATGGCATGGGCATGGCCATCGAAGACGGCTGGTGGCTCGCGAAGTGCCTGGAAGGCGTGGACCTCGCGCGGCCCGATGCGCTGGCGCGCGGCCTGGCGCAGTACGACCACCAGCGTGTCGCCTACACCAACAAGAACGCCAGGATGGCCCGGACCATGGGCTACCTCTTCCACCGCACGCCGTGGCCGCTGTCGGCGCTGCGCGATGCCGTGTTCGACCACACGCCCTTCCTCGAGGCGATGCTGGTCCGGAACTACCTGAAGGACGCCGAGGTGCAGATGGAATCGCTGCCGATCGCGGCCCGCTGACCTTGCGAAGGTCCCACGACAGTCCCACGAACCCTCACGAACCATCACGAGAGGCCCACGAAAGCCACCCATGTTCAAGTACTTCCCCACCAACTACGTCTGGAACCTCTCGGTCAACCTCGCGATCGAGATGGGTGCGCGCATCGGCGAGATCGAGGCGATGTGCGCGCCGCTGCAGGAGGCCGCGAAGGCGCCCGATGCCGCCGGCACGCAGGCCTTCCGGGAGACCTGGGTGACGATGGCCGACACCCTGTGCGAACTGGCCGCCGAGGACGAGGCGCGCGGCCGTCTGCGCTCGGCCGGCGAGAAGTACCGGCGCGCGTCGGCCTACCTCACCACCGCCGAGCGGCTGCAGGCGCATGGCTCGGCGGGGCGAATGGCCATCTATCAGCGGGAGCTGGCGCTGTTCCAGAAGGGCATGAGGCTGCTCGGCGACCCGGTGCAGCGCGTCGAGATCCCGTACGAGGGCAAGCACCTCTCGGCCCTCTACCGCCGTGCCGACGGCCTCGCACCGGGCCAGCGCGCGCCGCTGCTGGTCCAGCTCAACGGCCTCGATTCGACCAAGGAAATGAAGTACCTCGTCGGCCTGCCCACCTGGCTCGCCCAGCGCGGCGTGTCGTCGCTGATCGTCGACCAGCCCGGCACCGGCGAGGCGCTGCGGCTGCAGGGCCTCACCGCGCGCTTCGACGCCGAGCATTGGGCCAGCCGCGTCGTCGACTGGCTGGAGACGCGCAGCGGCGTCGATCCGAAACGCATCGGCTGCGAGGGCGTCTCGCTCGGTGGCTACTACTGTCCGCGCGCGGTGGCGATGGAGCCGCGCTTTGCCTGCGGCGTGGCCTGGGGCGCCAACCACGACTGGCGCGACGTGCAGAAGCGCCGCCTGGAGAAGGAGGGCGACTTCCCGGTGCCGCACTACTGGGCGCACGTCTGCTGGGTGTGGGGCGCCAAGGACATCGACGACTTCATGCGCATCGCCGAAGACGTGCACCTCGACGGCGTGGTGGAGAAGATCCGCGTGCCCTTCCTCGTCACCCACGGCGAGCGCGATTCGCAGATCCCGCTGAAGTGGGCGCACCGCACCTACGAGCAGCTGATCAACAGCCCGAAGCGCGAGCTGAAGATCTTCACCGACCGCGAAGGCGGCGTGCAGCACGCCAGCTTCGACAACAGCATCAACGCCGGCCAGTACATCGCCGACTGGGTCGCCGAGACCCTCGGTGCCAGGACCGCCGCCTGAACTTCCACGGGAGATCCCCAGCATGAACATCATCGGACCCGACGCGCTGGTCTTCGGCGTGGACGACCTCGCCGCCTGCGGCCAGTACCTGATCGACTATGGCCTGAAGGACGTGGGTGACGGCCGCTACGAGGCGCTGGACGGCACGGCCGTCGTGCTGCGGGCGAAGGACGACCCGTCGCTGCCGCCCGGCCTGGGCACCGCCAGCCTGCTGCGCGAGACCGTGTACGGCGTGGCGGATGTCGCGACGCTCGACGCGCTCGAGGCCGAGCTGCACCGCGACCGCGAGGTGAGCCGCCGCGACGGCGTGCTGCGCTGCGTCGACGACATGGGCTTCGCGCTCGCCTTCCAGGTCACCGTGCGCCGCCCGATCACGCTGGCCGCCGAGACCGTCAACGCGCCCGGCGCCGCGCCGCAGCGCGGGCCGAACGCGATCGGCGTCACGCCCGACCTGCCGGCGCTGCCGCGCACGCTGTCGCACGTCGTCTACTTCGTGCCCGACGTCGCGAAGGCCGAGGCCTTCTACACCCGGCTCGGCTTCGTCTGCACCGACCGCTTCACCGGTGTCGGCCCCTTCCTGCGGCCGGCCGGCACGCTGGACCACCACACGCTGTTCATGATCGAGACGCCGCCGCACATGTTGGGCTGCGAGCACTTCACCTTCCACATGGGCGGGCCGACCGAGGTGCTGTTGGCCGGCACGCGCTTCGTCGAGAAGGGCTACGAGAGCTTCTGGGGCCCGGGGCGGCACCTGTACGGCAGCAACTGGTTCTGGTATTTCAATTCGCCGCTGGGCTGCCATGTGGAGTACGACGCCGACATGGACCAGCACGACGACAGCTGGACCGCGCGCGAGACGGGCATGGGCGCCGACGCGTCGCAGGCCTTCCTGTTCCAGTACCGGCAGAAGTGGGCGCCATCGGGCCCCCCGCCGGGACGCGCGGGTGGCCCCGGGGCCCCAAGCGGTGCGGGTGGCCCGCCGCCCGCGGCGAAGCCCTGAACCCCTGCGAGCGGACACCACCATGCGCCTGTGCCACCTCGACGACCTGCCGGACGGCGATGCGCGCGGCTTCGACCCGCATGTGACCGGCCGCGACACGATCGTGGTCGTGCGCCAGGGGACCGCGCTGCATGCCTGGGTCAACGCCTGCCCGCACCACGGCACGCCGATGGCGTGGCGCAAGAACGCCTTCCTGAATGCCGCGCGCGACCGCATCGTCTGCGGTGCGCATGGCGCACAGTTCCAGATCGACACCGGCCGCTGCACGCTCGGGCCCTGCCTGGGCCAGTCGCTGACGCCGGTGCCGCTGCACATCCACGTTAGTGGCGAGGTCCACCTCGCCGAGGAGACCAGTCCATGACACCCGCAGCCCGACGCATCCTGATCATCGGTGGTGGCTTTTCCGGCATGTCGGCCGCCATCGAGCTGCGAAAGCGCGGCGCCGAGGTCGACCTGGTCGAGATCGACCCCGGCTGGCGCAACTACGGCGCCGGCATCAGCCTGGGCGGCGCGACGCTGCGCGCGTTCCGCCAGCTGGGCATCCTCGACGCCTTCCTGCGCGAAGGCAACGCGGCCGATGGCGTGTCCACCTTCCTGGCCGACGGCACGCCGCTGGCGACCCTGCCGACGCCGCGTGTGGCCGGGCCGGACGTGCCGGGCAGTGGCGCGATCCTGCGACCGGTGCTCGCGCGCATCCTCGCCGAGGCGACGCGGGCCTCCGGCGCGAACGTGCGGCTGGGCTGCACCTTCACGCAGATCGAGCAGGACGCCGACGGCGTCGACGTCCGCTTCACGGACGGCGAGCGCCGCCGCTACGACCTGGTGATCGGTGCCGACGGGCTGTACTCCAAAGTACGCGGCACCCTGTTTCCGGACGCTCCGGTGCCGCGCTACAGCGGCCAGGCGGTGTGGCGCGCGGTGCTGCCGCGCCCGCCCGAGGTGCAAGGCGCGATGATGTGGATGGGCCGCGTCAAACCCGGCGTGAACCCGGTCTCGCGCGATGCGATGTACCTCTTCGTCACCGAGCACCGGCCCAGCAACGAGCACGTCGACCCGGCCAGCTTCGTCGACCAGCTGCGCGCGCTGCTCGCGCCATTCCCGGCGCCGCTGGTGCAGCGCATCCGAGAGCAGATCGGCGCCGATTCGCAGATCGTCTTCCGCCCGCTCGAAGGCCTGCTGATGCCGCGGCCGTGGTCACGCGGGCGCGTCGTGCTGATCGGCGACACGGTGCATGCGACGACGCCGCACCTGGCCTCCGGCGCCTGCATCGGCATCGAGGACGCCATCGTGCTGGCCGAGGAGATCGAGCGCCATGCCGGCATCGACGCCGCGCTCGCGGCCTTCGAGGCCCGCCGCTGGGAGCGCTGCCGCATGGTGGTCGAGAACTCGGCGCGCCTGGGCGAGATCGAGATCGCCAATGGCGACAAGGACGAGCACGGCCGCATCATGCGCGAGTCGCTGATGGCGCTGGCGCAGCCGATCTGACGCGCGAGGAGCCGATGATGGTGACGGCAGGCTCACGGCGCGGACGCGTCGCGCTGATGGTGGCGCACTGCGCCGGCATGGTCGACCTGGTCGCGCTGCCGGTGTGGGTCGGCACGTTGATCAGCCACTACGGCTTCGATCCGCAGCAGGCCGGCGCGCTGGCGACGCTGTTCCTGGCCGCGGCGGTGGTCGCGAGCGTGGTGCTCGCGCCGCGCTTCGGCCGGCTGCCACGGCGCCCGGTGGCTGCGGCGGGCTTCGGCACCGCGGCGCTGGCCTTCTTCGGCGCTTCGCTGTCGCGGGACTTCGCGGCGATGGCGCTGCTGCATGCGCTGGCCGGGCTCGCGTCGGGTGCGGGCTTGAGCGTCACGCACGGCACGATCGCGCGCGGCGCCAATCCGCACCGGCTGTTCGCCCTCGTCGGCTTCGCGCTCGGCGTGTTCGCGATCAGCTTCTTCGCGGTGGTGCCGCCGCTGCTGGCGGCGGTGGGCGGGCCGGCGCTCTTCCGCGTCTTCGCGGCGGTGATGGCGCTGGCCGCGCTGGTGGCGGCCCTGGCCTTTCCGCGGGCCGACGGGGCCTCGGCGAATGGGACCGCACCTTTGCGCCATGCCGGGCCGGCCGGCGGCTCTGCACCGCTGCCGCCCGCGGTCTGGTTCGGCATCGTTGGCATCGGCTGCATGGGCCTGGTGCAGGCGATGACCTTCTCGTTCCTGGAACGCGTCGGCACCGCGCGCGGCTTCGCCCCCGCGGCGGTCACCGGCGTGCTGGTGGCGCTGAGCGTGGTCAACCTGTTCCCCGCGGCGCTCGCCGCGCTGCTGGAGAAGCGCTGGTCGGCGCGCACGGTGCTGCTGATCGGGCCGGTGCTGCAGGCGCTGCTGGTCGCGCTGGTCATGCAGTCCACCGTGTTCGCGCCGTATGCGGCCGCGGCCGCGGTGTTCGCCGCGGTGATGATCTTCACGCACACCTTCGGCTTCGGGCTGCTCGCGCGGCTGGAGCCCAGCGGCCGCGCGCTGGCCGCGACGCCCGCGATGGTGATGACCGGCGCGGCGGTCGGCCCGGTGCTCGGCGGCACGCTCGTCAAGACTTTCGGCTACGGCAGCCTGGCCCTGGCCGCGGCGCTGATCGCCGCGGTCGCCGTCGCCTGTTTCTCACGGCTGCCCGCGCCGGCGGCCGCCACCCGGAGTGCCCTCGCATGAAACCCAGTCGCCGTTTCGTCGACCTCTCGATCTACCTGGAGAACGACGTGCTGTCCGACCCGCCGCCGCTGGCGCCGAAGATCACCTACCAGAAGCACGCCGACACGCTGCCTGAGTTCATGGCCATGCTGCCGGGCACGAAGCCGGAGGACTACCCCGACGGCGAAGCGGCCGCGGCCGAGTGGGTGACGCTGACCACGCACAACGGCACGCACCTGGACGCACCCTGGCACTTCCATTCCACCCAGGACGCGAAGCTCGGCGGCAGCCGGCCGTCGATCACCATCGACCAGGTGCCGCTGGAATGGTGCTTCCAGCCCGGCGTCAAGCTCGATTTCCGCCATTTCCCCGATGGCTACGTCGCGACCGCGGCTGATGTCGAGGCCGAGCTGGTCCGCATCGGCCACGAACTGCAGCCGCTGGACATCGTCGTCGTCAACACGCGTGCCGGCTCGCGCTACGGCCACCCCGACTACCTGGGCGCCGGCTGCGGCATGGGCTATGAGGCGACGATGTACTTGCTCGAGCGCGGCGTGCGCCTGACCGGCACCGACGCGTGGAGCTGGGACGCACCGTTCTCCTATACCGCAAAGAGAGTGGCCGAGACCGGCGACAAGTCGCTGATCTGGGAAGGCCACAAGGCCGGCCGCGACATCGGCTACTGCCACCTCGAGAAGCTGCACAACCTGGAGGCGCTGCCCGCGCACGGCTTCACCATCAGCTGCTTCCCGCACAAGATCCGCGGTGCCAGTGCCGGCTGGACGCGGGCCGTGGCGATCTTCGAGGACTGAGCATGCCCCGCCCGCTCGCCGCGATGCGTGTCCGACCGCTGGGCGTGCGCCAGCGCCTGTGGCTGGGCGTGGGTTCGCTGATCGCGCTGCTGCTGGTGCTGGCCTGCGGCGGGGTGTGGCAGCTGCGCGAGATGAACGCGCAGCTGCACACCATCGTCGAAGGCCACGGCCAGCGCGGCGAGCTGGCGCACCGGCTGCATGCCGCCCAGCTGACGTGGATGGAGCGGCTGCGGGCGCTGCTGGTGGTCAGCGATCCTGATGACCTGAAGGCCCAGGTGGCCGACCTGAAGGCGGCGGAGCGCCGGTACCTGGACGCCGAAGCGGCGATGGCCACCGCGCTGGAGGCCGCGACGGACGGCTCGCCAGGCGCCGTTCCGGATCGCGACGCCGCGGACCCCGCCATGCGCGCCAGCCTGGCCGAGGTGCGCCAGCTGCGTGAATCCCTCGCTCCGCTGTACGAGGCGGCGATGAAGAGCCTGCAGGGCGGCGCCGGCACCGAGGGCGCGCTGGCCTTGCTGCTGCCGGCGGAGTCGGCCGAGGCGCGCTGGCGTGCCCGGATCGACACGCTGGTGGACAGCGCCAGCCGCGCCACCCGCGACGAATTCGCGCGGGCGACGCAGCGGCAGCGACTGGCCACGCTGGGCCTGGCGGCGGTGGCTGCGTTGGCGATCGGCGCGGCGCTGGCGATGGCGGCCGGCCTGGTGCGCGGCATCACCCGGCCCATCGCCGGCGCGGTGGCGGTGGCCGAAGCCATCGCCGGCGGCCGGCTCGACGGGCCGATAGCCACGGACCGTGGCGACGAGTTCGGCCGGCTCGCCGCCGCGATGGCAACGATGCAGGGCCGCCTGCGCGACACCGTGCGCGCGCTGGGCTGCTCGGCCGATGCGGTGCAAGGCGCCAGCCGAGAGATCGGCGCCGGCAGCCAGCACCTGTCCGACCGCACCGAGCATGCGGCTGCGCGCCTGGCCGAGACGGCCTCGGCCGTGCGCGCCTTGAGCGACACGCTGGGCGCGAGCGTGCACGCCGCGCGCGAGGCCGCCGCGCGCGCCGGCAGCGCGCAGCGCGATGCGCAGCAGGGCCATGACGCGGTGGCGCGGCTGGTGGCGCAGATGCAGTCCATCGAAGCGGCCGCGCGGCGCATCACGCAGATCGTCGAGTCCATCGACGGCATCGCCTTCCAGACCAACGTGCTGGCGCTGAATGCCGCGGTGGAGGCGGCGCGCGCCGGCGAGCACGGGCGCGGCTTCGCCGTCGTCGCGGCCGAGGTGCGCGCGCTGGCGCAGCGCGCCGCCGAGGCCGCGGGCCAGATCCACGGGCTCAGCGCCGAGACGGCGGACCGCATCGCCCAGGGCTCGGCCAGCGTGGCCGATGTGGATGCGAGCGTGAACCGCCTGGTCGACACGGCTCGCGGCGTCGCGCAGACGGTGGCGGGCATCGCGGCCGGCTCGGCCCGGCAGAGCGAGGTGCTGGCCCGCATCGACCACACCGTGCTGCAGCTGGACGGCAGCACGCAGCAGAACGCGGCGCTGGCCGAGCAGCTGACCGCCGCCGCGGCCTCGCTGCAGCAGCGCGCCGGCGAATTGCAGGGCGTGATTGCCGGCTTCACGGTCGGCGTGGCGACGCAAGGCCCACCGGCCGCGGCGGTTGACGCGGCAGCCACGGCCGCCGCCGTTGTCGCAGGCGCCACGGTTACCGCAAGAGCCACCGTTGCCGCCGGCGCCACAGTTGCCGCAGTGGCGCACCCTCACGGCGCGCCGCTCGACCCGGCAAGGCAGGTGTGATGCACGCTGGCCGCGTCTTTCACGTGATGGCAGCACTGCTGCTGCTGGCGCTGGCTTCTGCGGCTGGCGCGCAGCCCCAGCCGCTGGCCATCGGCCTGACGGCGCCGCTGAGCGGCCCCGATGCCGCCTACGGCCTGGGCCTGCGCCACGGTGCGCAGCTGGCCGTGGCCCGCGCCAACGCGGGCGGCGGCGTGGCCGGCCGGCCGCTGGAACTGCTGGCGCTGGACGATGGCGGCGACCCGCAGCGCGCGGCAGCCAATGCGCGGCTGCTGCTGGAGCGTGGCGTGGTGGCCCTCGCCAGTGTCCACGGGGCGCGCGCCACCGCCGCGGTGGCGCAGGTGCTGGCGCCGGGCGCGGGGAACGCCGCGGGGGACGCCCCGCGCGCCGCCCTGGTGGGCCCGGCCACGGGCGCCGAGCCGCTGCGCGACCCGCCGCGCCCCGGCGTCTTCCACCTGCGCGCGGGCGTGGCGGAAGAGGCCAGCGCGGCGCTGCTGCACCTGGACACGCTGGGCGTGGGCCGCTACGCGCTGATCGCGCAGGCCGACGCCCTCGGCGAGTCCGGCCGCGAGCGCGTGCTGTTCGAGCTGACGCGCATCGCGACGCGGCCGGTGGCCAGCGAACGCCTGGCCGAACGCGCCACGCCCGCCGAGGTGGGCCCCCTGGTCGACCGGGTCTGCGCGCTGCGGCCCGAGGCGCTCATCCTGGCGCTGGATGCCGTGCAGGCCAGGGCGGCGCTGGCCGCGGCGCACGCGCAGCCCTGCGCCGCGCACTACCTGGTGTTCAGCGAGGCCGGGGCCGCGCTGGCCGCACGGCCGCCGGGCAGCGGCGGCCCGCATCCGCTGGCGGGCCTGCTGGTGACGCAGGTGGTGCCGCATCCGGCCAACACACTGCATCCGCTGGTGGCCGAGTACCAGCGCGCCTTGATGTCACAGGGGGCGCCCGGTGCCGTCCCGGGCAGCCATGCCTCGCTGGAAGCCTATGCCTCGGTGCGCGTCATCCAGGAGGCACTGCGTGCCTGCGGCCGCGAGGCCGGCCGTGCCTGCCTGCTGCGGGTGCTGCCCACGCGAAGCTTCGAGCTGCCCGGGCTGAAGGTGCAGTTCAGCGCCGCGCAGCGCCAGCCGCGGCCGTTCGTCGAGATCACCTTGCTCGACGGCGCCGGGCGCTTGCGGCGCTGAGCGGCCACCCTTGCGCCTTGCCCTCTCGCCAGTTCACCAATTCGCCAACTCGACTTTGCGCAGCCTGGCCGCCTCGCCGCATTTCCCCTCGCGAACCACGCCAGACCTCACCATCCCATCGGAGAAGCCCCGTGACCCTTCCCCCCATCCACCGCGTCGTCACCGGCCACGACGCCGACGGCCGCGCGATCGTCGCCAGCAACGGCCCGCTGCCCACCGTCGTCGAGATCCAGGCCATTCCCGGCACCGTCTTCCACGAGGTCTGGGAAACCCGCGCGACCCCCGCGCCGGTGGACAACGGCGCCGACCCCACGGCCGGCCCGCTGAAACTGCCGCCGCCGAAGCACGGCACGCGCATCCGCTTCGTCGACATCCCGCCGGACACCGAGGACTTCCTCGCCAAAGGCGCGGCCCGCATGAAGGACGCCTTCACCCAGGCCGGCGATGCCGCGGCCTCGACGGTGCGGCGCGACTCGCCGCATCCGCTGATGCACCGCACCGAGTCGATCGACTACGGCATCGTCATCGACGGCGAGATGACGCTGGTGCTGGACGACGGCGAGGTGCTGCTGAAGCCCGGCAGCGTGGTGGTACAGCGCGGCACCAACCACGCCTGGGCCAACCGCTCGGGCCGGCCCTGCCGCATGCTCTTCGTGCTGGTCGACGGCGCCTACGAGCCGGCGATCGCCGCCGCGCTGGCCCGGCGCTGATCGGATGACGGGACACACGCCATGAAGTTCGCCACCTTGACCGACGGCACGCTGGACGGGAGCCTGGTGCTGGTCTCGCGCGACCTGGGCCGGGCCGTCGCCACCACGGGCATCGTGCCCACGCTGATCGATGCGCTGCGACGCTGGGACGCCGTGCGGGCTCCGCTGCAGGCCCTGGCCGACGCGCTGGATGCCGGCACTGCGCCCGGCAGCTTTGCCTTCGACCCGGCCGCCTGCGCCGCGCCGCTGCCGCGCTGCCCGCAGTGGCTGGACGGCTCGGCTTTCCTGAACCACGGTCGGCTGATGGAGCAGGCCTTCAACACCCCGCCCATTCCCGAGTTCGACACCGTGCCGGTGATGTACCAGGGCGCCAGCGACGACTTCCTGGGCCCCCACGACGACGTGCCGCTACCGTCCGAAGCGCACGGCATCGATTTCGAGGGCGAATTCGGCGTGGTCTGCGGGCCGGTGCCCATGGGCGTGTCAGCCGAGGCCGCGCTCGGCTGCATCCGCCTCGTCGTGCAGCTGAACGACTGGAGCCTGCGCGCGCTGGGCCCGCACGAGATGAAGACCGGCTTCGGCTTCCTGCAGGCCAAGCCGTCCACGGCCTTCGCGCCGGTGGCGGTGACGCCCGACGAGCTGGGCGACGGCTGGCGGGGCGGCCGCGTGTGCATGAAGCTGCACGTGCAGTGGAACGGCGAACGCTTCGGCGAGCCCGACGGCAGCGAGATGAACTTCCACTTCGGCGAGCTGATTGCGCACGCGGCGCGCACGCGGCGGCTGAGCGCCGGCTGCATCGTCGGCTCGGGCACCGTGTCCAACCGCGCGCGCGGCGCCGGCTCGGCCTGCATCGCCGAGCGGCGGGTGATCGAGAAGATCGACCTCGGTGCGAGTCACACGCCTTTCATGCGTTATGAAGACCGCGTGCGCATGCAGGCCAGGTTCGCGGACGGCCGCGACGGGCCCTTCGGTGCGATCGACCAGCGCGTCGTGCGGGCCGCTGCTGCGGTCCCCTCGGAGGGCTGAGGCCATGCACGTGCTCGTCACTGGGGCGAACGGCTTCGTCGGCCGCGCGCTGGCCGCGCGGCTGGCGGCCGAGGGCCGGCTGGGCGGCCGCGCGCTGACGCGGCTGTCGCTGGTCGACCTGTCCTTCGGCGCAGCGCCCGAGCGCGAAGGCATCGTGCACCGCCATGCCGGCGACCTGGCCGATGCCGCGCTGCTGGACGGCGCGCTGGCCGGCGTGCCGCTGGACGCGGTGTTCCACCTGGCCAGCGTCCCGGGCGGCACGGCCGAGGCGCACTACGCGCTGGCCAAGCGCGTGAACCTGGACGCCACCATCGGCCTGCTGGAGCGCGGCCGGGCGCAGGTGCTGGACGGTGGCGCGCCCCCGGTGTTCGTCTTCGCCAGCTCGATCGCGGTGCTGGGCCCGCTGACCGCGACGGTCACCGACGACACGCTGCCGCGCCCGGCGATGACCTACGGTGCGCAGAAGCTGGCCGCGGAGGTGCTGGTCGACGACTTCAGCCGCCGCGGCTGGGTCGACGGGCTCTCGCTGCGCCTGCCCGGGGTGCTGGCGCGGCCGCCGGCGCGCACGGGCCAGCTCTCGGCCTTCCTCAGCGACATCATCCACGCACTGCTGGCCGGCCGGCCCTTCACCTGCCCGATGACGGCCGAGGCCAGGACCTGGGCCTCATCGCTGCCGAACGTGGTGGACAACCTCGTCCGGGCCGCGGCGCGCTCGCTGCCCGGGCGTGACCTGCGCCGCAGCCTGACACTGCCGACCTCGCGCTTCTCGATGCGCGAGCTGGTCACCGCCATCGGCGAGGTGCGTGGGGCGGACGTGAGCGGCCTCGTGCGCTATGCGCCGGACGCGCGCATCCAGGCACTCTTCGGCAGCTTCGGTGCCCTTCAGGCCGATGCGGCGCTGCGAGCAGGCTTCGTCGCGGACGCGGATCTGGCGACCCTGGTCCGCCGGTCCGTGGAGGTCGGCTGAACGGCGTGTTGCCGAGCCTGACTGAAGTGGCCCACCTGCGCACTGTGAACGAGGCTGGGCGCGCGCTGCACCGCTTGATTGACACCGGACCGCAACGGAAGCTCGTGTTCGGCCTCAGTGGCGGCCTTCGGGATCGAACCGTGGCATCGCGTCGAACGTGCGGCGATCGAAGGCGTCCCCGCGGAAGAGCTTGGGGTAGTAGAACTGGCGCAGTGACGCATGAAAGGCGCGGACCCTGGCCTCGTACGCGAGCGAGGACCGCAGATCAGTCTGCGCCAGGCTTTGCAGAGCGCGCTCCAGCAGCACGGGCGGTGCGATGAAGGCGAGGGCGCCGGCCAGGCGGTCCCGTTTCAGCCGGCCTGCGGTGTAGGCCGTCGAAAGGCCGCTGGCCTTCTGGTCGCCCACCTGCTGAAAGGCGTAATACCACTTCCATTCGAACGGGCGCTCCACCGCAGCGCAGGCGGCCCATTCCGGGTGCTGCGCCGCGAAGGCCGACATCGTGGCGGCCTTGGGCAGGTCCCAGGCAGCGTTGACCGCCTCGCGCTGGGTCATCACGATGTCGGCGCCTGAAGGGACGGGCACGGCACGGTCGATGGCCGTTCGGCCGGCCGCCGGAACGACGACCGCCAGCAGAAGCCACAGCCCCACGAGCGAGGCCAGGATCACTTCTGCGGCCTGCCGCCAGCCCGCGACACCGGCGCAGACCAGCGTCCAGAACAGGACATAGCCCAGCAGCAGGGCGCACGCACGCAGCAGGGTCGCGCCGTCGGTGCCGCTGAGCCCGCCCGCTGCCAGCAGCGGCAGCGCGGCACAGGCGAAGACGCCGGCGGCCCGCAAGCCCGCCCGCCAATGCCACAGCCGTGCACCACGGCCGGCCGTGGCCACCAGCAGGTCATGGCGCCCGGCCGCGCGTTCGCCGGCACGCAGGTCGTGCAGCAACACGATGAGCACCAGCGGCAGGACGAAGGCGGCAACGAAAGCGAAGTCGAAGCGGCCGGTCAGGGCCAGCACCGGGTGGCCGGCGTCGCGTTCATGGATCTGCCCTTCGAGCGCGAGCATGCGCACCCGGTGTTTCCAGGCGGTGTCGTCGCGCCGTCCCAATGCCGCGAAGGCAAGGTCCGATGGCGGGTCGAAGGTGAAGTGGAAGCTGTAGTAGGCCGCGCCGCCCCAGTCCTTCTGCGCCTGCAGCACGGTCGCGCGGTCGGCACGATCGGCTTCGAGCATGCGCGCGATCGTGGCCCGCTGCTGGCGGACCTCGAACAGCCCGGCTGAGACGGCCAAGGCCGACAGGACCAGCACGACGGTCCACCAGGCCCAGACGGCCCGGTCGCGCAGCATGAAGGCGGCCTCGCGCCGGAACGCGGCCCACGCACCTGGAACAGACTCCGGCGCGTTCATGGGGCCAGCCTCCCGCCCACCCAGAATCCAGCGCCCACGAGCAGAGCGCACCACCCCGCCAGCATCCACCAGGGCGACCTTGCCCTTGCGATGCGCGTGCCCGCCGGATCGGCCTCGAAACGGAAGCGCTCCAGCAGTTGCCAGTTCGCTGCGTCCACGCGGGTACGGCGCTCGGCCTGTGCGTCGCTGCCGCGCCGGAGGTCGTCCGCGTAGGCCAGCTTCTCGGCATGCACCCGGTTCAAGCCCTGCACGAAGTCGTAGCGCAGGGCTTCGGCTTCGCGCAGGAAGCGGTGGTGATGGGCCAGGTCGGTGCCGGCGGTGGCGCGCGAGGCTTCGGCCACGGCCAGCAGCGGCGTCAGCCAGCCATGGCGGGCGAGCACGGCCGCCTGGCGGACCTCGGCCGCCATCTGGGCCTCGGCGTAGGCGTTCAGTGTCTCGGTGAGCTTTTGCTCGCCGGCCTGCGCAACGACGCCCCGCAGGTTGACGGGCAACTCTTCCACCCGCTCGACGCCATGTCGGGCGAGCAGCCCGGCCTTCAACTGCGCAAACGCGGGCGCGCTGGCGTCATGGCCATCGCCCAGCTTGCGCAGGTCGGCGAGCATCGCCAGATCGGTCTCCAGCTTGCCGGCGATCGGCACGACGCTCGATGCGACGCTGACGGCAACGGCCGGCAGCACCAGCACCAGGCCGATCCAGAGCGAGACCAAGGCCGCCAGCACCGCCTGACGGCGGCGAAGCCAGGCCGAGGCCAGCCAGGCCAGCGCGCACCAGATCGCCAGGTACAGGAGGTACGTACCGACGATGGCCGCGGCGGGCAGCAGGGCTTCGCCCGCGTGCACGGCCAGGGCCGCGCTCACTGCCAACGGCAGCAGCAGCAGCACCGTGGCGGACAGCAGCGCCAGGCCTTTGCCCGCCAGCAGCAAGCGCCCGGAGGTGCCCTGGGCCAGCAGGGTGGCGAGCGTCCCGGCCTCGCGTTCGCGAACGAGCATGCCGTGCCCCAGCAGGATGAGCAGCAGCGGACCGAAGAGCTGGTAGACCATGGCCGGGCTGAGCGCGCTGAACCCGCCAAGGTCGGCGCTGGCACCCGCGGCGGCGAACATGGCCGTGTTCTGGCGATGGCCCTCGAGGAAGATCGACTGCCCGGTGACCGGGTCCAGCCCCGGGTCGAAGAGCGCCAAGGGCGCGGGCGTGCGGAAGACGTAGTGCCCGTAGTGCACCATCCGGTGCGGGTGGCGGGCGGGTTGCGACAGGAAGGCGGCGTCGGCCTCGGCCTGTTGATGGGCGCGCTCCGCACGTTCGCCCTGCATGCGCAGCGCCGTCAGCGCCGTCGTCGCGACGAGCAGCAGGGCCATCACCACGGCTGCGCCCAGCGCCAGCCGTGAACGCAGCCAGTAGCGCCACTCGGCGCCCGCGATGGCGAGGAGGGACTTCACGCGGCCGCCTTCACCGAGAAGGCGCGGTGCACGGTCTCGGTGTCGATGCGCGACCCGGCTGGTGCGGTGAACTGGTCCACCAGCCGTCCGCCGCGCAGCAGGCCGATGCGGTCCGCCACCTGGCAGGCGCCGTACACGTCGTGCGTCACCATCAGGATGGCCTTGCCGGTATCGGCCAGTCCGCGCACGAGGCCGTGGAATTCGCCGATGGCCATCGGGTCCAGGCCCGAGGTCGGCTCGTCGAGCAGAAGGATGTCCGTGTCGCGCAGGATGGCCAGCGCGATGGCCACCTTCTGGCGCATGCCCTTGGAGTACCCGCGCAGGTCCAGTGCGCGTGCCTGGACACCCAGCAAGACGCGGTCCAGCGCCGCTTCGATGTCCGCCGTGCTGCGGCGCGCCCCCGCCAGCTGCAGGAAATAGCGCAGGTTCTCGCGCGCGTTCAGGTGTTCGTAGAGGGACGCTGCTTCCGGGAGGTAGGCGATCGCAGCTCGGGCGGCGGCCCTGTCATGGCCGACGTCCGTCCCGTTGACGAGCACCCGGCCGCCGGCCGCGGGCAGGAACCCGAGGAAGGTCGCCAGCGTCGTCGACTTGCCGGCGCCGTTGCCGCCGAGCAATGCATAGACCTCGCCGCCGGCAACGGCGAAGCTGATGCCCGACAGCACCTCCTTGCCCGAGCGCGATACGCGCAACGCTTCGGCCTGCAGCTTCATGCCGGCCCCGCGTCAGAACTTGAACGCCGCCGACAGCCTCAGGCTGCGCGGTGCACCCGGCTGTACCCACAGCGCCGAGAACGAGTTGGTGTAGTAGGTCTTGTCGAACAGGTTGTCGACATCCAGCCGCAGGGTCGCCGCCTTGGTCAGCTCATAGGCGGCAAAAGCCCTGGCCACCGTGTAGGCCGGAAGCTTGAAGTGGGTGGTGAACTCGCCCGGCCGTTCGCCGACGTGGACCACGCCGCCACCGAGTTGGAGGGGACGTCCGGCCATGCTCGAGGACTTCACGACCTGGAGGCTCGAGCTCTGCCTGGGCACGTTGAGCAGCCGCGCTCCGGCCGGCACCGGAACGCCGAAGTTGGCGTCGTTGAAGGTGTTGGACGTCTTGGCGTCCACGTAGGCATAGGAGGCCCAGAGGCTCCAGGCATCGCCGATCTCGCCCTGCAGGTCGACCTCGATGCCCCGGCTCGTGGCCTTGCCGATGGCCGCCAAGGTGAAGGCGCTCGGGTCATCGACGACGAGGATGTTCCTCTGCCCGACCTTGAACACCGCCACCGTGGCATCGATGCCGCCCACGGAGAACTTCGCACCGGCCTCGATCGAGCTGGACTGGTTGGGTTCGAAGCCCTTGCCCTGCGCATCGGCGCCGGACAGGGGGCGGAAGTTCTGCCCGTGGGTGGCATACAGCGAGAGCGCCGGATGAGCCAGGTAGACCACACCGAGCTGGGGGCTGGCGCGCGTGCCGGTCAGCGTGAACGTCTGCCCCGTGATCCGGTCCTGGCGTGCCTGCCTGTAGTCGTCGAAGCGCGCGCCCAGGCGCAGCTGCCACCGTGCGTTCAGGCTGATCTGGTCCTGAACGAACAGGCCCACGGACTGCTGCGTCTCGAGCGCATCCGTCTGGGGCGCGGGGGTGGGCAGCGGATACCGGCCGTAGAGCGGATGGAAGATGTCGATGGCCTGCTGTTGCGCCGGCGTCGGGTTGCCGGACCGCAGCGGTGCGCGGGCGCGCTTCAGCACCTGGTCGTTCTCGAAACGGTCGGCATCGGCGCCCACGATGAGCCGATGCTGCAGGCCACCCATCTGGAAGCGGCCGGTGATCTCGCCACGGATCACCTGGTAGGTGGCGTCATAGTCGGTGAACCGGCGCTGACGGGTCAGGGTCTGGCCATCCACCAGCAGCTGCTGGCGGTTGCCGGCCAGCTCCGCCATCGTGGAGTAGCCCTCGAGCGAGGTCTTGCGGAAGTGGGCGCCCAGCAGCGCGCTCCAGTCCTTGCTGAAGTCGTGCTGGAACTCCAACTGGTGGCCCTGCACGCCGGCCTTCATGGGACCGTCACCCGGTTCGCCCAGGAAGCGGCTCGGCGGGATGCGGCCGAGCTGGCCCTCGATGGCGAGCACGCCACGGTCGAACGGGATCTGCTGGCGGCTGTACTCCAGTTCGTAGGCCAGACTGCTTTGCCGATCGATGCGCCATGCCAGTGAAGGGCTGGCGCCGTACTTCAGGGTCTTGACCGTGTCGCGGAAGCTGTCCGCGTCCTCGTAGAAACCGACCAGGCGCACGGCAACGGCATCGGACAGGGGCGTCGTCCAATCCGTATCGGCGCGGTACGTCTCGAAGCTGCCGGCGGAGAGACGGAACTCCCCGGCCTTCTTGAAGGTGGGACGCTTGGTCACCAGGTTGACCGTGCCACCCGGCTCGCCGCGCCCGAACAGCGCGGCTCGCGGCCCCTTGAGTACCTCGACGGACTCGATGCCGGACAGGTCGCGCGGCCCGCCGAAGCCCCGGCCGGCATTGAAGCCGTTCACCAGGTAGTTGCTGGGCAGGTTCTCGTCGCCCACGAAGCCGCGCAGCGCAAAGGAGTTCCAGAGTCCGCCGAAGTTGTTTTGCCGGGCCACCGAAGCGGACAGGTCCAGCGCCTGGTTCAGGTCGACGGCTCCTGAAGCGCGCAGCACCTCGGCGTCGATCGTGAGCTCGGCCTGGGGCGTCTCCAGGCGCTTGAACTCGCCCTGGTAGGCCTGCCGTGTGCCGGTGACGGTGATGCTGTTCACCGTGCCCGGGCGGACTGCCTCCTGGCCGAACGCAGGACTGGGCAGGGGAGTGGTTGTTGCAGCGCAGAGCATCAGCGCCGCGCAGGTGTGGCGTTGCAAGGTGGAACCCCGGCGGATCGGAAACAGGAAACGAGGCGACAGACTGACGGCCGAGATGATCGGCCGGGTCAAGCGTTAATGATAACGCGTTCGCACTTGCGTATGAGCCGGGCGGCCCGCGTACACCGCGAACACCGTTCCCGATTCGGCGTGGGAATTCCCGGGCGATGGCCCGAAGCTGATCGTCGTCGACCTGGGCAGCAACGACCGGAACCTCAAGGTCCCGAAGGGCACCTCACGGTGCCGGCAAATCGCCTTGCCATCGCCTGCGTCCCCGGCCGATGGCGCGGCGCGGGCCGGGGGCGCGCGTCCGCTGCGCGCCGCGGGGCGCAGCTTCCTCAGTGCCCTCAGTGCTGAAGGTGCCTGGCGAGAAAGGCATCCACCCGGCGAGCGAAGTCGAGCCGGTTTTCGAGCTTGCTGAAGCCATGGCCTTCTTCGGGGTAGGTGACCCACTCGGGCGGATGGTCGGCAAGCTTCAACGCGTCACGCATGCGCGTCGCGTGAGCGATCGGCACGCGACGGTCCTCTTCGCCATGGGCCAGCAGCAACGCTCTGGAACTTGGCCATTCGCGGGTCCAGCCAGACCGTGGTCTCGCTGTCCGCCAGCACGCGCACGCCCAGCGTGACGTCGCCTTCACTGATGAGGTGGCCAGTGAAGTCAAAGCCCGGCGTGATCACCTGGGCCGGCTCGGCGGGTGCCTTGGTTCTCTCGTCGTAGCGCGTCAGAACCGAATGGTCGATGCCCTTGGGCGTATGCGTGACGTAGAGCGTGCCGCTGCCATCGGCGCCCGCGAGCGCGAAGGGCAGCTGCAGGAGCGTGGTGTCGAAGAGCTGTTCCCACTGCGAGCCACCGGGCCTGAGCCAGTGGGCCTGCACGCGGTCGTCCTTGAAGGTCAGCGTGGCACGGGGCTCGCCTTGCGCGTCGAGCACCCAGTGGATGTTGCCGCCTGGCGCGTTGGTGGCGACACGCCGGGTCGTGCCGGTGCGGGTGTCGATCCACACCAGGGCCTGGGCGCGGCGATCGTGCTCGGTCAGCAGCACCTCGTCGTTGGGCTTGCCGGGTCGCGCGGCGGGCACGAGCCGCAGGCGGTGGTTCCAGTCCAGCTGCGTGTAGTCGGGGGTGCCGGTCCCGAAACGGCTCCGCCGTGCGACGAGCGGGCGCAAGGCACTGCCGTCCGCGTTCACGGCAAACAGGCCAGGCGCGTGGTGATGCTCTCCGCTGAGGTCCCCAAGGCTGAAGACGAGGCGGTCGTCATTGACCCAGTGGACGTTGACCACGTCCTCGCGGGCCGCTTGCACGGGCCGCGTGATCTTGCCGCCCTCCGCCAGGTCGAGCACGATGAGTCCGACCCGCTTGGCGCCCTTGGCCGACGTGATGGCCAGGCGCTTGCCTGAAGGCGAGAGCACGGCCTCTTCGATGTCCGGCGCACCGAAGAACACTTCCGGCGGCGGGTTGCCTTGTGCCGTGGCGGCGGTTGCCAGCAACAAGCCGGCGGTGGCACAAGCCCAGCCATGCGATGCGGCCATGTTGTTCCTCCCGTGTCCGTTGTCGAATGGCCGCGCATCTTAGGCGCGGGGGCATGGCATCGCGGCCAGCACCTGGCCGCGCAGTGCGAGCAGCTTCGGCCCGAGCCGGCGGGCCACCGCGTCCATCGGCTCGGTGGTGGACAGGCTGAGGTTGAGCACGTAGGTGGCGCCGTCCGCCGGCAGGGGGCTGGCCAGCGCCACGATCTCCGGCTGCCAGGAGGCGGCGCAGAAACCCTCCGCCTCGACCTGCGCGATGGCCGACTGGATGTCCGCCTTCAGCGCCGCCCATTGCGCAGGACGCCGCCGCCGGAATCCTTGCATGAGCGCGGCGCGGGCCGGCTCGGGCAGCGTGGCCAGGTAGGCCCGGCCGAGCGAAGTCAGCTCCATCGGGATCCGCTGGCCGGAGACCACGTTGCGCAGCGCGACGCGGCGGTTGTAGCGGATCGACTCCAGGTAGACCATCTCGTCGCGGTCCGGCGCCGCCAGCCCGACATTGAGCCGTTCGCGTTCGGCAAGCGTCTGCATCATCGGCGCGGCCACGGACAACACGCGCGAACCCGTGCGCATCGCGTGCGCCAGGCTCAGCACCGCGGGGGCCAGCCGGTAGGCGCGCAGGGCCGGCTCGGCCTGCAGCATCCCCATCCCCACCAGCGTCTGCGTCAGCCGGCTGACGGTGGACTTGGGCAGGCCGGTGCGCTCGGCCAGCTCGCCGTTGCCCAGCAGCTCCGAGCCGGGTCGGAAGGCCCGAAGGACCTCGACGCCTCGTTCCAGCGAACGGTTGGACGGCGAGGCGCGGGTGCGGCGGGCGTCGTTGCGCGGGGCAGGGGGCGGCATCGGGCAAACCCTCGATCTTGTTCCACACAGTGGAATTGGGGCAGTGTATTTCCGCGCCGCGATTCCTATGCTTGCAGCCATCGAGACAGCCGCGGCACGGTTGCCTGATCGAGCACCGCGGAAGCACGTTCCGCGCAGATTCCGCCCCAACCCTGGAGACAAGCATGCACGGCCTGACCCGCTTCCTGCGCCTGCGCACGAAGACCCTGATCCTCGCGCTGACGACGGCCACCTCCTTGGCCTTCGGCGCCTACCCCGACAAGCCGGTGCGCCTGGTGGTGCCTTTCGCGCCGGGCGGTGGCACGGACCTCATCGCACGTGCGCTGGGCGCCGAGATGAGCAAGGAGCTTGGCCAGCAGGTGATCATCGACAACAAGCCCGGCGCAGGCACGGTGATCGGCAGCGATGCGGTCGCCAAGAGCGCGCCGGACGGCTACAACATCGTCATCTCGACCTTCGCGCACGCCGTCAACCCGAGCCTGCTGCCGAAGCTGCCCTACGCGCACGACAAGGCTTTTGCGCCGATCACGTTGATCGCGCGCGGGCCCAACGTGCTGGTGGTCCGCGCGGACAGCCCGTTCAAGACGGTGCAGGACGTGGTCGACGCCGCGCGCGCGCAGCCCGGCAGGCTGACCTACGCGTCCCAAGGCAACGGCACGTCGGCTCACCTGGCCGGAGAGATGTTCGTCAACCTGACGAAGACCCAGATGATCCACGTGCCCTACCGCGGTGCCGGCCCGGCGATGACGGACCTGCTCGGTGGGCAGGTGCACATGATCTTCGGCACGGCGGCCGCCGTGGCGGCGATGGTGGACAACGGCAAGCTGCGCGCGCTGGCGGTGACCACGGAGCAGCCGTCGCCCGCCTACAAGGGGGTCCCGACCGTGGCCGCTACCATTCCAGGTTATGCCGTGGAGAGCTGGTACGGCCTCTACGCGCCTGCCGGCACGCCCGCCGACGTGGTGGCGCGGCTGAATGCCGCGGCGCGCAAGGCCGCGCAGTCGCCCGACTTCAAGAAGAAGATCGAGCCGGAAGGCCTCTCCGTTGTCGCGAGCGACCCGGCCGAGCTGGACCGCTACGTCAAGGCCGAAGAGGCGCGCTGGCGCAAGGTCGTCAAGGAAAACAACATCAAGGTGGACTGAGGTCCGGCCCGGTCCCTCCGCGCCACTGTCACGTCGGTCGCCCGCGCCGACAGGCGGGCCACCCTTCAGGAGCATTCCATGTCTTTCGAGCACCTCGACCTGCAGGTCGACGACCGGGCGATCGCGACGATCACCTTCAACCGCCCGGACAAGCGCAACGCGATGAGCGACGACATGCGCACCGAGTTCATCGATGCGCTGGAGCGAGTGGCCGCCGACAAGGCCATCAAGGCCCTGGTGCTCACCGGCGCCGGCAAGGGCTTCTGCGCCGGTGGCGACATCAGCGGCATGCACAAGCGCATGAACGCGCCGGCCGGCGAGGTGGGCTTCAACGGCTGGCACCGCCAGCAGCGGGTGCACCACACCCAGGCCCTGCTGCACACCATGCCCAAGCCGGTGATCGCGGCCGTGAACGGCGCCGCCTCGGGGCTGGGCGCCGACACCGCGCTGGCCTGCGACTTCGTCATCGCCAGCGAATGGGCGAGCTTCGCCTGGAGCTACGTGCTGCGGGGGATCATTCCCGACGGTGGTGGCATGTACTTCCTGCCGCGCCGCGTCGGCCTGGCGAAGGCCAAGGAGCTGATCTTCACCGGCCGCGCCGTGAAGGTGGACGAGGCGGTGGCACTTGGCATCGTCGACCGCCAGACCCGCGCCGAGACGCTGCTGGCCGATGCGCAGGCCTGGGCGGCCGAGCTGAGCCAAGCCTCGTCGACCGCACTGGCATTGACCAAGACCATCCTGAACCAGAGCTTCGAGCTCGGTTCGCACGACGTCTTCGCCCAGGGCAGCCAGGCCCAGGGCATCTGCTACACCAGCAGCGAGCACCGGGCCTCGGTCGAAGCCTTCCTCGCGAAGTCAGCGTCCAAGGAGTGAACGACATGAGTGCCAACGCCAGCGCGGATCCGATCGCCCGACTGCTGTCCCCCCGCCGCGTGGCCGTCATCGGCGCCTCGGCCGATGCCGCCAAGACCGCCGGCCGTCCGGTGGCGTACCTGCAGAAGCATGGCTTCGCGGGCGAGATCTACCCCGTGAACCCGAAGGCCGAGCGCATCGGCGACCTGCCGTGCTACCCCGACATCGCCTCGCTGCCCGAGGTGCCCGACGTCGCCATCGTGTTGCTGGGCGCCGAGCGGGCCCACCAGGCCGTGCGCGAGCTGTCCGAACGCGGCTGCGCGGCGGCCATCGTGCTGGCCAGCGGCTACACCGAGACGGGCGAAGCGGGTGCGCGCCGGCAGCAGCAGCTGATCGAGGCCGCGGGTCCGATGCGCATCCTCGGCCCCAACACCATCGGCCTGGTGAACCTCACCGGCGGCATCGTGCTGTCGGCCACCGGCGCGCTGGAGATGGACGAGTTCCCGGTCGGCGGCATCGGCGTGGTCTCGCAAAGCGGCGGCATCCTGGGCGCGCTGCTGTCGCGTGCCGCGGCGCGCGGCATCGGCCTGTCCAAGCTCATCGCCACCAGCAACGAGGTGGACCTGGAGCTGGCCGACTTCATCGAGCACCTGGCCGACGATCCCGCCACCAAGGTGATCGCGCTGTACGTCGAGACGGTGCGCCATCCGGGAAAGTTCCGCGCTGCGTGCCTGAAGGCCGCGCGCGCCGGCAAGCCGGTGGTGGCCTTCAAGATCGGCCGCTCGGAGGCGGGCGCCAAGGCCGCGGTGTCGCACACCGGCGCCATGGCGGGCGCCGACCGCATGTACGACGCGCTGTTCAGGCAGGTCGGCGTCATCCGCGTGAAGAGCTTCGCCGACCTGCTGGACGTGCCGGCCGCACTGGCCACCGGCCGCCGCTTGCGTGGGTCGCGCGTGGCGGTGCTCACCTCCACCGGCGGCGCCGGCACGCTGGTGTCCGACGACCTGGGCGTGGCCGGA
The DNA here is from genome assembly GCA_946480465.1 of uncultured Burkholderiales bacterium. Next base: position 29,883 of record CAMLJY010000062.1, read on the forward strand.
TTCGACACGCCGGTCCCCGATGCGGCCACGGCCGATGCGCTGCGCGCGCTCCAGACCGGCAGCGAAGCGGTGCTGGACCGCAACCCCATCGACGTGACCCTGGCCGGCCTGCGGCCGGACCTGCTGCGCGGCGCCATCCGCACGCTGCTGGCCAGCCCCAGCTACGACGCACTGGTGATCATCGTGGGCTCCTCGAGCCTGGCCCAGCCCGAGCTGATGGCCGGCGCCATCCAGGACTGCCTGCCCGAGACCGACAAGCCGGTACTCGCCTACGTCAGCCCGCATGCGCCGGAGATTGGCGCGCTGCTGACGCGGCGCGGCGTGCCCGCCTTCGCCGCGGCCGAGAGCTGCACGGCCGCGCTGGCCGGCATGCTGCAGGCCGACCGCTTCCAGCCGCCCGCGCAGGCCCCGGCGGCGGCCGAACCGGTGCGCGCCGATGACCTGCTGGCCGAGTTCAGCGGCTCGCTGGACGAAGCCCAGGCCAAGCGCCTTTTCGCCCGCTTCGGCGTGCCCTGCGCGGCCGAGCGCGTGGTCACCGGGCCGGCCGAGGCCGAATCGGCGGCTGCTGAGTTGGGTGGACGCGTGGTGCTGAAAATCCTGTCGTCGCAGATAACGCACAAAAGCGATGTCGGCGGCGTGGCCGTGGGCCTGACGCCGCAGACCATCGGCGAGCGCCTGGGCCGCATGGCCAGCGACGTGCAAATCGCCGCGGGCGTGCGTCCCGACCGCTTCCTGGTGCAGGAGATGGTCGGCGGCGGCACCGAGCTGATCCTCGGCATGCACCGCGACGCGCTGGGCACGGCGGTGCTGCTGGGCATGGGCGGCATCACCGCTGAGCTGTTCAAGGACACCACGATGCGCCTGCTGCCGGCCGAAGGGGGCCTGAACCGTGCCGACGCGCTGGCCATGGCGCAGGAGCTGAAGACCTGGCCGCTGCTGGATGGCTTCCGCGGCCGGCCGAAGGCCGATGTCGAGGCCTTGGTGGATGCCATCGTGGCGTTCTCGCGCATGGCGGCCCAGCTCGGCGAGCGGCTGGTCGAAGCCGAGATCAACCCCGTCTTCGTGCTGCAACAAGGCCAGGGCGTGCGCGCAGCCGACGGCGTCGTCGTGCTGGCTTGAAGGAATCCCGATCATGAGTTCCCCGGTCCGCCTCGAGCGCGAGGGCGACATCGCCGTCGTCGTGATCGACAACCCACCCGTCAACGCCGGATCGGCGGCGGTGCGGCAAGGCCTGATGCAGGCGGTGCACACGCTGCGCGATGACGCCACGTTGCAGGGCGCGGTGCTGATCGGCGCCGGCAGCACCTTCATCGCCGGCTCGGACATCCGCGAGTTCGGCCAGCCGCTTGCCGAGCCGCAGCTGCCGGCCGTCATCGCCGCCATCGAGGAGTGCGGCAAGCCGGTGGTGGCCGCGCTGCACGGCGCGGCGCTGGGTGGAGGCCTGGAGCTGGCGCTCGGGTGCGATGCGCGCGTGGCGGTCCCCGGTGCCGTGGTCGGCCTGCCCGAGGTGACACTGGGCATCATTCCCGGCGCCGGCGGCACGCAGCGGCTGCCGCGACTGGTGGGGCTGCCGCGCGCCGTTCAAATGATCTGCGGCGGCGAGCGCGTTCCGGCGGCGGCGGCGCGTGACCTGGGGATCGTCGACGAGCTGGCCGAGGGCGACCTGCGCACCGCGGCCATCGCCCGAGTGCGGCGCCTCGCGGTCCGCAAGCAGCGGTTGCGCGACCGGCCGGTGCCGGCCGCCGACGCGGCCGAGCTGGCGCAGGCCTGCGAGGCCGCGCTGAAGGCCGGCAAGCGGCGACCGGCGGTCGAGGCGGCCATCCGCGTCACCGCCGCGGCGGCCACGCTCGCCATCGACGCCGCGCTGGCCGCCGAGCGCGCGGAGTTCCAGCGCCTGCGCGTCTCGCGCGAGGCCGCGGCGCTGCGCCACCAGTTCTTCGCCGAGCGCGACAGCGCCCGGCACCCGTCGCTCGAAGGCGCCGCACCGCGCGCGGTGCAGCGCATCGCGGTGCTCGGGGCGGGCACCATGGGCTCGGGCATCGCGCTGGCCGCTCTGGAATCGGGTTACGACGTGCTGCTGCTGGAGCAGGATGCGGCGGCGCTGGAGCGCGGCGCCACCCGCGTCCACGAGCATCTTGCGCGGCGCGTCCGGACCGGCAAGACCAAGGCCGCTGCCGCGGCGGCCGCCGAGGCCCGGCTGCAGGCCAGCCTGGACTGGTCGCGGCTGGCCGAGGCGGACCTGGTGATCGAGGCCGTGTTCGAGGACCTGGCCGTCAAGCGCCAGGTGTTCGAGCGCATCGACGCGCTGGCCCGGCCGGGCGCCGTGCTGGCCAGCAACACCTCGTACCTCGACCTGGACGCGATTGCCGCCGCCACGCGCCGGCCGCGGGATGTGATCGGCCTGCACTTCTTCAGTCCGGCCAACGTGATGAAGCTGCTGGAGGTGGTGCGTGGCCGGGAGTCGGCCCCCGATGCGCTGGCCACCGGCTTCTCGGTGGGCCAGCGGTTGCGCAAGCTGCCGGTGCTGACCGGCAATGCGTTCGGCTTCATCGGCAACCGGCTGTACTCGGCCTACCGCAGGCAGTGCGAGTTCATGGTGGAGGAGGGCGCGTGGCCCGAGCAGGTGGACGCCGCGCTGCAGGCCTTCGGCTTCGCGATGGGACCGTTCGCCGTGGCGGACCTGTCGGGCCTGGACATCGCCTGGCGCATGCGCCAGGCCCAGGCTGCCACGCGCGATCCGCGTGCCCGCTACGTCCACATCCCCGACCGGCTGTGCGAGGCCGGGCGGCTCGGCCGCAAGACGGGCGCCGGCTACTACGCCTACCCGGCCGGCGTGTCCGCCCCGCAGGTGGATGAGGCGGTCCACGCGCTGATCGCGCAGTGCCGGGCCGACAAGGGCCTCGCGCCACGCACCTTCGGCAACGACGAGATCGTGCGGCGTGCGCTGCTGTCGCTCGTCAACGAGGCGGCGCTGATGCTGGCCGAGGGCGTGGCCGAACGCGCCACCGACGTCGACGTGGTGCTGGCCAACGGCTACGGCTTCCCGCGCTGGGAAGGCGGGCCGGTGTTCCGGGCGCGCGAGCGCGGCGAGCCGGCGCTGCGGGCCGACCTGGACGAGCTGGCCGCGGTCAGCGGCCCCGGGTTCGTGCAGGCCGCCAGCCTGCGCTGCTTGTTCGACGATGCCTAGCGGCCATTCGGCGCGTCCGCGTCCGGACCCAGTACCCACGATCGAGGAGACGGACATGATCCCGGCACCTTCCACCCAGGTCCTGGCGCGGTTCGCTGCGGAGCTGGCGTCGCGGCCGCTCACTTCGAGCGTCATCCATCATGCCCGGCGGGCGGTGATCGACTGGCATGCCTCGCTGGTACCCGGCCTGGCGGCGCCGGCCGTGCGCGTGCTGGAACAGGTGCTGGCGGACGAGCTGGGCCGCGGACCCGCGCGCCTGGTGGGGCCGGGCCACGGGCGGGCGGCGACCCTGCGCGCCGCGGCGCTCCTCCACGGCACGGCTGCGCATGCCGCCGAGCTCGACGACAGCTTCCGCGACGCGATGGTGCATCCCGGTGCGGCCACCATCGCCGCCGCGCTGGCGGTCGCACAGGCGAACAAGGTGGGTGGAGAGCAGTTCCTGCGCGCCGTGGTGCTGGGCTACGAGGTGTCCACGCGCATCGGCGTCGCCATGGGCCGGGCGCACTACCGCCACTGGCACAGCACCGGCACCGTGGGTACTTTCGGCGCCGCGGCCGCCGCCGCCGCCGCGTTCGGGCTGGGCGAGGCGGCCTTCGCCCACACGCTGGCCTTGGCCGCGACCTTCGCCGCGGGCCTGCAGCAGGCGTTCCGGCTGGAGAGCATGGCCAAGCCGCTGCATGCCGGCCGTGCCGCCGAGGCCGGCGTGCTGGCGGCGCAGCTGGCCGCGGGCGGCATGCGCAGTTCGCTGGACGTGCTGGAAGGCGAGGCCGGCCTGGGCCGGGCGATGAGCGACGGGCCCGACTGGTCGGTGCTCGGCAAGACGCTGGGGCACGACTTCCACATCACGCGGCTCACCTTCAAGAACCACGTCGGCTGCGGCCACACCTTCGCGGCAATCGACGGCGCGCTGGCGCTGCGGCAGCAGCATGGCTTCACCCACGACGACATCGAGCAGCTGCACCTGGGCGTGTACCAGCCCACGCTGGACATCGCGCCGCACGTGGACCCACGGGATGCGGACCAGGCGAAGTTCAGCCTGCACTACATGGTGGCCACGGCGCTGGTGCACGGCAGCGTGCGGCTCGCCGCCTTCGAGCCCGCGCGCCTGAACGATCCGGCGACACGCGCGCTGATGAAGCGCACCACCAAGTCGCTCGACCGGGACGTGGACGCGGCCTTCCCCGGGCGGCGCGGGGCCCGCGTGCAGGTCACGCTGCGCGACGGCCGGCGCCTGGCGCACCTGCAGACCGACCGCAAGGGCGATCCCGAGCTGCCGCTGTCCGATGCCGATCTCGAGGGCAAGCTGCTGGAGCTGGCCGCTCCCACCTTGGGGGTGGCCGAGGCGCACGCGCTGCTCGAGCGCATCTGGTCCCTGCCCGCCGGTGGGGGCCTGCCCTGAGCGCTTCCGGCTGGCCCGTGGCGCCTGAACCTCTCCATCGAAAGACCGACACCATGCCCCATGCCTTCATCTGCGATGCCATCCGTACGCCTTTCGGACGTTATGGCGGCGCCTTGTCGGGCGTGCGTGCCGACGACCTGGGGGCGATTCCCATCGCCGCGCTGCTGGCGCGCCACCCGCGCATGGACTGGCAGGCCGTCACCGACGTGGTCTACGGCTGCGCCAATCAGGCCGGTGAGGACAACCGCAACGTCGCCCGCATGAGCGCGCTGCTGGCCGGCCTGCCGGTGGTGGTGCCGGGGTCGACGGTCAACCGCCTGTGCGGCTCCGGGCTCGACGCGCTGGGCACGGCCGCCCGGGCCATCCGCAGCGGCGAGGCCGGGCTGATGATTGCCGGCGGCGTCGAGAGCATGTCGCGCGCGCCCTTCGTGTTGGGCAAGGCCGAGGCAGCCTTCTCGCGCGCCGCGAAGATCGAGGACACCACCATCGGCTGGCGCTTCGTGAACCGGCTGATGCAGGAACGCCACGGTGTCGATTCGATGCCGGAGACGGCCGAGAACGTGGCGGCCGAGTTCGGTATTTCGCGCCAGGCGCAGGACCGCATGGCACTGGCTTCGCAGACCAAGGCGCTGGCGGCGCAGAAGAGCGGCCTCTTCGATGCCGAGATCGTGCCGGTGACGATCCCGCAGAAGAGGGGCGAGGCCTTCGTCGTCGCCCGCGACGAGCACCCGCGCGAGACGACGCTGGAGGCGCTGGCGAAGCTCAAGGGCGTGGTGCGGGCCGACGGCACGGTGACGGCCGGCAACGCGTCGGGCGTCAACGACGGGGCCTGCGCATTACTGCTGGCCGACGAGGCCACTGCCGGGCGTCACGGCCTGACGCCCAAAGCACGCGTCGTCGGCATGGCCACTGCCGGCGTACCGCCGCGCATCATGGGCATCGGTCCCGCGCCCGCCACGCGGCGCGTGCTCCAGCTCACCGGCCTGTCGCTGGCGCAGATGGACGTCATCGAGCTCAACGAGGCTTTCGCGGCGCAGGGCCTGGCCGTGCTGCGCGACCTGGGGCTGGCCGACGACGACCCGCGCGTGAATCCCAACGGCGGCGCCATCGCGCTGGGCCACCCGTTGGGCGCCAGCGGCGCGCGCCTGGCCACCACGGCGATGAACCAGCTGCATCGCACGGGAGGCCGCTACGCGTTGTGCGCGATGTGCATCGGCGTCGGGCAGGGCATTGCCGTGGTCATCGAGCGGGTCTGACAGGCGCAGGCAGCGGTCGCGCACGGTGCGCGGCGGCAGGCGACCTGCTGACGACCTCATCCGCGCCGCAGGGCGAACGAGAAGTCGGCGCCTCGGTTGGGCTCGGACCGC
>CAMLJY010000063.1 GCA_946480465.1 uncultured Burkholderiales bacterium
TCTCGGCCAGGAAGAAGGCGACCAGCGTGGTGCCGAAGACGCCGAAGCGCTCGCGTCCGCCTTCGGCCTCGTCGACCGTGTCGGGCACCAGCATCCACCCCGCCATCGCGAGGAAGCCGAGGCCGATGACCCAGCGCAGCCAATCGGGGCCCAGCCAGGCCGCGATGGCGCCGCCCACCGCGCCGGCCAGCGCATGGTTGGCCAGCGTGGCGGCGAGGATGCCGAGCATGATCGGCCAGGGCCTGCGGAAGCGCGCGGCCAGCAGCATGGCCAGCAGCTGCGTCTTGTCGCCGATTTCGCCGAGCGCGACGACGCCGGTGGAGACGAGGAAGGGTTCCAAGGGAATGGACTTTCAGGGCCGGCGTTGCACACATGACCATGCCGCCCCCCGGCCCATCCGGAGGCAGCATGGTCACGGGTCTTGCCAGGCCTCGGGCTGCCCGCGCCATGGCGCCGGGCGGTCCGAGGACCAGGCGGCCAAGTGTGTTGACGCGGGCCCCGCGCTGCGGCCAGGACGGTGGCGGCGGCGCGGGCGGCTACTCCCCCATGACGGGTTCGAGGGCGCCAGTCTAAGGACGGAATCTGTCTCGCGGCTGTCGGGGCCTGCCGGCCTTTGATGCAGGTCAAGCGCCGGGGCCGCAGTCCAGGCAGTGCTCGACCGGCACCGGGCCCATCTTCAGCGCGCGCTGCAGGTAGCGCAGCGCCGAGCGCAGGCCTTCCTCCACCACCGGGTGATAGAAGGCGCTGTCCAGCATCTGCTGCACCGTGTCACCGCGCTGCGCGCTCCAGGACAGCAGGTGGCCGATGTGCTCGGCCGCCGGGCCGATCATCTCGGCGCCCAGGAAGCGCCCGGTCGCGTGCTCGCCGTAGACATGCAGCAGGCCGCGGTTTGCGCCCATCACGCGGCTGCGGCCCTGGTCGTCGAAGTTCAGTGCGCCGGTGGCGAAGGCGGCGCCTGCGGTTTTCAGCTCGGCATGGCTGCGGCCGGCGATCATCATCTGCGGGTCGCTGAAGACCACGGCCAGCCCGGCGCGGCGCGGGCGCACGCGCACGTCGGGGAATCGGCCGGCGTTGTCGCCGGCGATGCGGCCGTCGTCGGCGGCTTCGTGCAGCAGCGGGTGCGCATCGCTCGCGTCGCCGGCGATGAAGACATGGCTGTTGCCGACCTGGCCCGTGCGGCGGTCGAACACCGGTACGCCCTCGGGGTCCAGCGGCAGCAGGGTGTGCTCCAGCCCCAGGCCGTCGACGTTGGGGCGGCGGCCGGTGGCGGCCAGCAGCAGGTCGAAGCGATCATCGTGGCGGCCATCGGCGGTGCGCACCCGCACGGCAGCACCTTCGCGCGTGAGCTGCAGTTCGCCCGCGTCGGCCAGCAAGGGCAATTCCGCGCCCACCAGCTTCAGCGCCTCGGCCTGCAGTGCCGGGTCGGTCAGTGGGCCCACGCGGTGGCCGCGGCCGTACAGCTTCACCTGCACGCCCAGCCGGTGCAGCGCCTGTGCCAGTTCCAGGCCGATGACGCCGGTGCCCACCACCGCCACCGACCGCGGCAGGTCGGTCCACGCGAAGACGTCGTCGTTGACGACGAGCCGATCGCCCAGCGCCTCGCGCCAGCCGGCCGGCAGCTTCGGGCGCGAGCCGGTGGCGATGACGATGCGGCCGGCTTCGACGCGGGTGTGTTCGTCCACCTGCAGCGTGTGCTCGTCGATGAAGCGCGCGCGGCCGAGCACGCGCTGCGTCGCCGGCCAGCGTTCGACGGCTTCGAGCACGAAGCCGACGAAGCGGTCGCGCTCGCTGCGCACGCGCTGCATCACGGCGCGGCCATCGATGCGCGGCGGGCCGGCGTGCACACCGAACAGCGGCGCCTGGGCGATGGCGTGGGCGGCATCGGCGGCTGCGATCAGCAGCTTGCTGGGCATGCAGCCGACGCGGGCACAGGTGGTGCCGAAGGGGCCGTGCTGGATCGCCAGCACGCGATCGGTGTGGGCCAGCGCGCTGCGCAGCGCGGTCATGCCGGCGGTGCCGGCGCCGATGATGGCCACGTCGGTCTGCAGGGTCTTCATCGCGGGGTCCTCGGGTTGCGGCGCGAGGCAGTTGGTCGCTGCCGCGCCGGGTTTCTTTCAGGTTACCGCGTGCGCCGCCGCGGATGGGCCCTGCACAATCGCCGCCGCGGTGCGTTGGGGCGCCGGCAAAGGATGCACATGCGGGGCTCGTGGAGAAGCTGGCCGGCGGTGGCGCTGGCCCTGGTGTTGGCGGGGGCGGCGATGGGGTCGCGCGCCGCCGGGCCGTTCGGCGCGGGCTTTCGCGCCTTCGTGCCGGACGACCGCGCGGTGGTCGGCGTCTACGTGCCGAACTGGGAGCCGGCCTCGGCCACGCTGGACCGGCTGCAGCCGGGCAGCGTGACGCATGCGCTGTACGCCTTCCTGCGCATCTGCGGGCCGGGCCAGTTGCCGAAGGACCAGGCGGCATGCGCCGGCAAGCAGGATTTCCAGCTGGCCACCGGTGCCACCGAAAGAACCTACGACGCCGCCTTCACCGAGCTCAAGCGCAGCCGGCTGCCTGGCCTGAAGGTGGTGGCGTCGGTGGGGGGCTGGGGCGGCTCGGACCCGTACTTCCACTTTGCCAACGAGGCGCCCCGGCGCGCCGTGTTCGTCGCCTCCGTCGTCGAGTTCCTGCGCACGCACCCGGGCTTCGACGGCATCGACATCGACTGGGAGCACCCGACCTCGAACGGCTCGGCCAACGGCGTGCCGCTGGGCGCGCCCGAGGACGGCCAGGGTTATGCGGACCTGATGGGGGACCTGCGCCGGGCCGTGGACGCGCTGGGCGCCGAGACCGGCCGCCGCTACCTCGTCACCACCGCGGTCAACACCACCGACGCCATCGTGCGCAAGATCCAGTGGCGCGCGGCCGCGCCGTCGCTGGACCTGGTGTTCATGATGACCTACGACTTCTTCGGCGGCTGGTCGGCCACCGTGGGCCACCATGCGGCGCTGCGCGACAGCCGCGCCGGCGCCAACGACAGCCTGGCCGGCGCGGTGGCGGCGTTGACCGAACTGGGCGTGCCCGCGTCCAAGCTGGTGGCGGGCGTGGCGATGTATGGCCGCGGCTTCGAGGGCGTGCAGCGCCCGCGCGGCCGGGCGTCGTTCACCGGCGCCGCCAAGACCGGGCCCTTCCCGGCCGGCGAAGGCGCGCTGACCTACCGCGAGATCGCCGCCCTCTACCTCGACGCCCAGGGCCGTGGCAAGGGCGGCTTCCGCATCGTCTTCGACCCCGTCACGAAGGGCTACGCGCTGTGGGACCCGGCCGGGCGCCGCTACCTCGCCTACGACGACCCGCGTGCGGTGCTGGCCAAGGGCCGCTTCGCGCGCCAGCAGGGGCTGGCGGGCATCTTCGCGTGGGAGCTGTCGCAGGACAACGGTGACCTGCTGGACGCGATGAACCGCGGCGTTGGCAAGCGACCGGCGCCGGCGGGCGTGGCAGCGAAGTAGCGCCTGAAAGGCGCGGCCGGCGCCCGGGCGAATGCCGCCGCTGGCTCGGCCTCACCCATCGCACCGGGGGCACAGGCCGCACGGACGGCACCGTCCCTCACCGCCGCGAGCCGGCGCCTCAGCGCGCCGCCGCGGGAATGCGCTTCAGGTGCTTGTCCAGGAACTGCACGGTGCGCCGGTAGGCCTCGGCCTGGTTCTTCTTCTTCGAGAAGCCATGGCCCTCGTCGTCGAACACCAGGTACTCCACCGGCACGCCGTTCTTCTTGACCGCCTCGACGATCTCGTCGCTCTCGGGCTTGATCACGCGCGGGTCGTTCTTGCCCTGGATCACCAGCAGCGGCTGGCGGATCTCCTTGGCATGGAACAGCGGTGAAGTGGCCATCAGGAATTCCTTGTCCTTCACCGGATCGCCGATCTCGGCGTACAGCGCCTCGCGGAAGGATTCCCAGTACGGCGGAATACTCTCCAAAGTGCGCAGCCAGTTGCTGACGCCGAAGACGTCGACGCCGACCTTGAAGGCCTCGGGCCGGAAGGCCATGGCCGCCAGCGTCATGTAGCCGCCGTAGCTGCCGCCCATGATGGCGATGCGCTCGGGATCGACGTGGCCCAGGCTGGCCAGCCAGGTCTTGGCCTCGATGCAGTCCCACAGCGGCTCGCGGCCGTGCTTCCGGTCGTCCGCGGCGTAGAAGCTCTTGCCGTAGCCCGAGCTGCCGCGGTTGTTGATGCCCAGCACCGCGTAGCCCTGGTTCGCCAGGTACTGGAACAGCGCGCTGTAGCCGCGCGTGGTCTGCCCGCCCGGTCCGCCGTGCACGAAGACGATGGCCGGCACCTTGTTCGCCGGCGACGCCTCGTGCGGCTGGTAGTAGATCGACGGGATCGCCAGCCCGTCGAAGGACTTGAAGCGCACGACGCGGCCTTCCACCAGGTCCTGCGGCGCGATGTCCTTGGCCAGGCTGTGCGTCAGCTGCTTCAGCTGCCGGGTCTTCACGTCCACGACGAACAGGTTGTTCGGCGAGCGGTCGCCGTTGACGTAGAAGGCCAGCCGCGCGCCGCTCTTGGAGAAGGTGACGTTGCGCAGCTGCCCCGGCGGCAGCGCGGGCAGCGGCAGCGGCTGCTCGGTGGCGGCGTCGGTGATGCGGATGCTGGTGCTGCCGTCCTCGTTGATGCCGGTGATGCGCCAGCGGCCGTCCCACGAGAAGGTCGTGAAGTCGATGTTCCAGTCGGCCTTCTGGTAGGTGCTGACGCTGCCGTCGGCGAGGTCGCAGGTGCGCAGCTGCGCGAATTCGCTGCCCTCGTCGCTCAGGAAGAAGAGCCGCTTGCCCTGCGGGTCGAAGGCCTGCGATTCGTGCTTGACGTTGCCCTTGTGCGGGGTGACGTGCTTCAGCGCGCCGGTGCTCGTGTCCAGCAGGTGGATGTCGCTGTCGGCGGTGGTGCGCGCCTTGTCCAGCGCCAGCCAGCGGCCGTCGCGGCTGATGGCGGCGACGTTCAGGCCCTGCTCGTTCCTGTAGACCAGCGTGCGCTCGTAGGTCTTGGCGTCGATGCGGTAGAGGTCGAAGAACTTCGGATCGCGCTCGTTCGTCTGCACGAAGAAGGCGCTGCCGTCGATCAGCCAGCCCTTGAAGCCGGCCTTCAGCCCGTCGCCGGGCGTCAGGTCGCGCTCCAGGCCGTCCAGCTCGCGCACGTAGATGTGGTTCCGCTCGTTGCCGCCCTGGTCGCGGGTGAAGAGCAGGCGGTTGTCGTGCGGGAAGAAGCCGAGCGAGTAGATGCTGTCGGTGGTCGACCTGGTCAGCGGCTCGGGGGTGCCGCCGCCCACCGGCATCACGTAGGCGTTCCAGATACCGGACTGGTTGCTGCTGAAGGCGATGCGCGATTCGTCGGGCGAGAAGGACGCGCCGGTGAAGGACGTCGTCGCCAGGAATTGCTCGATGCTGTAGCGCCGCACGCCGCGCGGCGGGATGCTGCGGCGCGGCGGTTCGCCGCTGCGGGCGGGCGGGCGCGGGGGTGTCGGGTCAGCGGCCGGCTGGGCCTGCGCGGCGAGTGGGGCCGCCAGCGTGGCCAGCAGCAGCGATCGTCTCGTGAACGGGTGCATGGGTCCTCCCGGGCGCCGGCCTGGGCGGCGTTGCCGATGAAGCGGAGGACTGTAGCGCCGGGGGCGGGCCGAACAGCGTGCGCACGAAGGCGAACGGCGAGCGCGCGGCCAGCAGGTCGCGGCCCAGCGCCAGCCAGCCGTGCAGCGCGATGCGCAGCGGGTTGTAGCTGTGCAGCGGCGTGGTCAGGCCGTAGCGCGGCGGCAGGTCGGCGCGCTCGGCGACGAAGGTGCCGAACAGGCGGTCGAACACGATCAGCACGCCGCCGTAGTTGCAGTCCAGGTACTCGGGATTGCTGGCGTGGTGCACGCGGTGGTGCGACGGCGTGTTCAGCACCCATTCCAGCGGGCCCAGCTTCGGGATCCAGGTGGCGTGGATCCAGAACTGGTAGAGCAGGTTCAGGCCCAGCATGCCCAGCGCGACGATGGGCTCGAAGCCCAGCCACACCAGCGGCACGAAGAACAGGCCGGTGCCGGTGAGCTTGCCGGTCCAACCCAGGCGCAGGCCGGCGGCCAGCGTCAATTCGTTGGGCGAGTGGTGCACCGTGTGCGAAGCCCAGAACCAGCGTACCCGGTGCGCCGCGCGGTGGTACCAGTAGTAGCAGAACTCCTGGCCGACGAAGAGCAGCAGCCACTGCCAGCCGGCGCTCAGGTCCAGCGTGGCCACGCGATGGTCGTGCGCCCACACGATCACGGGGTAGGCCAGCGACAGGCCCAGCAAGTTGACCAGGCGGCGCCCGACCGCATCTGCGATGTTGGCGGCATAGGCCTTCCAGTCGTACGCGCGTTTCAGCACGAAGCGCAGCACCACGCCTTCGAGGGTGACGAGGAGAACGATGGCGATGCTCAGGGCAAGGAACCAGGGCCGCAAGTGGGAGGGTATGGCTTGGGTCATGCCCTGCATTGAACGGCCGCCATGGCGGCCGCGCATGCCGCGGCCACGACGAAATGCGACAGCGCTGCAACATGCGCGGCCGGCCTGCGGCCACTGCCTACACTGAAGCCCGTGACGCACAAGCCCCTGATCCTGCTCGTGGACGACGACGCCGAGCTGTCGGCGATGGTGGCCGAGTTGTTCACGCGCGAGGGCTGGGCCACGCATGCGGTGCTGACCGGCGGCGATGGCGAGCGCGCGCTGCAGGCGCTGCGGCCCGAGCTGGCGCTGTTGGACGTGATGCTGCCCGACGCCAACGGCTACGACCTGTGCCGGCGCTGGCGCGCCGAGCACCCCGCGCTCGGCATCGTGATGCTGACCGCGCGCGGCGAGCCGCTGGATCGCGTGCTGGGGTTGGAGATCGGCGCTGACGACTACCTCGGCAAACCCTTCGAACCGCGCGAGCTGGTCGCGCGCACCCGCGCACTGCTGCGGCGCGCAGCACCCGGGCGGGCCGAGGCGCCACTGCTGCGCTTCGACGGCCTGACCATCGATTTGCTGCGGCGCGAGGTGCAGGCCAACGGCGCGGCGCTGGCGTTGACGACGGTGGAGTTCAAGCTGCTGCTGGCGCTGGCGCGCGTGCCCGGCCAGCCCCTCGGCCGCGAGCGCCTGAGCGACGCGGTACAGCCCGGCAGCTACCGGCCGCAGGACCGCACGGTGGACGTGCAGGTGGCGCGGCTGCGCCGCAAGCTGGACGAGGCCGCGCCGGGCCGGCGCTGGATCGACACGGTGCGGGGCGAGGGCTACGTCTTCGTGCCGCGGGGCTGAGGGGCATGGCCGGCCGCTCCGGGCCTGCTGCCGCCCGGCCCGCCGCCGGCAGGGTGGCGCCGCCCGCGCCGCCCGCGGCACCGTCGCCATCGCCGTCGCCGTCGCCATCGCCATCGCCATCGCCATCGCCATCGCCATCGCCATCGCCATCGGCTGCGGCTGCGGCTGCGTGCCCGGTGTCGGCCGCCGATGGCTTGCTGCACGTGCCCGCGCTGCCCGCCGAAGTCCCCGCCGGCCGGCGCCTCTTCGTGCGGCTGATGGCCGTGCAGCTGCTGACGATGCTGGGCCTGCTGGCGGTGCTGATGGCGCTCTTCTATGGCGAGCGCAATGCCGCCGTCGCCCGCATGGCGGCCGGCGCCTGGATGCCGGCGCTGCTGCAGGCGCTGGACCGGGGCCAGGCGCCGCCGCCGGTGCTGCAGCAGCGCGCCGCGCGGCCCGAAGGCGCGCTGACGCTTCCCGGCGCCGGCCCGCGCACCAAGGCGCTGCGCGAAGCGCTGGCCCGCGGCGGCATCCGCCTCGGCGAGGTGGCGCTGGAGCCCCGCGGCGAACCGGGAACGCTGTGGCTGGAAGTGTTGCCCGCCGCGGGCGGCGCGCCGCGCTGGTTCGGCTTCCCCGACCCGCTGATCGAGGCCGGCCTGCCATGGCGCCTGATGGCGCTGGTGCTGGCGCTGCTGCTGCTGGCGGCGCTGGCCAGCCTGTGGCCGATCGTCGCGATGCGGCGTGCCTGGCGCGCCACGCAGCAGCAATTGCAGCGCCACGAGCAGGAGCGCGCGCTGATGCTGGCCGGCATCTCGCACGACCTGCGCAGCCCGCTGGCGCGCATCCGCCTGGCCGCCGGCCTGCTGCCCGAAGGGCCCGAGACCACGCCGCGGCGCGAGGCCATAGCCCGCAACGTGCAGGTGGCCGACCGGCTGATCGAGGGTTTCCTCGACCATGCCCGCGCCGGTGCGTTGCCGCTGGACGAGCCGGTGGACCTGGTGCCGCTGGCCCAGCGCGTGCTGCGGCGGCTGGACGCCGGCGCCGCGGCGCCGGTGGCCTTCGAGGCGCCGCCGCGGCTGGTGCTGGCGCGGGCGCATCCGCTGCTGATCGAGCGGCTGCTCGGCAACCTGCTCGAGAACGCGCAGCAGCACGGCGCGCCGCCGTGGCGCTTGCGCCTGGCCGAGGCGGGCGATGCGGTGCTGATCGAGGTCGAGGACGGTGGCCCGGGCATCGCGCCGGCCGACCGGGAGGCGATGCAGCGCGCCTTCGCCCGCGGCGATGCCAGCCGCGGCCGGCCCGGGGCGGGGCTGGGGCTGGCGGTGGTGCGCCAGGGCGTCGAGCGGCTCGGTGGACGCGTCGAATTCGAGCTAGGCGGAGGCCGCCACCTGGTGCGCCTGCGCCTGCCGCGGCACACCCCCCAATCAGGGGGCTGAAGCGTCAACCCTGTCGCAGCTTTCAGGGTCGGCCGCGGCAGGGCCGGCACTAAGATCCGCCGCAGCCTTCGCCGTCGGTGGCCACAGCCGCCGACCGGCTGCCGGCGGCGCCGCCGGCGCTGCCCCGATGAACCGCTGCTTCCAGGGCTCTCGCCCTGGCGATTTCCCTCGGCATGCCGACTGCAAACCCGTTGCCTGCCGCTCCCCGCCCGCCGCGCCGGCCGCCGCTGTGGCCGCGGGCGCTGTTGCTGGCCGTGGCGGTGCTGGTCACCGGGCTGCTGCTGGCCTGGCTGGTCAAGGGCGCGTCGGCGCACCTGCTGCGGGCGGATGCCGAGCATGTCGCGCACGCCTGGGCGCAGTTCGCCGCCGGCTCGATCGAGGAGCTGGAACCCTTGCTGAACGGCGCGCCGCTGACCGAATCCGCCCGCCGCGACCTGCTGCGCCACCGCAAACTGCAGGAGGTGTTCCGTTTCAAGCTGTTCGACCGCCGCGGCGTGCCGGTGCTGGTGTCCGACGACCTCGATGCGCCCGGCCTTGCCCGTGCTGCGGTGACTGCCCCGGCCACCGGCGCCGGCCCGGCGGGCACCGGCGTTGCCAGTGCGCCCCAGGCGTCGCAGCGCGATGCCATCGGCCACGGCGATGCCCGCGTGCGCGCGCTGGTGCTGGGCGGCCAGCCCTGGATCGAGCTGAAGAAGGGCCGCGACGCCACCCGGCCCGCCCTCTACAGCGAGGCCTACGTCCCGGTCCGGCGCGAGGGCCGGCTGATCGGCGTGGTCGAGGTCTACGTCGACCAGACCGAGCGCGCGCGCCGCGTGCAGGCCGCCTTCGGTTTCGTCGCCGCCGGCGCCTTCGGCCTGCTGACGGTGCTGGTCGCGGTGTTCGGTGCCTGGTGGTTGCGCCGCCTGCGCTTCGAGCGGCTGGCGGAGGAGCGTGCGCATTACCTGGCGCGCCACGACGCGCTGTCCGGCCTGCTCAACCGCAACAGCTTCAAGGAAGCGCTGGACGAGGCGGCCTGGCGCCATGCCGGCGGCGGCGCGGGCTTCGCGGTGCTGTGCGTGGACCTGGACCACTTCAAGGAAGTCAACGACACCCAGGGCCATGCCGCCGGCGACGAGATGCTGCGCCAGGTCGGCGACCGCTTGCGCGCGCAGGTGCGCGCGGGCGACCGCGTGGCGCGGCTGGCCAGCGATGAATTCGCGCTGCTGCTGGCCGGCGCCGCCACGCCCGATGCGGTGACCACGCTGGCCGATCGCGTGATCGCCGCGCTGGCCGAGCCCTTCGTCCTCGGCCGTGCCAGCGTCAGCAGCGGCTGCAGCGTGGGCGCGGCGATGTTCGGGGTCGACGCCGCCACCCCGGACGAGGTGCTGCACAAGGCCGACCTGGCCCTGCAGCGCGCCAAGGCGGCCGGCCGCGGCGCCTTCCACTTCTACGACGCGGCGCTGGACCGCCGCCTGGACGAGCGCCGCCAGCTGGTGCGCGACCTGCGCGCGGCGCTGGAGGCCGCCCAGGCCGGCACGGGCGACGGCCAGCTGGCGCTGTACTACCAGCCGCTGCTGGCCGCCGATGGCCGCACGGTCGAAGGCTACGAGGCGCTGCTGCGCTGGCGCCACCCCGTGCGCGGGCCGATCCCGCCGGTGGACTTCATCCCGCTGGCCGAGGACAGCGGGCTCATCGTGCCGCTGGGCCGCTGGGTGCTGCAGACCGCCTGCGCCGCCGCCGCGCGCTGGCCAGCGGGGCTGACGGTGGCGGTCAACCTGTCGCCCGCGCAGTTCGGCGCCGCCGGCGGCCAGGGCCTGGACGAGCAGGTGCGCGAGGTGCTGGCCGAGACCCGGCTGCCGGGCCCGCGGCTGGAGGTGGAGATCACCGAATCGCTGCTGCTGACGCACACCGACGACGTCACCGCCACGCTGCGCGCGCTCGACGCGCTGGGCGTGAAGATCGCGATGGACGACTTCGGCACCGGCTACTCCAGCCTGTCCTACCTGTGGCGCTTCCCGTTCCACAAGGTCAAGATCGACCGCGCCTTCACCTTGCACCTGGTGGAGGACCCGAAGGTGCAGCTGATCGTGCGCTCCATCGTCTCGCTGGCGCGCTCGCTCGGCCTGCGGGTGAATGCGGAAGGCGTGGAGACCGACGAGCAGCTGAAGCTGCTGCAGGAGCTGGGCTGCGACGAGCTGCAGGGCTTCCTGCTCGGCCGGCCGGCGCCGCTGGAGCAGTTGCCGTACGGCGCCGCCGTGGACGCCGAGCGCGCGGCTTGAAGTGAGTTCATCCGCTCGCCTGCCTTCCGCGCCAGCTCTGGCTTGGACACGCCTCGACGTGGGGCCATGGCTGTCCGCCGATTCTCGGCAACAGTCAAGCAGTCACGCAGTCCAGCATTTGGAGAGTTCTTCGGCCTGCTTCAGCACCAGCTCTACGGCGTCGGGCTGCTGATCGGGTGGGTACTTCCACTTCTGCAGGCATCGCCGCACGAGGATGCGCAGCCTGGCGTGCACGCTCTCGCGCACCTGCCAATCCACCGTGGTGCTGGCACGTAGCTTCTCGGTGATCTCGATCGCGATCTTCTTGAGCACTTCGTCGCCCAACCCGCGGACGGCGCTTTCGTTGTTGGCGAGCGCGTCGTAGAAAGCGATTTCGTCCTGGCCGAGACCGAGCGCAGCTTCCCGTTCCTGCGTGGCCTGGAAGTCCTTGGCCATCTGGATCAGCTCCTCGATGACCTGGGCCGTTTCGATCGCGCGGTTGTGATACTTGCGCAGCGTCTCCAGCAGCCGGTCGCCGTACTTCTTTTCCTGCACCACGTTGTTGCGGGCCCGCGCCTTGATTTCGTCGCGCAGCAGCTTTTCCAGCAGTTCCACCGCGAGGTTGCGGCTTTCCATTCGGCGCACGTCTTCGAGGAACGCATCCGACAAGAGGCCAATGTTCGGCTTGTCCAGCCCTGCCAACGTGAACACGTCGGCCACGCCATCCGAGATGATGGCGTTGTCCAGGATCTGCTTGAGTGCGCTGTTCTTCTCGGCGTCGCTGCGCTTCTTGTCCACGGTGGTGAACTTGGTGATGGCCGCCTTGATGGCCGAGAAGAATGCGATTTCCTTGCGCAGGGCGCCTGCCTCGTCCAGCGTGCCGCACAGCGCGAAGGACCTGGCCACGGCCACCATGGTGTCGAGGAAGCGCGTCTTGCCGTCCTTCAGGCCCAGGATGTGATTGGCCGCTGGCACCAGCAGTTGGATGGCCTGCGTCTCGAATGCGCTGTAGTCGAAGCCGTGCATCATGCCGCGCACCATGTCCAGTTTCTCCAGCAGCACGGCCAGTGCCTCGGCGGCGTTGTGCGTCGGGTCGCCCTTGCCCTTGGCATCGGTGTAGATCTTGAGTGCGGCCTTCAGCTCGCTGGCAATGCCGATGTAATCAACTACCAGGCCGCCCGGCTTGTTCTTGAACACCCGGTTGACGCGGGCAATGGCCTGCATCAGGTTGTGGCCCTTCATGGGCTTGTCGACATACATCGTGTGGCAACTCGGGGCGTCGAAGCCCGTCAGCCACATGTCGCGCACGATCACCAGCTTCAGCGGGTCCTTTGCGTCCTTGAAGCGTGCCTCCAGCCGCTTCTTCACCTGTTGGCTGTACAGGTGCGGCTGCAGCAGGGTCCGGTCGGCGGCTGAGCCCGTCATCACGATCTTGATGGCGCCTTGCTCCGGATCGGTGCTGTGCCATTCGGGCCGCAGTGGCGGATTGTTCTCGTCGCCCACGCAGATGGCGCTGTAGAGCTGCGCGCAGATGTCGCGGCTCATGCAGACGATCATGGCCTTGCCATCCACCACCGAGACGCGCGCCTCGAAATGCTGGACCAGGTCACGCGCCACCTGCTGCAGGCGGGGCTGCGAGCCCACCAGCTTTTCCAGGGCCGCCCATTCACTCTTGGTGTTCTCGCGGCTGGCGATGTCCTCTTCGTCCTCGACGACTTCTTCCACCCGTTCATTGAGGGCGTCGATCTCGGCCTGGTTTACGTCCAGCTTGGCCAGGCGGCTCTCGTAAAAGATGGGCACCGTGGCGCCATCGTCCACCGCGTCCTGGATGTCGTAGATGCTGACGTAGTCGCCGAACACCGCGCGGGTGTCCTTGTCCGCCAGCGCAATAGGCGTGCCTGTGAAGCCGATGAAGGTGGCGTTCTTCAGCGCATCGCGCAAGTGCTTGGCATAGCCGAACACGTACTTGCCGGTCTTGGGGTCCAGCCGGCCCTTGGTGCCGTACTGGCTGCGGTGGGCCTCGTCCGAAATCACCACGATGTTGGTGCGAGCAGAGAGCAGCGGGTGTGCTTCTTCACCCTCCTGCAGCGCGAACTTCTGCACCGTCGTGAAGATGATGCCACCCGCTTCGCGTGAGGCCAGCATCTTGCGCAGCTCGTCTCGATCCCCGGCTTGAACCGGGGTCGTTTTGAGCAGATCGCTGGCGGCGCTGAAGGTGGCGAACAGCTGCCCGTCCAGGTCGTTGCGGTCGGTCACCACCACCAGCGTGGGGTTCTTCATTTCGGGCTGCTGCAGCAACTTGCCCGCGTAGCAGGCCATCGTGATGCTCTTGCCCGAGCCCTGCGTGTGCCACACCACGCCCGCTTTGCGCGAGCCCGGCTTCACCTCCTTGCCGTAGCTGGCGCGCTCTTCGCGCACCTCCAGCAGGCCCTTGTCGGCCTCCTGTGCCGCAATCACGGTGGCACGCACAGCCTCGCGCACCGCGTGGAACTGGTGATAGCCCGCAATCTTCTTGACGATGCTGTCGCCGTCCTGCTCGAACAGCACGAAGTGCCGCAGGTAGTCCAGGAACAGCTCCGGCTTGAAGAAGCCACGCACCACCGTTTCCAGCTCCATCTGCAGGCGCGGCCGGTCGTCTTCGTTGGCGACGGTGCGCCAGGGCAGCATGCGTTCGGCGTTCGCCGTCAGCGAGCCCACACGGGCCGTCCAGCCGTCGCTCACCACCAGGGCTGCATTGCAGTTGAACAGGTCGCTGATCTCGTCCTTGTAGGTCTGCAGCTGGTTGAAGGCATCCCACACGTCCGTCTGCTCATTGGCGGGGTTCTTCAACTCCACCACGGCCAGCGGCAAGCCGTTCACGAACGCGATCACATCGGGCCGGCGCGGCTGCCGGGTGCCGGTGATGGTGAACTGGTTCACCGCCAGGAAGTCGTTGTTGGCGGGCTCGACGAAGTCGATGAAGCGCACCAGGTCGGTCTTCACCTCATCGCCCACCGCAAACTCCACCAGCACCCCGTTCAGCAACAAGCGGTGCACGCTGCGGTTGCGCACCACCATCTGCGGCTCGCTCACCCGCTGCAGTGCATGGGCGGCCTGCTCCAGAGCGGCGGCGGGGATGTGCGGATTGATGCGCGCCAGCGCGGCCAGCAGGCGCTCGCGCAGCACCACCTGCCGGTAGTCGCTGCGCTCGGGCGTGCCACTGCCCGGTGCAACGTCCGGCGCGATGTCCGGGCCGTGGGCAAAACGCCAGCCGGCATCCTGGAACCAGCCCAGGCACAGTTCTTCGAGTTGTTGTTCGTTCAGCATGTTGGAACCCCTGTGGCTACCAGGGCGGCTTGGCGACCGGCTCGGTTTGCGATGAAATGAGAAAGTCCATTTGAATCAACAGCTTACGTTCGATCTGGCCGCTGGGCTGGCTTGCCGATGAAATGGCGGCGGCTCAGGCTCAGGCTCAGGCCCAGGCCGGGATGTAGCGTGCGTACCGCCTGGACTCCGGCGCGTTCGGGTCGCTCTTCACCAGCCCTTGCTCCATGGTGGCGGTGATGATCTGCGACACCGAGGCGTCCAGGGAGGAGCGCAGCTTGTCGGCGGCGGTCCAGAGCTTCTTCTCGAGGTCGTTGAAGAACTGTTGTTCGATGGGGCTCATGCGGTGGCTTCAGAGAAGGAAGGGAAGAAGGCAACAAGCCAGCGGGGCGCGTGGTGGCTGCTGCCAGCGCAGAGGGACAGGGCGCGCCAGCCTACAGGCGTGACAGGGCAAGGCCTCCTTCATCGGGTCAGTTCGTCTGCTCGCCCGCTTTGGGGTTGGACGGGCCACTGGCCCCGCCGGTCGGGATGCCAAGCTTGTTGACGCCGCGGGTGATCGCGTCGCCCACCTTCTTGCCGCCGGCCTGGATGGCGTCGCCGGCCTTGCGCACGCCGGCGCCGACGGCGCTGGCACCCTTGTCGGCCGCGGTGGACGTGCTGGCGTGCGCCGATTTCAGTTTGGCCGGCAGCTGCGGGCCCGAGGCCGCGGTGGAGGCGGCGGCGGATGCCGGCTTGGCTTTCGCCGGTGCTTGCGCTGCCGCGCTGCCGGCGGCCAGGGCGGTGCAGAGCATCAACAGGCGAGCGAGCGGGGCAGTGCGGCGGGGCATGGCTTCGGTCCTCGGAACGGGGTGGGGGAAGGCACCGATCCTAGTGCTGGCGCTGCACCTGGGCGACAGCGCCCCCGGGGCGCGTGCGGCACACTGGCCCGTTCACTGCCACCACCACACGCCGATGGGACCCCTTGCCGAACTGCAGGTCGTCGAGCTCGCCAGCATCGGCCCCGGGCCCTTCGCGGCGATGCTGCTGGCCGACCTGGGCGCTGCCGTCGTGCGCATCGACCGCACCGAGCCCAGCGGGCTCGGGTTGCCGGTGCCGGCGCGCTTCGACGTCGCCGGGCGGGGCCGCCGCTCGGTGGCGCTGGACATCAAGCGCCCCGCCGGCCGCGACGCCGCGCTGCGGCTGATCGCCCGCGCCGACGTGCTCATCGAGGGCTGGCGCCCCGGCGTGGCCGAGCGGCTCGGCCTCGGGCCGGATGAATGCCTGGCGCGCAACCCGGGCCTGGTCTACGGCCGCATGACCGGCTTCGGCCAGCAGGGCCCGCTGGCCCAGGCCGCGGGGCACGACCTGAACTACGTCGCGCTCGCCGGCGCCCTGCACGCCATCGGTCCGGCGGCCCAGCCGCTGCCGCCCTTGAACCTGGTGGGCGACTACGGCGGCGGCGCGCTGTACCTGGCCTTCGGGCTGATGGCCGCTCTTTTCGAGCGCCAGCGCTCCGGGCGGGGCCAGGTGGTGGATGCGGCGATGGTCGACGGCGCCTCGTCGCTGATGAGCCTGTTCCACGGCCTGGCCGCCGCGGGCCAGTGGGACCCGTCGCGGCGCGCGGCCAACCTGCTCGACGGCGGCGCGCCGTTCTACGCCACCTACGAAACCGCCGATGGCCGCTTCGTCTCGATCGCTGCGCTGGAGCCGAAGTTCTTCGCCGAGCTGGCGCGGCGCATCGGGCTGGACGAGGACTTCGTCCGGCGCCAGTACGACCGCCGCTGCTGGCCCGGGATGCGCGACGAGATAACCCGCATCATCAGCGGCCGGTCGCGGGACGACTGGTGCGTACTGCTCGAGGGCGGCGACGCCTGCTTCGCGCCCGTGCTGACGCTGGCCGAGGCTGCCGGGCACCCGCATGCACGCGAGCGCCGCGCCTTTGTCGAGATCGACGGCGTGCGCCAACCCGCGCCGGCGCCGCGCTTCTCGCGCAGCAGCCCGCCCACCCCCGCCGCCGCGCCCGAGGCTGGCGCCCACACCGAAGCGGTCCTGGCCGAAGTCGGCTTCAGCCCCGCCGAGATCGATGCGCTGCTGGCCGACGGCACGGCCCGGACGCCAGAGCGAGCGCCGGGCGGCCCTTCGTCGACCCCAGAGTCCTGAACCGATGACCTCGCCCGACTACCTTGCCGCCGCGGCCGCCTCCGGCCGCAGCGCGCCCGCCGTGCCGCGCCTCTCGGCGTCGCTGATCGTGCTGCGCGAATCCCGCCCCGGCCGCCCGGGCCCTTTCGAGGTGCTGTTGCTGCGCCGCGCCGAGCGCCCCGGCGACCAGAACAGCGGCGCCGCCGTCTTTCCCGGCGGCCTGCTCGATCCCGGGGACAGCGACTCGTACCCGCTGGCCGACGGCCTCGACGATGCCGAGGCCAGCCGCCGCCTGGGGCTGCCCGCCAACGGCCTGAATTTCTGGGTGGCCGCGGTGCGCGAGTGTTTCGAGGAGGCCGGCGTGCTGGTCGCCAACGGCGCCGACGGCCACCCGATCGCGCTGGACGCGCTGCCGGCGGCCGAGGTGGTCGAGATGCGGCGTGCGCTGCATGCCAACGAGATCGGCATGGCCGAGGTGTGCGAGCGCCTGGGCGTGCGCATGGACCTGGGCGCGCTCACCTACTACAGCCACTGGATGACGCCCAAGGGCATGCCGAAGATCTTCGACACGCGCTTCTTCGTCACGAAGCTCCCACCCGGGCAGACCGCGCGCCACGACCAGACCGAGACGGTGGAACTGCTGTGGCTGACGCCGGCGGAGGCGCTGGATGCGGCGCGCGGGCTGAAGCTGGTCAACGTGACCTCGGTGACGCTGAAGGCGCTGGCCGGCTTCGACTCGGTGCAGGCGGTGATCGACGACGCCGCGCGCGAGGCGCCGAAGTCCATGATCCGTCCCCGCCTGGCGACCACGCCGCAAGGCAAGCGCCCGGTGATGCCCGGGGCCTGGCCGTTCGCGGAGATCGGCCGCCTGGATCCCGAAGGACGCGGCCACGTCAGCACCGAGCTGGCGCCGGCCGTGCCGGTGTGGCTGTCGCCGCGGGTGCTGCGCGTGACCGCGCCCAACGGCAGCATGATGACCGGGCCCGGCACCAACAGCTACTTCATCGGCACGCCGGGTGCGGACGACTGGGCGCTGCTGGACCCGGGGCCGGACGATGCGGCGCACGTGCGGGCGCTGGTCGATGCGGCGCCCGGCCGCGTCACCCGCATCATCGTCACCCACACCCACAAGGACCATTCACCGGCCGCGGCGGCCTTGAAGGCGCACTGGGCGCATTGGGGCGTGCGCAGCTTCGGTCGCGTGGCCGCTCACATGGAGTGGCAGGACGCGGGCTTCTCGCCCGACCACGTGCTGGCCGACGGCGACGTGCTGGGGCTGGGCGGTGACGCCACCTTGCGCGTGGTGCACACGCCGGGCCACGCCAGCAACCACCTGTGCTTCCTGCTCGAAGAGGAAAAGCTGCTCTTCACCGGCGACCACATCATGCAGGGCTCCACCGTGGTCATCAATCCGCCGGACGGCGACATGGCGGTCTACCTGTCATCGCTGAGGCGCCTGCTGGCACTGGACCTGGAGTGGCTTGCGCCCGGCCACGGCTTCCTGATCGACGAGCCGCATGCCGCGGTGAACAAGCTGGTGGCGCACCGCCTGGGCCGCGAGGCCAAGGTGCTGGCGGCGCTGCGTTCGCTGGCGCCTGTGGCGGAGGACGCGCTGCGCGATGCCGTGTATGCCGATACGCCGAAGCACCTGCACGGCGTGGCGCTGCGCTCGCTGCGGGCGCACCTGCAGAAGCTGCAGGGGGAGGGGGTGGCGCGGCTGGGCGAGGACGAGCGCTGGATGGTGGCGTGAACCTGGCCTAAGCCAGCGTCGCGTCGCCCACGTCGGGCGGATCCAGGTCTTCCCACAGCCGGTCGTCGGGCACGGCGAGCTGCACGCTGTCCAGCCGCACCACGGCGCCGCGTTCGAAGGGGTGCAGCACCCAGAGGCCGTCGGCGCCCTTGCGGAAGAGATCGCAGCGCCGGCGATCGGGGTCGACCAGCAGGTATTCCTGCAGCGAGGGCAGGGTTCGGTAGGCGGCGAACTTGGCGTCGCGGTCGTAGGCCGCGGTGCTGGCCGACTGCACCTCGACCACGAGCAGCGGTTCCGACTTGATCTTCGGGTTGGTGGCGTCGGCGGCGCTGCAGGTAACGAACACGTCAGGGTAGAAGTACGCGTCGGCCTCGGCGACGCGCAACTTCATGTCCAGCATGAACACTCGGCACGGACTGCCGCGAAGGTGCTGCCGCAGGATCATCGCGGCGTTCATCGACACCGTGACGTGCGGCTCTTCCGCCCCCGCCATCGCGAACACCTCTCCGCGCACGAACTCGCGCTTCAGCATTTCGTGCTCGTCCCAGGCCAGGAATTCCTCAGCGGTCATCGGGACCTACGGTGCGGCATATCCTATCGATGGCGTCCAGTGCAGCAGATCGCCGGAGTTTAGGCACGCTATCCCCGGGCGGGCCCGTGGTTTTTTGCGCGGGCGCGCATCCACATCCGCCCGGCTGCGTATCCGCCTGCTCCAACGACCCTCGCAGGAGCCCCGCCATGTGCCCGATGCCCCGTCTGCTCTTCACCACCCTGGCCGCGGCCGCCTTGTCGGCCTGCTCGTCGATGGGTGGCCCGCCCTCCCGGCCGGCCTTCAGCCAGGCCGCGCTGCCGGAGCCGGTGAAGGTGCCGGCGGGTCACCAGGTGGCCATGGAGACGGTGGGCATCGGCGAGATCACCTACGAGTGCCGCGCGAAGGCGAACCAGGCCGGTGCCTTCGAATGGGTGTTCGTCGGCCCCCGGGCCGTGTTGAACGGGCGCGACGGCCAGGCCGTGGGCAGCTACTTCGGGCCGCCGGCCACCTGGCAGGCCATGGACGGCTCGGCCATCACCGGCGCCCAACTCGCCGTGGCACCGGCCGCGGCGGGAAACATCCCGCTGCAGCTCGTGAAGGCGAACCCGGCTTCCGGTGCGGGCGCCATGGCCGGTGTCAGCTACATCCAGCGCGTCGCCACGCAGGGCGGCGTCGCCCCCGCCAAGGCCTGCGATGCGGGCACCGCCGGCCGGAAGGAGACCGTGCGCTACCAGGCCGACTACATCTTCTGGAAGGCGGCCGCCTGACTCCGCCTGGCTTGCCGACCCGGCGCGCGCGCCAGCGCGTGCCCCGTGCGGCCAGGTCCCAGGCAGCGCGTCAATCGGCCGTTGCTGGCCCTGCGCTCAATGGCCTCCAGCCAGCAAGGCCGCATTGCCGCCCGCCGCCGCGGTGTTGATCGTCAGCGTCTGCTCCGCGCAGAAGCGGTAGAGGTAGTGCGGCCCGCCCGCCTTCGGGCCGGTGCCCGACAGGCCTTCGCCGCCGAAGGGCTGCACGCCCACCACCGCGCCGATCATGTTGCGGTTGACGTAGACGTTGCCGACCTTGGCCGCCGCGGCGATGCGCAGCGCCCGGCTGTCGATGCGGGTCTGGATGCCCAGCGTCAGGCCGAACTTCAGCGCGTTGATGCGGGCCACCAGCACGTCGACGTCGCCGCCCCAGCGCACCACGTGCAGCACCGGGCCGAAGACCTCTTCCTTCAGGTCCTCGATCTGCGCCAGTTCGAAGGCCACGGGTGCGATGTGCGTACCGCCAAAAGACGCGTCCATCGGGGCCCTGGCAATCAGCTTCGCGTCGCGCTCCAGGCGCTGCACGTGGCGCGTCAGGTTGGCGTGGGCCTCGGCGTCGATCACCGGGCCGACGTCGGTGGCGATGTCCTTCGCGTCGCCGACGCGCAGCTCGCTCAAGGCGCCGGTCAGCATCTCGATCACGCCGTCGGCGATGCTCTCGTGCACGCACAGCAGGCGCAGCGCCGAGCAGCGCTGGCCGGCGGAGCGGAAGGCGCTTTGCACCACCGCGTCGATGACCTGCTCGGGCAGCGCGCTGGAATCGACCACCATCGCGTTCAGGCCGCCGGTCTCCGCGATCAGCGGCACGATGGCGCCGTCGCTCGCGGCCAGCGTGCGCTGGATGATCTTGGCGACCTGGGTCGAGCCGGTGAAGCACACGCCCGCGTTGCCGGCATGCGCCACGAGCGCCGCGCCCACCGTCTCGCCCGTGCCGTGCAGCAGCGCCAGGGCGTCGCGCGGCAGGCCGGCCTCGTGCAGCAGCTCGACGAAGGCGGCGGCCACGCCCGGCGTCTGTTCCGCGGGCTTGGCGGCCACCGCGTTGCCGGCCACCAGCGCCGCGACGACCTGGCCGGCGAAGATCGCCAGCGGGAAGTTCCACGGCGAGATGCAGACGAAGACACCGCGGCCGTGCAGGCGCAGCTCGTTGCTTTCGCCGGTGGGGCCGGGCAGGGCGATCGGCGCCAGGCGTGACTCGGCCTGCTGCGCGTAATAACGGCAGAAATCGACGGCCTCGCGCACCTCGGCGATGCAGTCGCCCAGCGTCTTCCCGGCTTCCACCACCAGCAGGCCGCAGTAGTCCGCCAGGCGCTCGTCCAGCAGGTCGCCGGCGCGCCGGATGATCTGCGCCCGCTCGGCCACCGGCCGCGCGTTCCAGGCTTCGAATCCCCCAGCCAGCGTGGCCATGGCGCGCCGCACGTCGTCCACCGTGGCGGTGGGCACGGCGGGCACGCGTGCGGCGCTGATCGCGCGCTGCAGCGGCAGGCGCTGCTCGGGCACCGCCAGGTCGGCGCCGCTGGAGTTCAGGCGCTCGGCACCGTACAGCGCCACGGGCAGCAGCTGGCCCGGGGCCTCGGCCGGCTGCAGCGGCGAGCGCAGCAGCTCTTCCGGCGACACCTGCGCATCGGCCAGCTGGTGCACGAAGGAGGAATTGGCGCCGTTCTCCAGCAGCCGGCGCACCAGGTAGGCCAGCAGGTCGCGGTGTTCGCCCACCGGCGCGTAGACGCGCAGCGACAGCTGCGGCAGCGCGGCCATCAGCTCGCGGTACACGCCTTCGCCCATGCCGTGCAGGCGCTGCATCTCGTACTTCGCGCCGGCGCGCTGGGCCATGCCGACGATGGCGGAGATGGTGCCGGCGTTGTGCGTGGCGAACTGCGGCAGGATCTGCTGGTGGTGCCCGATCAGGCGCTGCGCGCAGGCGAGGTAGGAGATGTCGGTGTGGTGCTTGTGCGTGAACACCGGGTAGCCGGCCAGGCCCAGTTCCTGCGCCCGCTTGATCTCGCCGTCCCAGTACGCGCCCTTGACCAGCCGCACCATGAAGCGCAGGCCGCGCGTGCGGGCGATGGCCGCGATGGCGTCGATCATCTCCAGTGCCCGGGTCTGGTAGGCCTGGATCGCGAGGCCGAAGCCCGTCCAGCGCGGGGCGCTGGCCTGCACGTGCGCGGCCAGGCGGTCGAAGACCTCCAGCGACAGCTCCAGCCGGTCGCTTTCCTCGGCGTCGATGGTCAGGTTGATGTCGGCAGCGGCGGCGATGTCGATCAGGCCCTGCACGCGCGGGACCAGCTCGGTGATCACGCGGTCGAGCTGCGCGTCTTCATAACGCGGATGAAGCGCGGACAGCTTGATCGAGATGCCGTCGCGCTCGGCCGGACTGGCGCCCTTGGTGGATTCGGCGATCACGCGGATGGCGTTGCGGTAGCTCTGCAGGTAGCGCTCGGCGTCGTGCGCGGTGCGTGCGCCTTCGCCCAGCATGTCGAAGCTGAAGGACAGGCGCGGCTGTTCCTTGCGTGCCGAGCGCGCCTCGCCCAGGGCTTCCTGGATGTTGCGGCCGAGCACGAACTGCCGGCCCAGCAGCTGGATGGCGCGCACCGTGGCGCCGACGACGGTCTGCGCCCCCAGGCGCTCCAGCATGCCGGGCTTGTCGCCCGACTCGGGCAGCAGGCGCTTGGCCAGGCCGATGGCGCTGGCCGACAGGCTGGCCAGCATCTTGTGCTGCGAGCCCGCGGCCCCACCGCCGGAGAAGTCGGCGCGGCCGAGCTGATCGGCCGTTAGAGCGATCGCCGTCTCGGCATCCGGCACGCGCAGCAGCGCTTCGGCCAGGCGCATCAGCGCCAGGCCCTCGGCGCTGGAGATCGGGTACTCGCGCAGCAGCGATTCCATGGCCCAGAACGGCGCCGGCTTGTCGCGCACGGCCTGCACCCAGGGCCGTGCGGTGTCGATCACGCCGCTCCAGTCCAGCGCGCCGCGGTTCGCGTCGTGCAGCGTGCCCAGCAGGTGGTGCACCACCTCCAGTTCCGGGCGGCAGGGGGCGGGCAGGCGTGAGGCGGCGATCGGCATGGTGAAGCTTTCTGGCATTTCCGACGTGGAATGTGCGAAGCGTAGCGGCCGATGCGCTGGACTTTGTTCGGATTGCGCGGCGGTCGTCCGAAGAACTCGCTCCCCGCGCCAGGCGTGCGGATCAGCGCCGCGGCAGCCGGGCCGCGGCTTCGCCGATGTCCCAGAACAGCGTGGCCATCATCGCCAGGCCCTCGCGCATCAGCGGTGCCAGCACATGCTCGTTCGGCGCGTGCTGGGAGCAGGCGGGGTAGGAATGCGGCACCCACACCGTGGGCAGTCCGAGGATGTCGGCGAACACGTCGTTCGGCAGCGAGCCGCCCAGGTTGGGCAGCAGCGCGGCCTGGCGGCCGGTGGCGCGTTCGATCGCGCCCAGGGCCAGCCGCACCCAGTCGTTGTCCGGATCGAGGCGGGTCGCGGCCATGACGACGGGTTCGCTGACCTCGACGTCACCGAAGCCGTGTCGTGCCAGGTGGGTACGCACGTGGTCGCGCAGCGCCGCGGCATCGGTGCCGACGACGAAGCGCAGCTGCAGCGTGGCGCGCGCGGCGGCGGGAATGGCGTTCACCGGCGCGGCGGCATTGCCGCAGCCGATGGCCAGCACCTCCAGCGTGTTCCAGCCGAAGACGCGTTCCGGCGCGCTGAGGCCAGGCTCGCCCCAGCCCTCGTCGATGGCCGGGTCGCCCGGGCCGCCGCCGACCGCCAGGTCCGCCAGCGCCGCGCGCACGTTGGCGGGGATCGGCGGCGGGCGCAGGCCGGGCGCCTGGATCACGCCGCGTCCGTCGACCAGGCAGGCGATGGCCGAGGCCAGCACGGTGCCCGGGTTGCGCAGCAGCCCGCCCCAGTTGCCGGAGTGGTGGCCGCCCTCGCGCAGCCTGAGCACCAGGTCGAAGTTGGCGACGCCGCGGGTGCCCAGGTAGACCGTCGGCCGGTCGGCGGTGAGGCGCGGCCCGTCGCTGGCGACCAGTGCATCGGCGCGCAGCAGCGTGCGCTGCGCGGCGCAGAACTCGGCGAGCCCAGGGGAGCCGGTCTCCTCGGCCATTTCCACAAGCACCTTGGCATTGAAGCCGAGGCGCCCGCCGCGGGCCTGGATCACCGCGGCCAGCGCCGCCAGGTTGATGCTGTGCTGGCCCTTGTTGTCGGCGCCGCCGCGGCCGTACCAGCGTTCGACCGGGGTGCTGCTGTCCGAAGTGAGCGTCCATGGATTGCGCCCGGCGGCCCACTGGCCTTCGTGGCCGCGCACCACGTCGCCGTGGCCGTAGACCAGCACGGTCGGCAGCGCCGGGTCCTCGAGACGTTCGGCGGTCAGCAGCGGCGGGGCGCCCGTCACCGGGTTGTCGTGCAGCCGCGTCGTGAAGCCCAAGGCCTGCAAGCTGGGCGCGATCTCGTCGCCGAGGTAGGCGCGCAACTCGGCGGCGCGTTCCGGGTTCTGGCTTTCGGTGCGGTAGGCGACGCGGCGGGCGAGGGTGGCCTGGAAGGCGCCGGAATCGAAGCCGGCGACCGCGAGTTCGGCGGCGGCGTTCATCTTCAGCCCTCGCCGACCAGGTGGTAGTGCTCGACCCGCGGCGGCTCGGCGAAGAAGGGCCCGACGATGGCGCGCCACTGCGGGAACAGCGGGCTTTCGCGGAAGCCCGGCACGTGGTCTTCCAGCGTGGCCCAGCGCACCTGCAGGATGTAGCGCTCGGGCGTTTCATGGCCCTTGTGCACCGACCAGCCCAGGAAGCCGGGCGAGCGGCTCAGCACGGTGGCGATGCCGCGCTGGATTGCCGCGTCGAAGTCGGCCTGGCGGCCGGGCGGGATGTGGATCTCGGCGATCTCCAGGATCATCGCGGCGCTCCGGTGGTGAAGCGGCCGATGATGCCGCAGCACCTGCGCGGCGTGTTCAGCGTGGGTCGAGCCCTCGTGGATCGTGCGGCCGATCGCCGTCCGCAGGGCTGGCGTGCGCTGCCCGGTAGCGCGCCAGCTCGCGCGCGAACCGCGCCACCGTGGCGCCGATCATCGGCCGGTACAGCCAGCGCAGCAGCCAGCCTGGCAGGCCGCGGCCGCGTTCTTCCAAGGCGACGCGGCCGCGCGGGTGAATCATCCAGCTGAACACCGCCGGGCGGTACGCCGGTGCCTCGCGCAGCCAGGCGATGCGCTCGACGTGCTTGACGCTCTTGTAGCCGTAGTGCGCCGGCGCCACCAGGCGCAGCGGGGCGCCGTGTTCCAGCGGCAGCGGCACGCCGTCGAGGCGGTCTGCCAGCAGCACGTCGGCCGCCAGCAGGTCGGCCAGCGGCAGCGCCGACTGGTAGCCGTCCTGGCCGTGGAAGGACACGATGGTCGCCGCGGGATCGGCATCGACCAGGGCCGCCAGGTCCCGGAAGCGCACGCCGGCCCAGCGCAGGCCGCGGCGGCTCCAGGTGGTCACGCAGTGGAAGTCGCTCAGCTGCCCGTGCCGTGGCAGGCGGGCCCAGGCGGCATCGTCGAGTTCCAGCGGCGAGCGCAAGTCACCCGCCAGCGCCAGCCGGATGTGGTGCGGCTCGCGCGGAAATCGCGCGGCATACGGCGTGAGGCCGAAGCGGGGAAAACTGCCGTGCTCGCGCTGGCCCGGCGGCAGGGCGCCGGCGTCAGAGAAAGCCATGGCCGGCCGCCAGCAGCAGGGGCGCCAGCAGCAGCGCTCCCCAGAACGGCGACTTTGGAAAGGCGGCGATCCCGATCACCGCGATGGCGAGCAGGTACCAGCCGACCAGGCGCAGCAGCGCGAGATCGCCGGTGCCGCCGGCGTGGACCACCACCTGGCCGGCCAGCATCATCGGCAGCGTGAAGATCATGAACCAGAAGGCGGTGCGCCGCTCCGGCGTCGCCGCGAACTGGCCGATGAAGCCGCCGGCCATGGCCTGCGCCAGCGGCTGCCGGAAGCGGCCGAGCCCGAAGATCGCGTGGGCCACGCCCAGCGCGAACAGGCACCAGCCCAGGAAAACGGCCATGGCATGTTCCTTTCAGGGGGAGATGGGAGGCGGGCGCTCAGCCGGCCCAGGCCAGGCGGGCCAGGCCCAGCCCGAGCACCAGGCACAGCGGGCAGTAGAACCAGGTGTCATAACGTCCGAAGCGCGTGTCTCGCACCGCCTTGAACCAGCCGGCGTAGCGGAACCAGCCGAAGGCGCGTACCAGGAAGACCAGGGCCATCAACGCCACGGCCGCGCGCGTGGCCCACGCGGGCACCGGCAGCGGCAGCGCTCGGGTGTGCACGGCGATGACCAGCACCGCCAGCACCAGCGCCGCCCCCACCATGTGCGCCGCGGCAGCGCTGGGGGTGAAGACGCGTTCGCCGTCGGCGTGCTGCGGCAGCGCGGCCTGCCAGCCGACCCGGCCGCCGAGGCCCCAGTAGAAGTGGAAGCCGGCCGCGAACAGCAGGATCGCGATGCAGATCAGCTCGATCATCACGGAAGCCTTCCAAAACATACGGGTGCGAATGTTATGAACGGCACGGCGCACCGTCAAGCGCCGCGCGCTTCCTAGAATCGCCGACCCGACGAGAGCGCATGAGATGGGACGCCGAGCCACGCTGAGCCGCGACGACTGGATCGAGGCCGCCACCGACTGGGTGGTGGAGCACGGTGTCGCCTCGCTCGCGGTGGAGCCGCTGGCGCGGGCGCTCGGCGTCACCAAGGGCGCGTTCTACTGGCACTTCGCGAGCCGCGACGAACTGCTGCTGGCGGTGCTGGAGCGCTGGGAGGCGCAGGGCACGCAGGCCATCATCGACCTGGTCGAGCAGGTGCCCGATTCGGCGCAGCAGGCGCGTGAACTGATCCGCATCGTCACGCGCACCGTGGAGGGCCGCGGCGCCCAGCTGGCGCGGCCGGTGCGCCTGCAGTACGCGCTGTGGAGCGCCGCCGCCGATCCGCTGGTGCGGCCGGTGGTCGAGCGAGCCACCGCGGCCCGCGTGGCCTTCCTGGCCGAGACGCTGCGCCGCGCCGGGCTGGATGCCGACACCGCGCGCGACCGGGCGACGCTGGGGTATGCCAGCTACGTCGGCATGGTGATGCTGCGGGCGACGCACAGCGATGAGGACGACTCCGTGGGCGCGCACCGGCCGAGCCTCGTCGACGCCTACCTGACGATGCTGCTCGCGCCGCCGCCAGCCCCACGGCCGCCTGCGAAGTCGTCTGGCAAGCCGCCCGCCGAGCCGCCCGCAAAGCCGGCGGCCACGCCGCGCAAGGTAGCGCGCCGCGCCCTGGCCGGTCGCTCGCGACGCGCCTGAAACGCGCGCGACCCCACTGAATCGGGCCACTGCTAGAGTGCCCGCGGATCGAAGCGGCCCCGCGGCCGCGCGGTGCCCGGCGCGAGCGGGGCGACTCAACGCGGGTGCGGGCTTCGAATCGTCGAAGCGGGAAAGGCGAGCGCATGTTGTGGATCGTGGCGATCGTGCTGGGCGCGCTGTTCGGCGGCGCGATGGGCAATGACGGCGGCGCGGTGTTCGGCGCCCTGATCGGCTGGCTGCTGGTGCGCACCCAGCGCCAGCAGCGCGAGCTGAAGGCGCTGCGCGAGGCGATCGGCATGCCGCCTGCAGCGGCTGCCATCCCGCCCTCCCCCGAGCCTGTCGCGGTGGGTGATGCCGGGTCCGTGCCCGGCATCCCGCCGCCCGCGCAGCCGGTCGCCATGCCGGGGACCCTTGCTGCTGCTGCGTTGATACCGCCGCCGTCGGCGCCAGCCGCACCGCCGGCCTTCGAGCCCACCACGCCCGTGCCGCCGCCCGAGCTGGCCGCCGCGTCCGCGAGCACGCCGCCCGCGGCATCCTCGCCAACGCCGCCCGGCAACGACTTCCTGGCGCCGCTGCGCGCCTGGTTCTTTGGCGGCAACACCATCGTCAAGGCCGGCGTCGGCATCCTGTTCCTGGGTCTGGCCTTCCTTGCAAAGTACGCGACAGAGCATGTGCACCTGCCGGTGGAGCTGCGGCTGGCCGGCATCGCCGCGGTGGCGGTCGTGCTGCTGGTGCTGGGCTGGCGCCTGCGCGAGAAGCGCCCCGGCTATGCGCAGGCCCTGCAGGGCGGGGCGGTGGCGGTGCTGTACCTCACCCTCTTCGTCGCCTTCAAGTTCTATGGCGTGCTGGCCGTGGGCCCGGTCTTCGCGCTGATGGTGCTCATCGCGGCGCTCGCGGCCGCGCTGGCCGTGCTTCAGGATGCGCGTGCACTGGCCGTCATCGGCGCGCTGGGTGGCTTCGCGACGCCGCTGCTGGTGTCCACCGGCAGCGGCAACCAGGTCGCCCTCTTCAGCTACTACCTGGTGCTGAACCTCGGCATCGTCGCGGTGGCGTGGTTCCGCACCTGGCGCGTGCTCAACCTCATCGGCTTCCTGTGGACCTTCGTCGTCGGCAGCGCCTGGGGGGTGATGCGCTATTCGCCCGAGCACTACGCCAGCAGCCAGGGCTTCCTGGTCGCGTTCTTCCTCGTGTTCGTCGCGGTGCTGCTGCTGCCCGCGCGGCGCGGCGCGGCGGCCGAAGGCCGGGGCGCGAAGTGGGTCAACGGCAGCCTGCTGTTCGGGCTGCCGACCGCGGCCTTCGTGCTGCAGTACGGGCTGGTGAAGGACACGCCCTACGGCGTCGCCCTCTCGGCGCTGGTGCTGGCGGGGTTCTACGTGCTGCTTGCCCTGTGGATGCGGCGCCGGCCCGCGCTGGCGCTGACCTTCGAGGCCAGCCTGGCGATCGGCACCGTCTTCCTGACGCTGGTGATCCCCTTCGCGCTGGATGCGCGCAGCACCGCGGGCGCCTGGTCGCTGGAGGGCGCGGGCCTGGTGTGGCTGGGGCTGCGCCAGCAGCGCCGCCTGCCGCGCGCCTTCGGCTATGCGCTGCTGGTGCTGGCCGGCTTCTCGATGATGTGGGGGCACCAGCGCTTCGGGCTGCCGGACGTTCCGTGGAACGCGGTGCTGTTCAACGGGCTGATGGCGGCGGCCGCGTCGCTGGCGGCCGCGTACTTCGTGCATCAGCACCACGCGGGAACGGCCAGCCGCGAACGCATCGCCGAGCCGTTGCTGATCGGCTGGGCGACGCTGTGGCTGCTGTCCTCCGCGCTGCTGGAGATCGAGCGCTTCGTGGTCTGGCGCTACTCGCTGGCGGCCTGGCTCGCGGTGTTCGCCGGCATCACGCTGCTCTATGCGGCACTGGCGCGGCGCCTGGCCTGGCGCGGCATCGCGCTGCCGGTGCTGGCGTTCGCGCCGATCCTGATGCTGTGTGCTCCCCTGTCCGCGGTGCTGCAGGCCAATCCCCTGCACCACGGCGGCTGGTGGGCCTGGGCCGGCGCGCTGGCCGTGCATGGGCTCGCGCTGCGCTGGGCAGCGTCGCACTGGCCGGCCGGCGGCCGGCGCTTCGTGCACGCGGCAGGGGCGTGGGTGGTGGCCGGGCTGCTGGCCATGCTCGGCCGGGCCCTCATGCGCGGGATGGGTGATGCGGGCAGCGCCTGGCCTTGGCTGGGCTGGCTGGTGGGGCCGGCGCTGCTGCTGGCGCTGCTGCTGCGGCCGCGGGCCGCCGCGCTGTGGCCGCTGCGGCTGGAACCCGGGGCCTACCAGGGCCTGGCCGCCGGTGGTCTGAGCCTGGCGCTGCTGGCCTGGGTGCTGCTGGCCAACGCGGTGTCCAACGGCGGGGCGCGGCCGCTGCCGCACGTGCCGCTGGCGAACCCGCTGGACCTGGGCATTGCCGCGGTGCTGGTCGCCATCGCCGCCTGGCTGCGGCGCCCGCCAGCCGGTGGCGGCGAGCCGGACGAACTGGCGCTCTCGCGCGAGCAGCTGCTGATGGCGCTGGTCGGCGGCGTCGGCTTCCTGTGGCTCAACGGCATGCTGCTGCGCGCTTTCCACCACTGGGGCGGCGTGCCCTACCACCTGGATGCCTGGGCCGCGTCGCTCGCGGTGCAGACCGGGCTCACGCTGCTGTGGAGCGTCACCGCACTGGCCTTGATGTGGTGGGCCGCGCGCCAGCGCAGCCGCACGCCGTGGGTGGCCGGCGCGGTGCTGCTGGGCGTGGTGGTGCTGAAGCTGCTGCTGGTGGACCTGTCGGGCACCGGCACGGTCACGCGCATCGTGTCCTTCATCGGCGTGGGCGTGCTGATGCTGGTGATCGGCTACGTCGCGCCCTTGCCGGCGACGGCGGAGAAGAAGCATGCGGTTTGACGCGCGCCCGGCCCTGATGCTGATGCTGCCGGCGTGTGCGCTGGCGTGGGCGGTGGACGCACCGGACCTGCGTTATGAGGCGCCGTTGGCGGTCACCACGCCCGGCGCCTTCGTGCGCCTGCCGCTGCCGCCCGAGGTTTACGCCAGGAGCCGCGACGGCGCGCTGGCCGACCTGCGCGTGGTCGACGCCAC
Source organism: uncultured Burkholderiales bacterium (assembly GCA_946480465.1). The sequence continues at coordinate 29,812 of CAMLJY010000063.1, forward strand.
CGGAGCGCGCGTGCCTTTCGCGCTGCTGCGGGCACGGCCGGACGAGCTGGGCTACGACGACGTCAGGGTGCCGGCCAGCATCTACCCGCTGCCCCCGCAGGCCGCGGCGGAGACGCTGCCGGCCCACCTGGAGCTGCGCATCGACGGCGGCAAGCTGCTGCTGCGCTCGCAGGCCGGAGCACCGCGGCCGGCTGCTGCTGCGGGCGCGGCCGCCCGCCCCGGCTGGCTGATCGACCTCGGCGAGCGCAAGCCGGACGACCCGGTGCCGCGCCACGTCGAGCTGCGCTGGTCGGGCCCGGCGGAGTTCAGCGCCGGCTACCGGCTCGACAGCAGCGCCGACCTTCGCCAATGGCGGCCGGCCGGCGGCGGACAGGTGATGGCGCTGGCCGGCGCGGCCGGTGCGCCGGGCGCCACCACGTCGCTGCAGCAGCCGCGCGTGGCGCTGCCGGCCAACCCCGGCCGTTACCTGCGCCTGCGCTGGACCGACCCGGCTGCCGCACCCGCGGTGACCGCTGCCGATGCCATCGCCGAGAAGCCGCGCAGCCGCACGCTGGACGCACCCGCGACGCTGAAGCTCGCGGCGAGCCCCGAGCCGGCGGGCACCGCGCCAGCGGATGCGCAGGCCGCCCGGGCGCTGCACCTGGACCTGGGCGGCGTGCTGGACGTGCGCGACCTGGACCTGGTGCTGCCGCCCGGCACGCAGGTGCTGCCGCTGCGCGTGCAGCGCCGCAACACCCCGGCCGAGCGCTGGACCGACGTGACGGCGGCGGTGGCCTACCGCATCGAGCGGCCGGCGGCGCAGGGCGGCAGCAGCTTTTCGCCGCCGCTGACCTTGAACGTCAGCACGCGCTACCTGCGACTGGTGCCGGACGAGCGCGCGCCGGCGATCGACAGCGTGCGCACCAGCGCGGTGGCGCGGGTGCAGCTGGCTTCGGTCGTGTTCGCGGCCCAGGGCACGCCGCCCTACCGGCTGCAGGTCGGTGCGCCAGGCAACGCGCGACTGACCGACGGGGCCCTGCCGCTGCCCACGCTGGTGCCGCTGCTGGACCAGGAGCGTGCCCGTTTCGGCCGTGCGGAGCCGGGCGCCTTCGCCGAGGTGCCCGCGGTGGCGCAGCAGGTGGCGCGCGACGAATTGCTGGCGGCGTGGCGCCCCAGGCTGTTGTGGGCGGTGCTGCTGGTCGGCGTGGCCGGCCTGGGGTTCATCGTGTGGCGGCTGGCGCGCGGCGCTGCGGCGGTGCCACCGCCGCACGTGGATCAGACGCCCAGGTAACGCGCCATCGAGGCGGCATCGGCCGCCAGCGCGGCCGACTCGCCGGCCAGCACGATGCGGCCCTTCTCCATCACCACCGCGCGGTCGGTGTGGGCCAGCACCTGCTGCACGTTGCGGTCGACCACCAGCGTGGACAGGCCGCTGTCGCGGATCAGCGCGACGACGCGCCAGATCTCGGCCACCACCAGCGGCGCCAGGCCTTCGGTGGCCTCGTCCAGGACCATCAGCCGCGGATGGGTCATGAGCGCGCGTCCAATGGACAGCATCTGCTGCTCGCCGCCCGAGAGCTGCTGCCCGCCGTGCTCCAGCCGCTCGGCCAGCCGCGGGAAGGTGGCCAGCACGCGTTCCAGCGTCCAGACCGCGGCGCCTTCGGCCGGCGGGCGGGCCGCCATCACCAGGTTCTCGCGCACGCTCAGGTTGGGAAAGATGCCGCGGCCTTCGGGCACGTAGCCGATGCCGCGCCGGGTGATGCGCTCGGGCGGCTGGCCGGTCACGTCCTCGCCCAGCCAGGCGACGCGGCCTTCACGCGGTTTCAGGTAGCCCAGCATGCAGCGGATCAACGTGGTCTTGCCCATGCCGTTGCGGCCCAGCAGGCCGAGCGAGGCGCCGGGAGGCAGGTCGAGGTCGATGCCGCGCAGGATGTGGCTGTCGCCGAGGTAGGTGTGCAGGCCCGACACCCGCAGCAGCGGTGCCGTCATGCGACTTCTCCGAGGTACGCGACCTGCACCTCGCGGTTCGCGCGGATGGCCTGGGGCGCGCCGCTGGCGATCACCTGGCCGTTCACCATCACCGTGATGCGGTCGGCGATGCGGAACACCGCGTCCATGTCGTGCTCGACCAGCGCGATGGCGTGGCCGGGCTTGAGCGTGGCCAGCAGGGCCAGCATGCGCTCGGTTTCTTCGGCCCCCATGCCGGCCAGCGGTTCGTCCAGCAGCAGCACGCGCGGGCGGGTGGCCAGGCACATCGCGATCTCCAGCTGGCGCTTGGCGCCATGGCTGAGCGTGGACGTGCGCACCGCCGCCTGTTCCGCCAGTCCCGCGGCGGCCAGCGCTTCCTGCGCGGCCTGGCCGCTGTCTTTGCAGGTCATCGCGCTCTGCCACACGGCGAAGGGCCGCGCGAAAGCCGCCTGCGCGCACAGCCGGGCGTTCTCGAACACGCTGAACTCGCCGAACACGGTGGTGCGCTGGTAGCTGCGGCCGATGCCGGCGCGCGCGCGCTTCGGCTGCGGCCAGGCGGTGATGTCCTGGCCGTCCAGCAGCACGCGGCCGGCGGTGGCGGGCAGCTCGCCCGACAGCATGTTGATCAGGGTGGACTTGCCCGCGCCGTTGGTGCCGATGACCGCGTGCACCTCGCCGAGGCTGAAGTCCAGCGTCGCGCCGTTGACGGCCGTGAGGCCGCCGAAGCGGCGGGTGAGGCCTTCGCAGCGCAGCACGGCGCTCATGCCTTGGACCTCTGCAGCACGCCGATCAAGCCCTTGGGCAGCAGCGCGACGAAGACGATCACCGTGGCGCCCAGCGTCAGCTGCCAGTGGTCGGCCGCGCGGCCGAGCAGTGCGGGGTTGGACAGCGCTTCCTTCAGCAGCACGAAGGCCACCGCGCCGATCACCGCGCCGCGCAGGTGGCCCAGGCCGCCGAGGATGATGACCAGCATCACCTCGCCGGAGACGTGCCAGGACAGCAGCTCGGGGTTGACCACGCCGTCCTTGGCGGCGACCAGGAAGCCCGCGACGCCGGCCAGCGCGCCGCCGATCACGAAGGCGGCGAGCTTGTACAGCGTGGTCGGGAAGCCGGCGGCGCGCATGCGCTGCTCGTTGACGCGGATGCCGGCCAGCGCGTGGCCGAAGCGCGAGCGGCGCAGCAGTGCGAGCAGCGCGCAGGTCGCGATCAGCACGCCCGCGGCCAGGCGGTACAGCGTGGGCTTGTCGCCGCTGTCCAGCAGCGGCTTCGCGGGATCGCCCAGCACCGGGGAGAAGTTCAGGTAGATGCCGTCGGTGCCGCCGCCGAACTGGGTGTCGTGGAAGACGAAGTAGGCCATCTGCGCGAAGGCGAGCGTCACCATGATGAAGTAGACGCCCTTGGTGCGCAGGCTGAAGACACCGACGAAGAGTGCGTACAGCGCCGCGCTGCCCGCCGCCGCCGGCAGCAGCAGCGCGATCGAGCCCGGCCCGTCGGCGGGCGACAGCATCACCGTGGCATAGGCGCCGATGCCGTAGAACGCCGCGTGACCCAGGCTGACGAGGCCGGTGGTGCCGATCAGGAGTTCCAGGCTCAGCGCGAACACGGCGAGCACGACGATGCGCAGCACCAGATCCTGCAGGTAGGGTGTCAGCAGCGGCTGCGCCAGCAGCAGTGCGGCACCGCCCAGCGCGGGCAGGAGCCAGGGTGGCAGGCGGCCGAGGGCGTGGGTGGCCATCAGGCGCCCCGCTTCACCAGGCCCTCGGGCCGCCAGACGAGGATGACGGCCATCAACAAGTAGATGCCGATGCCCGAATATTCGGCGAAGAACACCTTGCCGAAGGTGTCCACGAAGCCGACCAGCAGCGCCGCGATCAGCGCCCCGCCGATGGAACCGATGCCGCCGATCACCACGACCACGAAGCTGACGATCAGCACGTGGCCGCCCATGCCCGGGTACACGCTGGCCATCGGTGCCGCGATCATCCCGGCCAGCGCAGCCAGCGCCACGCCGCCGGCGAAGACGATGCGGTAGATCCGCGTGATGTTCAGCCCCAGGCCGCGCATCATGTCGCGGTTGCTGGCGCCGGCGCGGATCATCATGCCCAGCCGCGTGCGCTGCACGACGAACCACAGCGCCAGGCCCACGAGGATGCAGGCCGCCGAGGCGAAGAGGCGGTAGACCGGGTAGGTCATCAGCTCGCCCAGCGGGATGCTGCCGGCCAGCCAGTCGGGCGCCTTGACGCCATGCACGTCGTTGCCCACGAGCAGCGAGCGCAGTTCCTCGAAGACCAGGATCAGCGCCCAGGTCATCAGCACCTGCTGCAGGTGCTCGCGCTGGTAGAGGTAGCTGAAGAAGAGCCACTCCAGCAGGTAGCCCAGCGCCGCGGCCAGCAGCGTGCCGCACAGCAGCATCAGGATGAAGTTCTGCCCGAACAGCGGCGACAGCGCGAAGGCCATGTACGCGCCGATCATGTAGAAACTGCCGTGCGCCAGGTTGATGACGCCCATGATCCCGAAGATCAGCGTCAGCCCCGAGGCCACCAGGAACAGCAGCAGGCCGTACTGCACGGCGTTGAGGCACTGGACGGCGAAGGTGGCGAGGTCCACGCGTTGCGGCTCGAGGAAGCTCGGTGGGGGCGGCGAATTATGAGCATGCGCGCCTGGCGTTCGGTGGACAGGCTACGACGCTGCGTTCCTCTTGGCCGCTTTCGGCCCGATGCTGTCCTTGATGTGTGTGTTGTTTGACTTGCGGCGTGTGGAGCGCCCGAGCGGCCCGGGGTGCGGCCACGGCGGGCCGAGTCCGGCGGTCGGTCCCCCGGGGACCGACCGCCGGATTCGCGCGCTGCGGCCTGCCCGCCCGTGCCTTTGTCGCTCCACACCTCGCACGTCCAACCGACGTCCACCCAACGACCGCACCGGCCGAAAGCGGCCGAAAGCGGCCGAAGCGCGCATCACGAGGCCCGCAGCCTGTCACCTGCCTCGGTGTCCACTGCCGCGCACGAGCCTCAAGCGGCCGCCGTCATGCCCAGCGCCCAGCGCAGCTTGTTCCAGCTGCGCGCGTCCAGCACGTCCTGCGCGATGGTCAGCGCTTGCTCGTAGTCCGCCGCCCCCAACTTGCGCTGCAGCAGCGCATACCGCCAGGCGCGTTCGATCGGCGTGATCGCCAGC